>NZ_DATHWZ010000019.1:0-97768 GCF_035460085.1 Methylophilus sp.
AAAATTGATGCCGCAGCAAAGGCTTGTGTGCATCCGAATGCCAAACTTAAGGCAACTGCAAATTTACTAAGTTGTTTCATGTGGGTCTCCTCAATTAAAAAATAATCACTTCAAAAAACGCTTAAAACCGGGATATCGCCCCTGAAACATTTTCATCTTATTTTAGTAGTGAATTGACTATTACATTTACATACAAAATATGCAATTAGCTTGTGCTTTCGGGCGTGAATTCAAGGTGAAAATTTTTGTAAATTCAACACTTTAGGCAAGTTGTTCGATTCGGTGATATTCCAGTTTTCAATTGCCCCCAAGCGCCTTGTACAGGCTTACCTGGTTCTGCAACGCCTGCTGTTTGATTTGCAGTGCTTGTGCTTGTGCATCCAACACACTACGCTGGGCATCCAGCAGTTCCAGATAATTGACCAGACCTTGATCGAGTTTGCGTTTCACCAGTTGCAAGCGGCTGCTTTCCAGTTCACTTAATCGCGTTCTGGCAGCGGCTTCTTCTGCGATGGCAGTGCGGGTTGACAGTACGTCCATCACCTCTTTAAAAGCGGTTTGTATGGTTTTTTCGTAATTGACAATTTCTATATGCTGGCGCGTTTCTGCCAGGTTGAGATTGGCTTTATTTCTGCCGTAGTTAAAAATCGGGATCACCAGCTGTGGGCTGAAAGCCCAGTAATTACTGCCGGTCTGGGTAAACAGTTTGGAAAAGTCTGAGTTGACCAGGCCGACATTGGTGGTAAGTTGCAAGCGCGGGTAAAAGGCGGCTCTCGCTGCGCCAATATTGGCATTGGCAGCTTTCAGCTGATGCTCGGCAGCGCGGATATCGGCTCTTCTGGTGAGTAGGGTTGAAGGTAATCCAATAGTGGTTGTGCCAAGTTTTAGATCTTCCAGTGGTTTCACTGTCAACGCCGTGCGCTGTGTAGGTTCACCGAGTAATAAATACAGCGCATTTTTTGTTGTTTCCAGCTGGCGTTGCCACTGTGCATATTGTGCTTGTACCTGCTCGACCTGGATTTGGGCAGCTTTGACATCGAGTATCTGGTCTATGCCAGCCTCAAAACGGCGCTGAGTGCGCTGCAGGGTCTGTTTCCTGTCCTCCAGGGTTTGCTGTGCCAGTTTTAGCTGTGCATGTATGGCCAGCAGGTTGACATATTGGGTGGCGATTTCAGTAACCAGTGTTGCCTGTATCACCTGGCGGTTCTCAGCAACAGACAGGTATTGTTCGAGCGCCGACTGGGACAAACTTTTGACGCGGCCAAAAATATCAATCTCGTAATCCGTGATGCCGACTCCAGCCCGGAACAGCTCGGCTTCAAATGCCTGACTGGAGCTGAACACCGTGCGGCTACGATCATAACCGATGTTGCCTTGTATAGTTGGCAAGCGGTCTGCCTTCTGCACGCCATAGGTCGCCTTGGCTTCATCCATGCGCAGCACTGCTGTTTTCAGGTCACGGTTATGTTCAAGGCCAACCTGTATCAGCTTCTGCAAATCTGCATCCGGGAAATAGCTTTGCCAGGTCAGCGGCGGTGCTTCAGTCACTGATTCACTGGCTGGTTGGCCAGGATAAGCTTCAGGAACCGGTGCGGCAGGCCTGAAATACTCAGGCACCAGCGAGCAACTGCTGACGGCGAATGCCAGCGTGACCATGATGGCTAATTTGGCCTGAATACGGCTACACTTCATGGGACATCCTTTGTGTGGATGCTGGTTTGCGCATCCAGCGCCCCACCACAATAAAAAATAACGGTACAAAAAAGATCGCCAGCAAGGTCGCGGTGATAATGCCGCCTAACACACTGGTACCGATCGCCACCTGGGCACCGGAAGCAGCGCCAGTAGAGAACGCGAGCGGGATGACACCGACACCGAAGGCCAGTGACGTCATGACAATCGGGCGCAAACGTTCTTTGGCTGCCAGCAGGCTGGCTTCTATCAAGGGCATGCCTTGCAGCACGTGCTCACGCGCAAATTCTACAATCAGGATGGCGTTTTTGGCAGACAGGCCTATGGTAGCGATCAGGCCCACTTTGAAATAAATATCATTCGGCAATCCACGGATGGTCACACCTAATACGGCGCCTAGCACGCCCAATGGCACTACCAGCATCACGGCGAATGGAATCGCCCAGCTTTCATACAATGCGGCCAGTACCAGGAACACCACCAGGATAGACAAGCCAAACAACAAAGCAGCCTGGCTGCCGGATTGCTTTTCTTCCAGCGATTGGCCGGCCCATTCAAAACCGATGCCTTTACCCAACCCCTGCACGACTGCTTCGATTTTTTTCATGGCGTCGCCGCTGCTGTAGCCAGGCGCTGGTCCACCATTGATATTAAATGAAGGGAAACCATTAAAGCGTGTGCGTTGCGGCGTGCCCATGGCCCAATCCAGCGTCATGATCGAAGACAATGGCACCAGGCTGCCATCTGACGCTTTCAGGCGGATCTTCCTGATATCTTCCAGCGTCTGGCGCTGCTTGCCATCTGCCTGTATCAGCACCCTGCGCACCTGGTTGCCGTAGACAAAATCGCCCAGGTAATTCGAACCGAGCAGGGTCGCCAGGGTGTCATTGATCTCATCCACAGAAACACCCAGCGCATTGGCCTTGCTGCGATTCAGATGCATATTCACAACCGGGGTATCGTAGAGGCCGGCGAACAACACATTGGCCAGTTCAGGATGTTTGGCCGACTCGGCAATCAACTGGTCACGCGCTTTCATCAGCGTGTCTATGCCGACACTCGCCCGGTCCACCAGCTTGAGGTCAAATCCGCCTACGCTACCCAATTCAGGCAACGGTGGCGCATTCATGGCAAAAATAGTTAAATTCGGACGACCATAAAAGTGCTGGTTAACGCGATTCACAATCGCCGATACCTGCTGCTCTGCCTCAGGACGTTCGGTCCAGTCTTTGAGCGTGATAAACAGCATGCCGCTATTGGTACTGGTACCGTAAAAGCTAAAACCGCTGACTTCAAAAATAATATCCACCGGTTCGTTTTTCTGGATATAACTGCTCATATCGCCAAGCACTTGTGCAGTTTCCGCCAGGGTGGCGCCCTGTGGCAATGACACCATGACCATAAAGTTACCCTGATCTTCTTCCGGCAGGAAAGCGCCTGGCAACCGCATGAATAGCCAGCCTACCAGCGTGACTATCAGTGCGAATATGACCAGCCAGCGCAATGGCTTATTAAGCAAACCTCCGGTCAGCCTGGTATATCGCTCGGTCATGCATTTAAAGCTTTGGTTAAACCAGACAAAGAAACGGGCTTTATTACCGGATTCATGGCGTAGCAATGTGGAGCACAACGCCGGTGTCAGCGACAACGCAAGAAATGCCGAGAAGCTGATCGAGACCGAAAGTGCCAGTGAGAACTGACGGTAGATATTGCCCACCGCACCACTGAAAAATGCCATCGGGATAAACACCGATACCAGCACCGCGGTGATGCCGACCACGGCGCCGCTGATCTGAGACATGGCTTTTACGGTCGCATCATAAGCCGACAAGCCTTCCTCAACGATGAGGCGTTCGACATTCTCCACCACGACAATCGCATCATCGACCAGGATACCGATCGCCAGTACGACACCAAACATAGTGAGTACATTGATCGAATAACCTAGCCAGTACATCACCGCGAACGTACCCATTAGGGCGATAGGTACTACGATGGTCGGGATCAGCGTCGCACGCAGGTTTTGCATAAACAGGTACATGACCAGGAACACCAGTACCACCGCTTCAATCAGGGTCTGGATCACTTTCTTGATCGAAATAGACACAAACGCGGAGGAGTCATAAGACAACTGGAACACGACATTCGGCGGAAAGTATGGCTGCATCTGCTCCATGGCGACCTTAACGCGCTTGATGGTTTCTACCGCGTTAGAGCCGGGTGATAGCTTGATCGCCATACCGGCGGCATTCTTGCCGTTCACTTTCGAACTATAGGTATAGTCACTGCTGCCCATTTCGACACGGGCTACGTCCTTGATCAGCAACGCTGAGCCGTCAGGCTGGGTACGGATAGGCACGCTGGCGAAATCTTCCACGGTCTTGAGAGTAGCTTCTGCCTCCAGCGACACGCTCAGCGGCGAGCCTTCAGGCACACCGCTGGCACCGACCTGGCCCAGCGTCAGGCGGGTATTGTAGCTACGCAAGGCATTTGAAATCTCTGTCACGCTGACATTCAGGCCAGCCATTTTCTGCGGGTCGGGCCAGATGCGCATCGCATATTCCGGGCTGAACGACTGCACTTTACCAACACCCTGCACACGTTTCAGTGTCGGCATGACGGTGGCAGAAGACAACTCGCCGAGGTCAATTTCACTGTAGCGGTTATCTTCAGAGGTCAGTGACACGATCAGCTGGAAACTATCTGCCGATTTTTCTACCGTAATGCCGCTACGGCGGACGATTTCAGGCAAACGCACTTCTACGCTTTTGAGTCGGTTCTGCACATCCACCGCCGCCAGGTCAGGGTTAGTACCCTGTCGGAAAGTCACGCTGATAGAAGCCATGCCGACGTTGCTGGTCGCGGAAACATACATCAGGCCAGGCATACCGTTCATCTCGCGCTCGATAATCGACGTCACGGTTTCTTCTACCACTTTGGCTGACGCCCCAGGATAAGTCGCGGCGATATTCACCACCGGGGGCGCGATGTCAGGATATTGCGCAATCGGTAATTGTTTGATGGCGAGGACACCTGCCAGCACAATCAGGATCGCGATCACCCAGGCAAATATCGGGCGATCAATAAAGAATCGGCTCATGAAGCGGCTTTCGTTGTTTTTTCGGCGGTATCGCTTGTGCTAGCGTCTTTATCATTTACGCCGACCACTTTCGGCGTCACTTTAGTACCCGCCACTTGTGTAGCCGCATTGGTGATCACTACCTTTTCGCCTGGTTGCAAGCCCTGCTCAATCACCCACTGTTTGCCGGACAGGCTGCCGGTTTGCACTTCACGTGATTCAAGCACTTGCTGTGCATTCACCACCCAAACTCTTGCTGAGAACTGGTCGCGCAGCAAAGCATCACGTGGTATCAGAATGGCTTTCGGATTTGTTGCCTGGCGTATCTTCAGGCGCACATAGGCACCTGGCATCAACTCTTGCTGCGGGTTTTCAAAAATGGCGCGCATCACCACTGAGTCTGTGGTCTGGTTGACAGACACATCTGAGAATGACAGTTTTCCGGCACTTGGGTAAGCTGATCCGTCTGGAAGGATCAATTCGATTTTAAACTTGCCGTCGCTGCCCTTGAGTTGTCCATCACGCAGTGCTTTGCGCAAGGCAAACACTTCAGAAGAAGATTGTGCGAAGTTGACATACACCGGATTCACCTGCTCTACCGTGGTCATATGTGTGGCTTCATCCTTACCCACCAGCGCACCTTCAGTCACCAGCGCACGCCGGGCCACGCCATCAATCGGCGCCTGTACATTGGCGTAGCCTACGTCAAGTTTGGCGCGGTTCAATTTAGCCTGTGCGGCCGCCACTTCGGCTTTTGCAAGTTGCACTTCTGCCTGCGCAGCACGGTAATCGCGCTGGCTCACAGACTGATCGCTGACCAGGGCCTGGTAGCGCTGTAATTTATCATTGGCATTGACCAGGTTGGCCTCTGTCCTGGCCAACTCGGCTTCGGCTTCCAGCCTGGAAGCCTGTAACTGTTCAGGATTCAGTGCGAACAAGGTAGTTCCGGCTTTGACTACCTGCCCTTCCTGATAAAGGCGCTTGGCGACTATCCCAGTCACCCGCGCCCTCACTTCGGCAATGCGGAACGCTTCCACACGACCTGGCAACTCTACTTCGCTCGGAATTTCTGTATATTGCACCTGCACCACCTCAACTTCAGCTGCGCCAGCAGGACCGACGGCAGCCTCTTCAGTTTTGCTGCAGGCAGCCAATAACAATAGTAGACCCAGAGAAAGTGATAGCGAAATGGAGTGAGAACGGAATAGCGACATACACATGCCTCAAATGCGAATGGCTACTATTCTATCCGCAGTTTTTTAATTAATCAATCGTGACTGATTAATTATTTCTTGCTATGATGGTGTCATTCATTTCTTAATGCATGTCATTTGCCATGGCCAGAAAAACCAAAGAGGATGCCCAGAAAACCCGCGATCAGATCATGGACGCTGCGGAATCCGTTTTTTACGACAAGGGCTTTACGCTGACGACCATGTCGGACATTGCAGAAGCCGCCAAATTGTCGCGCGGGGCGGTGTATGGCCATTACAAAAGCAAGCTTGAATTGGCCACCGCCATGGCTGAGCGTGTGATTGACCAGGTGGCGCCCTTTCAAGGAGATGCAGGCATTAGCCCGCTGCTCAACCTGAAACAGTATTGCCTGCAGGAAATCCGCAGTTACATTGAACCAAGCTCGATCCAGAAAGTATTATTTTTTCTGTATATCGGCATTGATGATTCGCCTGAATTACTGCAACTTCGCTATGCGTGGGAAAAAAAGCGTATTGCCCAGATTGATGCTTTGCTCAAACAATCGATCAGCGTGGGCGAATTGAAACCCGATGCGGATTTTGAACTGATCAGCCTGTATTGCCAATCCATTATTGAAGGCGTGTTCAGCATTGTGCATTTTGGCAATTTGCCGGAAAACCAGTGCTGGCAGAAAGCCGAACAGTTATGTGAATATGGCCTGCAACGGCTACCTACCTGAGATATACGCGCAACTGTCTGAAAAGTTATTTGCCAGAGTTAGTCTGGTAAAACATTGACGAGTTGCCTTGGCATGGGTCAAGATAATAGCGGATTAAATTGATACCAATAAAACTTGTTCAACTTTTTTGAGTGAGCGAGGTCAATGATTCAAACCAATAAAAAAGCCTTTACATTTAGCCAATAGAAAAAACCAAGCCTTATGGATCACAACCTTTCCCTGATTACCACCATCGCTGCAGCGTTCGCTTTATCACTAGTTTTTGGATTGATTGCCGAAAAATTGAAACTTCCGGCGCTGATTGGCTATTTATTTGCCGGGATATTGATCGGACCGGCCACACCTGGCTTCGTGGCAGATATTGAAATCGCCTCTCAACTGTCAGAGATTGGCGTCATGCTGCTGATGTTTGGCGTCGGTTTGCATTTCTCAATACAGGATTTGATGTCCGTCAAACGGATTGCCTTACCCGGCGCACTCGTACAAATGGCATTGGCCACCCTGCTGGGCATGTTAGTCGCCCATTATTGGGGATGGAGTATGGGGCATGGCCTTGTGTTCGGCTTATCCCTTTCCTGCGCCAGTACCGTGGTATTACTGAAAGCATTGGAATCCAGACGCATCCTCGAAAGCATGAATGGCAAAATTGCCGTTGGCTGGTTAGTGGTGGAGGACATGATCACGGTGTTGGTACTGGTGCTGATGCCGGCACTGGCAGGCGCATTAGGTGGTCAGGGTGAGGTCGCCAATGCCGGTGCTATCTGGGAAACCATAGGCATGACCATGCTGGAAATTGCCGGTTTTGTCGCCGTGATGCTGGTGGTGGGCCGGCGTGTACTGCCATGGCTGTTGTGGTACGTCGCAGGCACAGGTTCACGTGAACTATTTACACTTACCGTGATTGCAGTCGCGATCGGCGTCGCCTTTTTTGCATCTTCACTGTTTAACGTATCCTTTGCGCTGGGGGCGTTCTTCGCCGGCATGATCATGCGCGAATCAGAATACAGCCATAGAGCGGCAGAAGACTCCCTGCCGTTCCGCGATGCGTTTGCAGTGTTGTTCTTTGTTGCTGTAGGGATGCTGTTTGACCCGAGTATCCTGATCAAGCAACCCTACCAGGTGCTGGCCGTAGTGGGCATTATTGTGGTCGGCAAATCGCTGGCTGCCGTCGCTATCGTACTGGCGCTGCGCTACCCGCTGAATACCGCATTAACCGTTGCGGCCAGCCTGGCGCAAATCGGTGAGTTTTCATTCATTCTGGCAGGCCTGGGGGTTTCGCTGGGCTTGCTGTCACAGGACGCCATGAGCCTGGTACTGGCCGGGGCATTGATTTCAATCGCACTTAATCCGTTAGTGTTTGCCTCGATTAAACCTTTTGCCAGCTGGGTTGTAAATAAATCTGATGTGGCGCGGCGGTTGTCGCAGCGCATGGACCCTTACGGCGAATTACCCATGACCACTGAAAGAAAATTCCTTGAGGGCCAGGTGGTATTGGTGGGTTATGGCCGCGTGGGTAAACGCATTGCCATGTCACTGGAAGCTTCCAGTATTCCGTTTGTGGTCGCCGAGCAGAACCGTGAATTGGTGGAAAAACTGCGTAAGAAAGGCCAGCCAGCGGTTTCCGGGAACGCGGCTGACCCGATGGTATTGATACAGGCGCATATCGCCAATGCCGCCATGCTGATTATCGCCACCCCGGATTCAATGGATATCCGCAAGATTGTCGATATCGCCAAACAGTTGAAGCCAGATATTGAAGTGGTGATCCGCACCCATCATGAAGACGAATACCAGCGTTTGCAAAAAGAAGTCGGCGATACGGTATTTTTTGGTGAGGAAGAACTGGCCAAAGGGATGTCTGCCCATGTACTGCAGCGGTTTGAACGGCATATCCTTTAAAGCAGTTTATTATCTTTAAAAAATCCCCATCCGGGCCATGCCATGGCCCGGTTTCCTCATGTCTGTTGCCATCACCACGAATCCTGCTGAATTTATCCGTCTATTTCACGCTCAGATACGTATCGTTACATTTCAATGTAATAAAAAACCTTAGAATCTTGTCACAGCAACATAACCATTGAATACAAACGATTGAAAACGGTTTCCATGTACGCCTTCGCGCCCACTGCTCCATTACCAGTATATTTACCTCATGCATTTCCCCTTCGGATATTTTTATCTATCCCTTTGGCGCTGATATGCCTGGCGCTGGCTGGGTGTTCCGCTGATGACAAATCCAAAAATCCCAATACCAAGATACCTGAAGTCGGGGTAATCACCGTGCAGCAGGTTACCCAACCTATCGTGGCAGACCTGCCGGGCCGCACTACTCCCTACCTGATTTCAGAGATCAGGCCCCAGGTCAGCGGTATTATCCGCCAGCGTAACTTTACCGAAGGCGCTTTGGTGAGAGCAGGCGACCTGCTTTACCAGATTGAGCCTGCGCCCTACCTGGCCAGTTACCAAAGTGCCGCAGCCGCGCTGCAAAAAACCGAAGCCACCCTGGTCACCCTGAAACTCAAAGCCGACCGTTATAAAGAGCTGGTGAAGATCAACGCCATCAGCAGGCAGGATAATGACGATACCCAGGCCGCCCTGCAGCAAGGCGAAGCGGATGTCGCGGCAGCCAGGGCCATGTTGAGTACGGCCAGGATCAACCTGGATTTCACCAAGCTGGTTTCTCCAATCACCGGTTTTGTTTCTACTTCAACCTTTACCCCAGGCGCGCTGGTGACTGCCAATCAGGAAGCGGCACTCACGACCGTGCAACAACTGGACCCTATTTATGTTGATGTGATTCAATCCAGTAGCGACCTGTTAACACTGAGACGGGATATTGCGGCCGGGAAACTGACCGGCAACACGCAAAAAGAAGTGCCGGTGCGGGTAGTGCTGGAAGACGGCTCGACCTATGCACATGCAGGTAAACTCAAATTCAGTGGCGTCAGTGTGAATACGGCTTCCGGTGCGGTGACTTTACGTGCAGTGGTGCCTAACCCGGAAGGCGTATTGCTGCCTGGCATGTATGTGCATGCCCTGATCGATGTGGCAATGGATAAAGAGGCCATCCTGGTGCCGCAACGCGCAGTGACCCGGAATACACGGGGTGAACCCACAGTGCTGGTAGTGGATGCAGCGCAAAAAGTGCAACAGAAAATCATAGAAACCAATGGCACTAACGGCGACGCATGGCGGGTCAGCAAAGGCCTGCAGGCCGGTGAGCGTGTGGTGATGGATGGTGTGCAGAAGGCCAGCGTCGGCAGTGTCGTCAAGCCGGTGCCTTTTGTGCCTCCCGCGACGGCTTCAGCGAACAACCCACAGCCTCAACAAGCACCCAAACAATAATGCCGGGCGCTTGGACCAGATACTGAACATCCCACACTAAAAGACTTTATTCATGGCCGCCTTTTTTATACAACGTCCGATTTTTGCCTGGGTGATTGCGATTGTCATCATGCTGGCCGGGATAGGCGCGATTGAGTGGCTGCCACTGGAACAGTATCCAGACATCGCCCCGCCGCGTGTGTCCATCAATGCGACTTATACAGGCGCTGCTGCCGATACGATTGAAAACTCGGTCACCCAGGTGATCGAACAGTATATGAAGGGGATTGATAACCTCACCTATATGTCGGCCAGCAGCACTTCTTCAGGTACTGCGAGCATCAGCCTGACGTTTGACGCCGGCACCAACCCCGATGTGGCGCAGATGCAGGTGCAGAACAAATTGCAGCAAGCCATGCCACGTTTGCCGCAGATCGTACAAAGCCAGGGCGTGACGGTTGCAAAAACCGGTATTGATTTCCTGATGGTGGTGTCGCTGATGTCTGATAACCCCAGCGTTCGGGCAATTGATATCGGCGATTATATTTCCAGCAACCTGATAGACCAGATCAGCCGCCTGGATGGGGTGGGTGATGTGCAAACGCTGGGCTCGGGCTACGCCATGCGTATATGGCTGGATCCGGCCAAACTGCAAAAATACAATCTGATCCCTTCGGATATTTCTGCGGCTGTACAGGCACAGAACACTGAAGTCTCCTCCGGCCAGCTGGGCGCATTACCTGCCGTCAACAGCCAGGAACTGAACGCGCCGATCACCGCACGCAGCAAATTACAGACGGTAGACCAGTTCAAGCAGATCATCGTCAAATCCGGGGCTGACGGTTTCCTGGTGCATTTATCTGATGTTGCCAGAGTAGAGCTGGGCGCTGAGAGTTATACGCCGGTCGCCAGGCTCAATGGTAAAACCTCGGCCGCTTTTGGGGTACGGCTGGCTTCCGGTGCCAATGCGCTGGCGACTGCGCAGGCAGTGAAAGACAAATTGGTCGAACTTGAACCCTACTTTCCTGCTGAGTTGAAGCTTAGCGTGTATATCCCTTATGACACCACGCCATTCGTGCGGCTTTCGATCAAGGAGGTGGTGAAATCGCTGGTGGAAGCGATTTTACTGGTGGTGATCATCATGTACGTGTTCCTGCAGAACCTGCGTGCGACCCTGATTCCGGCGATTGCGGTGCCGGTGGTCTTACTCGGTACTTTCGGCGTGCTGGCAGCATTTGGCTTCTCCATTAACACGTTGACCATGTTTGGCCTGGTACTCGCGATTGGCCTGCTGGTGGATGACGCCATCGTAGTGGTCGAAAACGTGGAGCGTATCATGCGTGAAGAAGGCCTGAGTCCCAAGGAGGCCACCCGCAAATCCATGAGCGAGATCACCAGCGCGCTGGTCGGTATTTCACTGGTATTGTCTGCGGTATTTATCCCGATGGCATTCTTTGGTGGTGCCACCGGCGTGATTTACCGCCAGTTTTCCATCACCATCGTCTCAGCCATGCTGTTGTCCGTGCTGGTCGCATTAACGCTGACACCAGCGCTGTGTGCAACCTTGCTCAAACCGGTGTCGCATGAAAAATCGACCTCGGGAGGCATGTTTGGCTGGTTCTTCCGCTGGTTTAACCCGGCGTTCGATACGATGTCAGCCCGATACCAAGCCTCGGTAGAAACGATACTGCGTAGAAAAATGCTGACCATGCTGGTATATGGCGGCATCATCATAGTGCTGGCAGTGTTATTCGCGCGCCTGCCCAGCTCCTTTCTACCGACCGAAGACCAGGGCACACTGAGCGCACAGATCCAGCTGCCGGTAGGTGCGACTGATGCTCGTATGCAACAGGTGCTGAAACAGGTTGAAAAATACCTGAATAGCCAGGATGCAGTGATAGACCAGTTTTTAACGATTGCCGGACAGGGACAAGGTGGTGGTGGCAGCCAGAACTCGGGGCGCGCATTTATCCGCCTGAAAGACTGGTCGGTACGTGGCGAAGGCGAGGATGCCGCGTCACTGGCCGACAAGGCGACCAAAGCCTTATCCGGGATACGCGATGCTAAGCTATTTGTGACGCAGCCAGCACCGGTGCGCGGTCTGGGCCAGGGCTCCGGCTTTACGCTGGAATTGAAAGATGTAGGTGGTTTGGGCCATGATGGCTTAATGGCGGCCAGAAACCACTTTATTGAACTGGCATCACAAAACCCCAAATTGAACCGGGTGCGCCCGAGCGGGCTGGATGATACGCCTATGTTCAGGGTGAACATCGATGACCAGAAAACCGGTATTTACAATCTGACGACCGCCAGCATTAACTCCACCCTCTCGATTGCCATGGGTGGTACTTATGTCAATGATTTCATTAATAAAGGTCGCGTAAAAAGAGTCTACCTGCAGGGTGATGCGCCGTTCCGCATGCAGCCTGAGGATATCGAACGCTGGTATGTGCGCAACACGACCAATGACATGGTGCCCTTCTCCGCTTTCTCAAATACCAAGTGGGTATCCGGCTCGCCCCTGCTCGAACGCTTTAATGGTATCTCGTCCATGGAGATTGTCGGTGAACCGGCCAAAGGCATCAGTACCGGTGAAGCCATGCTGATCGTCGAGGACATTATCAAGCAATTGCCGACAGGCATAGGCTATGAATGGAGCGCGCAATCTTACCAGGAACGTTTATCCGGATCCCAAGCGCCGTTGCTATACGCGGTGTCTATCATTTTCGTTTTCCTCTGCCTGGCGGCATTATACGAAAGCTGGGCGGTGCCTTTCTCGGTGATCCTGGTGGTGCCGCTTGGCATTCTGGGCGCAGTGCTGGCCACCACCTTGCGTGGGCTGACAGCCGATGTGTACTTCCAGGTCGGCTTGCTGACCACCATAGGCCTGGCGGCCAAGAACGCCATCCTGATTGTTGAATTTGCCAAGCACCTGCAGGAACAGGGCAAGCCGCTGATTGAAGCGACACTGGAAGCCGTACAACTGCGCTTGCGCCCTATCCTGATGACTTCTCTGGCGTTTATTTTCGGCGTATTACCGCTAGCGTTCAGTGAAGGGGCTGGCGCGGTCAGCCGCCAGGCGATAGGCACGGGGGTGTTGGGTGGTATGCTGACGGCCACTTTCCTCGGCATATTCTTTGTACCGCTGTTTTATGTGTTGATACGCTCGCTGTTTCCTTACCAGGCTGAGAATGCTTCACCTGAAACACATCCACAAATCAAAGCTGGCCATGAATAAGTTGCACTTCATACTCAATCCTCTAAAACTGGCCACATTACTCGCCGGCGCACTCGCGTTGACAGCCTGCATCAATCTTGCGCCCTTTTACAGCCGGCCTGAAGCGCCAGTGCCTGCCACACTTGGCGATGTCGCTAATGAACAGAAAGCGCTGGCTGAAATTAAATGGCAGTCTTTCGTCACCAATAAAAGACTGCAGCAGGTAATCGATCTTTCCCTCAAAAATAACCGTGACTTGCGGGTGGCCACCCTGAATATCGAAAGAGCCAGGGCGCAATACCAGGTACAGCGCGCAGACTTGTTTCCTACCGTTGCCGCCACTTTGTCAGAAACTGCCTCTAAAGGGCTTTCTAACGTTGGCAATAATGGCAATGTGGCTGCTGGCACCGTGGCAGCGAGCAATAATAACAGCGGCAACGTATCCCATGTATATCGTGCCACCGTAGGGTTCAGTGCCTATGAGCTGGATTTGTTTGGCCGTATCCGTAATTTAAATGCCCAGGCTTTACAGACATTTTATTCGGAAGAAGAAAACCGCAAAACCACGCAAATCAGCCTGGTGGCTGAAATCTCTACCGCATGGCTGACGCTGGCTGCCGATAAAAAGCGGCTGGCTATCGCGCAGCAGACACTGAAAAGTCAGCAGAATACTTACGATATCAATCAAAAGATGTTTGACCTGGGTGTCGCCAATGCGCTCACTTTAAAACAATTGCAAACCAGTGTGGATAATGCACGCGTCGCCGTCGCAACTTACAATATCCAGATCCAGCAGGATATCAATGCACTTAACCTGCTGGCTGGGAGCATAGTACCGGCGGCCTGGTTGCCGGATAGCGCGTTGTCCAGCGTAGCGCTTTTCACAGCCTTGCCACGCGGTGTGACTTCAAAAACCTTGCAGCAACGTCCTGATGTGCGTGCTGCCGAACACCTGCTGGAAGGTGCCAATGCCAATATTGGTGCACTCCGTGCTGCGTTCTTTCCTACCATCAGCCTGACCACCACAGTAGGCAGTGCAAGCACCGAGCTGAATGGCCTGTTTGGTCCAGGTTCCCGCATATGGACTTTTGTGCCGCAGATCAGCCTGCCTATCTTCAATGGTGGCCGTAACCGCGCCAACCTCACCATTGGTGAAAAGAACCAGCAAATCCTGCTCGCGCAATATGAAAAAACCGTACAAACCGCCTTCAGGGAAGTGGCTGATGTGTTGGTGCAACGCGAGGGAATACAGACACAAATAGAGGCGCAAAAGTCATTGACCGATGCGGCTTCAGCGGCGTTTCAACTGGCTGATGCCCGCTTTAAAAATGGTGTGGATAGTTATCTGGTCGTTCTCGATGCGCAAAGAACACTTTATACTGCCGAGCAATCACTGGTGACCTTGGAATTAAACGATGCCGCCAGCCAATTAACCTTGTATAAAGTGTTAGGCGGCGGCTGGCAATAGACTCTGCATCGCCTGCGCCAGTAAACCCTTAATCTGCATCAGGCTACTTTCCAGGCAGTTTTTTCTATTTTCGTCATCAAAAAAACATGTGCCTGTTTAGTGTGCACATTTTTTGCTTAGTAATTAATTAATGCGTACTGATATCTCTCCCGAACAAACCATCATCCTGGCAAAAATCAGGCATATCGAAGAGCTCGAGCGCCTCGATACCTGTATTCAGTTTGTTGAAAGCATAGGTCAGATGGTGCACCAGATGCAGGCTGAACGGGGGGCAAGCTCCCTGTACCTGGCTTCATCCGGCAAGCGCTTTGCGTCAGAACGCGCTGAGATCATCAGTACGAGCCTTGCGTTGGAATCGCGCTTCAGGCAAGCATTAACACAGCATCTGAATCAAAACGCGCTTGCAGATGCCAAGCAACTGACCTTGATTTCCTGGATACTGCTGGGCCTGGACCAGCAAACATCGTTGCGCCACCAGGTGACCCTGCATAAGATTTCTTTTACCAATTGTATTGAATCATTCAGCCGCCTGATTGCCAGCCTGATCTCGCTGATTTTTGAGATCACGGACAGCTCGGTGAACAATAAAATCTCCACATGCCTGCTCACGCTGTACAACCTGATTCAAGGCAAGGAGTTCGCAGGTCAGGAGCGCGCGGTCGGCTCTTACATCTTTGGTTCAGGCAGCTTGCAATTGCCGCACCAGCAAAAACTGCTGGAACTGGTCGCTCAGCAAGAACGACACTTTGAATTATTCAGCCAGCTGGGCGGTGAAGAATTAAGACAGGCATGGGCCACCTTGCAGGCTACCAGCCAACATCAACAGCACCTGAGATACCGCCACAAACTGACTTCTGCCAAAGACCAGCAGCCACTGAAACCCAGTGATGCACACATCTGGTTTGAGTTATGTACACAGCAGCAAACCGAAATATGGCAGATCCAATGCCAGTTGATTGAGAAAATGCACCGCATGCTGAAAGTGCTGGCGCATCAAGCCAAGCACGATCTTGAACAAACGCAGGAGTATTTGAATACAATTGCGGCCAAGCGATCTTCCGCCTTGGACAGCACATTTTTCAACCTGGCTATTCCTGTGGAAAGTGCGTTGAATTTCCAGGCGAACGACACCCTGAAAACTTACCCGATCGCCTCGATGATCAGCCTGTTGCAGCAGCAATCACAGCAGATCGCTGATATGGAAAGTGAACTGTCGGATACCCGCAAGGCGCTGGTCGAACGCAAGCAGATTGAACGTGCCAAAGGGGTGCTCATGAGCACACTCGGCATCAATGAAATGGAAGCTTACAAGTCTCTGCGCAGCACAGCGATGGAACAAAACCGTAAGGTGATTGATGTCGCTGAGAACATCCTCGCCCTGCACAAAAACACCGGTTAATCACCGTCTACTTGGTGCATCCGCACTTGTATGGTGCGATGCATACTGCTGACAGCTTCCAAAAGAATATCAAAAAACCTCACCAGAACAACCACTTAAACACTACCACATTTCTGGCATAACAATTGCTGAACTGGTTTTAAGTACTCAGCTAACGGCGGTTGGATACGAGTGAAGTAAGTTGAAATTGCGAGCTTGATAAAAATCAGGCCACTCATCGTAAGCAGTTTTTAAAAGATTGAGGACAAAGGCGTCCTGAGTGTAAACGAACCCTCGTTTGCACTCAGGACGCCTTTTTTCGTTTTTACGTTTCCCAAATTCATCATTATCCAGATTCATCATATCAAGGAGCAGCAATGAGCAGTTCAGATAAGAAAACAGTCATTCTTCCTGCAGCAGAGAAACAGGCTGAGCAGGTAGATAGCCAGCGCCGCCATTTCTTCATGCATACCCTGGCCGGTGCCTTTGGCGCCGCCGCCATGATGAACATGGTGCCTTCTGCTATCCGAAGCCAGGCCTGGGCCGCCGGTTCAGACGCCCCTGAAATCACAGAAGTGAAGGTCGGTTTTATTCCGTTAACTGACTGTGCGCCTATCGTGGTCGCCGCGCAAATGGGCTTCGATAAAAAATACGGCATCAAGATTGTGCCTTCCAAAGAAGCCTCCTGGGCTGGCGTGCGCGACAAGCTGGTGAATGGTGAACTGCATGCTGCACATGTTCTGTATGGCCTTATTTATGGTGTGCAATTGGGCATAGGCGGTCAACAGAAAGACATGAATGTGCTGATGACGCTGAACCACAATGGCCAAGGCATCACGCTGGCCAACCAGTTGAAAGAAAAAGGCGTCACCAGCGGCGGTACCCTGAAAAGGCTGCTGGATAACGAAAACCGTGACTTCACGTTTGCGCAGACTTTCCCGACCGGCACCCACGCCATGTGGCTGTATTACTGGCTGGCCAACTACGGCATCAACCCGATGAAAGACGTGAAAACCATCGTCGTGCCACCACCACAAATGGTGGCCAATATGCGTATCGGCAATATGGATGGTTACTGTGTCGGCGAACCATGGAACGCGCGCGCCATTTACGACAAGATCGGTTTCACGGTGACCACCAGCCAGGATATCTGGACTGACCACCCGGAAAAAGTGCTGGGGACTACCGCAGAGTTTATCGCTAAGAACCCGAATACCGCACTGGCATTGACCAAAGCTATCCTCGAAGCCTGCCGCTATATCGACGCCACCAAAAACCGCCCTGAAGTGGCCAAGCTGATCGCTGGCAAAGCCTATGTCAACGCCCCCGAAGAAGTGATCGAAGGACGCTTCCTCGGCCATTACGACAATGGCATCGGCAAAAAATGGGAAGACCCGAACTACATGAAGTTCTTCAACGATGGCAAGGTCAATTTCCCTTACCTGTCTGACGGCATGTGGTTCCTGACGCAGCATAAACGCTGGGGCTTGCTGAAGTCTGACCCGGATTACCTGGGCGTGGCAAAAAAGGTAAACCGTATTGATATCTACACCGAAGCTGCCAAATCGCTGGGCATCTCGGTGCCCACCGATGTGATGCGCAGCAGCAAGCTGATGGATGGTGTGGTGTGGGATGGCAAGGATCCGAAAGCCTATGCCAACAGTTTCAAAGTTAAAGCTTAATTCTTAAACAGGAGAATGACTATGAGTGTCGTCAGCTTTAACAAGGAAGAAATCATGCAGGCAAGCGTAGAGGCTCCTGCGAAACCGGTTGTGGCTGTGGTGAACCCTCTCTCGACCACAGCAACAGCAGCCACCCCGTCGTTGCAGCGGCGGGGCGCATGGGCGGCAGCCGCCAAAGTGGTCGTTGAATGGCTACTGCCGCCCATGATCGGCTTGCTGGTATTTGGCGCTATCTGGGCCACCGTCGCGGCGTTGACACAGGGCGTGCCCGGCCCGGTAAAAACCTGGCTGTCAGCAGTGGAGTTGTTCGGTGATCCCTTCTATATCAACAACCCCAACGATATGGGCATAGGCTGGAACATCCTCAATTCGCTTAAGCGTGTTGCCACCGGTTTTGCACTGGCCGCTATTGTCGGGATCCCGATGGGCTTTGTGATTGGCCGCTACACCTTTATGTCAAGGATGGCGGCACCGATCATCAGCCTGCTGAAACCGGTATCCCCACTTGCCTGGTTACCGATTGGCTTGCTGGTATTCAAAGCGGCTGACCCGGCTGCAATCTGGGTGATCTTCATCACCGCTGTCTGGCCAATGATCATCAACACCGCAGTCGGTGTCAGCAAGGTGCCTGAAGATTACCTGAATGTGGCAAAAGTGCTCAACCTGTCCGAGTGGAAAGTGGTCACCAAAATCCTGCTGCCTTATGTCATGCCTTACATGATGACCGGTGTGCGTTTGTCGATCGGGGCTGCCTGGCTGGTGATTGTCGCTGCAGAAATGCTGACCGGCGGCGTGGGCATCGGTTTCTGGGTATGGGATGAGTGGAACAACCTGAATGTGGAACACATCATCATCGCCATCTTCATTGTCGGCATTGTCGGTTTATTGCTGGAACAGTTGCTGGTTCTGGTGGCTAAACGCTACAGCTACGAATAAACCATAAAGGAATCCATGATGACAACCGTAACGCAAGACCGTTATGTCCTGATTGAAAACGTCAATATGACGTTTCAAACCAAAAAAGGCAGTTTCCAGGCACTGAAAGATATCAACCTGTCTATCCGCGAAGGCGAGTTCATCTCCATCATCGGCCACTCAGGCTGCGGAAAATCTACTGTACTCAACCTGATTGCCGGCTTGTTACAACCAACCGATGGCTATTTATTCTGTGCCGGTCGCGAAATATCCAAACCTGGTCCTGAGCGTGCCGTGGTGTTCCAGAACCACTCTTTGCTGCCGTGGTTGACCTGTTTTGAAAACGTATACCTGGCAGTAGAACGCGTTTTCGGAGACAGCGAAAGTAAAACGCAACTGGCTGATCGCACAACCGCCGCACTGGAACTGGTAGGCCTCAGCCATGCCATCGAAAAACGTCCGAATGAAATCTCAGGCGGCATGAAACAACGGGTAGGCATTGCCCGCGCACTGGCGATGGAACCCAAAGTATTGCTGCTGGATGAACCGTTTGGTGCACTGGATGCATTGACCCGTGCCGGCTTGCAGGATGAGTTGATGAGCATTATGGCGCGCTCGGGCTGTACCGCGGTGATGGTCACGCACGATGTAGATGAAGCCGTGCTGCTGTCTGACCGCATCGTCATGATGACCAATGGCCCGGCGGCGACCATCGGCGAGATCCTGGAAGTGGATCTACCCCGTCCGCGCAATCGACTGCAACTGGTCGAAGACCAGGCCTACACGCGGCTGCGCAGTGAAGTATTGAAGTTTTTGTATGAAAGACACGCCAAAAAAGCGGCATAAAAGTGGTGCTGACGGGCGGCAACCCGCCAGCACCGCATACCTCATCGAAGTATGGTTACCCACTTAAGCAAAGGAGCAACAACATGAAAGCTAACTCTTACCAACGATTGCGTCAAGCCTCATTGGCTGTATTGATGGCAGCAATGAGCATGCAAGTGGTGGCTGAAGAAGAAGTTTTACCTGAATACACATTTATGGATGCGATTAAAACCGGCAAGAATATGACCAGTTTCAGATTACGTTATGAACATGTAGACCAGGATGGCCTGCAGCCAGCCACCTTTGCCAATGGCTCGGCCAACCCGACCGCTAACCGGGAGCTGGACAATGCCAATGCCGTCACCTTACGCAGCCTGATTGGCTGGCAAACCGCGCCATACCATAACTGGAGTTTTGCCGCGCAAATCACCAATGTCAGCAAACTCAAGGATGACTTTAATGACGGAACCAACACCGTCAGAACAAATGGCGCTTCTAACGAAAGCGACAGCATCAACTACGCTAAAGTAGTAGACGCTGACTACACCGATATCAACCAGCTGTTTGTCGATTGGACCGGTATCAAGAACACACGTATCCGTGCAGGTCGCCAGGCGGTCAACCTGGATAATGTGCGTTTTATCGGCGACATTGCCTTCCGCCAGAACACCCAGGTGTTTGATGGTATTTCGGTGTTTAACAAAACCATCCCTGATACAGAAATCTTTTTAGCGCACTTTGACCGTGTCAGGCAGATTTTCACCTCGCACCGCAGTGGCGACCTGGAAATCGCCAATGCCCGCTATCGTATCTCGCCTACCGAATTCCTGGTCGGTTATGGCTATTTTTCAAACTTTGAAAACCTGGGCCTGGGCAACGCGTGGTTTGGTGCTGCTGCACTTAACAATACGTTCAATAATTTGCTGGCGGATCAATCCAACAAGATCATAGGCGTGCGCCTGGATGGCACCCACCCGTTCACGCCTAATTATCGTGCGCATTACACGGCCGAATATGCCAAACAAACAGATTACAAGGGTGGCGACAACCGGATTGATGCCCACTATTACAAACTGGGTGGCGGGTTTGCCATAGACAATTTCAACCTGCGTGTGGACCAGGAACTGCTCTCCAGCAACGATGGCCAGTATGCCTTCCAGACGCCTTTTGGTACCAACCACTTGTTCCAGGGCTGGGTAGACAAGTTTTTGGTGACACCACGCCAGGGCATTAAAGACTCATTCATCACAGCCACTTATAAATATGGCGATTTCCTGTTTTTTGTCGATTACCACGACATCCGTTCAGATGAGGATTTCTTTACCGTGAATGGTGGCGCAACCGCTAATGGCAACCGCTATGGCCATGAATGGAATGCCGCCGTGACCTGGAATATCGACAAAAACTGGATGACCAAATTCGAATACGGCAAATATACCGAAGACGACCAATATGCTGGCGCGGCCAATGCTGTGACAAATGCTTTGACCAACCGCGGACGCATACAGGATACCGAGAAATTATGGTTAACCGCCATGTACACCTTTTGATTGTTTAATGTAAGGAAGACGTTATGACGACAGCCGGAAAAGTTTTTTTAGTAGGTGCCGGACCTGGTGACCCAGACCTGATCACGCTCAAGGCCGTCAAGGCATTGCAGCAAGCCGAAGTCGTGCTGGTCGATGACCTGGTCAACCCGGACCTGCTCACGCATTGCCCGCAGGCACGTATCGTGCACGTGGGTAAGCGTGGCGGCTGCAAGTCTACCCCGCAGCACTTTATCAACCGCATGATGATCGCGCTGGCCGAGCAAGGACAGGTAGTGGTGCGTCTCAAGGGCGGCGACCCGTTCGTGTTTGGCCGTGGCGGTGAAGAAATGCTGGCTTTGCGCGCAGCGGGTGTCAGCTACGAGATTATTCCCGGGATGACTAGCGGCCTGAGCGCTTGCGCCAGTATGGATGTACCGGTCACGCATCGCGGCCTCAACCATGGTGTAACCCTGGTCACCGGCCATACGCAGGATGGCGGGCCATTACCCTGGCGGGCCCTGGTAGAAAGCAATACCACCCTGGTGATTTACATGGGCATGCAGCACCTGGCCGATATCAGCCGCGAATTGATCGCTGCCGGTATGTCAAAAAACATGCCGTGCATGATTGTGGAAAGCGCTACCCGCGTCGATGAACGCGCACTGGTGAGCACCATTGAAGCCATGCCCATGCTGAGTCACCAGCACCAGATGAAGAGCCCGGCCATGATCGTGGTGGGTGAAGTAGTCAACATGGCAAATAGTGCCAAGACCCTAGAAATGCTGGGGCAATTTGAATATTTACAAGCGGTGAATGGCAATTAAAAAAATGCATTCACAAGCATGACAAATACAATGTTTTGAAATACACGGAGATTTAACATGAAAAAAAGTTTTTGGGAGGTAGGCCACAAACCTACACTGTTTTCAGCGTTCTTTTATTTTGACCTGAGCTTTATGGTGTGGGTCATGCTGGGGCCGCTGGCAGTGCAAATTGCCGCTGACCTGCAATTAAACCCGGCACAAAAAGGCCTGATGGTCGCCACGCCGGTACTGACCGGTGCGCTGTTGCGCATCGTGATGGGCGTACTGGTAGACCAGCTCAAGCCTAAAAAAGCCGGCCTGATCGGCCAGGTGATCGTACTGGCTGCCTTGCTCATCGCTTGGTTACATGGCATACATACGTATCAGCAAGCTTTGCTGCTCGGTGTGTTTCTCGGTTTCGCCGGTGCTGCATTTGCTGTGGCGCTGCCGCTGGCTTCACGCTGGTATCCGCCTGAACATCAAGGCACGGCGCTGGGCATTGCGGGTGCGGGCAACTCTGGCACAGCCCTGGCGGCGTTATTTGCGCCCGGACTGGCAGTGGCTTTCGGCTGGAACAATGTGTTTGGCCTGGCCCTGATCCCATTATTGCTGGCCCTGATTGTCTATACCGTGTTTGCCAAAGATGCGCCGGATACACCGGCACCGAAATCATTGTCCCAGTATATGGCTGTACTGAAAGACAAAGATGCCTGGTGGTTTATGCTGTTCTATTGCGTGACTTTCGGTGGCTTTGTCGGCATGGCTTCTTCGCTGACGATTTACTTCCATGACCAGTATGGCCTGGATCCTGTGCATGCCGGTTACTTCACCGCTGCCTGTGTGTTCGCCGGTTCACTGGTACGTCCGTTTGGCGGACTGTTGGCTGACCGTATTGGCGGCATCCGCACGCTGAGTACCATGTATGCGCTGGCCGCTGTGTTCCTGTTCACATTGAGTTTTGGTATGAGCACCCAGCTGACTGGCCTGGGCGTAGTCATCCTGGCAATGGCGGCACTCGGTATGGGTAATGGCGCGGTGTTCCAATTGGTGCCACAGCGCTTCCGTAAGGAAATTGGCGTGATGACCGGCCTGGTCGGCATGGCAGGCGGCATTGGTGGTTTCTACCTGGCGTCCAGCCTGGGGTATTCAAAACAGATCACCGGCAGCTACCAGGTAGGCTTGATTATTTTTGCCGGATTAGCGCTCCTGGCGCTGGTAGGGCTGACGGGTGTGAAAAATCGCTGGCGGACTACCTGGGGCGCCGCGAGCGTGACTGCGGCCAAGGTATAAGAAAACCATATCCGCCAATCCATCATAACCATTAAAATAGCCGCTTATGAGTCTTGTATTTAAAGTGGGTGAACATAGTGTGATCGGCCCCAGGCCGCGTAACGAGGATTACGTCACTGTGGTCACGCCTTCCGAGTCACAACTGGCGATCAAAGGCGCGCTCATGCTGGTGGCAGATGGGGTCAGTGGCGGTGCAGGCGGGGCTGAAGCGTCTGAAATGACGGCCAGGAGCATCTCGGCTGATTACTATGCCACCCCGGAAACCTGGACCATCCAGCATGCCCTGGACAAAGTCGTACAAGCAGCCAACCTGTGGGTACTCTCGCAAGCGCGCAAGGATAGCAAGATGGCTGGCATGGCGACGACGTTGTCCGCCATGGTTTTGCGCGGTCAGCGTTATGTGCTGGCGCATGTGGGAGATACCCGTATCTACCGCCTGCGTGAACAATCATTGCAATGTCTGACTACTGACCATGTATGGGACAGGCCGGATATGCGCCATGTACTCAAACGTGCGGTCGGGCTTGATGACCAGCTCACGGTAGATTATGCCGAAGGCCTGCTGCAACCCGGTGATGTGTATGCCATCCTCAGCGATGGCGTGTGGGATGCCGTCGGCGATGCCGACATACACCGGGCACTGATGCTCTACCACTCACCGCAAATGGTGGCTGAATACCTGACTGCGCTGGCGGTAGAAAAAGGCGGCCAGGATAATGCTTCCGCCGTCATCGTAAACATTGAAAGTGTCGGCCAGGATCATCTGACCGATATGCTGGCCGATGCCCTCAGCCTGCCCCTGCCTCCCAGGTTAGCGGTCGGCAGCCAGATTGACGGTTTTACCGTGACCAGGGTGATTCACGACTCCCGCCTGAGCATCCTCTACCAGGTGAAAAATACCGCCGGGCAACTGTTTGTATTAAAAACCCTGCAACCATCACGGGCAGATGACAAGGAAAGTTGCGAAGCCTTATTGAATGAAGAATGGCTGGCCAAGCGCGTCGTGTCGCAGTGTGTACCGCAAATACTGCCGCTGACGCTGGATCAGCGCAGCGCGCTATATTATGTGATGACCTGGCATGAAGGCTCTACCTTGCAGCAACGTCTGGATGCCGGGCACCATTTCACCATGAATGGGGTTGCCAATATCGGCCAGGATTTATTACGCGGTTTAAGCATGTTGCACCGCCTGAATATCGTGCACCGCGATATCAAGCCGGCCAATATTCATATCGGCAGCGATACCCGCCTGCGAATCCTGGACTTGGGTGTCGCATTGAACCCTACCCTGCCCATGCCTGAGCAAATGGAGAATCCGGGGACGCCGAGTTTTATGGCACCGGAACTGTTTGATGGCAAGGTGGCGGACAGGCAGGCCGATATCTATGCTGCCGGCGTTACGCTTTATCATTTGCTGACCCGTAAATACCCTTATGGCGAGATCGAGCCTTTCCAGTCACCCCGTTTCGGCGAACCGATCAAGCCCAGCCGCTACCGTCCTGAAATTCCGGCCTGGCTTGAAAATGTGATTCTGAAAGCGATTGCCAAGAAACCGTACGACCGGTTTGAAACCGCAGAAGAAATGTTGCTGGCAATAGAACATGGCGAATTGAAAACCCTGGTAATTCCACGCACGCCTTTGATTGGCCGCGCCAGGCTGGTCAAATGGCAGTGGCTCGCTATTTGCTCTTTGCTTGCCAATCTTATCCTGATCTACTTGTTGTTTATTACCTGACCAGGTAACCCTTCCCCTAAAGAACTAAAACATCTCTGAGTTCAGCGTCAAAACTTATCCTTCAATCAAGACCCATTCTGGTGCAAACGCTCTAATTTGCATCATTCCCGTGCGCTCAGCTGGTTTTACAAGCCATGCCACCCCTTACAAAAATATATCCAAACGCTTAACCAACCTGAATTAAACACCAATAAAACAATCACTTAAAAAATTTTCAGGTGTTATCAATACTGCATATCCCAGATTGGCATGTCGCTTGCTAATTGCTCAATAGATATTAAACCTCGTTTTATTAACGATTAGTTTTTATGGACAACGGCGTCCATAGCTTGTTTTTCGAACTGCCATCGGTAGTCGCTAGATAAGCTATGGACGCCTTTTTTCGTTTTTAGCTTAGCAAACCGCAATGCATGTTTTGGAAACAATACCGAGCGCATGCTTGCACCTGATGGGGAACATACGATGAATCAACACACCCGCATAGTAGTCGTCGGCAACGGCATGGTGGGGCATTATTTTATGCAGGAACTGGTTAAACGCCATCCTGACCTGGCCGCCGCCAACCTGCAAGTCACGGTATTGGGCGAAGAACCACGCCCTGCTTATGACCGTGTGCATCTTTCCAGCTTTTTCTCCGGCAGCACGGCTGAAGACCTGTCCCTGGTCGAGCCTGGTTTCTATGACCGCCCCGGACTGGAATTGCGCCTGAATGCCCGTGTGAGCCATATTGATCGCCATCAACATCTCATCACCCTGACAGATAACACCACCCTGTCATATGACAAACTGGTCTTGGCGACCGGTTCGGTGCCCTTCGTGCCTTCAGTTGCAGGGCGTGACCGCGAAAACTGCTTTGTGTACCGCACGATTGAAGACCTGGAAGCCATGACCGCCGCTGGCAAAACTGCCAAGAGCGGCGTGGTGGTCGGCGGTGGCCTGCTGGGCCTGGAATGCGCCAAAGCATTACGAGATATGGGCCTGGATACCCACGTCGTCGAATTCGCGCCGCGCCTGATGGCGGTTCAAGTGGATGAAGCCGGTGGCCGCGTACTGCGTAGCCAGATCGAAAACCTCGGTGTACACGTACACACCAGCCGCAACACTACTGCAATTGTGGATGGTGCGACTGCGCGCCACCGCATGGTATTTTTTGACGAGACCTGGCTGGAAACCGACATGATCGTGTTCTCTGCCGGTATCCGCCCGCGTGATGAACTGGCACGCGAGTCTGGATTAGCGATAGGCGCCCGTGGCGGTATCGCGATTGATGACTTCTCCCGCTCCAGCGACCATGACATTTATGCCATCGGCGAGTGCGCCAGCTGGAACGACGAGATGTTCGGCCTGGTCGCTCCTGGCTACGATATGGCCCGCACGGCCTGCGCACACCTGGCTGGCGAAACCGCGTCAACTTTCCAGGGCGCAGACATGAGCACCAAGCTCAAACTGATGGGCGTAGACGTCGCCAGCGTCGGCGATGCGCATGGCAAGACTCATGGCTGCCGTAGCTACCAGTACACAGATGAAGTACGCAATATCTATAAAAAAATCGTCGTCAGCGAAGATGGCAAAAAACTGCTGGGTGCGGTGCTGATCGGCAATGCCGACGAATACGGCACCTTGCAGCAGATGACCGTCAATGACATGGCATTGCCGGAAAACCCCGAGTTCCTGATTCTGCCTGCCAGCGATGGCAAGGCAAAACCTGGCCTGGGTGTGGATGCGTTACCGGATACCGCCGTACTCTGCTCGTGCAACAACGTCAGCAAAGGTGCCATTGGAGAAGCGGTGGCTGCCGGCAATTGCAGCATAGGTGCCATCAAGTCCTGCACCAAAGCGGGCACTGCCTGCGGCGGTTGTGTGCCGTTAGTGACGCAAGTCATGAAGGCGCAGATGGTAAAGCTGGGCATGACCGTCAACAACCACTTGTGCGAACACTTTCCCTATTCTCGCCAGGAGCTATACCACCTGGTGCGCGTGGGTGAGATCAGGACTTTCAGTGACCTGCTGCACAAGCACGGCAAAGGCCTGGGCTGCGATATCTGCAAACCGACTGCTGCCAGTATATTGGCTTCAGTCTGGAACGATTTCATCCTTAAGAAAGACCTGGCTTCGCTGCAGGATTCCAACGACTACTTCCTCGGCAATATCCAGAAGGATGGCAGTTACTCCGTGGTACCACGCATGCCGGGCGGTGAAGTGACGCCGGATGGCCTGATTGCGATTGGCCAGATCGCCAAGAAATACCAGCTATATACCAAAGTCACCGGTGGTGCGCGTGTGGACATGTTCGGTGCCCGCGTCGAGCAATTACCCAATATCTGGGAAGAGCTGATCGCTGCCGGTTTTGAATCCGGCCATGCCTATGGCAAATCGTTGCGTACCGTGAAAAGCTGCGTCGGTTCCACCTGGTGCCGTTATGGCGTGGACGACAGTGTCGGCCTGGCCGTGCAACTGGAGAACCGTTACAAAGGCCTGCGCGCACCGCACAAAATCAAGTTTGGTGTATCCGGTTGTACCCGTGAATGTGCCGAAGCACAGGGCAAAGATGTGGGGCTGATTGCTACCGAAAGTGGCTGGAACTTGTATGTATGTGGTAACGGCGGCATGAAGCCACGTCATGCAGAATTGATTGCGAGTGACCTCAGTAAAGAAGATGCAATCCGCATGATAGACCGCTTCCTGATGTTCTACATCCGCACTGCCGACCGCCTTCAACGCACCAGCACCTGGCGCGACAACCTGGAAGGCGGCCTCGATTACCTTAAAGACGTAGTTATCCATGACTCGCTGGGCCTGGGTGCAGAACTGGAAGCACAGATGCAACATGTGGTGAATAACTACCAGGATGAATGGAAGACCGCCGTCAACGACCCTGAAGTGCGAAAACGCTTCCGCAGCTTTGTTAACAGCATGGCTGGTGACACGAATATCGTATTCGTGAAAGAACGCGACCAGCTAAGGCCAGCCACGGTAGAAGAAAAACAGCAGGCACAGGAAAAGCAGGCAGCGAAAGTCATTCCTATCCTGGCTGCAACTGAGTAATCCACGGAGTAGAACCATGAGTCAATTACAACAAACAGCTTCATCTGATAGTACAACCACGCAACCCGCCACATCCACTGACGGCGTATGGCAACTGGTGTGTGCACTGGATGACATCTGGCCAAACATGGGCGTGTGCGCCCTGGTGGAAGATCGCCAGGTCGCCATTTTCCGCATGCAGGATGACCTGCTGTATGCCATCGACAACTACGATCCGCACAGTGATGCCAATGTCATTTCGCGCGGCATCATCGGTGACCTGGGCGGTGAACATGTGGTCGCCTCCCCGATCTACAAACACCATTACCAGCTGCGTACCGGCATCTGCGTGGAAGATGCCGATACTTGCCTGCGCACCTACCCGGTGGAAGTGCGGGATGGCGTAGTCTGGGTTCAGGTATAGGTTATCTGGATAGAAGCGAGACCAGCAACAATGGTGAAGCAGGTGAAATCAGTTTGCCCGTATTGTGGCGTAGGTTGCGGCATCGTCATGGAAGTGGAGGATGACTTAGCAACCAAGACCCGGCGCGTGATCAAAGTCTACGGTGACAAGCAGCATCCGACCAACTATGGCCGTCTGTGTACCAAAGGTAGCACCTGTATCCAGGCTATTGCTGAATCCGGGCGGCTGGAATATGCCTATGTACGCCCAGGTCGTGGACAGGAGTCGGTGCGCACCGGCATGGATGAAGCCATTAAGGAAACCGCGCGCCGCTTGCGTGGCATTCTCGATGAGCATGGCCCGGATGCCATTGCCTTGTATGTTTCCGGCCAGATGTCGATTGAGTCCCAGTACCTCGCTAACAAGCTGGTCAAAGGCTATCTCGGTAGCAATAACATCGAGTCAAACTCACGCCTGTGTATGGCCAGTGCCGGTAGCGGCTATAAGTTGTCACTGGGCGCAGATGGTCCGCCGGGCTCTTACCAGGACTTTGACCAGACTGACCTGTTTTTTGTGACCGGCGCCAATATGGCCGATTGCCATCCCATCCTGTTCCTGCGCATGATGGACAGAGTCAAAGCCGGTGCCAAGTTGATCGTGGTCGATCCTCGCCGTAATACCACTGCCGATAAAGCCAGCTTGTTCATGCAGATCAAGCCGGGCACCGACCTCGCTTTACTGAATGGACTGCTGCACCTGCTGGTGAAAAACGGTCATACCGATAACGAATTCATCGCCGAATTTACCGAAGGCTGGGAAGCAATGCCGGCTTTCCTGGAAGACTATACGCCGGAAAAAGTGGCGGCGATTACCGGCCTGAATATTTCGGATATCCGCCAGGCTGCTGAATGGATAGGCACCAGCAAGAA
Organism: Methylophilus sp.; assembly: GCF_035460085.1. Lineage (GTDB taxonomy): Bacteria > Pseudomonadota > Gammaproteobacteria > Burkholderiales > Methylophilaceae > Methylophilus. The sequence goes on from NZ_DATHWZ010000019.1 coordinate 29,227, forward strand.
CTGGTTAAGCTGCTGGACCATGGGCTTGAACCAAAGCACGCATGGCACCTGGAACACCAACGCGATTTGTAATCTGCATCTGGCCACGGGCGCAATTTGCCGACCCGGTAGCGGCCCGTTTTCTCTGACCGGGCAACCGAATGCCATGGGCGGTCGTGAAATGGGTTATATGGGCCCTGGCCTGCCGGGTCAACGTTCAGTATTGGTAGAGCAAGACCGCCAGTTTATCGAACAATTGTGGCAAGTGCCGGAAGGCACGCTGCATACGCGACTGGGTGGCGGCACCGTCGCCATGTTCGAGCAGATGATCGCAGGCAACATCAAAGCCTGCTGGGTGATCTGTACCAATCCGGTCGCCAGCATGGCTAACCGCAAGAATGTGATTGCCGGGTTTGAGAAAGCTGAACTGGTCATCGCTCAGGATGCCTTCCTCGATACCGAGACCAATCGCTATGCCGATATTTTGCTACCCGGCGCTTTATGGGCCGAAGCAGAAGGCGTAATGATCAACTCCGAACGCAATATGACATTGACCCAGCAGGCAGTGGATGCGCCTGGCGAAGCCATGGCTGACTGGGAGATCATTGCCAGGGTCGCTTGCGAGATGGGCTTTGCGGATGGTTTTCGTTACAACAGTGCCGCCGAAGTGTTTGAAGAAATCACACGCACGACCAACCTCAACACCGGGTATGACATCCGCGGTGCCAGCCATGCCCGCTTGCGCGAAACGCCACTGCAATGGCCTTGCTCACCTGATAGCCAGGCTGACCGGCACCCGATTCGCTACCTAAACGATGGTGTCAATCAAGTATTAAAAGTGCGTGAAGACGGCAGCCAGCCACGCATTGCTTTTGCGACGGCGAGTGGTAAAGCGGTTTTCTTTGCCCGGCCACATATGGAGCCTGCCGAATTACCGGATCACGATTTTCCGTTTGTGCTGAATACAGGCCGCCTGCAACACCAATGGCACACCATGACCAAGACCGGCAAGATCCCTACATTGAACAAACTTAATCCTGGGCCATTTGTAGAACTGCACCCTGAAGATGCCGCTGCACTAGGGATACGCGACAAAGATCAGGTCGAGATTCTTTCACGCAGAGGCAAAGCGATACTACCCTCCATCGTGACTGACCGTGTCCGCGCGGGAAATTGCTTCGTACCCTTCCACTGGAATGATGTCTATGGTGACGATCTCACCATCAATGCGGTGACCAGTGATGCGATTGACCCGATCTCGCAGCAACCGGAATTTAAATTCTGTGCTGTGACGATGAAACGCGTAGCAAGTGCGCCACCTGCACACCAGAAAAATAACAATCTGGCAAACACCGGCACAGGTGAAGCAGTAAGCAATAACAAGGAACTCGACATGAAAGATATCGATGCTTTAGCCAGGTTGCTAGGCCTGGACAAGTCACCGGAAATAACTCTGGAAGCTGAGGAACAACTTTACCTGCAAGGATTTTTAACCGGCTTGCGCACCCAGGAATCACGTCAACATGGTGGCGTTCCGGTACTGCCTGATAACTCCCCGCTTGCCCCGGAAAAACAGGTATTGGTGAACGGTATCCTGGCCGGGCTGTTTGCACGCATCAGGCTGCCAAATAGCGTCACCCCTCCCGCGGGTTTGCCAGAATCTGAGACTGCCGTCACCATTCTTTGGGCTTCACAGACTGGCAATGCCGAGGGCTATGCAGAACAATGTGCCAAGCGATTAAAGGCCAGCGGCCTGAATGCCAGGGTCATGGCGATGGATGATATCAACATGGCAGACTTGGCCAAGGCGTCACAAGTTTTACTACTCACCAGCACATTCGGGGACGGTGACCCGCCGGACAATGGCAATCAATTCTGGAACGGCCTACAGGCGGAAAATGCGCTCCGTTTGGAAAACATCCGCTTTGCCGTGCTGGCATTTGGCGATTCGAACTATGACCAGTTTTGTGGCTTTGGCCGCAAGCTAGATGCAAGACTGGAAGCCATGGGCGCACAACGCCTGCTTGAGCGCGCAGACTGCGAACCGGAATTTGAAGATACCGCCAATGCATGGCTCGATAAAGCTGTTTCAGTGCTGGCGAATGTCGCTGCTCCCGTCAGCCAACCGGCGCTGGCGATGACTGATGTGATGGATGAAACTGCGAGTGACCTTGCAGAACTGCCAGTAGTCCCTGCATACACCCGTCAACATCCATTGAAAACCAGATTGATCATCAACCAACGCCTGAACGCGGATGGTGCAGAAAAAGAGATCCGCCAGTTTGGCTTTGATTTGAGCAACAGCGGTTTCAAATATGAAGCGGGCGATGCCCTGGGGGTGTGGCCAACAAACAACCCGGAGTTAGTAGGTGAAATGTTGCGCGCATTAAAGCTTTCTGCTTCGACCATGGTGACAGTCAAAGAGCATGGCGAGCTTGCATTAGGCGATGCCTTGTTACATCACTACGAAATCGCGCGTATTACCCCGGATATGGTGAAATTTGTGCAAGAACATAGCGCCAGCCCGGCCCTTGCATTATTGATGGAAGATGAAGAACGCCTTAAAGACTGGCTGTGGGGGAAACAGATGATTGATCTGTTACTGGCTTTCCCCTTTAAAGTCGAAGCCTGCAAATGGCTAGGCGCATTAAAACGCTTGCAGCCACGCTTGTACTCCATTTCGTCCAGTCCAAAAATTTATCCGGACCAGGTGCATTTAACGGTATCAACCGTGCGTTACGGCAAAGACCTGGCGCGCGGAGGCATTTGCTCAACGTTTATGGCGGATCGCGCACAAGATAATGACGTATCCATCTTCCTGCAACGCTCAGCGCATTTCCGTCCGCCAAAAAATCAGGATGCACCGCTGATCATGGTGGGCCCAGGCACCGGCATCGCCCCATTCATCGCCTTTTTACAGGAACGCAAGGCGACAGGGGCCAAAGGTAAAAACTGGCTGTTCTTTGGTGAGCAGCATGCCGCCACAGATTTTTACTATAAAGAAGAGCTGGATTCTCTGCAAAAAACAGGTGTGCTGCACAAGCTGGATACTGCTTTCTCACGCGACCAGAAAGAAAAGATCTATGTGCAACATCGCATGCTGGAGCAAGGTGCAGAGTTGTGGCAATGGCTGCAACAGGGCGCGCACTTCTGCGTATGTGGTGATGCCAGCCGTATGGCGAAAGATGTGGATGCCGCTTTGAAAACCATTATCCAGACGCATGGCAACATGACCGCAGAACAAGCAGCTGACTATGTATCGGCCATGGCTACAGAAAAACGCTATGTACGCGATGTGTACTAATGAGACGTGTACTAATGAATTGTGTTTTTATCCGGCACAAACTTCAATACAGCACTATTGATGCAGTAACGCTTGCCAGTGGGTGGTGGGCCATCGTCAAACACATGGCCTAAATGGATACCGGAACTGGCACTGAGTACCTCAGTACGACGCATACCGTGGTCACCATCCTCTTTCATCACTAGCGCGCCTGGCAACGGGTCAAAAAAACTGGGCCAGCCAGTGTTGCTGTTAAATTTCTTGTCGCTTCGGAACAGCCTCTCGCCGGAAACCGGGTCTACATAATAGCCCGAGGCATGGTTATCGAGTAGCGAACCGCTAAACGGCATCTCGGTAGCTTTTTCAAACGCGATCTTCCTCTGCTGAGCGCTCAGTGTCTGTACCCCGAGCCAACGCCAAAAGCGTTGTTTGTTACCGTCATACCCGGTGTAGCGCGACGCTTCTTTGCCATCTTCAAACAAGACGATAGTAGGGGTTGCCCACAAAGACTCTTTCAGCGCCCAACCAGCAGGTGCCTGGGTGGAATAGGTTTTAGCGATACTGGTCCCAGACTTCCACTGACTCATAATGTCTTTTTCAAACATTTTGCAGAAATGGCAGGTTTCAGACTCGAAAACCACTAATTGCTTGTTTGAAAGTTTGCTGCCATCCAGTGGCGCAGTCATCACTGACGTTGCCTGCGTGCTACCAGGAAACGCAACCCCTGTCCCGCCCAACCCGCAATAACCGTTGGGATTTTTCTTCAGGTATTGCTGGTGATAACCTTCAGCCGGGTAAAACGTTTTCAGCGGCGTAATTTCAGTGGTGATTTTCCCCAAACCAGCCTTAGTCAGCGCTTGCTGATAGATTTCCATGGTTTGCAGAGCGGCTTGCTGCTGGCTATCAGAACTATAAAAAATAGCACTGCGATAATTTGAGCCGACATCATTGCCCTGCCGGTTACCCTGGGTTGGGTTATGGTTTTGCCAGAACGCAGCCAGCACTTTCTCAAGCGTACCAGGACTTTTATCGTAGGTAACCTTAACAACTTCTGCGTGGGTATCCGCTTTGTTACCGTGCCCTTCTCTGGAAACGGTTTCATAGGTTGGAGACTTGGTATTGCCACCGGCATAGCCCACTTCAGTGCGAATCACACCAGGGATCTCTGCTATCCGTTTTTCTGCACCCCAAAAGCAACCCATGCCTAAAACAATAGTGTCAGATGCCGTCGTGTTTCCTGCACTTGCAGACATAGCAAAACATGCAAGCAGACATAGCGCTGCTGCCTGAATTCTTTTGATTAACATAGTCATCACTCCTTATGTTTTCACGTCTTTGCCTGTGTAGCAAAACAACAGACGCTTGCGTCGTACCCAGTTTGATTGATGTGCAACGTTAGTATTGCCTCTGATTTTTACAGGCAATATGCACAACCTTTTCTTGCTAGTACGCTGCTGCGCTCTGATTAGTTACAGATGGTGAAAAAATGACTGATTATTTCTGCTAGGTTCTTCGCTACTTGAGTACATCCATATTTTGCGCATTTCACCCAAGAAAAAGGGAAGGCATTCCGCCTTCCCTATCCATTACATACCTGTTTTAGATCAGATTTCCACTTAGAAGTCAGCCGTCACAGAGAGCAGGACAGTTCTCGGCGCCCCTACTGACAACCCTTCACGTGCAGCAGAAAGCCAGTAGTTTTTATCAAACAGGTTCTCGATAGCCCCTCTCACCGTGACAGGTACTTTCCCTGTGGTAAACGCATAACGTGCACCCAAGTCATAGCGATTCCATGACGGGATTTTTTGCGTGTTACCGGCGTCCAGATACTGTTCACCGGTATGCAACATACGGGCGGTTAGGGTAAGACCCGGTAGCATAGGCGCATCCCATTCGGCTGCCAGATTGAATTGCTGTCGTGGTACAGCTGGTGCTGTATTACCATCCGTGTTTCCGCCTTCTGTCTTGACCAGCTTACCCTCAGTCAACGCCAACCCACCCAATAACCGCACATGCTCGACCACTTCCCCTTGTGTTAAAAACTCAATGCCACGGTTACGTTGTTTTCCATTGACTGAAAAAATACCGGTGGAAGGATCCGTGATGCCACTTGGACGTTCAATTTCAAACACACTTACCGTGGTTGCAAAGCGGCCAAAGTCGTACTTCACACCAGCCTCTTTTTGCTTGGACACTTCTGGCGGAAAGACCTTTCCTCTATTAATTGGATCATTGGGCGCAATCTGACCTTGATTAAGCCCCTCAATATAATTCGCGTATAAAGACAACTGTTCTGTCGGGCGAATTACCAAGGCCACAACTGGTGTGAATTTAGATTCATCATAATGTTGTTCAACTACCCTGTTACCTGTTGCCGAGTCAAAGTTATTACTGATGACCTCTTGATGCCTCACGCCCAGCGTGAGTTGCACTTTTTTATCCAGCACGGACAGGGTATCGGCCAGGGCAATACTGCGTAATCTGGTTTCGGCACTTTTCGGGACATTCCCAACCAGTGAAATAGCTGGCTTAGTTAAGTCTGGCGAGGCGTACAGATTTGAAAAACCAAATGCGCTTGTCCGGTTTGATAAAAATCCAGACTCCATAAAATAACTGGTCACACTCAACACTGGCTCGTGATTCAAGGCACCCGTGGCGAATTTACCTCTGACACCCACTTCTCCAGACAGGGTTTTAACATATTGTTTTGTACGGGTTGGTCTGGTTCTCATATCTCCCTGCTGACTCAGCAACTGCCAACTTGTCTGCAAACTGCTGAAATCATATTCAGAGCCACCTAAAGCACCATATACCATCCAATTCGGTGTCAGATCAAATTCCGCACGTCCTGAGCCTGAAATCTGGTTACTATCCCAGTAAGTCCAGCTGGGGAAATAGTTTCTCCGGGCATCCGGCGCTGATCCAATCTGAACGCCACTTGCTACAAACAGCAGGCCACTTCGCGCGTAAGTGAGGCGGTTCTGATAATTCAGGTCACCTTCCAGACGAAATCCATCGCCTTGAAAATCGACTCCGATGGCAATGGCATCCAGCCTTTCCTTGGAGCCATCCATAGGCGTATCTCCAGAACTTTTAATCGCATTCACACGCACACCCAATTGCTGATCTGCGCCAAATCGTCTTGCCACATCCGCATGGGCCGCCAGTTGGCTATCGTCAATATAAGAAAGAGTCATGCGGTTGAGTGGTTGATAGCCGGCACGCTTAGGCACCAGATTAATCGCCCCGCCTACCGAACCGCCAGGCGCGATCCCGTTCAACAGGGCATTCGGCCCTCTGAGCACTTCAACACGCTCGATACCTATCATGGAGCTGGAATCACGCGGTGAAATGCCGTACAAGCCATTGAACATGGCGTCGTAGTTGAACAGCGTAAAACCGCGAATATTGAATTCGTCGCGACCTGAGCCACGTGCATAGGTATTGCGGATGGAGGGATCATTCACCAGCACATCACCAAGATTCTGTGCCTGCTGGTCTTCGATCAGTTTGGAAGTATATTGTGTGGCGCTGAAAGGGGTATCCATCAAATCCTTATTGCCCAGCAAACCCACTTTACCGCCACGGGCAACCTGGCCACCGGCATATTCGGCAGGGATATCTTTAATCGCCTGGTCTTTCACTTGTACTTCAGGCAGTGTTTCAGCTTTACCCTCGATTTGTTTGACCACAGAATAACCAGCCGGTGTCTTTTGGGTGGTTAAGCCAGACCCTTTTAAAAGAATCTCCAGGACTTGCTGAACACTGTAATTACCTTTAACAGCGGGGGCTTTAAGTTTGCTGGCCAGGTCTGAGGGGAAGGCAATATTCTCACCGCTTTGCTTGCCTAGCGTCAAAAGCGCCTGGTCTAGCGATTGCGCGGCGATATCGATATTAGCCGACGCTGCATGGACATGGATGCTCATTGAAAGTAATACGGTCAAAAGTAATGCTGCGATGGATAACTGCCTCAACTTAATACGATGGCTAAGTTGAACATTGGGTCGTGCTGTCATGGTTTCCCTTAATAATATTTGCGGCTGCATTTGCCGCTATACCGTTAAGGCGATTAACACCAATGAAACTAGCACGTCAGGAATGCATTTTTTGAATATTTATTTCGCCGTCATTAGCGCGGGTCACTATTACTGGGAACATGGTATCCATGCTATCCAGTAATTGCTCAACCTTGCTTATGTCATAAATACCGGTGATCAGCAACTCTTCTACGCGTGGGTCCAGCTTTATAGGCGCTTTTCTATAGCGCTGTATGCTGGCAATCGCATCTTTCAGCGGCGTTTTATTAAACAGAATTTTCCCCGAATACCAGGCAGTGACCATCTCCATCTCTGCAAGGTACGGAGCTCCTGCTGCCTGATCAGTCACATGAATAGACTGACCCGCAGTTAACCTGTTTTTTTGCTCTCCGGTTTGCAACTCCACTTCACCTTCGAGCACCGTGGTGACAAAGGATTGCTGCCATTTCGAGATATTAAATACTGTACCTATATCCAGCACTGTGGAATTATTTACTGCGACCATGAATGGCCGTAATTCATGCTTGACCGTAAAAGCGGCCTCCCCTTTGTCCAGCATTATTTCGCGGGAACGCAGCCTGAGTTTGGTGACCAACGTAGTGTTGGAATTTAAATGCACTTTACTCCCATCATGCAATGTGTACTGGGCATTCTCAGCATACCGGGTGGAGTAAGTATCCGTTGAAATGGCCGGATTGACCGTCCACACACCTAAAGCACAAAAGACCAGAACCGCTGTATATTGCACCGTTTTAATGACTTTTTTGCGGTTATCCCTGTCGCGGTTTACCTCGGCAAACAATTCCTCTTTCGAGGGGAATTTACCCTTGGCCGCTTTGATATACGGCATCAAATCCGAAATATTCGATTCGGTTTCTGGTGGCTGTTGCCGCTGGGGCTGCTTGGAAGTATTCATCTGGTTGAAGTGGTGGTGTGTGACAGCTTATTTATTCTAAATGGATAGCTGTTTCCTGGCTACGGTGATATTTACCAGCGCTTTATTGAAATGCCGCGACACCATGTTGGTGGATATGCCCATTTCTACCGCTATTTCATGCTGCGAAATTTCGTATAACTGATGCAATAAAAACACCTGTCTTTGCTTTTTCGGCAAGGCATCAATCATCTGCCTGATTTGCTCTATTTTCTGCGCAAACTCTAAAGCGGCCGCGCCATCATAAAAATGGCTATCGCCATCTGGCGCCAAATTTGCAAGGTAATTTGCGCCCACCTTTTCATGCCGGGTGCGGTCCAGTGCCCGGTTCATGCTTATTTTTCTAAGGTAACTCAGTGGCGTCCTGATCTCGCTGGCAGGCGGGTTCTCCATCAGCTCGATGCAGACATCGTGCACGACATCCTCTGCAAAATGGCGGCTGCCAAAATGATGATTAACGTGATTGACTAACTCACCATAATGCAAGACCAATGATGACAGCAGCCTACTTTTTGTGAGATCAATCTGCAAAGGAAAACTTCTGTGAGCAAGGCGGTTGAAAGACAATGGATTATATTGATAATGATTCTCATTGGCAACCTGCTAGGGATTAACTCTACAAATTTTAACTTTGCTTTCGCTTGGGCAAGCGATGTGGAAAATACAAAATGAGATGCTTGTACCACCTGGCACAAGCAATCTTAAAAAGCCCCGGCAGTCACTATTCAAAGGACCTGAGGGCTATCTGAAATTAGTTTTGCGGATACATTACTTCAGCAGTCCATGCACTCTTGGGTTGTGAATATAACTTCCAGAACTCCTCGCCAATATCAGTCGCTTCTTTGGAATCCGGATTGACGAAAGTGCCGACCGTCACGCTTGCAATATGGATACCCTGCTCTTTCAAAGCGTCGAACAATGCCAGCGCCTGTGCACGAATGCCTGCTTTACCGATGCTTATAGAAAGATAATCAGGATGTGGCGAAAGCGCAAAACCACCACCGGTCAATAACACAGTGCCTGAGCCATTTTTGACCATGGCTTGTGCTACTGCTTGCGTAGCGGCCAGCGAGCCACCAATGTTCACTGCCAGATCGGTATTGAAGGATTCGATAGGTTGCGAAGCAATAGTAGCCTGGCGGACAAAGGCAGCGTTGTAATGCAGTACCTCAATCGCGCCATGCTGCTTTTCAACGGCGGCAACCAGGTTACTCACACTTGCCGGATTTCCTGCATCTACCGTTTTCGCTTCTGCTGAGTATCCTTTAGCAGTCAATTGATCGACCAGGCGTTTGGTTTTTTCCGCAGTACGCGCGCTCAGCACCACATGAAATCCTTCTTTAGCGAAACGTTCTGCGGTAGCGAAACCAATGCCTGGGCCAGACCCGATACTTAAAAATGTTTTCATCATCACTCCAATCAAAGCATATAAATTAAATGGTTGAATTCAAAATAATCTTTCAGGTTCTGAAGAATTCAATCTGCTATTGCATGCCAATTTTCCAGTTTTCAGGTATCGACATCCTGGCTTAAAAGGATGTTCCAAAGGTGGCTTTAAGCTAACTGATTCATCACACTTTCAGATGTGTGATGGCATTTTGATTTATTCACCAAAAGTAATAAATAGCATATTATTAAAAATATTATTTACCATTAGTGTTTAATATGGATCGATTCGAAAGCATGGAAGTATTTACAAAAGTAGTCGAGCTAAGAAGCTTCACTGCAGCCGCTAACGCCTGTCGGCTATCACCATCCATGGTTAGCAAACACATTAATGCTTTAGAAAAACGGCTTGGTTCGACTTTGCTTAAAAGAACCACGCGCACATTACAGCTCACTGAAATTGGTCATAACTATTACGGGAATTGCAAAGAGATTCTCAAACAAATCAATGAGGCGGAAGCTGGGGCAGAAATATTGCGAGGTAGCCCGAGAGGCCAGCTCAGGGTCAGCGCACCGATCTGGTTCGGCTCGATTACGCTGACACCCATCATTGCCGATTTCCTGTTTGAATATCCTGAAGTATCGATTGAGTTGACATTGGCCGACCGCTTTGTGGATATTATTGACGAGGGATTCGATGTCGCAATCAGGATAGGTGCGCTAAATGACTCGACTTATGTTGCGAGAAAATTGACTGAGTTTGAAGTCGCCACTTGTGCATCGCCCGCTTACCTGGAGAAACATGGAACGCCAAAGCACCCGGATGAGTTGCGAAAATTTCAGTGCCTGAATTTCACCAACTGGAAACCTGATGGCGGATGGAAAGAATTGAGCAAACATCTGGAAAGTACCATGCCTGGCAATTCACGATTCGATGCCAATCATGCGCAATCATTACGTACCGTTGCCATGAAAGGATTGGGTTTGATTCTTGCGCCCAAGCTATTGCTGGATCAGGATATCCAGAGCGGCGCTTTGGTAGAAGTGCTACAGGATTTCAAACCACCTCCGCGGCCCGTAAATGCCATTTATCCGAAAGAACGACAAACGACACCTAAATTAGCATCGTTTGTAGATTACCTGATAGAACATCTTGAATAACTTAAACCTGAGTATTCGCAGGCACCAGGGCACGCAGTACCGATTGCAGCACACCGGGGAATTTCTGCTCGATCTCATCCACCCGAAGCGTATTTAAATGCTCAGTGCCTTCAATTAAGGTTTCAACCAAGCCTGCAGCGCGCAGAATTTTAAAGTGATGTGACATACTGGATTTCGGGCGATTGAGGTCAAATTCACCACAGGTCATTTTACGGCCCGTACCTGCCAGCATCCCCACAATTTCAAGACGTGTCGGGTCCGACAGCGCATACATAATGTCTGTCAGTTCTACCTGGTCTATGCTCGGGTGCTTAATTTGCCGCATGTTTAAAATTTATCACAATGCTTGATATTATTCCATAGTTCGATTATATTCGAACTATGGAAGTTAACCTAAGCGTTTTTAAACAAGCTCTATGAAAAAAGAAAATTCATCACCAGGCATTCCACTCGCCTTATATGCGCTGATGGCTGGCGCGTTTGGTATAGGGACCACCGAATTCGTCATTATGGGTTTATTGCCGGAAGTCAGCCGTGACCTGCAGGTAAGCATCCCGATGGCCGGTTTACTGATCACCGGCTATGCACTTGGTGTGGCCGTTGGCGCGCCGATCATGTCTATCCTGATGGCAAAATTCTCGCGCAAGAACTCCCTGCTCTGGCTGATGGGCATATTTACATTAGGCAACCTGATCTGCGCCATCGCACCTGATTACACCACGTTAATGATCGCCAGAGTGGTGACCTCATTCGCGCACGGCACATTCTTTGGCATAGGCGCCATAGTGGCGACTGACCTCGTCCCCAAAGAAAAGCGTGCCTTTGCATTGGCTTTGATGTTCACCGGCCTCACGGTGGCCAATGTGGTTGGCGTGCCTGCGGGTACCTGGTTAGGCCAAATGCTGGGCTGGCGATCCACTTTCTGGGCCGTGACCATGATAGGCCCGGTCGCACTCGCCGCGCTGTATTACCTTGTGCCAAAAGATCATCATGCCGAAAAGGTAAACGTTAAATCTGAAATTACCACCTTGCTGCAACCGCAAGTGATTGCCGGTTTATTGTTGACCATCATTGCAGATACCGGCCTGTTCGCGGTGCTCACTTACCTGGCACCTATATTGACCGATGTAGCTCTTTTTTCACCCGCAGCCATCTCACCCGTGTTCCTGTTATTCGGCGTCGGCATGGTGATCGGCAATATCCTAGGTGCCAAGCTTGCCGATATTCACCTCGACAACACGCTGATAGGGGCATTGATTTTCATCATAGCCATACTGGTCTCGTTTTCATTATTTGCGCACAACCAGATTGCAGTCGTCAGCCTGGTCGGTCTGCTCGGTGTGGCCGGTTTTGCTGCGGTGCCTTCATTGCAGATCAAGATACTGGAAAAAGCCAGCGGCGCGCCAACTCTCGCTTCAGCCATGAATATCGGTGCATTTAATATCGGCAACGCCGCCGGCGCATGGGTCGGCGGGCTTGTGATTTCACATGGTTTGGGCCTGACCTCCATCGGCTGGATTGCCGCCAGCATCGTATTTGTTGGACTATTATTGGCAGTGGTCGAAATGCAATTAGTTTCAGGCAAGACGCATTCAACACCTGCATAAAACTCATTTAACACTGATTGAAAAGGACCACTATGGCTGACTTATTTTCTAGCTACCAATTAAAAGATGTCACTCTCAGAAACCGCATTGCGATTCCGCCCATGTGCCAATACATGGCAGAAGACGGCGTGGTCAACGACTGGCACCTCGCCCATTACACCAGCCTGGCGCGTGGCGGCAGCGGCCTGGTCATTGTCGAAGCCACCGGCGTGGCGCCCGAAGGCCGCATCACCCCGGGATGCCTGGGCATATGGAACGATGCACAGGCAGAAAAACTGCGCGAGATCGCGGCAGCGATTAAAGCGTCTGGCGCAGTGCCGGGCATCCAGATCGCGCATGCCGGCCGCAAAGCCAGCGCCAATAAACCCTGGGAAGGCGATGACCATATGCCTGAAAATGACCCACGTGCATGGCAACCGATTGGCCCTTCGCCGATTGCTTTTGGCGGTGACCTGCCGCGCGTACCTAAGGAAATGACCATTGATGACATCGCTCGCATAAAAGGTGACTTTGTCGCTGCCGCTAAACGCGCGCTGGATGCCGGGTTCGAATGGCTGGAAATCCACTTTGCCCATGGTTACCTCGGTCAAAGTTTTACTTCTGCACACTCCAACCAGCGCACTGATATTTACGGTGGCAGTTTTGAAAACCGCTCGCGTTTTACGATAGAAACACTGGAAGCGATCCGCGAGGTCTGGCCGGAAAACCTGCCACTCACCGCGCGCTTCGGTGTGATTGAATACGATGGCAAAGATGAAGAAACCTTGAGCGAATCGATTCAATTAGTGAAAGCATGGAAACAGCGCGGCCTGGATATGCTGAGCGTCAGTGTCGGCTTCACGATTCCCGAAACCAACATCCCCTGGGGTCCTGCATTCCTGGCGCCTGTTGCACAACGCGTGCGTAATGAAGCGGGTATCCCGGTGTCATCCGCCTGGGGTTTTGGTGCGCCTGCGCTGGCAGATAACGCGATTCGTAACGAAGAACTGGATTTAGCCATGATAGGCCGTGCACATCTGGAAAATCCTCACTGGCCTTACTTCGCCGCTAAGCAACTTCAAAAAGAAAACGCGGCCTGGTTATTGCCAGCCCCGTATGCGCATTGGTTGGCAAGGTATCGCAGTCCGACGGACGATTGATCTCAATAGCGGCTAAATAAAAAAAACCTGCTTTACGCAGGTTTTTTTAAAGTTAACTCGTTTGACTCTCATTAATCTCAATCCAGAAAGCTAGATTTCTATGCTTTAGGCCATCCATTCAAGGCCAGGTCAGCAATCGCCAAAAGATCCTCCTTGCTGGCGCCACTGGTCGCTTGCACTGACATGCCTTGATGCAGCGTTGCCAGGTATTTCGCCAAAGACTCCGGGTTTGTATCGCTGGATAAATCTCCGTCATTCCTGGCTTGCTCAAAACGTTTGGTCAGCACTTTCTCATACGCGGTTCGATATTGGATGAGTACGCTTTTGATCATTTCGGCACTTTCTCCGCCCGACAAAGCGCCCTGCACCACCATGCAGCCCTTGGGATGTGAAGGTTCGGTTAAAAATTCTGCTGCCTTATATAAAAAGGTTTGCGCCACATCACGCGCGGTCGGTTCGTTGACGACCTCCCTGACAAAGGCGACCGGACCAGCCACATATTTTGACAGCGCTTTCATGAACAATTCTTCTTTGTTGCCGAAAGCAGCATACAAACTGGGTTTATTCACGCCTAGCGTCTCTGTAAGCTCGGCCAGCGAAGCCCCTTCATAGCCTCTTTTCCAGAAAATCTGCAGGGCTTTTTCCAGCGCTTCATCCATATCAAACACCCGGGGGCGGCCACGTATTTTTTTGGTTTCGGTTGTCATCAAGATACTTTCAATTAAATAATATACCAATTGTTACAAAAAAAGATTGACAAGGCAAGCATTGATGAATATTATTTATTTACCGATTGGTATTAAATATGTTGAGGCCAATTAAAACCCCATTAAACCCTAGGAGATATTCGTGCATAGATTCATCAAATCGTTACTGTTCATCGCTACCACATTTTCCATTGTAGAGCCTGGTATCGCTGCTGCCGCAGATAAACTCGAGACTGCGCCTACACAATATGTAGAGGCGAATGGTGTCAAATTCTCCTATCGTGCGTTGGGTGTAAAAACTGGCACACCATTAGTGTTTCTGCAGCATTTCACCGGCACTATGGATGCGTGGGATCCCGCCTTGGTGAACACCATGGCTAAAACTCGCCCGGTAGTGGTATTCAATAATAGAGGCGTTGGCGCAACCAATGGCATCGTTGCCGATAATGTCGCGCAAATGACGGCAGACGCTTATGCTTTTATCCAGGCACTCGGCTACAAGAAAGTCGACCTGTTAGGGTTTTCATTGGGTGGATTTGTTGCGCAAGAGCTCGCTGCCCAGCATCCGGAATTAATCCACAAAGTCATTCTTGCGGGAACGACACATCAAGGCGGTGGTAACAATCTCATGAAGGTGCTGAACGAGGCATTTTCGAGAACCAACGCACCGGACCCACGTGACTACCTGTTTTTCTCGCAAACCGATGCTGGCAAAAAAGCTGCCGCTGAATTTTTATCACGTGTATACGCCAGGACCAAATACCGTGATCCTGAAAGCGGTAAAGATATCGCCGATGCGCATGGCAAAGCGCTGATCGTATGGACCAGCACGCCGGACCCTGAATACAAAACCCTCCAGGCTATCCATCAGCCGGTACTGGTTGTGACGGGAAACAATGACACCATGCTGGACACTGAAGGCTCAATCACACTGTACAAGCACCTTAAAAATGCACAATTGGTGTTGTATCCAGACGCTAACCATGGTTCGATCTTTCAGTATCACGATAGCTTCGTCAACACCGCTAATTATTTCTTGAACCATTAATAAATAACCAGCCATCACTGCAAAGTGATGGCATTCCATCCATTCGTTATCCGGGAAAAACATGACACCAGTAGAAGCCACATACGGTCAACTTGAAAAAGCGCAGCCAAATGCTTGGCGTGTGTTTGCGATTGCCTGCATTGCCATTTTCATGGTGTCACTCGACACCACGATTCTGTATGCAGGCTTCAACAATATCCTGCATAGTTTTCCTGGCTCAACCGCTGCAGACTTATCCTGGGCAATGAATGCCTATTCAATTGTCTATGCCGCGATGCTGATTCCGGCAGGTGGCATTGCAGATAAGTATGGCAGAAAAAAAGTGTTCATCCTTGGCGTATTGCTGTTTGTCAGTGCGTCATTCGCCTGCGGCGCTTCACCCAGCGTGGGCTGGCTGATTGTGGCCCGGATCATTCAATCAATAGGTGCGTGTTTACTATCGCCAGCTGCCTTAGCAATTGTACTTGAAGCTTTTCCCCGGGAAAAACGCATGATAGTGATGGGTGCGTGGGGGGCCGTTGGCGCATTGGCGGCAGCCTTAGGTCCGGGCATAGGTTCCCTGATTATTGATATGGGTGGTTGGCAATGGGCATTCTTTATCAACATTCCAATCGGTTTGTTTTGTATCTGGCAAAGCGTAGCTATATTGCAGGAATCCATCCAGCCCAGGGATAAATTACGCCTGGATTGGGTAGGCATATTGCAGCTGGTGACAGGCGTTGGCGCCATTGCCTTCGGCATCGTGGAATTAAATTCTGCCCACTGGTCGGCTTTGGAACTGGTCAGCATCGTCCTTGTTGGGCTAGCCTTATTGCTCAGTTATATCCCATGGGCAAAATCAAATCCAGAACCATTGTTTGAATTAAGCCTGTTCAAAAGCAACACGTTTTTATTCGCCAATGTCGCCGGATTTGTGTTTGCGATTGCGTTTGCCATCATGTTTTTTTCTTTCTTTTTCTGGATGAAGAATATCTGGCACTTTAGCCAATCCATGGCGGGGACTGCCATTATGCCGGGGCCATTAACCGTGGTGCCGACGGCCATCCTTTCCGGCAAGCTTGCCTCAAAGATCGGCCATAGACCGTTACTGATCACCGGCACCATCACCTACGCCTTAAGCAGCCTGTGGTTTATGTTGATGCCGGATGCCAGCCCTGATTACCTCACAGAGTGGCTGCCAGGATTATTTTTGAGCGGCTTATCCGTTGGCCTGGTCATTCCTTCATTATCAGCCGCTTCGGTTTTTGGGCTACCGACCAAAGATTATGCTGTAGGTAGCGCCATCAATCATGCAGTACGCCAGGTGGGCACGGTAATCGGTGTGTCATTGACAGTGTTGTTACTAGCCAAAACGGATTTACAGATTGCCGACTTTCACCACATTTATGCCATCCATATCACGCTAGCCCTGATCACCGGCCTGTTGTGTTTACCGATCAATACGCATCCCAAACAGTTATTGACGAAAACAACCGGCACCATTTGATAAGTTATTAAGGTCATCATTACTATGAAAAGAATTGTTGTCACCGGAATGGGCGTGGTCAGCCCGCTAGGCACAGGTGTTGAATTAGCCTGGAAGCATTTACTGGAAGGCAAATCCGGCATCTCAAAGTTGCCCGATACCTTGGCAGAAGGCAGCCCAGTCAAGATTGCCGGCTGGATAAAACCATTCGAGACTGATCCGGTTTACGGGCTGGATTTATCACAGCATATCAGCGCCAAGGAATTGCGCAGGATAGACAGGTTTATCCAGTTTGCCCTGATTGCGGCAGAAGAAGCCATCAATCAGGCACAGTGGCATCCAAAAAATGATGCTGAAAGCGAACGCACCGCCACTATTATCGCCTCCGGCATTGGCGGCTTTCCGGCCATCGCCCAGGCTGTCCGCAAAGGTGAGCAGGAAGGCGTAGAGCGCTTATCGCCTTTTACCATTCCGTCATTCCTGGTGAACCTCGCCGCTGGCCAGGTGGCGCTAAAACATCAATTCAAGGGGCCGCTGGGCGCGCCGGTCACCGCATGTGCAGCAGGCGTACAGGCAATTGGCGATGCTGCCAGGTTAATCCATGCGAATGAAGCTGACATTGTCATTTGCGGTGGCGCCGAAGCCTGTATAGACAAAGTAAGCCTGGGCGGCTTTGCTGCTGCCAAAGCACTGAGTAGCCGATATGCTGATACCCCCGAGCGGGCTTCAAGGCCATTTGATCAGGACCGCGATGGATTTGTCATGGGCGAAGGCGCCGGTATTCTGGTGATCGAGTCTTATGAACATGCTATCGCAAGGGGCGCAACCCCTATTGCTGAACTGGTTGGCTATGGCACCACTTCGGATGCCTACCACATCACCTCCAGCCCGGAAGATGGTTCCGGTGCGGCGCGGGCAATGTCGATAGCCTTGAATCAGGCAGAATTAGCTCCCGCTGCGATAGATCATATCAATGCGCATGCCACTTCTACCCCTGTGGGTGATGCGGGTGAATTGGCGGCGATCAAGCGGGTATTCGGAACCCAGAATGCCCCCGCTATCAGTGCCACAAAATCTTCTACCGGCCATCTACTGGGGGCAGCGGGCGGGCTGGAAGCTATATTCACCATTAAAGCGATTCAAGCCCAATACTGTCCGCCCACCATTAATCTTGAACAAGCTGACGAACGTGTCAATGGCCTTACCATTGTCGGCAAACAACCGCTGGTTAAAAAGATTGATTACGCCTTATCCAATGGTTTTGGATTCGGCGGCGTGAATGCATCAGTGATTTTCAAACGCTTCTATTTTTGACAGTGGCTCAGCTTTACAAACAACCTGGCAATGAATACCAACTGATAAGGGAAACGAAATGAACTATGCACCAAAAGACTTGAAATTCAATGGTGAAGAACACTTCATCAAACTGGCCAATGGAGAAACTGTCCGCGTGATTAAAACCGGTCAAGGTGCGCCGCTTTTACTGATGCATACCATCAGGACGCAGATTGAGTTTTTTAGCGAGATGATTCCTTTTTATGCAAAGAACTATACTGTTTACGCCGTCGACTTGCCCGGGCACGGCCTGTCATCCATCAACAAAACCATCAATTATGACGAACCTTATCTGAGGGGAGCAATGATTGAGGTTATCAATCAGCTATCGTTAGATAACCTCACGCTGGTTGGCGAGTCCATCGGTGCAACGCTCGCACTCACCATCGCAGCTTCACTGCCGGATAAAATCAAGCAGGTGTTTGCCGTAAACACTTATGACTATGAAACCCGCTATGCCGACGGCATTCGTCGTGGCAATTTCATTGCTAACTTCATGTTATGGAATTATTCGATTCCTGTGCATGGTGCCATCTTCGCTGCACTGGAAAATCGCTTTTTCTTAAGCCTGGTGATGAATGGCGGCGTGACTAATATCAAGAAAATACCAACTTGGCTAATGAAGCTTTTCGACAAGACAGGTCACAGGCCAGGATATGCGTTTCTAGGCAGGAATATCCTGAAAAACTGGCGGAGCTGGTCTAAAGCACCTGCGCTTTATCCGCAGGTTAAATGCCCTGTTATCCTGGTCTATGGCGAGTTTGATTGGTCAAACCAGCAGGAGAGAATGCGTACATTGAATCAATTACCTGCTGCCACATTGGAAACCATTGCCGGCGCTGGTCATTTTCTCAGTATAGATAATCCAGAAGCACTTAAATTGGTTTTCAAATAGGCCTTATTTTTTCAGCCATAAGCTTTTTTCATTAATCCCATTAAATCACGCATATCGCTGAATGTATTCGAGGCACCGGCATCGATTAATCTCTGTGCCGGAAAAGTGCCCGTATAGCCAAACACCTGCATGCCAGCCGCCACTGCCGCGGTGATGCCAATATGAGTGTCCTCTATGACCAAAACTTTGTCTGGGGAGACGCCATTGGCTTGGGCCGCGTGCAAGTAAATATCGGGAGCGGGTTTGGGCGCAGCCACCAGGTTAGAGGTAAAAATCTTCCCTTCAAACCTTTCAAAAAGCTGCGTTTTTTTTAGCATCAAGCGTACCTTTTCAGGCGAGCTGTTTGAAGCCAGGCAGTATGGCACGGTCAGATCATCAATCGCTTTCTCAACATTAGGTATTGGTTTGAGATCCCTTTGCAAGGCCTCCAGACTCAAAGCGTTAAAGATACCGAAAAAATCATCAGGAAGCGTGAAGTGGTGATGGGTATACAAAAGTGACTTAACCACACTCATGCCGCTGCCAACATATTTGGCGACAAACTCTTCATGTGGAATTGAAAGGCCATAACTTTTCAAGATATCTAAAAATAGTTGATTGGTGATGGGCTCGCTATCCACCAGGACACCATCACAATCAAAAATGACTAATTTCAAATCTTTCATTGCTATGTTTACCTGTCTGCGCGTTAAAAGTGTATCCAAGGGTTTGAATCCCTTTAGCTCATTACGTTCGGGATAGATGAAGTCCGATAAATCCTACAGCAATAACAGCATATATCTGATAAAGGTCGTTGCGAAAGTTGATTAATCTACGGTCGTTGGTACCAAAAATGGAAACTTTAAATGCTCCCGTGTTTGGTCATCGACACTACGGTGGTTCCTGAGGGGGCCACCGTATTTATGTCCATCGTATGACCAAGATTAATAAGGGGACTTAAAATGATTATTAGCCGCTCAATGAACCCTCACGTAATGACTGCCTCTCCCTTTGACTCCCTTAAGTCAGCTGCTCAAATCATGGAGGAAAATGATTTTGATGCATTACCTATTTGTAAAAATGGCCGTTTAATCGGCATGTTGACGATTAAGGATATTGCCCTCAAGGCGGTAGCATATGGTCTTTCTCTAGAGGAAACCAGGGTTTCTCACTGCATGGCATTTGAAGCTAAATATGTATTTGCAGACCAAACGATTGCTTATGTGGTCGACTTCATGACAGATCAGCAGTTGAGAAGTGTATTGGTTTTGGACCGGGATTATGAATTAGTGGGCGCGGTGTCACTGGCTGATTTGGTGAACAAATGCGATATCCCAGCTAATACTGGCCAGCCAGTTGAATCCACTGAATGGCGAAGCCATCGCCAGCCACAATATACTTATCATGACCTGGCAGCTTGATTGCATTTATTATCTTACTCTTAAAGTTAAAACAATGAAAAAAATTACTTTTGCTGCACTGGCGTTTGCAATCACGGCTTCTTTAAATACATATGCAGATACCATTGGCTTTGCCGTGGGTAGCTATGATTTCGATGGCCCTCACTCTGCTGCCGATTTCCGCTTTGATTATGTGTATGACAACTCGGTATTGTTAGACAATCTCAAGCCTTGGCTGGGTGCTGAAGCAACTACTGACGGATCGATCTGGTTAGGGGGAGGTTTATTGTATGACTGGCAGTTTGCGGATACCTGGCACCTGAAACCTAGCCTGGGAGCAGGCTATTACAGTCGTGGCAGCAGTGCCATTGACCTGGGTCACCCTATTGAATTTCGTTCACAGGTGGAGATTGCCAAGGACTTGAATGCACAGAATAGCCTGGGGTTGGCAGTAAGCCACTTATCAAATGCTGATTTAGACAACGTGAATCCAGGCGTCGAAGTGTTAAGTGTTTACTGGCACTACAAATTCTAGGACTAAGCTTTCAATACTTAAGCTATACAATGCTTGGCTATATAAGCTTGCTTTATAAACACAAAAAACCTGCCAGATCTGGCAGGTTTTTTTATGCGCACTTAATACCATCGTGTTCTATACACAGTCATGATCGCAGATGTACTAAGCACCTCTACGCAACAGCAACGACTATAGAGCTTACAACGCCATGTTCATGAAAAGACAGCTAACTTATCTAAAACACCAAAACATGAATGCCGGCACATCATCAATGTGCAGATGGTGGCATTTTACGAATTTTGGCGACGTCCTTGGTATCAGTGGCTTCCAGATTGTGATTCCAACTCTTTTGCATAAAAGTCACCAATTGGGCAACCTCAATATCATTCAGGATATGGCGGAATTTCGGCATATTGAATGGGGCTGCGACTCCCTGCGGTTTTAGCTGGGGCGAGCCATTCAAGATCACATTGATCAATGAGGATGGGTCCGGATCCATCACTGCCGGATTTCCGGCAAGCGGTGATAAATAAGGAGCGACTCCCTGACCATTCTGGCTATGACAGGCAGCACAATATTGTTGATATAACTTGGCGCCGGGATACTTTTCCGGCGCTTTAAATTGCGCTAGCGTAGCGGTGGCATCGTATTTATAAGGCTTTTGGCCTTTATCATCTGACCCTTTTATTGTTTTCAAATAGCTAGAGATACCGGTTAAGTCTTGCAGGGTCATGCCTTCTGTACTGTTATTGATCACGGTAGTCATGGTGCCGAAAGAAGAGCTATGTTGATTAGCGCCCGATTTGAGGTAAACAACAATGTCGCTTTCGGACCATCGGCCCAAACCGGTATTATGGTCGCCGCGCAAGTTGGTAGCAGACCAGCCTTCGAGTGTTTCACCACTTAAAAACTTACCTGATTCTTGCGTGAGTCCTTTTTCCTGAAATGCCAATCCGCGGGGAGTATGGCAAGCGCCGCAATGCCCCAGCCCTTGCACGAGATAAGCACCACGATTCCAGTTAGCATCCTTTTTTGGATCAGGTTTGTATGTATCTTTATCGAGGAAAACTGCATTCCAGATAGCTAATGGGAACCTGTAATTCAAGGGCCATGGAATTTCACTGGCTTTGTTTGCCTGCCGCACAGGTTTGACGCCATGCTTGAAATACACATACAGGTAATGAATGTCAGTATCGCTGACTTTGGCATAGGAAGGATATGGCATGGCCGGATAAAGATGGTGGCCATCTTTTGCCACTCCGCGACGTAGCGCTTTGGCAAACTCGGATTCGGTATATTTACCGATGCCGGTTTCAGGGTCTGGAGTGATATTCGTGGTGTAAATGGCACCCACCGGGGTAAGCATGGGTAGCCCGCCGGCAAAGTCTTTGCCATGTGGGGCCGTGTGACAGGATACACAATCACCCACCCGGGCCAGATATTCTCCTTTTTTAATGTCTGCCGGACTGATGGCAAACACTTTCAGGGAGAAAGTGAAAGCGATGATGGTGGCGCATATGTTCATCAAACCTGATGTTATCTTCATCATGGCTCCTATGCTTGTAGTTGATTGCCAATTGGCAGCTTGCGTATGCGTTTTCCCGTTGCCGAGAACACGGCATTTGCCAAGGCAGCGCCAATGGCCGCCGTGCCTGGCTCACCGATGCCTCCGGGCGCTTCGGCACTTTTAATCAAATGGATATCAAACACGGGCGCTTCATTGATGCGCATCACGCGATAATCATTGAAGTTGGTTTGTTCTACACGTCCATTTTTGATGGTGATTTCGTTGTAGAGCACAGCACTGAGACCAAATATAACGCCGCCTTCAATTTGGGCTAATACCGTGTTGGGATTGACTGTCAACCCGCAATCTACCGCACATACCACTTTATCTACTTTCACTTCACCCTGTGGGTTCACAGTGATATCCACAATCATCGCCAGAAAGCTGCCGAAGGCGTGCATGACTGAAACGCCACGGCCTTTCCCTTTTGCCAGCGGCTTGCCCCAGTCACTTTTACTGGCCGCTATTTGCAGGGCATTTTTGAGTCTTGGAGTTTTATTTAACAGATCAAGACGGTATTTCACCGGGTCTACTTTTGCCAGGGCTGCCAGTTCATCGATAAAACTCTCGACCACAAACGTCCCCCGGGTAGGGCCTACGCCACGCCAGAATGCAGTGGGTACATCGCGGGGTTCAACACGCACATAATCGACATACAGATTAGGCAATTCATAAGGAGGGTCAGCTGACACTTCTACGGCATCAGGGTCTACGCCATTTTTGACTGCTGGTGGCGCAAATCTCGCCATGATTGAAGAACCCACAATCCGGTGCGACCAGGAAACAGGTTTGCCTTTCGCATCCAGCCCCGCTGAAATACGATCAAAATAATAGGGCCGGAACATATCATGCTGGATATCCTCTTCCCGAGTCCAGATAACCTTGACAGGCCCTTTGACTTGTTTAGCGATTTTGACAGCTTGTACGACACCATCGAACTCCAGCCTTCTGCCAAAACCGCCACCAATCAGGAAGTTATGCAGCCTGACTTTTTCAACGGGAATACCCAGCGTTTTTGCAGCCATCCCCTGCGCAAAAGTCGGTATCTGGGTGCCTACCCAGATGTCGCAACCTGAAGCGCCGACTTCAACCGTGCAGTTCATGGGCTCCATCGTGGCATGTGCCAGAAATGGCTGCTCATATTCCACACTCAGTGTTTTATCGGCTTTTTTAAATGCACTGGCGGCATTACCTTCTTTTTTGGCGACCGCGCCTGGTTTTTTGGATGCATCCCGCAAATCCTGGATCAGATCACCCGTTTTCACTGCAGTGCTTTTACCTTCATCCCATTTGATTTCTAGCGCACCTAACCCGCGCTTGGCCGCCCAGGTATGAATGCCAATCACGGCAACAGCATTATCCACCTTGACCACCTGAAGGACTCCAGGCATCTTCAAGGCACGACTATCATCCACGCTAATCAACTTTCCACCGAAAACCGGGCTGGTGGCGATCACCGCGAACTTGACTTTATCCGGGTGCGCATCAATACCAAATTTGGCCAAACCGTTTACTTTATCGGGGGTATCTAATCTTTTGGCCGAAGTCCCGATGACTTTGAAATCTTTGGGGTCTTTGAGAGCGACTTTAGTGGGGACAGGTAATGCACTGGCCACTTTCACCAACTCACCATAACCCAATTTTCGACCAGACGCTTCATGATAGACCACCCCTGACCTGGCTTGGCAGGTGGATTCATCTACTTTCCATTTCTGGGCAGCTGCAGTCACCAGCAGTGAGCGGCATACAGCCCCAGCCTGGCGCAGCGGATCCCACATTGCACGGATAGAGGTTGATCCACCTGTGACTTGGGCACCCAGCATCGCATCTGCATACAACTTGTCATTCGGGGGTGCATGTTCCAGCTTCACCGTTTGTACATCTACTTCAAGCTCCTCAGCCAGCAACATAGGAATTGAGGTATAGACGCCCTGGCCCATTTCAACCTTGGGCATGATCATGGTGACTTCACCATTCGTATCAATCTTTATGAAGGCATTAGGCGCTAACACATTCTTGCCGGCTTCGAGCTCATCATAGGACTGCGCTTGTTTGCCCTGGCTTAGGGCTGGCATACTGATACTGAGCACCATCCCCCCCGCAGTGGTGGCACTTAGCGAGGCGGCGAACTTAAGGAAATTTCTGCGTGGAGGATTGGCAACGATATGTTTTTCGGCCAGGCCCTGAATTAAACCTTGCGACATAATCAGGCTCCTTCCTTGGCGGCAATTTTAATAGCGGCACGTATGCGTGGATAAGTCCCGCATCGGCAAATGTTGCCTGCCATCGCGGTGTCGATCTGTTCATCATTGGGATGAGGATGTTGGCCAAGTAAAGCGCATGCCGACATGATCTGGCCGGACTGGCAATAACCACACTGCATGACTTCATGGTCGAGCCAGGCTTTCTGGATCGACTTACCAGCTGAAGTTTCACCCACCGCTTCAATGGTGGTGATTTTCTTATCACCGATTGCCGAGATCGGGAGTACACAGGAACGGGCTGCCTGACCATCAATATGCACGGTGCATGCGCCACATTGCGCGATACCACATCCAAACTTGGTCCCTGTCAGCCCGATGATATCCCTGATCACCCAAAGGAGAGGCATATCGTCTGGAGCATCCACCTGGTGGGGGGTGCCGTTAATATTCAGTGTCGCCATAGTCGGATCTTCCTTGAAAGAAGTGCATCACTGAGTGATGTCTTTATATTAAATCTGATTTTATTTACAACATTAGAGTGGATGAATTCAAACTTCTAATCAAGCAGAAATTTATTAAATCATTGCCTAAAACAATATTCCTGCCTCTATCAATTTGAAATGATAGAGGCAGGAATTCGAATGAAGTTTGAATTATCTCCACTTTGCGGGAGATATAGATGGGTGAAAAGAGGAGTTCAGTCCGTTACGGATCTGGACAATTGTCGGTAAGCTAATCCGCTGAGACTGATGGAATTTTATGGATACTTAAATCTGCACCATCAAACTCTGACTCGGCATCCAGGCGAATGCCGACCAGTTTTTTCAATACCCCATATACGATTCCGCCGCCTATCAGTGCTACGACCACACCGGTCAGGGTGCCAACTAACTGGCTCATAAAGCTGACGCCACCCATCCCGCCTAAACTGGCACTGCCGAAAATACCGGCAGCAATACCACCCCAGGCACCACACAATCCGTGTAGTGGCCAGACACCCAACACATCATCAATTTTCAGGCGGTTTTGCGTCACGGTAAACGCCCAGACGAAAATAACACCAGCTACGCCACCAGTGACTAATGCACCTAGTGGATGCATCACATCAGAACCGGCACAGACGGCGACCAGGCCAGCCAAAGGGCCGTTGTGCACAAAGCCAGGGTCATTTTTACCTAATACGAGTGCAGCCAGGGTACCTCCGGCCAAGGCCATCAGGGAGTTGACGGCAACCAGACCTGAAATGTTTTGGATAGCTTGCGCGGACATGACATTAAAGCCAAACCAGCCGACGGTCAGTATCCATGCGCCTAATGCGAGGAAAGGAATATTGGAAGGGGGATAGGCGTGCAATCTGCCTTCTTTAGTGTAGCGCCCAGTGCGGGCGCCTAGCAGCATCACCGCTGCTAAAGCAATCCAGCCGCCCATCGCATGTACCACAATCGAACCGGCAAAGTCATGGAAGCTGGCGCCAAAGCTGGACTTTAACCAATCCTGGAAACCAAAATGGTTGTTCCAGGCGATCCCTTCAAAAAAGGGATAGACGAAACCGACAATCAGGAAGGTCGCTGCCATTTGCGGATTAAACTTGGCGCGTTCGGCAATGCCACCGGAAACAATCGCGGGAATGGCTGCGGCAAAGGTTAACAAGAAAAAGAATTTAACGAGGTCATAACCACTTTTAGCTGCCAGGACATCAGCACCATTGAAGAAATTGATGCCATAGGCAATGCTGTACCCAATGAAAAAATAGGCAATGGTGGATACACAAAAATCCACCATAATTTTGACTAATGCGTTGACCTGGTTTTTTTGACGCACTGTACCGACTTCCAAAAATGCAAAACCAGCATGCATCGCCAGCACCATAATGGCCCCCAGTAATACAAACAAGACGTCATTAGCGGACACTAATGCTTCCATTTTCGCTCTCCGAATTTAATTATATAAAGATGACGTTTTGCCTTCAGGCACGCCTTTTTTAAAAATTCGCAGTGAATAAGCAATTATCAGACCATTATCACCTTATTGATTTTAAAGGATAAAGTTTTAGATGTGCCCGTAAAATGCACCAATACTGAACCTTATAAAGTGCATTGCACTTTTTTAGTGCAATTATGGATCACATGATTTCGGAGGGCTGAAGCTGCCTGAACATCTCTTCTGCATCTGGATGTGCGGCCCAAAAATAGTAGAACTCACGCACCGCATTCAAAAATAAATGCCGGGTATGTTTGAGGTTAAATAAGGGCAAAGTGGCATCCGCGGTAATCCGGAACGCATTTTTCTCCGACAGCGGCGCATCACGCAACCTCAGCAACATTAACTTGGCCATACGTGTACGTACTTCAATATCCATATCCTGTTTCTGATCCATGGATTTAAGCGCTTTAACGTAACCATTCAGTGCCCATAGTTCTGAAGTGGCGAATTTTTCAGCTTGCAAAGCCGGCCATACCGATTGCAGATCAATGACGGCAGGTTGCCAGCCGATAAGATGTAACTCAAAGCCGACAGTATCCGCATATTGCATGACCGCTTTGACATCGCCACGCCAGAAAGGATAAAACTCGCGGATAATGGTCAGCAGCTCAGGCCAACGTTGTGCAGGTTGGTCTTCGAGATAGTCATCCACCGCTTTACGGTAAACTGCACTGGTTGACTCTTGATTTTCCAGCATTGGGCACAATTCACTCAATATGGCATCGCGCTGTGCCATGATGGCTTCATCCGCTCCCTTGGCATGCAATAAATTATAATAAGCCTGGATAGCGTCTGTTTCGCGTGATGAACTCATAGCAAACTGTAGTGAATTTGAGGATAAGGAATGAAGATTTTGGAACGGACTCACTTGTATCATACACCCAAATGCGGCTCCGGCTCACAGGAGAAATCGAATGGCTGAATGGTCACTGCTGGCACTCATGATCGCTGGCGCCTGGTTCTGGATGGACTCTGTTTCCAAACGGGAAATCGCCCTGAAAATCGGCCGCCAACTGGCTGATCGCTGCAACTTGCAATTTCTCGATGAAACCGTTGCCTGCTCTCGTGTTGGCTTCGCGCGCGATACCAATGGCCGCGTGCAGATATTACGCACTTATACTTTTGATGTCTCCAGCCATGGTATTGAGCGCATGGCCTGTCATTTGCAATTACGTGGCGGGCAGCTGGTAGCCTGGCATATTCCGCCTTACGCGACCCAATAATGCGAATTGGACGGTTTGCCCCCTCACCTACCGGCCCCTTGCATTTAGGCTCGCTGGTCGCAGCGGCCGCGAGCTATTGCGATGCCAAAAGCCATGACGGGAAATGGCTGTTGCGGATTGAGGATGTAGATCAAACCCGCAAAATGGCAGGTGCCAGTGAAGAGATCATCCATACCCTGGAACATTATGGGTTTGTATGGGATGACGAAGTCATCTACCAAAGCCAGCGAACCGCATTATATGAAGAAGCGCTCACCCGGCTTCGTCACAAAGACCTGGCTTACCGCTGCACCTGTTCCCGCAAGGAAATCGCAGATTCCAGCACCATGCATGGTATTGAAGGAGCCATTTATCCCGGCACCTGCTTAGCACACCCGATAAAACATGACTCTATGGCAGCATGGCGCCTGAAAACAACTGAATCACTGATCAGCTTTCAAGACCTTGTTCAAGGCAGAATTCAGCACAATATGGCGTGGGAAATTGGCGACTTTGTCATCAAACGTTCCGATGGTTTATACAGCTACCAGCTTGCCGTCGTAGTCGATGATGCACTGCAAGGTGTTACGCATGTGGTACGCGGTGCTGATCTTCTCAACTCCACCACCCGTCAGATTTATCTGCAACAACTGTTAGGCTATTCAACACCAGTGTACGCGCATATCCCGCTGGTATTGAATGCAGATGGGCAAAAATTGAGCAAGCAGACGCTCGCTAGATCACTGCCTAAAGATGAAGTCATTCCGACGTTACTGGAGGCTTTCAGTTTTTTACCTTATCTGCCCACGCCTCCGCGAGCCTTTAAAACCCTCCCCGAGTTGTGGCAATGGGCACTGGAGAACTGGCAACCTTTTGATAGCGTTGAGTGACTTAGATTACCAACCATTTACTAATGATTGATACCTGTTATCAATTTAATTATTATTGCGATAAATTTTAAAACGATTACACCAATGAAAACTCTCTCATCCATGAAGTTAACCTCTCAGCCAATCCTCAACGCATTAGGTTTGCTTTTAAGCTCCTCTATTCTGTCAATATCAAGCCTGGCCGCAGCGGAAAGTAGCCCACAGGAATTAAAAGAAGTGGAAGTCACTGCAGAAAAGGAAAGTGATACTAAACCGGTTAAAGGTTACCAGGCCAAACGCTCTACAACTGCAACCCGTACCGATTCCGAGCTTGTAAACGTCCCTCAAGCCATTACCGTCATCACACGTGATTTTATCCAGGACCAGTCGATGCAGAGCATTGCGGATGCTGTACGTTATGTTCCTGGCGTGCAGGCGGCACAAGGGGAGGGAAACCGCGACCAGTTGGTACTGCGCGGCAACCAGACCACGGGCGACCTGTTCGTTGATGGCTTGAGAGATGACATTCAGACATATCGCGACCTTTACAACACAGACCGCATCGAAGTACTCAAAGGCGCGAACGGCATGATTTTCGGACGCGGCGGTGCAGGTGGCGTGGTTAACCGTGTCAGCAAAAAAGCTGGTTGGGACCCTGTCAGGGATATCAGTGTAAGTTACGGCAGTTTTGAGCATCGCCGCATTGCAGCAGATTATGGACAAGGCCTTTCCGATGAACTGGCGTTCAGGCTGAATGCAGTCTACGAAAATTCAAACTCTTACCGCGATGGGGTTGAACTCAGACGCTACGGTTTCACGCCGACCTTTACCATCAGACCTGGCGACAAGACACAGATTGAACTGAGTGCCGAATACTTTAAAGACGAGCGGATTGCAGATCGTGGCGTGGCTTCTTTCATTGGCACTGATGGCAGCAACTTGAATAATCGACCCTATCGCATCAGCGACTATGATAAGTTTTTTGGCAATGCAAGATTAAGCCCGACCGAAACTGAAACTGTCGCATTTAATGCCGCCATCACACATGCTTTTGACAATGGTGTACAGGTTAAAAACAGCACCCGCCTGGCTTATTATGACAAGTATTATCAAAACGTATATGCCAGAAGTAGTGTGACTACCGCGGGTACCGTCCAGTTAGGGGCTTACCGGGATAATACAAAACGTGAGAACCTGATCAATCAGACCGATATTACTTATTCTGCGCACACCGGTAATGTTGAACACAAATTATTGGCAGGGGCAGAGTTAGCCGCACAAAATACAGACAATAAGCGCCTGACTCCTGCTGGGGGTGAAAATCTACCCGGAAATTTCGCAGTAGCTAACCCAACTACATCCAATGTTGCATTTACTACAACCTCCAGGAACCAGACTAGCGATTTCACGGTAGCTGCGTTCTACCTGCAAGACCAGATTGTATTCAACCCTCATTGGCAAGCCATCGTGGGATTACGCCACGACCACCTTGAGACACGTTACTCGGACTTGAGGACTGGCACCAATATAGAGGTATCAAATAATTTGTTATCTCCACGCGCAGGACTGATTTACAAGCCAACCGAAAACAGCTCAGTTTATGCCAATTACAGTATTTCTTACGTGCCACGGGCTGGCGATCAGCTGATTGGGCTGACTATACCGGCCGGGGCCTCGCAACCTTTCAAACCAGAAAAATTCATCAATAAAGAAATCGGTGCGAAATGGGATGCGACCCAAAATCTTTCTTTGACAGCTGCTGTATACAAATTGGAAAGAGAAAATGTACAGGCCGCTGATCCTAGTAATACTGGAAACTCGATTTTGCTGGACGGTCAGGAAACTATCGGTCTGGAACTGGGTGCTTCAGGCCGGATTACCGACCAATGGCTAATCATGGGCGGGTTCACTTTGCAGGATGGAGAGATCACCGAGACACTGCCCAATACGCCAGCTACCAGCGTCATCAATAAAGGCGCACAACTCGCCATGACGCCAACGCGTACTTTCTCCCTATGGAACAAATACCAGATCAATGACATATGGTCAGTCGCTTTGGGTGTAGTAAGCCGCTCCGAAATGTATGCAGCGACGCCTACAGCTGGCAGCAGCACCCTCCTGCCGGGCTATACACGTTTTGACGCTGCCATTTTTGCAAAAATCAGCCCCCGGTGGGATGCGCAAATCAATATTGAGAACCTGACCAACAAAGACTATGCGCTTTTTGCACACAACAACAATAACATTACTCCTGGCGCGCCCTTGAACGCACGGGCGGCACTCAACTACCACTTCTGATCAAATCTATCTTTTCAGCCCGCTTCGAGCGGGCTTTTTAATTTACAGCATGGAATGGCCTGGCTTCAATGTTAAAATAAGCGACATGACTGAAGACCTATTACATCCTTTTATTTTTGAAAACTCCGCGGTGCGCGGCAACGCTGTACACTTGAATCAAAGCCTGTTTAACGCACTTGAACACCAGCCATTACCGCCTGCTTTGAAAAAAGTCATGGGTGAGTTCATGGCTGCCAGCGTCCTATTAACTTCTACGCTTAAAATGCAGGGCAAGTTGATTTTACAACTGCAAAGCCAGGGTGCATTGCAGTTACTGGTGGTTGAATGTACTTCTGAACTTGATATCCGTGCTACGGCTAAAGTGCACGAAGAGTTACACGGCGACACATTGAGCGACTGGCTTGAACAAGGACATTTAGTGATTACGCTGATGCCGGAGGAAGGCGAGCCTTATCAGGGTATTGTGCCAATTGAAGGTGACAGCATTGCCAGCATGCTTGAAAACTACATGCTCCGTTCCCAGCAAATCGACACCAAATTGTGGCTGACGGCCGAAGGTGATAGAGCCGCTGGTTTACTGGTGCAAAAACTGCCGCAACAACAAGAGCACGATCTGGATCACTGGAATCGGGTGCAGCATTTGGCTAACACGGTGTCCGATCACGAGTTGCTCGATTTAGACACCGAAACATTATTACAGCGCCTGTTTGTTGAAGAAGATATACGATTGTTTGAAGCGCGTGATATCCGTGCTTTTTGCAGCTGCTCACAAGCCAATGTGGCTAATATGCTGCAGCTATTAGGCCTGGCTGAAGTACGCAGCGTTCTCGACGAGCAAGGCAGCATTCAAATCCAATGCGATTTTTGTAACAAGCAGTATGTAGTTGATGAGCAGGAAGCGCTGGCTCTATTTGATGACAACGATGACCATGCAGTGACACATTAATCAGCGCACCAGGTGGGTTAGCTTAACCTGGTAAACGCTGACGTTGGCATTCGAACAAGGCAACTGCCGTCGCCGCTGCGGCATTCAGGGACTCTAGCGCTAATACACCTTCGTGCGCCATCGGGATGCTGACACACACATTCACCGCATTCTGCAATACGTCCGAGATACCGGCACCTTCGTTACCCACCGCGAATAACACCGGGCCGTTTAAAGCCTGGTTGTAGAGGCTCTCTCCCTGCATCGTCAACGCCAGAGTTTTACCAGCGAACTGCCGTACAATATCAACGGCATCCACATTTTCGACTAACGGCAATACCAGTTGCGCACCTTGGCCGCCACGTAACGCTTTTGGTGACCATGCATCGGTACAGCCTTTTGTCAGATAAGCAACCTGCACCCCGGCAGCGGCAGCCGTACGTAATATGCTGCCTAGATTACCGGGATCCTGAATATTCTCAATCAACAAGGCGAAATCTATGGTTTCCGGCAACGCCATCTGAGGCACAGGCACTAGTGCCATGATGCCACTGCTGCTGGAAACCGGCGTCAGATCAGCGAACATCAGCGTCGGCAGCATGATGGTATCCACATCCACCAGGTGCTGCATCAGGTGGGACGCCTCCAGGCTGCTTTTACCCTCAGGAATAATCATCAGCTGTGGCTCGCCTTGCGTTTGCAGGTAGCCTTCGATCAAATGCACGCCTTCCAGCAATGTTAAGCCACTGCTTTTACGTTCGCGGGCATTATCGGCCAGCTTACGCAAGTGTTTGTAGACGGGGTTATCGCGTGAAGTGATATGTTTAAATGCCATGCCAGCATTGTACGTGAGTCAGGCATCCAGTGACAGGCTCAGGCCTGACTGCAAGGAAAGTCGCCTCTGGATTCGCGTATAATTCAGACTATGACCAAGAAACTTGATTTAGAACGTATTCTGCAACGACAAGGCTTCGGCACACGTAAAATGTGTCGCATCCTGATTACTAATGAAGAAGTGACCGTGAACGGAGAATTGTGTAATGACCCGGACGCCACTTTTGCACTTGAAAACCTGCAATTCACCATCGCAGGCCAACCGTGGGAATACCGCGAGCATAGCTACCTGATGATGCACAAACCGGCACATTATGAGTGCTCGCACAAAACGCAATTTCACCCTACCATCTACTCTTTACTGCCGCCGCCACTGGTTGAACGTGGCATTCAATGCATTGGCCGGCTGGACGAAGATACCACTGGTTTGATTTTACTTTCGGATGACGGCCAGTTTATTCATAAGGTCAGTTCACCTAAGCACCATGTCCCAAAAGTCTATGAAGTGAATTGCAAACACCCAATCAGTGACGAGGATCTGCAAGGCTTGCTAGCCGGCGTAAAGCTGATAGACGAAGACCAAACGATTGCGGCCCTCGAAATTGCACGCGTCACGGAATCGATTATTCAGATGACTTTGACAGAAGGTAAGTATCACCAGGTTAAACGTATGATTGCTGCGATTGGCAATCGTGTTGAGTACCTGAAGCGTATCAAAATCGGACGCCTTGAATTACCACCGGATCTGCAGCCTGGCGAATGGCGCTGGTTAACTGAACAAGATCTGGCAGCCCTTAAGCCTTAATCTATAAAGAAATTCAGCAAATTAAAATTAACTATCAGAAAGCGCTTTATGACCTGGTTGATATTGGTAATTGCCGGTTTATTTGAAACTGCCTGGGCGATCGGATTGAAATATACCGATGGCTTTTCACGTTTTTGGCCATCGTTCTGGACCATAGTCGCAATGGTCATTAGCGTATGGTTATTAGGGCTTTGCGTAAAAACTTTACCGGTAGGCACTGCCTACGCTATCTGGGTTGGCATAGGTGCGGTCGGCACGGTCATCTTAGGTATTTTTCTATTTAACGAGCCAGTCTCTGCTTTGCGTATCACAAGCCTACTATTGATCATTGCAGGGATGGTCGGCCTTAAACTCGCTAGCTGACAAGATAGCCAGAGTGATAGGCCGCCGTGATTTGGCGGCCTTGCTTGCGCAAATTGAATCTTAATCGTGCTTGTGACCACGGCCATGATGCCCGTGTCTCTTGCCTTTTTTACCACGATAGCGTTTCCCATGAGGCTCAGGTTCATCGATCTCTTTTCCAATCACCGCACCACCCGCGCCACCTAAACCTGCCCCCACCACTGCGCCTGTCGTAGTTCCACTCACAGTACGCCCAACCGCAGCTCCGGTTGCACCGCCTGCCGCACCGCCAATGATAGCGCCAGTTTTACCACCGCGCCTGGTAGTGACGGCACCCCCTAACCCACCGCCAACAGCACCACCGACGATCTCACCAGTGCTACCGCCAAGTACACTGCCTACTGCGGTTCCCGCCGCAGCACCTAATCCGCCACCGAGACCCGTTTCCACGTTACCAGCCATGGCTGTTGCTGACAACAATGCCATGACTCCTGACATCATGCACGCGGTTGTAAATTTCATTTTTTAATCCCTTATCGCCTGTTTCAATGTGTGTTATTTTAAACTGTAATTTATTTTCAATTATTGGTTTTTATAATGCTTTATGACTGTTAACAACCTTTTAGCTGGTTTATTTATACTGATCAATTTGAGCGGTTGCTCAGAACCCATGCCGCCGCAAGCGTCACAAACTATTGTGCGAAGTTTTGACCCAGCCCAGTATTTGGGTACATGGTACGAAATTGCGAGATTAGATAATAGATTCGAAAAAGGCCTCGAACAGGTCACCGCAAATTACAGCTTGCAGGCTGATGGCGCAATTAAAGTGGTGAATCGTGGATTTGACCCACAGAAGGGAGACTGGAGCGAAGCAGTCGGCAAAGCCAAGTTTGTCGATCCTGTCAATGCAGATGGCAGCCGAACTGGCCGCTTGAAAGTATCTTTCTTTGGGCCGTTTTATGGCGATTACAATATTCTTATCGTAGATAAGCCATATTACAACTATGCGTTGGTAAGTAGCGGCAAGGACTATCTATGGATTTTGTCACGCACACCCCAACTCACTTACCCGATCAAACAACATTTAATCGCCACAGCAAAAGAGCTTGGGTTTGCGACTAACAAATTATTGTTCATCAGACAAGCCAACCAGGTCGAGTACGAAACCGGTCGACATGTGATGCCCAAGGAGCATTAACTCCTGTTTGGATGAACTTCGGGAGGGTTGCCCCTCCCGATCTGTTCATTGCTGTGATTCTACAGAGTCGCTGGCAGGTGCTGACTTTTCCATCATCGCTGCATCTGAATCTACTGGCACAGCGGCTAACTCATAACGCCATTGACCCAGCACGGCATAGACACCATCTGATTCCTTGGCAATCTGTGTAGCCACTTCAGCGTCTTGTTTAGAACCTACCAATCCTGACAATTGCACTACACCTTTAGCATCAGAATCTACTTGTAAAGTTGAGGTGTCAATACCATGGGTTTGCAAGTTATTTTTAACATTCTGCACCACTGTATCGCTTGGCAAGAAGTTATACATAGGTGTGTTCACTACATCTACAGCCATTGCATTAGCGCTAGCGCCTAGTAATGCTGCAACCAATACGCCACTGCTTAGATAATAATTAGTTTTTTTCATGATGTGTCCTTTCGTTATTTTGTAAATTGTCCATGCAATCAGAAATAAATCGTCAGCACATGTTATTTATACAATTCACCGAAAAAAAAGTGCAAGCTATTTCTTTGGGAGAGGATACATAGCTTGCAAAGGGTGTTTACATTAACCTTCTTTAACTACGATAGCGTTTTTAACGGATTTCACACCTTCTACACCTGATACCAATTCTTCGGCTTTGGCTTTAAGGCTGGCATCAGATACAAAACCACTCAGCAACACTTGACCTTTATGCGTTTCTACGCTAATTTTCAGTGATTTCAGGGCTTCTTCTTCCAGCAGGCGTGCTTTTACTTTGGTAGTGATCCAGCTATCTGACATAGCAGATTTAATCGCTTTTTGACCTGTTTTGGTTTTCAAGTCTGCATACTCGTCATAAGTCAGACTACCGTCACTATCACCATCGAAAGTTTTAAAATCTTTTTGCTTTACACCTTTGTCTGCTTTTGCTTCAGACCAGGTAAGCGTTTCGTTGGCATTTTTATCCAGACTGTTGAACTGTTGCAAATAAGGTTTATCACCGTTTTGAACTTCGTCCAAATCAAATGCAAACGCATTCAATGTAATCGTTGTAGCCAATAAGCCACCAAAAATAACCGCCTGTTTAAGTGTTGTTATAGACATCTTGTCTCCAATTTTACTTTCTAATTCTAGTTAAGTTAACCACAAAAATATGTGATTTGTTGTATAGCTATGGTAGAGAACTGGAGATATTTGGTCAGTCGTCTGATGACTGAAATGGATGTCAGAATATGACTACAATTGAGGCCTGAGCAGGAAGGAATCTCTGAGATACGGCAATAGCACACGCGTGCTTGCGCCTTGCAAAGGGGAACTGAAAATTTCGTAATGGCCGCCAATAGACTCTACGCGATTACGTAAACCGCTGATGCCAGTTGAAGCACTTTTCAACTTACTGGTGTCAAAACCAACGCCGTTATCTGCGATTTCAACTTTGATGTATTGATCATCATTGAGCACATGCACCGAAACCTTTGTTGCCTCGGCATATTTACTACAATTATTCAGGCTCTCCTGTACAAGCCGGTAAATAATCAGGCTCAACGTCTCATTGATCTCCAGGTCTTGCTCTGGCAGGATAATATCCATTTGCCACTGATTTCTGCTCTCTGCTTCATTCAGCAAATTCTGCAGGGAGGCATTCAAGCCAAAGGTTTTTATCATGGATGGATGCAGGTTTTGCACAATCTCACGTTTGAAATTAATACTGCGATCAAGATATTGATTGGTTTTTTTAAGTTTTTCGGTCACTTGCGGCAAGTCATCCTTAAGATGCTTAACCGCCCAGGAAATATCCATTTTGATAGCAGTCAGCAGTGAGCCAAGCTCGTCATGCAACTCCCTGGAGAGCTTGTAGCGTTCACGCTCAACATTGGTTTGCGCTTGCAATGCTTCACCCTGCAGCTTATCGCGCAATGTTTGGACATTAAGTTCGTACTCGGTATTTTCATCGGTAAGGCGTTTATGCAGTTTTGCTTTCTCTGCCAGTTCGCGTAACAAGCGTTTGATCACGAGCACCACGAGCGAAACAAAAATAAGCGGACAAGCCATCACGAACCAGCGCATCATGCGCCGCGTGTTGTTTCGTGCTTCGGCCAACTCAACCCGGTACTCCATCACCTGCTTTTCAAACTGATGTGCCAGCTTCTCTATATTGCGGCTTTCCTTCATCCCTGAATCCAGCTTGATGACAGCTAATGCCTTGTCAAATTGGCGTTTTTTGGCTAAATCAATGGTGACGCTCATCTCGGCTGACTTTTTGGCAATACTATTGATCATTTCAGTCATGATGGTGCGGATCGCCGGATGCTGGGTCAGATTCGTGCGATCCAGCAATTTATTGATATTACGCAAATGC
Source organism: Methylophilus sp. (assembly GCF_035460085.1). Lineage (GTDB taxonomy): Bacteria > Pseudomonadota > Gammaproteobacteria > Burkholderiales > Methylophilaceae > Methylophilus. The sequence continues at coordinate 66,688 of NZ_DATHWZ010000019.1, forward strand.
GCAGTGATTTGGCCTGTAGCTGCATCATAAGGTTGAAAGTAAGTGTCTGAGCGGGTAAGCAGATAACCCCGTTGCGCGCTTTCAGCAATCGCAAGATGCGCACGCGTCTGCCAGGTTTCCATGATTAATCGGTCGAGTGTGGTTAACGCATCGGTTTTTTCACTGGTGTTAACGATCAGGCGGTCATTGAATACCAGCATTGCGGCAGCCAGAATTAAGCTGACGGTTAACAGGGCAACAGTATTACCGCCAAAGGTTTCACCAACCTTTTCCATTCGATCCAGCACTGCAAGAAGATACGTTCTAAGATTTTGCATGGTGTGATGATTGCCGATATTGAAGTCAGCAATAAACGGAGCCTGTATTTATGTAGGGAACATATTAAAAACTATTAACCGCATCATAGCGGTGTTATCGGATATCAGCAATGCATAGATGTGCCCTAGCAAGCATTCAGGCGCTTTGTAAGACGATTCTGACTTTCATATAGGTGTCTAACCGATAGGGATGTCCTACAGCCATGGGTACTATTGTTCCATGCTGAAAACACATGGTGCTGATTGGATAGTCAAAATCAGTTAGCATGAATCTGAAACCTTGTATATGCTTGGCTTTCTAACATTTAGCGTTTAGCAGGTTTTATACAACGCTTTTGGTAACAATGTGTTTTTAATTTCCGATCAATATCAATAGGAGTTAATAATGTTTAATTTTTCAAAAGACAATGTTGAACAAACAACCGACCGTTTAGCACAGCAATCTGACCAGGCGATTGAAGAAATCGCGGCACAGGTAAAGACAACGGCAAATGATTTGCTTGATGCGGTACAAGATACTGCGGATACCACACAAGACAAAGCCAAAAATTTAATCCGTACATTGAAAACCAACATTGATCGTTTGACCAATGAAGAGACAGCAGCTTCGATCGCATCTAAAATCACCTCTGGCGCCAGCCGTGTGAAAAACCAGGTGCAGGAAGAGCTCAGCCAGACTTATGACACAGTGAAAGAAAGAACTTCAGATACGGTGCATGAGCATCCACTGGGTACAGTATTGGCAGCCGCTGGTGTAGGTTTGTTGTTAGGTTACCTGCTAGGCAACAAGCGCCGCGATTAACTCAGGGCTAACAAGGGATATCTATGTGGGTTAACCTCCTTAAATTTACAGCTATGTTATTTTTCAATCGCAAAATAACCTCATTGACAGATAATTTGCTGACCATGCGTCATCAGGTTGCCGACTATACAGAAGAGCGTGCAACTCAGATCAAGCAGGATTTTTTGGGGGAAACCGAGCGTATAGCCACCAGTGTCATCGGGATTCTGGTGGTTTTCTCCATGTTTATTTTTACCGGTCTATTAGGTCTGATGTGGCTGTTCTCCTTACTGTGGGAACATCCTAACCGTACTTTGATATTAGGTGTTGCGATGTCCATTCCTGTATTGATAGGCGTGATCGCTTTTTTTGCTGTCCGTAAGGTTTGGAAAAAAAAGAGTCTGTTTGCAGATTCAATTTCCATGATCAGTAGCGATTGGAATTTATTCAGGACTGAAATGGTAAACGAGCAGCCTACAGAGGATCAACCAGCGCCAGCTTCGAATCCTTCACCAAATACTGATACCATACGCTCTGCAACCCGATAACGAGAAATATAATGAAAAGAATTCTTCTGGTCGATGATCACAGTATCGTGCGCGATGGATTGCGCAACTTGATTGAATTGGAATCTGATTTACAAGTGACTGGCGAAGCCAGTTCTGGGGCTGAAGCAATCCAACTGGTACGTGAAAAAGAATTTGATGCCATGGTGCTGGACATTTCGATGCCGGACAAAAATGGTGTCGATACCCTCCATGAATTAAAGCATGTCTCCCCTACCTTACCTGTGCTTGTGTTGAGCGGCTATGCTGAAGACCAGTATGCATTAAACCTGATGCGCAACGGTTGCAAGGGCTATCTCTCAAAAAATGCGGATTCTGATGAAATCATCCAGGCTATCCGTACGGTTGCAGCTGGCAAACGCTATATTTCAGCGGAACTGGCTGAATTGATGACCAATGAACTCAGTCATCCCTCTGAAAAACAATTGCATGAAACACTATCTGACCGCGAATTCCAGGTATTTGTAAAACTGGCGGCCGGACAGACTCCTACAGCTATCGCAGACGAACTATTTATCAGTATCAAAACGGTGAGCACCTACCGTAGCCGCATCTTGGAAAAGATGGCGATGAAGTCAAATGCTGATTTAACTTACTATGCGATTAAATATGGTTTACTCAACTAAAGCCTCATTAAGGGTTTTCACCGTTGAGGCTCCGGCTTTAAAAAATGACTTACCGTCTATCCATCAACATCATCAGGTAGGGCAATGTAGGAGCAGTCTCTACAGTCAGACAGCAAAACTTTTTATACAATATTTCGGGGTAGTGATTGGTTATAATCATGTATAAATTATTGTTAGTTGAAGACTCTGCACTGATTCGTGATGTCATCCTTGAGATGTTGCACGACTGTGACCAATTAGAAATTCAAGATATTGCCACCACGAGTGATGAAGCAATCGAATTCCTGAATTCATCCGAATATGACATGATTGTTCTGGACATTGAACTTGCCGAGGGCACCGGGTTCGATGTTGTTCGTCACGCCAAACAAAAAAATTATCCTTTCAAGAACCCTGATATTGTGATGCTGACTAATCACGGTAATAACTATTATCGCAATCTGGCCAAAGATATGGGCGTTGAGTACTTTTTTGACAAGTCATTGCAGTTTGATGAATGTATGGATGTCATACAAAAACACGCAAGCCAACCTTCCTGAGTCTCACTTTAAAAGATTGTGTAGTGGACAACATGCCCACGATCATCTGTATGCGCCTGCAGTCTTGGGCAAGAATCCACCATAAAAATCCGCTTCATCTTTTTTGCCATCCGTCAGCATTGGTGTGTATATTATTTCTATCAATATTGATCACGGGCTGTGCTTCCATCCCTGATTCAAAGCAAGTGCTTGATGAGCTCAATCCACAAACAAAGACCATAGAAGTTGTTGGCGCAAAGAAACCCCTGCCCCAGCAAAAAATCAACAAAGTATTAAAAAATCTCTCACAGGATGAAAGCATTCGCGCATCACTGGCCGAGCATCTTCACATTGAGCAAGCCATTGCCGGCAATAGTCTATATGCCGACAACAAAGTTACTTTACTGTTTAATGGCGAGGTGACTTTCAGCAGTATGCGTAGTGCCCTGGAAAGCGCGCAACACCATATCAATCTTGAGTATTTTACGTTTGAAGATGTAGATCTTGGCGGGGTCACACTCAAGGCCCTGCTTTTGGGCAAGCTGTCAAAAGGTGTCAGCGTGCACATTATCTATGATGCAATCGGTTCAATGAGTACCCCGCCTGAACTATTTGAGACCCTGAAAAAAGCAGGTGCCAAAATCACCGTTTTTCATCCTGTGCAAGCTGACACCATCATTTTGATTAATCAGCGGGATCATCGAAAAATAATGGTCATCGATGGCAAGGTTGCCATTTTGGGCGGAGTGAATTTAAGCAAAACCTACCAAAGCAAAGGTTCGCTACGTTTCTTCAGCAAGCAAAAATTACCTGAGCTTAACCAGGCCGACTGGCGCGACACCGATATCATGGTGGAAGGCCCGGTGGTGGCCAATATTCAACAGGTTTTTCTAGACCATTGGGACGCGACACAGCCATTGGATGAGTCCAGCTTCTTCCCAACGCTTTCCAAAATGGGCGTACAGTTTGTGCGCGTCATTGCTACCCCTGCCAGTAAGCGAAAAAATACAGATTCACCGTATTACCTTACCCTGATCGCTGCGATTGAGAATGCAGAAAGCCACATTATCCTGAACTCGGCTTACTTTGTGCCTACCGAAGCACAGGAAGATGTGCTGATCGCCGCGGCTGAACGTGGCGTGAAGATATCGTTACTAGTGCCCAGCCTGAGTGATTCAATACTGGCGATCAATGTGCAGCGTTCGCACTATACGCGCCTGTTAAAACATAGCATTGAAATTTACGAGATGCGAGATCAGATATTACATGCCAAAATGATATCGATTGATGGCGTATGGTCTGTGATTGGCAGTTCGAATTTTGATTATCGCAGCGCGGGCATCAATGCTGAAATTGACGTGGTGATTCTGGATAACCAGATAGCCCAAACCCTTGAAAGCCGCTTTCAGGAAGATTTGAAAAGTGCTAAAAAGATCACATTGCAAGAGTGGCAAAAACGCTCTTTATGGCAAATACTCAAGCAGCAATCATCGCGTATTTTTGAGGACATTCTTTAATGATCGGTAAAGACAAAAATGATGAGTAAAGACACATGGGAATTACTCAGTTACGTTGTCACGGTCGTTGGCCTGCCACTGGCGATCATGACCTTCATGCTTGAGCAACGTAAAGAGCGCGAGAATGAAGACGAAGAAGTCTATCAACTGCTTGCCGACAACTATACCGATTTTCTGAAACTGGTCATGGCTCACCCTGATTTGCAACTGCGTTCGCACAGTGGGCCATTAACCATGTCAGCAGAGCAGGAAGAGCGCAAACTGGTATTGTTCGAGATACTTATCTCCTTATTTGAACGCGCATATTTGCTGGCTTATGATCCGGACATGCGTGGAAAGCGCCTGCGTCGCTGGATGTCATGGGAGGATTACATGCGCGAGTGGTGCCTGCGCGAAGATTTCCGCCAGCATTTGCCCAGGCTGCTTGTGGGAGAAGATGCAGACTTTGTTACACACATTACCCGCATCGCCCATGAGGTCAATCAAGTGCGTGTTTGATACTTTTCTAATGCATTACTTTTTTAATGGTGTCACTTTAAAGCCAGCCTGTTTAAACGCCTGAATCAATCCATTATTGCCTGCAAGATGAGCAGCGCCAACGGCTATAAACACCCTACCCTGTTTTGCCTGCTCAAGACCTCGCTCAGCCATTTTCAGATTACGCTCGTCCAGTAATTTAACGCGCATGCGCTGCCATACTGCAGCAGGTAACACACCACGCGTCATCTCATCGTCCATGTTTGCTACCTGGTCAGGATTCCCCGCCAGGTATGCTTTCAACAACTGCTCAAAATCCTTTTCTTTTTGTTTTTGGCTACGCTTAAGTACCGCATGTAACATTAACAACTGCTCGTCCACGGTCAGGCTGTCCATCACGCCGAAATGCTCTTCCGCGCTCTCCAGCCCTATGATGCGTTTATCAAGCTCCTCTGCTTTGGCCTTCAACAAGAAATCTTGCGCAAAAGGTGTCTGCGGTTTCGGCAGGTCAAACAGCACCGCCAATAACCAGGGTTTCATTTTCAGCACCATTTCCAACGGCATGACATGTATATCCGCCAGCTGCGCGACTTGGTCGAGTTCAGCCTCAGATAAATATTGCTTTAAGTCCCCCTGGGGCAATTGCAGTAACCTTGCTGGCGGCGCATCTGCAACCTCCAGCATGAACGTATCTACATTCTTTAATGCTTGCAATACCTTAGGCGAAAAGTCAGTCACACGATTATCATCGGTATGTATAGTGCCAAACAGGTAACTGATCTGGCCGCCCGGCGATTCCAGTTGCCAGAATAAACTCTTTTCAGCAGTGCTACCGTGCTGGCTGAACAACAAAAATATTGTGGCTATCAGCCATAAATATCGCATCACATTCCTCATTTCCAGTGATAGGCAACGATCAACCAGCATCGGCCCAAACGAGCTGACATCCTCTCACACATTCCGTATCAAATCATATGTTTGTATACCTGGATGGTGACTGTTTCTCTTATGAGCACATTGAAGTTGTCACATAAATGATACAGCGCTACCATGTGTTAAATAATATCAACGACAAATTCAGAAAGGCTGCCATGCCAAACCCTCATCGAAATACATCCGGGCAAACATGCCTCAGGCGGTGTGTTGCACACTGCTTCTCATATTTATTCACATTGGAGGAAGTGTGATGAGAAAAAAAGAAAGATTGATTGTGCTGTTTGATGGCACCTGGAATGACCCCTCTGACCTGACCAATGTATTCCAGCTATCGACTTTGATAGAAGAATACGACGGCGAGATCAAACAGCCTTTCTTTTACGAGCCCGGCGTAGGCACGGCACCTGGCGACAAATTACGTGGCGGCCTGTTTGGTTATGGCCTCAGCGAAAACTTGCTTAAGGGGTATGACTGGCTGGTAAGGCATTACAAGGAAGGTGATGAGATATGGGTATTTGGTTTTAGCCGTGGTGCATATACCGCCAGGAGTATGGTCGGGCTGATCCGCAAATGTGGTTTGCTCAAAACTAGTACGCCAAATTTATTGCAACGTGCAGAAGATTTATATCGAGACAAATCGGCGCACCCTGATAGCGATCAATGCCAGGCATTCAGGCACACATATAGCCTTGAGGTTAATGTGCATTTTCTTGGTGTATGGGACACGGTAGGCGCACTGGGTATTCCAGGTACCATGATTTCCGAAAAGGCACTTTATTCCTGGCATGACACCGAACTATCGAAAATCGTCTCCTATGCCTATCACGCCATGGCACTGGATGAAAACCGAGAAGCTTACAACGTTGCCATGTGGACCAATGAACATGGCACCAAAAAACCTGAAAACACCGATGTGGAGCAACGCTGGTTTATTGGTGCGCATGCCAATGTCGGTGGCGGCTATGGCAAGGATCCGTTATCGACGCTGGCACTAGCCTGGATGCTTGAGAAAGCGCGCAATGCCAATTTAAAACTGAAACCTTATGTGGCGCCGACCAATGCCTATTTAACCAAACCGACTGATTCTTATAAAGAGTTTGCTTATGGTATCTATGGCTTTTTCAAAGGTTTGTTCGTAAAAGGCGATGGCCGCTTTTTCCGGCCTTATGAAGTCATACAAAACAATATGCGTTCAGTGAATGTCACTGTGGATACATCAGTAAAGTCAAAATGGGTGGCACAGGCTGATTACCGCCCCCCCACTTTAACTAACGCCAAGATTGATTATCCGTAAGATGAAACCAGCATGGCTGAGCTTAAGATTAATGTTTGCGGCTACCGGGGCCTTTTTTAGGACTGGCATAGCTTTTGGTCTGGTTAAACCCTTTAGGCATCGCTTTCGGTACAAACCGGCTACCATCTGATTGTACAATTTTGGAGAGTACGGCCGGTTGATAGGCAGGTATCAAATGCTTTTTACCATTGCCGATCAAATCTGCCCTGCCCATCTTCTTCAAGGCTTCGCGCAACATCGGCCAGTTTTGCGGGTCATGGTAGCGAATAAAGGCTTTATGCAATTTGCGCACATTGCCTGCTTTGGGTACCGGCACCATTTCTGAATCCTGCGTCACTTTGCGTAACGGATTCTTGCCACTGTGGTACATGGCGGTGGCCATCGCCATCGGCGTCGGTGTAAAGGTCTGCACCTGGTCCAGCCGGAAGTCATTACGCTTCAGCCACAGCGCCAGATTTAAGACGTCTTCATCAGTAGAGCCGGGGTGCGCCGCAATAAAATACGGGATAAGGTACTGTTTCTTGCCGGCTTCGGCACTGAACTTATCAAACATGCGCTTGAATTCATCATAGGCACCCATACCCGGCTTCATCATTTTACTCAGCACATTTTCTTCTGAATGTTCTGGCGCGATTTTCAGGTAACCGCCGACATGGTGCTGCACCAATTCTTTGACGTATTCCGGCGACTTGACCGCCAGGTCGTAACGCAGACCCGATCCGATCAGGATTTTTTTCACGCCGCGCAAGTTGCGCGCCTTACGGTAGAGCTGGATCAAGGCCGAATGATCTGTATTCAGGTTTTCACACACACCAGGATAAACACAGGATAATTTGCGGCAGCTTTTTTCAATCTCTTCCGATTTACATGAAAGCCTGTACATATTAGCGGTCGGCCCGCCAAGGTCAGAGATCACACCGGTGAAACCCTCTACCTTGTCACGGATTTCTTCAATCTCGCGCAGGATGGAATCCTCCGAACGGCTCTGGATAATGCGGCCTTCATGTTCGGTGATCGAACAGAATGTGCAGCCGCCAAAACAGCCGCGCATGATGTTGACTGAAAAACGGATCATCTCCCAAGCCGGAATATTAGCGCCGTTGTAAGCAGGATGCGGTTTACGTGCATATGGCAAATCGTAAACATGGTCCATTTCTTTGGTCGTTAGCGGTATCGGCGGCGGGTTCAGCCACACTTCGCGGTTACCGTGTTTTTGCACCAGCGCACGCGCATTCCCAGGGTTTGCTTCCAGATGCAGCACGCGCGAAGCATGCGCATACATCACAGGGTCGCTGACCACTTCTTCATACGAAGGCATGCGAATCACCTGGCGGTCACGCGGCACCTTGGCGGCTTTGAGTGGCAGCGGCATGCTGATGGTTGGCGCCGCAGCTGCTGCATCGTTACTCTTTTCATCGGTGGCACAACTGGCGTCACTTTTGCCCATTTTCATGGCATAAGGATCTTCATGCTTATCGACAACGCCAGGGCGGTCCAGGCGTGTGGATGGCACCTCAACAAATTCATCCGGCACCTGTTTGCGAATATAGGCGGTACCGCGGATATCCTGGATATCGGCAATGTCTTCGCCACGACCAAGCCTGTGGGACAGTTCAATAATCGCGCGCTCGGCATTGCCATATAGCAACAGGTCAGCCTTGGAATCAATCAGTATCGAGCGACGGACTTTATCTGACCAGTAATCGTAATGTGCTATGCGGCGCAGGCTGGCTTCAATACTACCGATCACCAGTGGCGCAGACGGGTAGGCCTCTTTACAACGCTGCGAATATACCAGCACAGCGCGGTCCGGCCGTTTATCAGAGGCGGCATTAGGTGTGTAAGCATCGTCCGAACGGATTTTACGGTCAGCGGTATAGCGGTTGACCATGCTATCCATATTGCCTGCCGTGACCCCAAAATAAAGATTAGGTTTACCCAAAGCCTTGAATGGTTCGGCAGTTTGCCAGTCCGGCTGGGCAATGATGCCAACCCGGAAACCCTGGGCTTCGAGTAAACGTCCGATCAGCGCTGCGCCGAAACTGGGGTGATCAATATAGGCATCGCCGCTGACCAGGATGATGTCGCAACTATCCCAACCAAGCGCATCCATTTCGGCGCGGCTCATCGGCAGCACAGGCGCAGTACCGAAGCGTTTCGCCCAATAAGGACGATAGCTGCTGACAGGTTTGGCGGTAAGGGAGGTGTAGGTTTCCACGCGAGTGTTCGACAAAAGCTTGAGAACTGCGCATTTTACGCGTTAATCAATTGATTTGAAATAATTTTTTTCAGAAATTCTGTTAAATTCCTCATTAGAGTTTCCTTGTACAACACCTATCTATAGCATCACTATTTACATCATCAAGAGCACATATTTGTATTGCAGCATCCAGGAAAGGCCTGTATAAACGTGTGGATTAAGGAGGGTTTGTTAAATAATATTTACACAAATATACAATGAAACACTACGCACTTTTTAAAAAAATCCTGTTGCCACTGGCTGCGATCAGCCTGACTATCGGACTGATTTCATTTGCCTATATCTTCAATCAGCACCTGGCCAAGATAGAAGCCGAGGCAAATGAAGAAACGCAAAAACTCTCGAACCTGCTGATTACCGCCAGAACCCTGGTGAGTGAACACGTGCTCTCCAGCATGGCATTACTACAGCAATATGCCTCGGTTGAAGGGCAGCCTTCGATTAGTGGCATGACCACCCTGGAAGATAAACAGGTACCCAACCTGTTATTTGGCAATACTCCCCAAACCGGCAAAAGTATCCTGGTCGATTCCGTGACACGGATTGGCAGTGGTACAGCCACCATTTTTGTGAAACGCGACCAGCATTTTTTCCGCATTGCCACCAATGTCAAAAAAGCCGATGGCAGTAATGCGTTTGGCACTGAGCTCGATACCAAAGGCAAAGCAATCACGCAACTGCTCAACAATCAAACCTTTTACGGCGTAGTGGATATTTTGGGAGAAGCTTACCTCTCCCGTTATGAACCCATGCATGACAACAAAGGCCAACTGATTGGCGCCTGGTATGTCGGCTATAAACTGAATTTCAATGCGATCGATCAGGCGATCAGGCAATGGGGGTTTCTGGAAAAGGGCTTTGTCGCCATTACCGATCATCAGGGGAGCATACGTTTCCTGACCGCAGGGGTTAGCCGCCAGCGCGCAATCGGTGCTTTGAATAACACGCATGATGAATGGAAAAAGGTCACGCGCGAAGTCCCTGAATGGGATTTCACTATCAATATCCTTTACCCCGCCAGTGAAGCCTACTGGTCAGCGCTCGGCGCCCTTTCACCCGTTCTGATCATCACACTGGTGGTTGCACTGGTTGCATTGATTGCATTGATCAGCGGCTTGCGTCGCTTTGTCTTAAATCCACTGGGAGGTGAGCCTGAAACTGCCAAGCAACTGCTCATGCGTATCGAAAGTGGGGATTTTGCTGAGGACAACACGACTGCCGAGCCAGGCACATTAATTGCCAATATGGTGAAAATGCGGCGGCGTCTACGGGAAATGCTGAGCCAGATCCAGGCGAATGCCAATCGCCTGAAAATATCCTCCAGCGTTTTTGAGCATGCCACCGATGCCATCTTTATTACGGATGCTCATGGCCTGATTGTGCAATGCAACCCGTCTTTTAGTGCCATCACCGGTTATAGCCAAAACGAGGTCATCGGCAAACCACCGCAGGCGTTTGGCCTGGCTTGTCATGAGCCAGATTTTTTTGAGTCTTTTTATAAACCTAAAACGGTGCAGGAATGGAGAGGCGAAGTATGGAACCAGCATAGACACGGGCAGGAATACTTGACCGAGTTTGAGCTATCTCCTGTGATGAACGAGTCTGGCATTTTTGAGCATTATGTGGGCCTGTTTTCAGATATTACCCATGCCAAGGAACAGCAGAATAAACTCGAACACCTGGCTTACCATGACGCACTGACGCAGCTCCCGAACCGCATATTATTTTCCAGGCGTTTGCAGCATGCCTTGATTGAGGCAGAACGTGAGCAATCTTTAATCGCGATCTGCTACATTGATCTGGACGATTTCAAGATCGTGAACGACCAGTATGGTCATGAGTATGGTGACAAGCTGCTGACACAATTAGCCAGCAGACTCACCGGCATGCTGCGGCCTACTGACACCATTGCCCGCCTCGGCGGCGATGAATTTGCGATGCTGTTATGCGGTTGCCACACCCAAGCGGAGTACACCCGTTTACTCAAGCGGTTATTGACGGCAATAGAAAAACCATTCGCGATCGATAAATTCAAGTTTTCTATTTCTGCCAGTATCGGTTATACCTTATATCCATTTGACCATCATCCGCCCGATACCTTGCTCAGGCATGCGGACCATGCCATGTATCATGCCAAAACACATGGCGGGCACCAATACCACCTCTTTGATCTGGCTTCAGCACAACAGTCGCAACAACAACAAACCTTATTAAAAGACCTGCTGGTTGCCATTCAGCATAATCACATCAGGTTAGCTTACCAGCCGCAAGCCTCCATGCAAACGGGAGAGATTTTCTGTTTCGAAGCACTGCTCAGATGGCAACACCCCGTGCGCGGATTACTCTATCCCAATGACTTTCTTGCATCCGTTGAACATACCACCCTGATTATTGATATCGGTTACTGGGTGATCGAAGAAGGCTTGCGCCAGCTTAGTGAATGGCAGAAACAAGGATTTAACACGCAAGTGTCGGTCAATATCGCAGCCCAGCATTTGATGCACAAACAGTTTACCGAGCAAATCACCAGCCTGCTGCAGAAATACCCGGAAATCCAACCGCAACAACTGCACATTGAAATTACCGAAAGTGCAGCAATCACAGACTTTGCCCGCGTGAATCGTGTGATCCAGCAGTGCCATGCATTAGGCGTCTCTTTTTCGATTGATGATTTTGGTACCGGCTATTCTTCGCTCATTTACTTGCGCCGTTTGCCGGTAGACATCATTAAAATTGATCAATCGTTTGTACACAACATGCTGATCAACCAGGAAGACATGGCAGTGATCAGGAGTGTGATTACACTATGCCGCGAGTTCGGTCGCAAAGTAATAGCTGAAGGGGTTGAAAAAGCCGAGCAGGCCCGTATTTTGCGGTCACTGGGTTGTGACTATGCGCAAGGTTATGGCATCGCGCGCGCCATGCCTGGCAACAAGGTTGTAGAATGGATGAGCAAGCATTCTCCGTATCAATTTGATTGACGCTTATGCAAGAAAGTTATTATCCGCTCCCCGGCGGGCCAGTATTAATCCTTGATCAACACACGCCCTTCCCGGCATTGGATCACGCCCTCAAAGACCCTAACGGGCTGATTGCCATTGGCGGTGACCTGACAGCGGAGCGATTATTGGCAGCTTACCAACATGGTATTTTTCCGTGGTTCAGCCCCGGTGAACCTATATTGTGGTGGAGTCCGGATCCGCGCATGGTGTTATTTCCGGCACAGGTCAATATCAGCCGCTCGCTACGCAAAGTCATTCAGCAACAGCTGTTTGAGATCCGTATCAATACCGCATTTGAGCATGTGATCGAGGGATGTGCAAACACCGCCCGCCCCGGCCAGGACGGCACCTGGATTTCTGACCAGATGGCTCAAGCTTATTCTGAATTGCATAGACAGGGTTTTGCACATAGTGTGGAAGCCTGGCAAGACGACATTTTGGTCGGTGGATGTTATGGGGTGAAGATCGGGCGCATGTTTTATGGTGAAAGCATGTTCCACCATGTCAGCAATGCCTCCAAAGTGGCTTTTGCCCACATGGTGCAATGGCTAAATACGCAACAAGTCGGTATGATTGATTGTCAGATGCATACGCCCTTGCTGGCTGGTTTTGGCGCCTATGAAATCGCCAGAGACCGCTTTATTGACATACTAGATGATCTCGTGAATCAGGATATTACCAATCATAATATGGCTCAAGAATGACGCTGCCTAACGATGCCTCGCTGCAGAAATTGCAGTTTTATGTGACCACGGCTTACCCGTGTGGCTACTTGCCAAAAAAACTGGCGCAGAGCCTGATTGCCACGCCGCAAAACCTGGTGGATGCAAATGTATATAGTGGGTTAATCCAGCAGGGTTTCCGTCGCAGTGGCAAGTTCGCATACCGGCCGCATTGCGAACATTGTAATGCCTGCATTTCGGTGCGTTTGCCAGTGAACGAATTCACGCCCACCCGCAGCCAGCAACGCGCATTTAAAAAACACGCAGGTTTGCAGATCAACATCCTCGAAACCAGCTACCAGCCGGAACATTTTGCTTTGTATCACGCCTACCAGAAGCAGCGCCACGGCAACGGCCCAGATCATGTCGGCGAGTTAGAGGACGAAGCCTCGCAGTACCAGCAGTTTTTATGTCAGACCAATGTCGAAAGTATCATGATCGAATTTCGGGATGACAACAATACGCTCAAGATGGTGAGTGTGATTGACCTGGTGGCAGATGGCCTGTCAGCGGTATATACCTTTTACGACACTACCGACAGAGCCAGCTACGGCACTTACAGTATCCTGTGGCAGATCGACTGGGCCAGGCAGCTTGGTTTACCTTATCTGTATTTAGGTTACTGGATTGCCGATAGCGATAAAATGACTTACAAGCAACAGTTCCAGCCACAGGAGAAACTGATTGATGGCGAATGGGTGAACCTTTAATCTGCAGCATATCCCGGGAAACTGACTTGCAATTCATCCACTGTGATTTTGAAAGACACGCACAAGCCATATTAAACATACTGAATGACGCCATCCTCAATTCCACGGCACTTTATGATTACAAAGCCCGCAGTTTTGAATCCATGCGGACCTGGTTCCAGGCCAAACAAGATCACCACTTCCCGGTCATAGGCGTAGTAGACAAAGAGGGTACATTACTAGGCTTTGCCAGCTATGGCACTTTCCGCGCCTGGCCTGCCTACCAATACACCGTCGAACATTCTGTCTATGTGCACAAACATCATCGAGGTAAAGGGCTGGGCTTGCAACTGATGCAACATTTGATCGAAGCTGCCAGGATAAACCAGGTACATGTCATGGTAGGCGGTATAGATATTGCGAATACTGGCAGCGTGCTGCTACACGAAAAGCTTGGCTTTACACATGCCGGCACTATAAAACAGGCCGCATACAAATTTGGCCGCTGGCTGGATTTAGGCTTTTACCAACTGACACTGGACACCCCGGAGAGGCCAGTGGAAGATTAAACGGTTGCCTTGCAATATCCTGGCATCCACTTTTAAAAAAGTGTCATACTTTTATTATACTTGACACGCTCCAAGCGTAGCCGCATTAAGAATATACCTTGGGAATTACCTATACCTAGCAATCCACGCATGTTTAGAAATCGTGAGGCTGCCACTGGATAAGTTAAAATTGAATTCATTTGTATTAACTCAATGATAGTCACGCCTCAATCACTCGCCCGGCAGTTTTGCAACGGTACTTATGTGAACGCCACCGATGCCTCACTCTGGCGCGACACATTCACCTACCTCGCCAGTGTCGATGACGATTCCATCTTCGTGAAAGAAAAGATCCAGTCTTTGTGGCTGATTTATGGCGGAGACCTGCGCGCCAAAATCAAGGATGACACCTTAATCATTCAGGTGCTGAGAAAAGCCTTGCCAGGTCACAGCGGTGACGGCACCACCCTGTACCGCGGCGAGAGCTGGTTTTTATTTGACCAGGATAAAATTGGATTTAGCTGGACAGTGTCTGAAGAGCTTGCCACTACTTATGCCAAAGGCTTGAATGCAGTGGAATCAGGTGGCGTGTTATTGAAGTGTTATGCGCCGGCAGAAGCCATTTTAGCGGCACCAGAACCTGGACAGCCTTCAACAGGCAACGTATATATTTGTGATCCAGGTAAATTATTGCGCCTAACCACACAAGGGCTTTTCCCTAAACTATAAGCTGATTTTAAAAGGGCTGAGAATTCAGAAAGTAAAATAATCGGCTCTGACATCGAGGCCCTTATTTCGCCCATTGCCCATAACCTGTGAACTGGGCGTGCACTTCCTGCATTTGCTCTACACTCAGCAGTTTAGGTTCGCCTAATTGCAACAAGCGCCAATACTGCTCACATAAGTTTTCCACCTCCACGGCAATGGCCAGGGCCTGCGATAGATCCTTGCCTAGGGAGAGCATGCCATGATGTGCCAGCAAACACGCCTTACGGCCCTGCAACGCAGAAACCGCAGTATCAGACAATAATTGGGTACCAAACAGTGCATACGGTGCGCAGCGAATATGGTCGCCGCCTACCGCTGCGATCATGTAATTAAACGGCGGCACATCCCGGCCCATGCAGGCAATCGTGGTAGCAAACATGCTATGGCAATGGACAACCGCATTCACTTCAGGCCTTGCCTTTAAAATATCCATATGCACACGCCACTCACTGGAAGGTTTTTTACCGGCTTCAGGTTTGCCATCCCATTGCATGTACACCATACTGCTTTCGGATAACTGCTCGGCTGGCATCCCGGAAGGGGTGATCAGGAAACCATCCGAAAGGCGTATGCTGGCGTTGCCAGAAGTGCCTTTATTCAAACCCAGCAAAGACAGGTTACGGGCGGCGGTTAACAGTTGTAGTGAAGGTGCGGGAGTAGTCATGCAGGGTTTCTCATTACTGGGTATTTTATTACCTGGCTGCCAAAGACAGTAATTGTTCAGGCCGGAAAACGCCGTGTTCGGTAATAATACCGGTCACCAGGCGCGCTGGCGTGACATCAAAAGCCGGATTCAATGCCTTGCTTTCGTAGGGAATAACGCGAATTTGGCAAACTTGTCCGCTCGCATTTTGCCCTTGCATGTAAGCCACCTCATCCGCATCGCGCATTTCAATTTCGATATCCGTTCCCTGCAGTAACTGCCAGTCTATTGTGGGGGTTGGGACCGCCGCGTAAAAAGGCACCTGCTGGTCATAAGCTGCCAGCGCTTTGAGGTAAGTGCCTATTTTGTTGCACACATCGCCATTGCTGGTTACGCGGTCAGCACCGACGATCACCATATCCACTTGCCCATGTTGCATCAGATAACCACCGGCATTATCGCTGATGACGGTATGCGGCACGCCATGTTGAGCAAGCTCCCACGCGGTTAAACTTGCACCCTGGTTACGCGGCCTGGTTTCATCGACCCACACATGCACATTCAGTCCGGCATCATGGGCGGCATAAATAGGTGCCAGCGCGGTACCGCCATCCACCGTAGCCAGCCAGCCTGCATTGCAATGCGTGAGGATATTGATGACGCGCATGGGCTTTGCTGCCGCTTTTGCTGCAATCAACGAATGACCATGTTGGCCAATCGCATGGTTTTGCGCCACATCTTCATCAGCAATAGCTTGCGCAAACTCCCATGCGGCCTGCACCCTTTGCGCATCAGGTACAGACAACAGTTGTTGCGTCATCCGTTGTACTGCCCAGGCCAGGTTCACAGCGGTAGGCCTGGTGGCAATCAATTCGCTGGCAACCTTATGCACAGTTTGGTCATCAGGATTGTGCTGTATTCCCAATCCGACGCCATAGGCAGCAGCGGCGCCGATTAATGGCGCACCACGCACCTGCATGGTCTTGATGGCATGGCACATTTGGGTATGCGTGTTGATACGCTCAATCACCAAAGCAAATGGCAATTGGGTTTGATCGATGATGCAAACGGATGGTGCATCACGCCAAATTGTCCGGTAATGTTGGTTCTGGATTTTCATACATTTCAAAAACAGTATGGTTTATTTTTCTTTACAAAAATATGTGTAAAACCGCTTGCATTTTTTTATCGGACTTGCTCAAATTTTCCATCCACAAAATCTGTGGATAACTTTGTGGATTGCTGTGTCTTAAAAGCGTAACTTACCAATTTATAAGGGTTTTTTCCAAAAGTTCATTTTTTAATCTATTTTTTTATCTTTTAAAATCAACAACTTAAATAGCATCACTATAATTGAAACACTTTGGACACATTCTTAATGTGTCACTTTAAGTCATGTGCATAAATGCGCTAATTTAGGCAAAACTTGCAAAGAATTTTTACCTGTCATTTCAATGAGTTGCGAAACTTCAATGCGCCGTATTGAGGCTATTTCTTCCGCTATCTTTTTTAATTGATCGGGACTGTTGCGCGCATGATGGCCAATCCACACAGGTTGAATATCCGGCGCATCTGTCTCTAGAACGATATGTTCCAAAGGTAATTCTTCTGCCAGTTTCCGTATCCTTAAAGCGCGAGGCCAAGTCAAGGCTCCGCCAAATCCCATTTTTAACCCCTGTGCGGCCATCGCATCTGCCTGCTGACGGCTACCATTAAATGCATGGGCGATGCCCTGGTGAATATCATGCTTGCGTAAATATTTAAGTATGGTATCAATAGAACTGCGCACATGCAGGATGACCGGCAAATCAAATTGCTTGGCGATGTTTAGCTGGCCTTCCAGCATCGCGATCTGGTGTGCTTCATTTTCGCGCGTGATATAAAAATCCAGGCCAATTTCACCAATAGCCAGTAATTGATGTGCCTGCGGGCCTTGCAATACCGCTGCCACGGTCTGTTGCAAATGCTGTAAGGCATCATCAGTGGCCTGATCGACAAACAATGGATGCCAGCCTAAAGCAAACCCTGCTTGCGGGTGTTCCGCACACCACGCCATGATTGGCGCAAATGTTTCTGCGATCACTCCCGGGATCACAACCGAGCGCACACCGGCATCAAGCGCGGCTTGCCATACGGCTTCACGGTCGGCATCAAAGTCTGGTGCATCCAGGTGGCAGTGGGTATCAATCAGCATGCGTTTTTAAGTGAACAAATAGCACTATGAAAGAATCAATGTGATGACCGTAGTGTGGCTTGAATGCGGATATCCTGACCGAATTGGCGGACGTCCTTCAGGTCCAGATCCATTGATTGCGACATTTCAGTGAAGGCAGGTAATGTGAACATCCCGGTGCCCGTTGTGCCCATCAGTTTAGGGGCGTAGTAAAGTAACAGCTCATCCACCAGCCCGGTTTGCAACAGAGCCCCATTCAACCCGGCACCCGCCTCTACCAATATTTCATTCAACTGCTGCTGTGCCAGCTGTTGCAGCAAGCCTGCAATATCCACCTGCCCAGCCGCATCCGGCAACGCCAAGGTTTGGACACCCAGCGCCTGTAAACGTGCAATTTTATCTTCTGGCGCCTGCGCAAATGCGATGATGGCATGACCTTGTTCAAGCACTTTAGCATTCAAGGGAATACGTAACTGGCTATCAACAATCACCCGCACTGGTTGCCTGGAAGTGTCGACATCACGCACGGTGAGCGACGGATTATCATGCAGGATCGTGCCTATGCCGGTCAGCATGGCACAACTGCGGGCACGCCAGTGATGCACATCTCGCCTTGATGCCGGTGAAGTAATCCATTGACTCACGCCATTCGCCAGCGCTGTTTTACCATCGAGGCTGGCCGCCACTTTTAAACGCACATAAGGGCGCTGCTGTGCCATGCGTAAGACAAAACCGGGATTAAGTGCTTGCGCCTGAGCTTCCAGCAAACCTGCGTGCACTTCAATACCGTGGTCTTGCAAATACGCGATGCCTTGTCCGGCCACCAGCGGATTCGGGTCTTGCATGGCCACATACACGCGACGTATACCGGCTTCGACAAGTGCATGCGCACAAGGTGGGGTGCGGCCATAATGGCTACACGGCTCTAATGTGACATAAGCGGTCGCGCCTTTGACATCTGTGCCTGCCTGGCGCAAAGCATGCACTTCTGCATGTGGCTCGCCAGCCTTGAGATGCGCGCCTTCGCCGATTAACTTACCATCTTTCACGATCACACAACCGACATGCGGATTGGGTGAGGTTGTGTACAAGCCACGCTCAGCCTGCCTGAGCGCCAGTGCCATCCATTGAATCTCTTGTGTTGTCCATTGCATACCCAGATGATACAAAAAAACCCGCACAGGCGGGCTTTTGTTTTATGCGTATGGTTAATGCGAGGAGATCTGGCTATGTGTCAGCCGGCCATCCTGGTCGAAATAAATACGCAACGCATGATAGACATGCATGCATTTGCCGAGGTCATACTCAAGTGCATTCGCATCTTCCAGGCTGGGGCGGCCCAACAAAGCCATCACGGCTTCTTTTTTGGCACCCCGGATCAGGATATGATTTTTAAGGTCGTAAGCCATGTCACCGCGCCGACAATCCTTCTGCACCGTATTCGCCAACGATATCCAGCGGGACTGGTCAAAATTTTCACTGCCAAATACTGCCTGGTCTTTAAACGCCCACCAGGTAAAAAATACAATGGTGAGAATGACCGTAAATACCGCCAGCACAATCGCAGATATCCTGATCAGTTTCATGCGCTTACCTTTCGGAGTGTAACGTTACCGGTTAGTTGTCCAGGTCACGGATTGCATTATGGAAATCATCCACATCGGA
The DNA here is from genome assembly GCF_035460085.1 of Methylophilus sp. Classification (GTDB taxonomy): domain Bacteria; phylum Pseudomonadota; class Gammaproteobacteria; order Burkholderiales; family Methylophilaceae; genus Methylophilus. Next base: position 86,190 of record NZ_DATHWZ010000019.1, read on the forward strand.
AAAGCTCCGGTAGACGGAAGCAAAACGGATATAGGCAACCTGGTCCATTTGTTTTAACTCTTGCATCACTGTCTCACCGAGCAACCGTGCAGGCACCTCACGCGCACCCAGGCCTAATATTTTCTGCACAATTCTATCCAGCGCTTTATCAACATACTCGGTTGGCACCGGGCGTTTGTGTAAGGCCCGGGTAAAGGATACCCGCAGTTTTTCCCGCTTGAACTCTTCACGCGTGCCATTCTGTTTAACCACTTGCGGCAGGTGCAACTCTGCCGTTTCATAGGTGGTAAAACGCTTGTCACACACTTGGCAACGACGACGACGACGGATGGAATTCCCTTCTTCATTGAGACGGGAATCCACTACCTGTGTATCATCAGCACCGCAAAACGGACACTTCATGGCTAGATAATCTTGAAGATTACTTGCCGTATACCGGGAACTGATCTGTCAGGGCATGCACTTTTGCTTTGACCGCAGCAATCACTTCAGCACTTTCAGGGTTATCCAGCACGTCTGCAATTAAATTCGCTACTTGCACAGCTTCAGCTTCTTTAAAGCCACGTGTCGTAATCGCTGGTGAACCGATACGGATACCGGAAGTGACGAATGGGCTTTCCGGATCATTAGGAATTGCATTCTTATTGACAGTGATATGCGCCTGGCCCAGGTAAGCATCCGCGGCTTTACCAGTCAGGTTTTTAGGGCGCAAATCGACCAGGAATACATGCGACTCTGTGCGGCCGGAAATGATGCGTAAGCCACGCTCGGCTAATGTTTTAGCCATCGCGCTGGCATTTTTCAATACCTGTTCCTGGTAAACCTTGAACTCAGGTTGCGCAGCTTCCAGGAAAGCGGTCGCTTTACCGGCGATCACATGCATCAATGGGCCACCTTGCAAGCTTGGGAACACATTGGAATTGATTGATTTCTCAAATTCAGCTTTAGCCAAAATGATACCGCCTCGAGGACCACGCAATGTTTTGTGGGTAGTAGAAGTCACGAAGTCCGCATGCGGCACAGGATTAGGATACACGCCAGCAGCGATCAGGCCTGAATAATGCGCCATATCAACCATGAAATAGGCACCGACTTTTTTGGCTATTTCAGCCATGCGTGCCCAGTCAAAACGCAGGGCGTAAGCAGATGCACCACCGATCAGCAATTTTGGCTTGCACTCGATAGCAATACGCTCCATCTCGTCATAATCGATTTCTTCTTTATCGTTCAAACCATATGGCACGATATTGAATAATTTACCGGACAAGTTAGCCGGTGAGCCGTGGGTCAAGTGACCGCCGTGACCAAGGTTCATCCCCATCACGGTATCGCCCGGTTTCAGGATAGAGAAATACACCGCCTGGTTGGCTTGAGAACCTGAATGCGGTTGCACATTGGCATACTCGGCACCATATAGCGCTTTCAAGCGATCAATCGCCAGTTGTTCAACCTGATCGACAAACTCACAGCCACCGTAAAAACGTTTACCAGGATAACCCTCGGCATATTTGTTAGTCAGCTGTGAACCTTGCGTTTCCATCACTGCCGGGCTGGTGTAGTTTTCTGAAGCAATCAATTCAATATGCTGATGCTGGCGTTCGACTTCAGACGAAATCATTTGCGCTAACGCCGGGTCGGCAACATTTAAGTTTCTTGAAAAGCTAAACATGACGATCAAGTTTCCGTATTCATAAAAATAAAGCCGGATTTTAACATGATGCGACTACGGCTTGCATTGTTGGCTTATTTTTTTCCGACTAAATTACTCAGTCTTTCAAACTACAAGTCAGCAAGAACACCGATTTTGAATTGCCCGTTGATTAACGTCTATGCGCCAGCAATGCCCAATGCGCACCAAATATGTGCACACCTACAGGCGATTGTTTGATTGGCAACAATATAATTAACCAGAAATCAACTTAACCCTATGATTCACATGGCATTTAAGAATCTGGCACAAGTTATGCTAAATATAATCCGTAAGCGTATCTCCAAAATCGCTCCCTAAGCCCAACTTCGGTTGGGCTCTTTTTTTTGCTGATGTAAAGTTGGAATCAGGAGCAATGTGTGAAACAGGCTAATGTTTGCCCTTTGATTTCAATTCCTGCAACGTTTGCTGACAACCTTCATTTGCAGGTTGATCACCACTGCCAGGGTCCAGGAATGGTAGAATCGCTGCAAACGGTGTCACGATGGCCAGCAAAACGCTACCAGCGACGCGGGCTGCGATAGGGCCAGGGCTGATGGATACGTTTGGATTGACAAATGGACCGGTCACTAAAATCGGCGAGCGCACTGTGAATGGCGAGAAGTTTTTCGGATTAGCCTGCAGCTTGAGGTTAAATTGTTCTTCACCCAAATCCATCTGACCATGAATGTAGACAGTGGTTACAGGCGTATCGATCAAAGCAGCGTCTGGCGTTAATACACCCTGCTTGGCATTCCAGCCCATTGCCGCACATTGCATGGGGATAGAATGGTCCCCACTTAATAACAAGCCCACACTTTGGGCGATATCCAGGCCGGCCGCTTCAACGACCAGATGCGAGATTTCACCATCACGCACCATCAGCGCCAATTGGCCATCCAATGATTTCAGCAATGCAGCAGTTGATTTTCCTTCGCCTTTTAGCTTGGCTTTCGCATTTAATTGGCCAGTAATATAAGCAGGCGCATCTTTGTCCGCATCCTTTTTATCTTTTGACTTGTCTATAGCGGGCTGATCTTTAGGTGTTTGATCCTCAGGCTTAACCTTTAACCACTTTTCTAATTGAATATTTTTCAATGCAAATTGAATATCCCACTTCGGTGCCGGAGGATTATCACTCTCTGCTTTATTTTTAGCTTCTGGTGCATCAATCAGCAATGAGCCTGAGAGGCTTCCCTGTGCGGTACCCGCGTGTAACTTGGCTACCGTCAGTTTGCGGTCCTGCAATGTTAATTGAAAATCCAGCGGTGCAATGCGCTCTTTGAATATGCTACCCAGATCAACTGCATCAAAATGGATGTTTATATTGGCATTCATCCTGTCATAAGTAGCAAAATCCAGCGACTCGTCAGGGAATATCTTGGTGGGCGTTTTATTACTGGATACAGTAGCAGCGGGTGCACCAAATGCTGGTGCCAAATCTGCCAACACTAACAGCGGGCCTGTTACATCGCCAGTCAGCATTGGTTTTAAATCCCCGTAATCATAAATGAATTTTCCGGCCAGGCGGCTATGCCCTACTTCTGCATCTGAGACATTGACCTTCCATTGATCTGTATTTTTTTCGATTTCGGCAGCGATCTTGAAGGGCGGGGTACGCGGGAAAGCCAAATCCAGCAGATCACCTACGTCAGCTAATGAAGGGCCGTTAGCATTGAGCTTGCCTTTTACCCGCTGGGTGCCGAATAAATCATACACTGCGCCGTCGAATTTAAGGCTCACTGCACCATACTTCAGCCACCCCTTTGAATTGATAGGAGGTGAGTCTTTGCCTTGCGTTGCTACGGGCAGAAAGCCCTGAGTGACTAATTCGCCTTCCAAGGGACGCTTGTCGAACTCGCCCTTAACCTTCACGCTGGATTCCGGAGTCTTCAGGTGCGCGCCTTCTTCGGTATAAAAGCTGGCAGTCAGGTGCGCTTTGGACATAGCGTCATCAATGCGTGCCTGACCTTTGTTCACGGATAACTCTTCAATAAACGGAAAAGGACGTGAAGGGCCACTATCATCCAGCTCAAAATCCCAGCTGGCTTTGTTGCTGCCATCTCGCTTCAGGTAAGCATCAAGCTGTTCTGCACGGATGGCTTTAATACGATAGGCCTGGCCCTCTTCTAGCTGCAGCAAATCGCGATAGCGAAGTTTGAGGTCCAGCCCATGTGCATCCACCAGATATGGCACTTTGAACGCTTCAGGCGCTGAAATCTGCAGGTGTCCGACTTGCAGGTGTATGCCACCTAGCAACTGCAGGTGAAACGGACGCTCGATCACAACATTCCTGTGCAATGTCTTGCTGGTGAAGTCTTGCATAGGCTGACGTAAAAAAGGCCAGCCTGCGAGTTCACAGCAGACGATAATGACTACCAGCACCAATAAAATCCCACCAAGCCAACGCAATATTCTAATAGCAGTGTTTGACGCAGATGACTTGTTGACCACGGTCTTGTTAGTGACTTCGTTATTCATGCTCACATCTTGCCACGCTGAACTGACATGACCAGTCCTGCATGTCTGACAAGGCTGTAGGAGAATTCTGTCAAAGGCACTATTTACCAGGCTTGACCGCCGTCAAGCCATTAGTCCTCAGTTATAATCAAATTATGTGTAATCCCGTAAACAGGAAGTGATTAAATGAAATGGACCGATAGCCAACGCATTGCCGAAGAACTGTATGACAAATATCCTGAGGTTGATCCCAAAACCATACGTTTCACCGACTTAATGCAATGGGTCATGGCACTGGATGGTTTTGATGATGATATTTCTCGATGCGGGGAAAAAGTACTCGAAGGCATACAACTGGCCTGGATAGAAGAAGCAGAGTAATGACCGCAACTGCATTGCCCGGCTCGATTTTTAAAGCTTATGATATCCGTGGCATTGTTGATCAAACGCTGACCACTGAGATTGTCCGGCTGATAGGCCTTGCGCTAGGCACACAAGTGCAGGCGCGCGGCGAGCTATCAATCTGTGTCGGCTATGATGGTCGTTTATCCAGCCCGGCACTTGCAGCTGCCTTAAGCGAAGGCATATTACAAACGGGCGTTGACGTTATTTCCCTTGGCTTAGTCACAACGCCTATGTTGTATTTTGCCACCCACCATTTGCCGCAAAGCACGAGCGGCGTGATGATCACAGGCAGCCATAACCCGCCGCAATATAATGGCTTGAAAATCGTACTTGCCGGCGAGACACTGAGCAGTGAAGCCATCCAGGCGCTTAGGCAGCAGATAGACCAGCAGCAGTTTCATTCAAGTAGCCGCCCTGGTAAACCCTCTACTTACGATATTTACCCAGCCTATCAGCGAACGATTGTTGAAGACATTACACTGACGCGACCGATGCGCGTGGTAGTTGATTGCGGCAATGGCGTGGCGGGGGCCTATGCGCAAGCTTTGTTTGAAGCTCTGGGATGTAGTGTTGACCCTTTGTTTTGTGATGTTGATGGCAATTTCCCCAACCATCATCCCGACCCGGTAGAAGCCAAAAACCTGCAGGATGTGATTGCAAGATTGCAAACCGGCAATGCCGAACTTGGCCTGGCGTTTGATGGCGATGGCGACCGCCTGGGTGTTGTGACAAAGTCTGGGCAGATCATACGCAGCGACCGCCAGTTGATGCTGTTTATAGAAGATGTCTTGAAACATCAACCCGGTAGCAGCGTAGTGTTTGATGTGAAATCAAGCCGCTATTTGAGCCAATGGATACAAACACATGGCGGTATACCAGTGATGTGGAAAACAGGGCATTCCCTGATGAAAGCGAAGATTCGTGAAACCAATGCTGCCATTGGTGGCGAATTATCCGGGCACCTGTTTTTCAATGACCAGAAAAACGATAAGCAACGCTGGTACGGCTTTGATGATGGCCTGTATAGTGCCGCACGTTTACTCGAGATTGTAAGCCGCGTGAGTGATGCCAGCACGCTGCTGGAAGCCTTGCCCGACAGCGTCAATACGCCTGAATTACAGATTACCATGGCTGAAGGTCAGGCACATGCCTTGATTTCACAGTTGCAACAAGCTGCCCGGTTCCCAGACGCCATTGAAGTGATTCAAATAGATGGCTTGCGGGTAGAATATGCAGATGGCTTCGGTTTAATGCGTGCTTCTAACACGACCCCGATATTGGTGCTCCGCTTTGAAGCAGACGATGAATCTTCATTGATACGTATAAAAAATATTTTCAGGGATTTATTGCTGAATGCCCGCCCTGACTTGAAAATCCCTTTTTAGGTCACCATTGAAAGAGCATGCCTAACCACCCTCGCTTATCTCAACGATTGTTCTCCCGAGGCCAGAGCCTGCTTTATACAGTGCTCTGGTTGGGTTTGGCTGCACTGGTCTGGTTATTGGTAGACCGGGTGCAGCATCCAAACACACTGGAACAAGTCGGAAAACTCAATGTAGCCACCCTCAAACGTGGACCGGATGGTCATTACAGTGCTGAAGCGTTGATCAATGGCGAACGCGTGCGTGTACTGGTGGATACCGGTGCTACCGGCGTGGCCGTCTCGCAGCATGTGGCAGACCGCCTGGGACTGGCCAGCACAGATGCAATCAACACGCATACGGCCAATGGCAACTCGGTTTCTTACCTGGTGAGATTAAAAACAGTGCAACTCGGCGGTATCGTGGCTAATGACGTGGCCGCAACTATCACGCCTGGCTTGGAAGGGGATGCGTTGCTGGGCATGAGCTTTTTGGGTAGGATGGATGTGCGGTTATATAAAGGGACAATGACGATTAAGGATGGTGAGTCGCATTAGCACCTGAGTACAATTAAAGAATAGGCATTCAAAATCATACTGCACTCCAATAACAAGGTTGCTAATCATGATGACCAAGAAACACATTTTCGGAGATCAGCACTACTCGCGTATAACTCACTTCCAGAATCCATTCTCATGATAGAAACCATCTGAGTGAATGCTGCAAGCTGTTCTTTTGAGGCCATGGATGCCCCAGGCACTTCAAATCTCGGAAATGCTGACACTGCTTAAACCATAAAGGCAAATTCTCGCTTTTGCGTCGCCTATTCGCGAAAACATTTCTTTCTATTCATGCGTTCCTGTTTTGGGCTAAACCGTGCTTGATCACATACGCACTTTAAATAATCCATATATGCTTCAGAGCGAAAAGTTCTGAGATGTCGCTGAATTTCGATATGACTTGTAAAAGATATTGGAGACTGGCTCCAGTAGCTCCGCCCAAGAATGAATAAATCACGTTAGCAAAATTTACTCCCCTCTCATGCAAAATGCGCATCAAAGGTACAGTCTAGTGGGTTGACATGATGCCCACGCGAAAAACGCTTATTTTCTATATCCGAACGCCAACTCAAACCACTGCGGATTTAACCCAGCCAAAGGCTCTTTTAACTTGGTCAACGCCTGCGCCGGCCCATGCACTTCAATACGCAATAATTGAGAAAACTCACCCATTTCATGCAGAATCGGCCGCAGGTTTTCAATGTGGGCGAGCAAGGCGTCGGCATCGACAAAACCTTCGCGGCAGTGCGCGAGTTCTCCATCAAAACTAAAACCGTAATACAGGCAACCCGGTTCGCGGGCTGACCATGCCACGTATTTTTCGCAAACAGCACGAAAAGCCGCAGACTGACCTGGGTGGATTTGAAAGTAGGGAGAAACGGAGACGCAGGTATCAGTGGTAGTCATGAGTAAATCGTGTTTTATTTGGCAAGCTCAGCACCTTCCACCACTACCTTAAAAAACTGTAACGCAGCCTGGTCCTGGATACGTATACCCGTTGCAACAGAACCATGATTACCCGGTGCAATGCCGCCGGTAATCAGCATGGACCGGCTCTGGTTCACCAGGCGGCCACGGTTATCGTACTGCAGCATCCTGACCTGCACGCGACCGACCGTGACATTACTATTGTTCTGCACGGCGGCATATACAAGGCCAGTATTATCCGCGATCGGGCCAGAAGGCAGGTAACGGGCCGGGTTACGCGGCAAATCGATACGGATGGCGCGGGCAGCAGAATCTTTACCTATATCTGAATCTGAACTAGCTGCCAATTGATAATGCTGCAAAGCCACGCCGGTCTCACCACGGCCTTCGGCAATCTGACCGAGCAAGGCATAGCCAGGCGCAGTTGGCAGCAACGTATTGGCTTTTTTCAGGAAGGGTTCCGCCTGTTCCTTCTTGCCTGCATTAAACAGGGCAATGCCGCTCTGCACATACGGTTTGAAATAATCCGGTTGCAGCTTGATAGCCTTGTCATACAAAGCCAGGGCTTCGGTGGTATTTTTCTGCGTCAGCGCAATATCGCCCAACAACTCCTGGAAGCGGGCTTCCTTGGGCTCTATGCTGAGCGCTTTTTTGGCCAGTGTTTTGGCTTTGTCTGCATCACCTTTTTGCAAAGCGGCCTTGCCATCGTCATAAGCTTTATAGGCTTCGCGTGTCGCCATCAGTTTCGTGACCTTTTCGGCATACACCTCTTTACCCATTTCTCCGCCAGGGCCAAGTTCAACCAGCGTTTTCTTGTTTTCATCGACCCGCTCTTGCGATGGCGGGTGACTGGCAAACAAGCCGCTGATAAAGTCCTGCCGCTTATTTTCACTTAACCGGACAAAGGTTTCCTGCAAAGTCACGGCTGCGGCAGGATCATACCCGGCCAGTTTCATGTATTTCATGCCATAAGTGTCAGCTTCTGACTCGGCATCGCGGCCGTATTTACTGGTGATCAACTGGCCGCCCAATTGCGCCCCGCCGACCACCAAGTTGGCATAATTTGAATCGCGGGTAGCCAGGCCAACGGCCAGCATCGCGCCTTGCATAAACATGCCGCGCTCCATACCTTGCGCGCCATGGCGTGCAGCCGCATGCACAATCTCGTGCCCCAGCACTGCCGCCAGCTCAGCCTCACTATGCAACTCGTAAAGCAGGCCGCGGTTAAACGCGATCTTGCCACCCGGCATCGCCCAGGCATTCGGCACAGAGTCATTCAATACGACAAACTCATACGGTAAATCCGGACGGTCCGATACCGCAGCAAGCTTTTGCCCCACTTGCTGCACATAACGCGTTAATTCTGCATCCAGTATGTAATCACCGCCTTGCGACTGGCGGGCAGGACTGTAATTCTGCTGGCCGATCTGGATTTCCTTGTCCTGCGAGACAAACTGGAACTCACGCTGCTTGGTCACGGGATTGATGCCGCAGGCAACCAGTGCAACAGACAATAATACCGGCCAAAGAATGCTTTTTTTAATCATTTTTTATTAACCCCAACAATAATGCGGGCGGGATAAAGTACAAGGCGAGCAGCACACAGAAACCGCAATGTAGATCTAGTACATGAGGATTTCAAAATGAAGTTTCCATGTAGGCTAACCTTAAGGTTATGCTGAAAATAAAAGACTGATCAACAAAGCAGTTTGCCAGCCTATCCATTATTCTACGTAATCACAGTGGGTTGTTGCCTGCCGGTTAACGCTGGCAATTGCGAAATCTGGTTAGAGACAGAAATCAACTCGGCCAATGCATCCTGAGCATCCAGTTGTTGCTGTGCCGGGTCTTCGGTATATGCTTCCAGATAGACGCGTATGGTCGCACCTTCGGTACCCGTACCGGACAACCGAATCACGACGCGTGAGCCGCACACGAACAAAATACGCAAGCCTTGCCCGGTGCTGATAGAACTATCGATGGGATCGGTGTAACTGAAATCATCGACCGTGTGGACGGTATAGCTGCCAAACACCTGGCCTGGCAGGGTTTCAAACTGTTGTTTGACATGATTCATCACGGCCTGTGCAGGCGCACTGGGCACGTTTTCATAATCATGGCGTGAATACACGTTACGCCCATATTGCTGCCAGTGCTTACGCACCAGCGATTCTACGCTTTCGCCGGTCGCCGCCAGCAAATTCAACCAGCATAGCACGGCCCACAAGCCATCTTTTTCGCGCACATGGTCGCTGCCAGTGCCGAAGCTTTCCTCTCCGCATAAGGTGACTTTGCCCGCATCCATCAGGTTGCCGAAAAATTTCCAGCCAGTGGGTGTTTCATAACAATCAATGCCAAGTTTTGCGGCGACGCGGTCAACCGCGCCGCTGGTAGGCATGGAACGCGCCACCCCTGACAATCCGCCGGCATACGCAGGAATCAATTTGGCATTAGCCGCAATCAGTGCAAGGCTGTCAGAAGGCGTGACGAAGAAACGCTTACCGAGAATCATATTGCGGTCGCCATCCCCGTCGGAAGCGGCAGAAAAATCAGGCGCTTGATCGCCATAGGCGATGTTTACCAGCTCTTCAGCATAGGTAAGGTTAGGGTCCGGGTGACCACCACCAAAATTCTCGGAGACTTCGCAGTTCATCAGACTATCTTCCGGCGCTCCCAGGCGATTGACAAAGACTTCTTTGGCGTAAGGGCCGGTCACCGCATGCATAGCATCAAACTTGATGCTATGCCCCGCCGCCAGCCAGCGTTTGATAGCATCAAAGTCAAACATGCTTTGCATTAAGTCTGCATGATCACTGACCGAATCAATCACTTGTACCTCGTAACCATCCAGTGTGGTGGTGCCAATCGAGGACAAATCCACTTCAGGTAAATCATCGACTATCTTGTATGACTGAATCTGTTTGCTGTTGGCAAAAATGGCATCGGTGATTTTTTCCGGAGCCGGGCCGCCGTTGCTGGTGTTGTACTTGATACCAAAATCATCATCCGGGCCACCGGGATTATGGCTGGCAGACAAAATAATACCGCCGAAGGTCTCATATTTGCGGATAACATGCGACGCCGCGGGCGTAGACAGAATACCGTTTTGCCCGACCAGCACTTTGGCAAAGCCATTGGCCGCGGCCATTTTGATAATCACCTGGATCGCTTCCTTGTTGTAGAAACGCCCATCACCACCTAGTGTCAGGATCGCCCCTGCCGGGATTTCCAATGTATCAAAAATACTCTGCACAAAGTTTTGCAGGTAATGCGGTTGCTGGAATACACGTACTTTTTTACGTAACCCAGAGGTTCCGGGTTTCTGGTCAGAAAATGGCTGGGTAGGGACAATGTTAATCGGCATACAAACACTCTGATTGATTAAGGACTGGATTGATTGTATTACAGATTGATGTCAGTTTTTTTGCTATTCGGCTGATAAAGTCACTCTTTTATTATCGTGATAGCAAATAAACTACGTAAAATCATGAGCCGATTTTACGTGATCGCATCAGGGCTATTCTGAAACAACAAAGTATAGTGAGAGTCATACAAGTACATCAGCAATATTGATGCACTTACATCAACAACTAAAAGGAGATCATCATGTGGACTAAACCAGCTGCTACTGAAATGCGTTTTGGCTTTGAAGTGACTATGTATGTCATGAACAAATAATCAGCCAACGCTGAATTATAAAAAACCCGCTTAACGGCGGGTTTTTTTATTGCCTGATCAAATAGATCAAACATATAGATCAAACAAGTTGTGACCAAATCAAGTTCACACTGACGCCGATTAAAAATATAGCAAAGATCCGCTTTAATACCTTTACCGGCAAACGCGTGGTTAAGGCCACGCCGAACGGGGCAAACAGCACACTCAGCGGTGTGATCAGCATAATGGCCGGCAAGTAAAGCAGGCCGAAAGTATCCGGTGCATGTTCAGACTGACGGAGCGCATCTTGCAGATAACTCACCGTACTTGCCAATGCAATGGGAAAACCCAGCACAGCTGACGTGCCTATCGCCTGCTTTACCGACACATTACGCATCGCCAGATACGGCACCGTGAGTGTCCCGCCGCCAATCGACACCAGGGCAGAAATCACACCTATCACTAATGACACCAGGCTGATTTCGACTTTACCGGGCACTTTGTGCTGCGTAGGCTTACGGT
>NZ_DATHWZ010000020.1:0-36271 GCF_035460085.1 Methylophilus sp.
ATAGCTCAGCTGGGAGAGCGCTTGCATGGCATGCAAGAGGTCAGCGGTTCGATCCCGCTTATCTCCACCAAGTGATTGAAAATATTGAGTTTTTTAGAAAAATATTTTTATATTATTTGAAATAATGGTATACTGCACATGTTGTGAAATTCTTAGGTCCCCATCGTCTAGAGGCCTAGGACACCTCCCTTTCACGGAGGCGACCGGGGTTCGAATCCCCGTGGGGACGCCAAAATCCACTCAGTGGTTGAATCTTTAAAACATCAATTGATTCATACATAAAAAACCTCAAGTGTTACGCACTCGAGGTTTTTTATTTTATGCCAACAAATCCGCACGCACCACCGTAAAAGCAGTGCTTACATTTCACCTGTAGACTTAATTGACCGGCCACATTGCATTGCGTGTTTCAACCGACGCCGCCAATCTGTTGGCATAGTCGGTTTAAAGGCGCTAATCTTAGCCGCGGATATTACTCTGTGCAGTGAACTGTGACAGTTCTACATAGGATTGCGGTTGCCAGCCGGAGGCGCGGTGTTCAGCGACTACATTGGTGAAAATACCGCCACGTACATAAAATTTAGCGGTCACACGCATGAATTTGGGATCAATGGCTGCAACCAGATCATCCAGAATCTGGTTGGTCACGGCTTCATGAAAGCAGCCTTCGTCACGGAATGACCACATATATAGCTTCAGGCTCTTTAATTCCACGCATAATTTGTTGGGGATGTAATCCAGGTAAATCACCGCAAAATCCGGCTGGCCGGTTTTTGGACACAGACAGGTGAACTCCGGAATCTCCATATGAATATGAAAATCACGGCTTGAATTTGGGTTTTCAAAGGTTTCCAGCGTTTTGGTGGGCTCAGCTGTTGGTTTGCCACCGAGTAATTGTTCGTTCATTGCGGGCTATGTTTCTTGGTAAAAGTGGGTATTATAACGCTTAAGCCACCATTCAAATTCTTATAAGCGGTTTTCTTACTTTGCGTCTCACTCATCTTAAACTAGCGGGGTTCAAGTCTTTTGTTGATCCGACTACCATTCATCTGCATGGCCAGCGTGTAGGCGTGGTCGGGCCGAATGGCTGTGGTAAATCCAATGTGATGGAATCCGTGCGCTGGGTGCTGGGTGAATCCTCCGCGCGCGAGATGCGCGCCGATGCCATGGATGCCGTGATCTTTAATGGCTCAGGCAATCGCAAGCCTATTTCGCGTGCCAGTGTCGAGCTGGTGTTCGATAACAGCCTGGGTGGGGCCAGTGGTGAGTGGAACCAGTATGCTGAAATATCCGTAAAACGGGTGATTGAGCGCGATAAAGGCTCTACTTACTACATTAATAATACTGCCGTGCGTCGGCGCGACGTGGCGGATTTGTTCCTGGGGACCGGCCTTGGTGGTCGCGCCTATGCGATTATTGGCCAAAATACGATTTCACGTATTGTGGAAGCGCGACCGGAAGAACTACGGGTTTTCCTCGAAGAAGCGGCAGGCATCAGCAAATATAAAGAGCGTAGGCGCGAAACGGAACTTCGTCTGCGCGATACCCGCGAAAACCTGGAGCGGGTTGAGGATATTTCTCGGGAGATGAACAAGCAGATCATCAAGCTGGAAGCGCAGGCGCTGGTTACACAGAGGTTCCAGACCTTGCAGGAAGCCCACAAGCTGGCAGAAGCCCAATGGTGGTGGTTGCGCAAGCGTGATGCGCTACTGGAACACGAGGCGGCATCACAAGCAGTGGAGCAGGCAGTAAACGCACTGGAAGCGCAAATGGCTAATCTGCGCACGAATGAACTGCAGCTTGAACAGTCGCGCCAGAAGCATCAGGAAGCCTCCAGCCAATTGCATACTGCGCAAGCTGCTTTTTATGAAGCGAATGCGCAAGTGTCCAACCTTGGCTTGCAGGTAAAGCAATCCGAAGAAGCCCGTGATCGACTATCACAAGAGCAGCAGCAGTTGCAGCGGCAAATGGAGCATAGAGCCCAACAGCAGCAGCAGTTACATATGCAGATCTCTGACAAAGCAGCTGCTTTGGCAAAAGCTGAAGAGGCAGTCGCGCTGCATACAGAGGGGTTGCAGGTCTTGCAGCAGGGATTGCCGGAACAATCGGCGCAATTACAGGCAGTACAGCAAACTGCCAACCAGGCGCAGCAGGCAGTACAGCAAAGCCGGCAGCAAATGCAGCTTGAACAGAATAATGTCAACTACATCCAGCGTAACCTTACAGAAGTTGGGCAGCGACTGCAGCAATTGCAGACTGAGCTGGCGCAGTGGGCATTACCTGACACGCAGGCCTTGGGAGCGCTTCAGCAACAACTGGTTGCGCAGCAATCTGACTTGCAGCAGGAAGAGCGGCAACTGGTACAGTCCCGTACCGAAGAGAACACCCAGCAGCAAGCGTTACAACAAGCACGTAGTGACTGGCAACAGGCGCAGCGCGCACTGCATCAGTTGGAAGCTGAGATACAGTCTCTGCAAAAGCTACAGCAAAGTATGAAACAGGATCAGCAACTAGGGCCCTGGCTGCAAAAAACCGGGCTGCACTCTTCGCCACGCTTATGGCAGGCGATTCAGATTGATTCCGCATGGCAACCGGCATTAGAAGCATTCCTGGGAAACAGATTAAATGCCTTGCTGCCGCAAAACTTGCCGGATTGGGCACAGTTGCCACATCCCCAGGCAGCCTTGGCGATAGCCAAAACTGCATCAGAAGCTCCAGATACATTACCCGCTCAATGGGAAGGCTTACCTAGTTTGTATAGCCTGCTGACACTCAAGCAGCCGGACGTTACTGCTGCATTACAGCATTGGCTTAAGGATGTATACATTCTCGAAGATGTGCAACAACTTGCGCGTTACCAATCCAAATTATCGGCTGGCGCGAGTTTACTGACTAAAACTGGTGATGTTTACCAGCAATACAGCGCAGTCTTCCATGGGCGCCAAAACCAACTGCAAGGTGTGCTTGAGCGGCAACAGCAATTAGACCATCTTCAATCCGGCTTGCGCGAAGCGCAGGATAAAGTCACGGTCACGCAGCAGCAGGCGCAGTTACTGGAAACTGGCCTACAGAATACACGGCAACAGCAACAGCAAAACCACCAGCGCATTAAGCAGCTGACTGCCAGCGTACACGAGATGCAGATGCAGGTTTCCCGCCTGCAACAGGCACATGATAATGCTTTACGCCGCCAGACCTCTCTACAACATGATATTACGCAGGCCGAAAATCGCCAGGCAGGCTTAAATACCGAAATTGCCCATGCGCAAGCCAGCATTGCCAGTCATCAATCGCAATTTGCAAGCCTGGAGGAAGCAGCGCGTGAATCGCACACGCAAAAGCAACAGGCTGAACAGGCGTATTACAATTTGCGCGATTCGGTACAACAGGCTGAAAAAGCCCATCAGTCACAATTGTTTGAGCAGACTTTGCTCAAAAATGCAGTCAATGACTTACAGCAGCGCTTAGTGAATAACGAGCAGGAAAACCAGAATTTGCAACACCGCCTGGTTGAGACAGAGCAGGCGCTGGCGATCAGCAATATGGAAACACTGAAGGCTAACCTGGCGCATGCCCTGACGCAGCAACACGACTGTGAACAGGCGCTGGCGAAGGCGAGAAACCGGCTTGCTGAACAAGAAGCTGCATTGCAAGTGCAAGAGCGTAACCGCATGCAGGTTGAGCAACAACTCCATCCTTTAAGAGATGCAGTTGAGCAGCGGCGCCTCAAACAGCAGGAATGCCGCCTGCAGGTAGAGCAATGCCAGTCGGCGTTGACCGAAACAGGGCTGGATGAAACGCATATCCAGCAAGGCTTGGATAAGGAAAGCAAAGCGCAGGAACTGGCGCATACTACCCAGAAATTACAGCAACAGATACAGCAATTGGGGCCGGTCAATATGGCAGCGATTGAAGAGCTATCTGTTGAAAAAGAACGTAAAGGCTACCTGGATAGCCAACTGAAAGATTTACTGACTGCCAGTGAAACATTGGAAGAAGCTATCCAGAAAATAGACCGTGAGACGCGCGGCAAGCTGCGTGCGACCTTTGAGGAAGCCAACCGCAACTTTGGCGAGTTATTCCAGACATTATTTAATGGCGGGCAGGCCAAGCTTGAGTTACTTCGCGATGAAATCCTGGATACTGGTGTGCAAGTGTTTGCGCAGCCGCCAGGAAAGAAAAACACCACTATTCAATTACTTTCAGGTGGCGAAAAAGCACTTACCGCGATAGCACTGGTTTTCGCTTTGTTCCGCCTGAATCCGGCGCCGTTTTGCTTAATGGATGAAGTGGATGCGCCACTGGATGACAGTAATACCGAACGTTTTTGTCAACTGGTTCGTGTCATGTCAGAAAAAACGCAATTTTTGTTCGTTTCCCACAACAAAATCACCATGGAAATGTCTCAACAACTCATAGGCGTGACTATGCAGGAATCCGGGGTGTCACGAGTGGTAGATGTGGATATAGATGAGGCGATACGCATGCATGCGGCGTAAGGCATGTTTTGTTGTATCATATCGCGGAGTTTTAAAGGATTGTAAGCATACATGTCTGATTTGTGGATGATTTTGGTATTGCTGGGGGTCAGCATTGTACTGGCAGTGGTAGTTTTTAACTGGTGGCAAGAGAAAAAGTATCGTAAAGATGTTGAATACCGTTTCGGCCACACACGCACAGACGTGTTGGATGGTAACCAGCTTAAAGATACCGCCAGGAAAACACAGGGTGGTGAAAAAAACGCTGAAGAAGTCGAAGGGTGGATGTCGGAACCACGTGTTCGCCCGTCAGTCAAGTTCGAGCCGGAATTTAATGTTGGTGATCACGCAAAAGCAAAACCAGCCTCAGCTTTGCCGCAGAAAGCGCCTGAGGCAAGCAAGCAGGGCATTGATGCACAGCCAGTACCACAGGTGGCTAATCCTTCAATTCCCAAAGCACCTGCTTTCACAGAGCCTGCTTATAAAGCCGAGCCCGCTCTTCATGAACGGCAATATCAGGCAGCGGATAATTTCTCTGAGCCAAAATCACCCTCACTGGAACAGCTGACCACGGACTACACCCCTGAATCTTACGATTCAGATGCGGATACTACCTATCAAGATGCGTCAGCACCTCAGGCAGTTTCAGCCACTGAACTCCCTGCGATGCTGCATACCGCTATGGACTGGGTTGGCGTGATAGATGCGCCATTAGGCGTCATGCTGGTCGAATTGGAAGACTTGCAAGCGGAAGTAAGGACATTTCCGCACCATGCCACTTTATGGGGACAGCAAGCTTCATCGGCAACATGGTTGGATGTATTGGCTATGGATGCAGCAGCCATGCAGAATCAAGTGCCGTTAAGCCAGGTGATTTGTAGTTTGCAGTTGGCAGACAGAGGCGGGCCGGTAGATCAGGACACATTGAAACGCTTCCAGAAATCAATGGAAACCCTGGCACGTGCATTGGGGCTCACCATACACTGGCAGGGTGGATATGAGCCATCTCAACAGGCACAGTTGATTGATGCTTTCTGCATTGAGGTCGATAAAGCAGTCGAATTTCACGTGCTGGCAAATCAGGGAATGTTTCACGCAACCAAACTGCGCGGCCTGGCAGAAGCCAGTGGCATGCAGCTTAGCGCAGAAGGGCGTTTTGAATTGTTTAACAATGATGGCGACCTCGAATTCTCTGTGCGCAATTATGAAGGCAAACCCTTCTCTGGCGAGATGCTGAAAACGGCGGTGATGACCGGAGTGACATTCCAATTGGATATTCCAACTACCGCTAACAGCTCGCAGGTATTTGATCGCATGGTCGATTTGGCGCGGACTATGGCTGGTAGCCTGAGTGCCAGTTTGATAGATGTCAATCGCAAACCTATCGGTGATGTGCAGCTGGACAAGATCCGCCAGCAACTGAACAACATCTCTAATGCCATGGCAATGCAGGGAATCATCCCCGGTAGCGCCCATGCCAAACGCCTGTTCTCCTGATCATGCCGGTCAATGATGCTGCGCTGGTATTGCAACAGCTGAAGCAGCGTATCGCTGAGTACGACTACCACTATTATGTGCTTGATGCACCACTGGTCGATGACAATGAATATGATGGTGTCTATCGTCAGTTGCTGCAGCTTGAACAACAATATCCAGAGCTGATTACTCCAGATTCTCCCAGCCAACGCGTAGGCGGATTGGCATCTGCAGCTTTTGAAAGCGTGCAGCACAGGCAGGCTATGCTTTCTCTCAACAATGCCTTTAGTGAGCAGGAACTGGAAGCCTTTGACCGTCGTGTACGTGAAGCAACGGATGAAACGCTGATCGAGTACGCGGTAGAGCCCAAATTCGATGGCCTGGCCATTACGCTAACTTATGAAAACGGTGTATTCGTTCAAGGTGCAACTCGCGGAGATGGTTACACCGGTGAAAATGTCACCCATAACCTGAAAACCATCCGCGCAATTCCCACCCGGCTAACATCAAATGAACCGCCAGCCTTACTAGAAGTGCGCGGTGAGGTGCTGATGTTGAAGAAGGACTTCGTAAAGCTGAATCAGCAACAGGCAGCCGCCGGTGCCAAATTGTTCGCTAATCCTCGTAATGCAGCTGCCGGCAGCCTGCGCCAGCTAGACTCCACTGTTACCGCTAAACGCCCGCTACACTTTTTTGCCTATGGCCTGGGCGCGAGTGTCGGCATTCCTGACCTGCATTCGCATGCAGAAGCCATGCAATACCTGGCTGAATTGCGTTTTCCGGTGACACCATTGCGTGGCGTTAAAGTGGGCGCTCAAGGCTTGCGTGATTACTATGCGGATATCGGTGCCAAACGTGAGAGCCTGCCTTTTGACATTGATGGCGTGGTTTACAAGGTCAATAGTTTTGACTTGCAAACCACATTGGGTTTTGTATCACGCGCGCCGCGTTGGGCAGTAGCGCATAAATTCGCGGCTGAAGAAGCGCTCACGATTGTTGAAGATATCACCGTGCAGGTGGGGCGCACGGGTGCCATAACGCCAGTAGCCAGGTTGAAGCCGGTATTTGTCGGTGGCGTCACCGTGACCAACGCCACCTTGCACAACGAAGATGAATTACGCCGTAAGGATATTCATATTGGCGATACCGTTATTGTGAGGCGGGCAGGGGATGTCATACCGGAAGTCGTCTCTGCCAAACCGGAGTTGCGTCCGGTCAATGCCAGATCATTTGTGATGCCTGTCGTCTGCCCTGAATGTGGCTCTCATGTGGTACGCCTGCAGGATGAAGCCATTGCGCGGTGTACCGGTGGATTGATTTGCCCGGCACAGCGTAAACAGGCAGTCACACATTTTGCTTCGCGCCGCGCCATGGATATTGAAGGCCTGGGTGAAAAACTGGTCGATCAATTGGTTGCGCGCAACCTGGTCAATCATTTGGATGATGTTTACCGCCTTGATTTAGCTATGCTCTCTGGCCTGGACCGGATGGCCGATAAGTCCGCGCAGAATGTACTTGCAGCCATCGAAAACAGCAAGAAAGCCACTTTGCCGCGCTTTATTTATGCGCTTGGTATCCGGAATGTTGGTGAAGCGACTGCAAAAGACCTGGCGCAGCATTATGGTGACCTCGATGCGCTGACGAATGCCGATATTGAAAGTTTAATGCAAGTGAACGATGTAGGCCCGGTGGTAGCAGAAGCGGTATACCAGTTTTTCCAAGAAGCCCACAATAAAGAGGTCATCACTGAAATGCGACGCCTCGGGGTGCATTGGGCGGATATTCCCAGAAAATCCCTATCGGCTGCATTTGCAGGAAAGACATTTGTACTGACCGGCACGTTGCCTACGCTCAAGCGTGATCAGGCGCAGGCAATGATTGAAGCTGAAGGCGGCAAGGTAAGTGGCAGTGTATCTGCCAAAACCAGTTATGTGGTGGCAGGTGCCGAGGCCGGCAGCAAGCTGGAAAAAGCGCAACAACTCAATATCACAATTCTTGATGAAGCCGCATTCCTGGAGATGCTGGCATCCACCAGTGCAAGTCGAGCCAAAGAAAATATGTCAAAAGAGGGTCTTTCTTCAGAAACAACTTCACCTAAACAAGCGGACTTATTGTGATGAACTCAAAAATTACTTTAATAATATTATTTAATCTATTGATTATTAATGATTCTTTTGCGCTAGATGCAGCATTGGAATCTTGTGATTCAGCACTGCAAAATCGCCAGTTTTCACAAGCGGTCAACATCGCTGAAAAGTATCCTGCGCAGGCCGGGTTCTGGTTGTGCAAAGGGCGCGCGCAATCCGCTTTAAATCAGGCAGCCGATGCAGAACAAAGTTTTAAAAAAGCCATTGGGCTCAAACCGCAAGGTCTGGACTTGATTTCAGCGTACATGCTGCTAGGGAATGTGCAGCAACAATCCAAAAATACTGCTGCTGCTTTAGAAAGCTACCAGCAGGCCCTGAAATTGAGCGAACAGCAAAATATGCGTCGTTATGTGCGTATCGCACATAATTTGATCGGCGAAGCTTTGTTTGAAAATGCACAATATACCGAGTCATTGCAAGCATTTCAGGCCGGTGAAAAACTCGCATTGAACGATGATGAGCGGGCTGATAGCTATGTACATGAAGCGCTTACCTTTCAACAACTGCAGCAACTTGACCAGGCAATTGAATATCAGCTCAAAGGTGTGATGATGTTACGCAAATCTGCGGAGCCTCAATATTACGCGGATGCAAGCCTGGTATTGGCCAGGTTGTTTATCGCCAAAAAAGACTTTGTCAGTGCGGACAAAACCTATCAGCGACTGATGGAATATACGCAAGAAAACGGCGGCAGCTTTTACGAAGCCAAAACTGCCATTGAGTGGGCTGAAGCCAAGCGCTTGCAAAATGACACGGCTGGTGCGGAGCGGTTGCTGGCGCAAGCAGAAAATATCAGTCACAAGATTCAGGACCCAGAATTAACTGCCATACTGGCCAAAGTACGCGCTGCAAATCCTTAGCAATTCTTCACATAATGATGAGAACTATTCGCGGTTATCGCCGGTCTCTCGGTAAGAGGCAAGCTGCTTGATGGCTGGACTCGTTTCTCAAGATTTACCCTAAAATAAGTGTGCACAAGCACAGTGACGCTGGGCTATCCGCGATATCAATACCTTGATTTTAATATGTAAAAATGAAGTTTATTTATAATTAACCGCAGTATTATTTATCGTGATATAGTTTATCGGGGCTGTCTGATTTTATATATAAAATAAATATTTACGAGAGGTTATACTATGGATACACGCTTTATACACAAGGCAGTACTTGCTACAGTCATGCTGGCCGGCGCTTTGCAGGCTAATGCTGATACTTTATACACCTTTAATACTAATCAACTGGCAGTCATAGATACGTTGAATCTTGGTACTGTTTCCTATATCAACATTAACGGCCTATCTGCAGGTGAAAGTTTGCTTGGCGTGGATATCAGGCCAACTGATGGATTGGTATATGGTGTGACTACGGCTAACAATCTTTATACGTTTAACACGACCACTGGCGCGGCTACCTTTCAAGCCAGTTTGACTGGCGCTTCATTAACTGGTCAATCCGTCGGCATCGACTTTAATCCTACAGCGGATTTTGGTAATAATTCTTCATTACGTGTAGTGACTGGTGCAGGCAATAATTATGCGGTTAATGCTGATACAGGCGTTGTGGGTAATACCGCAAACAACATTGGCAATGGTTACACCGCAGTTGCTTACACAAACTCCAATCCTGGCGTGAATCCAGGTATGGGTGATACCACAGACTTGTATTACATCAATACAGCCAATAACAGCCTGAATTTCCTGAACACCGGTTTTAATAGTCCAGGCACAAATGGTGGCATTCAAACAGTAGGTGCATTAGGCATTGACCCTTTATCTGCCAATGGTTTTGATATTTTAGGTAACGGTCAAGCGTATGCATTGTTTAACATGGATGACGGCACATTGAATTCCCAATTGTTTTCTATCAACCTGACAACGGGTGCAGCCACATACTTAACCACTTTGAACGGTACGTTTAATGGTGTAACAGGCTTGGCCGCTGTACCAGAGCCAGGTTCCTATGCCATGCTGCTGGCGGGGTTGGGTTTGATTGCAGGTGTTGCAGCAAGAAGATCCAAGCAACGCGTTTAATCATCTGAGTAACACCAAAGGGCTAAACGTCTCACGACTTTAGCCCTTTGTTTTAACGATATTTCCGTCAACTGGGCACGCTTTATTTTTAATGAAGTCTATCTGGGATTCTTTATTCATCTATCATGTCCAATCTGATTCACGCATAAACCATTTGAAACACCCTAGGAGCCAGTATGTTGTTGGACAATAATCGCCGTAACCCCAGTGACATACAACCTTCTGAAATCACACCGGTTGAGGTGTTTGAACAGCGACGCACACTACTGAAAGCTGCCAGCGCTATAACCACCAGCCTCTTGTTACCTGCTTATGCCAAAGCAGCGACTGCTACCCTGGATGCGAAAAAAACCGCCTATGGTAAAGACGAAAAGCTGACCAGCTACGAGGATGTCACCAGTTACAACAACTATTATGAATTTGGCACCGGCAAAGAAGACCCTGCACGCGAAGCCGTGTTATTTAAACCTACGCCGTGGACGATCAAGATAGAAGGAGCGGTCAAGCAGGCAAAAACACTCAGCATTGAACAGTTACTCGCACTGGCGCCCCTTGAAGAGCGCATTTACCGTATGCGCTGCGTTGAAGGATGGTCGATGGTGATTCCGTGGATAGGCTTGCCGCTAAAAGCACTGATTGATTGGGCGCAACCGACCGGTAATGCCAAATATATTGAGTTCATTTCATATAATGACCCGCGTCATATGCCTGGTGCACGACTCCCAGTGCTTGACTGGCCGTATGTGGAAGGCTTGCGTATGGACGAAGCGATGCAGCCGTTAACGCTACTGGCGGTGGGGTTATATGGCAAGGTTCTGCCAAACCAGAATGGTGCGCCGGTCCGCCTGGTGGTGCCCTGGAAGTATGGTTTTAAAGGGGCCAAAGCGATCACTACCATCCGCTTCGTTGAAAAGATGCCGACCACTACCTGGGTGAAAGCCGGACCCCGGGAGTATGGTTTTTATGCGAACGTTAATCCACAGGTGGATCATCCTCGCTGGACACAGTCTTCAGAAAAACGGATTGGCGCAGGTTTATTTGCCGGGCGGATCAAGACCAAAATGTTTAATGGTTATGATGAAGTAGGGCAGTTATATGCCGGAATGGATTTAAAAAAGAATTTTTAGGGTTTGCTCATTAAACTGCTGGTATTTTTAAACAGTCTTAAACCAATTCTTGATTTGGCATGAATCCCCTGACATCCTTGATCCCTAAAAGCCCTGTCTCCAAGATACGTGTGTTAAAAACCCTGATCTGGCTAGGCGCAAGCCTGCCACTATTACGCTTGGTTTTGCTGGGCATGACGGATGATTTAGGCGCCAATCCGGTTGAGTTTGTCGAGCGCTCTACTGGTACTTGGGCACTGGTGTTTTTGCTACTGTCGTTAAGCATCACCCCCCTCAGGCAGTGGACGCAGCAGGCTTGGTTGATCGCTGTGCGCCGTCTACTCGGGCTATGGATGTTTGCCTATGCCTGCTTGCATGTGCTGACTTACCTGTGGCTGGATTACAGTTTTGACTGGCCGGATATCGTTAAAGACATCATCAAACACCCCTATGTACTGGTTGGCGCGTCTGCTTTTCTATTGACTTTACCACTGGCAGCCACTTCCAATCAGCGTGCCATACGTGCACTCAAACAGCGCTGGAAAAGCTTGCACAAACTGGTGTATGTGATTGGTGTACTGGCTTTATTGCATTACTGGTGGCTGGTCAAAAAAGATGTCACCGAGCCTGTCATTTACAGCGTCGTATTTGCGGGATTGATATTCGCCCGCTGGTCTAAAGCTTCCAAATAAATCCGGACCATCTGGATTGTCTTAATTACTCACATCCTTCATCCGTTTACTTGTGTAAATCTTCTGTAAACAACCGTGCATCAGCGCTACACTCAGTTTTTACCGTAATTTAGGCCTTAGGTGACCAGCATCACAGACGATCGCATGTGTTCATCTAAGCAAAAATTATTTATATATTAAAGAGAGCAATCATTAACATTTGACTCTCACTAATGATTCTTTGGGGTGTGATTTGAACAACCGGCAAGCACATCATAGCTTCGATGTCGGCAGTGGCAATTTACACTGCGGTTATGAAGGTATGTAATGTCTACAGTAATTGTCGAGCCTAGTGTGTTTATTTCAGCTGGACAGGTCCTCGCCAGCACTTTTGAGGGATGGCGCTCCACAATAGATGCTAGCGGTTTTTGTCTGGCTGCAGAAATCGATCACAAGGGAAGATGCGACAGCTTATTATTGTTTAATCAGGCCGATATCACTTTGCCAGATCCTGCAGAGCAAATGATTGCCTCAGTGTGGGCATATTTGCCGGTTGCTACGCATGGGCTATTAAAAGGATTACTTTCCCAGCCTTTGCCAGGCACTCCCCATCGTACTTTGGAGCTTCCGTTACAAGATGCACATCAACGCTGGCTTGAGATAGTCACCCACGGTTTTTGCGATTGTGCAGGTGAGCAATGCTATTTGTTGCTGGTGCGTGAAATTACCCAGGAACGCCAGCTAGCACAGGAATTTCAGCATGGGAAATCGCGCGCAATCGCTTATGAGCGTTTCCAGTTTTCAATGCTGGAACTGGTGCTGAAAGAGCAGGATGCCACGCGCGTGCTGGAAACCATCGCCCGCGAGATTGAGGCCATGCATGCGGATATGTATTGCGCCATTGTACTCACGCAGAATTTTGGCAAACTGGTGCAGACCGTGATTGCGCCCACCTTACCCAAAGCCATGCTCGAAGCTTTATGCCAGCTGCAGCTTGAGACAGGCCAAGGACCACTGGCAACCTCGATTGCCCTCAAGCAACGGGTAATCGTGGAAGATGTCATGACACATCCTACCTGGATCAATCACCGCGATGCAGCCAAAGCTTCGGGCATACGTGCTGGCTGGGCTGAGCCTCTATTGACAGCAGAGGGCGACGTATTGGGTGCGTTTGCCATTTATTACCGCCAGCCACAAACGCCTTTGGCAAATGAGCAATCGATGATCGAGCAGGCAGCCAAGTTAGTCAGCATCGTAGTCGACAGGCATTTGTCGCAGGACACCATCGAGGCACTGGCTTACCTGGAACCGGTCACCGGCCTGCCTAATCGCCGAAAAGCCTATGAAATGCTGCAGCATGTGCAATCTCAAGCCGAGACCCCTCAGTACTGGGGATTGATCTATATTGACCTTGATCACTTTAAGTGGATAAACGAAGCACATGGGCATACCTTGGGTAGCCATCTGTTATTACAAGTGGCAGAGCGGTTGCAGAAAGTAGCATCGCCTCATTTTCTGGCGTGCATGGGTGGTGATGAATTCCTGATATTGCTATCAGGGTTATCCTGCGAGGGCGACAAAGCGCTGCAACAAGTGCGGGCTTTGCAGCGCAAACTGAAGAAAGTATTTGAGCGCGCATTTGAAGTTGCCAACCATAAGCTGCAAATCACTGCCAGCATGGGTTTAGCGAGCTTTAGCAGTGCGGACGCGTGTGAGACGGATTATGTGAAGGCAGTGGATATTGCCATGCACAGGGCCAAGCAGGCAGGGCGCAACACTGCTTGCGTCTACGAACCAGGTATGCAAACGCAAATAGCTACCCAGATTATGCTGGAAACGGAATTAAGACTGGCGATCAAGCAACAGCACCTCGCATTGCATTACCAGGTGCAGGTTGATCATACCGGTCGGCCATTTGGTGCCGAAGCCTTATTGCGCTGGCAGCATCCCGAGCGCGGCTTTATCTCACCTTTACAGTTTATCCCGGTGGCCGAATCGAGTGGGTTGATCGTTGATATTGGCATGTGGGTGCTGGACCAGGCCTGTGCCCAGATCGCACGATGGCAACAGGCCCGCAAAACCAGTGACCTCAGTTTATCGGTCAACATCAGTGCCCGGCAGTTCAGGCAAGCCAATTTTATTGCCATGGTCAAAAACTGCATACAGAAATACCAGATTAACCCGAATGTATTGCGTCTTGAACTCACTGAAAGCCTGTTGCTCGAAAATGTGGATGATGCCGTTAGCATCATGAGTGAGCTTAGTCGGCTGGGTATCCAGTTTTCGCTTGATGACTTTGGTACCGGCTATTCTTCGCTGCAATATCTCAAAAAATTACCTTTATACCAGCTCAAGATTGACCGCTCATTTGTCAATGATATCGTCACTGATAGTCATGACCGCACCATTGTGCGGACAATCATCGCGATGGCGCAAAGCATGTACCTCAGTGTGATTGCCGAAGGTGTGGAAACACCGGAGCAGATGGAGTTATTACTGAATAATGGTTGCCGCCGCTATCAAGGCTATTTGTTTGGCAAACCAATGCCGATTGCAGAGTTTGATGCCTGCATTGAGCAGGCATTGGTTTGATCCCAACAGCGTCGGCTTATGGGTTGGTTGACATGATAGCAGGGGCTTCGCTAACGGGAGCCTTGGTAGCTGCTTCATCGGCTTCAACACGCTCAACCGCTTTAGGTAGAATTTCAAGCTGGGTGGTGTTCGTATTATTCGCTGCCTGCTGCGCATTACTTTCAGCAGTGAGCACGCGGATGATGAGTCGGTTATTGACAGTCTGCGCCAGGTCATTCTCACTGCTGGAAGCAGGCTTGGTATCGGCGAGGCCAATCGCAGAAAGACGCTTGTTGATCACACCCCGTGAGCCCAGTATACCCGCCACCCGCGCGGCTTGAGTGGCTGTTATTTCCCAGCGTTTAGCCTCAGGGTTCGGGTCATCAGCAAAAGCATGGCGGTCAATGTGGCCTTCTACCTGTAGGGTGCGATACTCGTTTTTCAGTACTTCGCTTATCAGCTTGATCACATACGGGCCTTCGTCAGATAGCGTGGACTGGTCGGACTTGAACAATAATTTATTCTGGATGGCAATATCCACACCAAACTCACCTTGTTGTACTGTGATGGCTTTCTGCTCTATCCACATTGACAGCACGTTGGCCAATTGTTGGCCAATGGCACGCATCTTCTCCAGATCACGCTGTTTTTTCTCCTGATACAAATAGCTCAGTGGCAATGGTTTTTTTATTGCGCTCTGATTTTGTAACGAAGACGGGTTTTCAGTATCGAGCGATGGTGTTTGTCCAGGCTTACCCTGAAAAGCAGTCACTACCGAATTGGATAGGGTCTGGTATTTATTCAGGTTAATGGTGGAAGTGGCATACATCACCACAAAAAAAGCGAAGAGCAGGGTGATGAAATCCGCATAGGAAATGAGCCACCTGTCGTGGCTTTCATCATCGTCATCGTAGATCTTACGCCTGTACATCACGATTCCCTGAGGCGCAAATAGGCTTCCAGACGTTCGCTGACCAGTTTAGGGTTATCACCTCTGGCGATAGAAACCCAGGCATTCAGCAGCATTTCACGACGTGAGATTTCGTGCTGGATGTGTCCTTTCAACTTATTGGCAATCGGCAGGAACACCAGGTTGGCTAATGCAACACCGTAAATGGTCGCCACAAAAGCTACGGCAATACCGCTACCGATTTTGGCAGGGTCTGAAAGGTTCTCCATCACATGGATCAGCCCAAGAACCGCACCCAGGATACCCACGGTAGGCGCATAACCACCGGCAGCTGACCAGATTTTGGCAGCATCCCGCTCCTGTACTTCAAAGTAATACATATCAATCGCGCACACTTCACGGATACGGTCCGCCGGTGTGCCATCTACCAGCAACTGCAATCCTTTACGTACGAAAGGATCTTGCTCGCGCCTGATCTGGCTTTCCAGTGATAAAACGCTTTCTTTACGTGCCTGCAAACTCCATTGGTTAATCCGCTGGGCCAGCTTGTGACGGTCGTCCTCAGGATGCACGAATACCCAGCGCAACATGCGCAGGCCTTTGATAAATGATTTAAGTTCGGTCTGCAGTAATACTGCGCCGATGGTGCCTAACATCACCACCATGAATGCTGAAGGTTGCATCAGCGATTTAAGGTGCCCGCCTTCAAGGGTTTGACCCAGCACCAGGCCGGCGAGGGCAATCATCAGGCCTGCCAGGCTTCCCCAATCCATTAAGAAACCCCGGTCCAGGATTTGTCACGCATGGATGCACGCAGGCGGGCGACCGCCTGGCTATGCAGTTGGCAGACGCGTGATTCTGACACGTTCATAATGGCGCCTATTTCCTTCAGGTTCAGCTCCTGTTCGTAGTAAAGGCCCATCAGCATTTTTTCGCGATCGGGTAGATGATCGATTGAATCAATCAATGCCTCGCGGAAATCGCTTTCCAGCAGGGATTTGACCGGGTCATTGCTGTCATCATCCACAAAGCGGTCCAGGAAGTGTTCACCACCGCCATCGTCATCATGAAAATCTTCATAATAGATCAGCTGGTGACCCTGACAGTCGCTCAACACATCATAGTAGTCTTCAAGACTGAAGTTCATGTGCTTGGCGATTTCTGATTCGGTCGGCGGCCGTCCGAACTTTTGCTCAAGCTGTTGTACGGCGACTTCGATATCGCGCATGTTTTTGCGGATACCGCGCGGCAACCAGTCGGCGCCACGCAATTCATCCAGCATGGCGCCACGCACACGTTGGGAGGCATAGGTTTCAAACTGTGCACCATGCGTATCTTCATAACGCTGGATGGCATCCATCAGGCCTATCATCCCAGCCTGCACCAGGTCATCGACTTCCACGCAGGAAGGCAATTTCGATTTAAGCTGGTATGCCATTCTTTTGACCAGGCCGCTATGCTGCTTCAGCATCTGGTCCGTATTGTTGGTTTTGCCTTTAGCGGTATACATGTTATCCCTCTTTACTCTAGGCAGCCGCCAGTGATGACGTGTTCAAATGCTGATCCAGGCTTCTGGCAATGGCTCTGAATGCGATTGCAGCCTGCGTAGCAGTAGATGGCTCCCGGCCATGATGGTTCTTCAAATCAGTGGTTCGGGTATTTTCTGCCTTTTGCATCATTTTATTTTCAGGAATTGCGCCCAGAAAACTCAGGGAGATTCCCAGGAACTGCTGGCAGACCTGGTTCAGGCGCATAAAGTACTGCTGGCCTTGCTCATGACTGGAATCCGTCACCACTACGCTTAAAGGTAATTGACCATGCTGCTGGCAAAGTCGCTTGATCGTCATGTAAGCCGATTTAATGGCTGCTTCATTACGCCCCATCTGCAGCACTAATGTATGCTGGGCCATCAAGGGCAATAGCAAGGTTTGGTCAAGCGGGTCTAATAATGCTTCTATCATCACGGTGTCGTAGTCATACGCAAGTTGACTCACTATACCGTTAAGCTCTGTTTTTAAATCGCCTGATAAAGGCGAGGTTAATATGTTAGTTTCAGCCAGCGTTGCCAGATCGTAACCTTGCGGATGCTTGACCACAGCACGGCTGAGCATGCTTTGGCGCAGTGCCACCGCATGTAATGTGTATTTAGTCATAGGTCGCTGATTGGCCTGTACCAACAATAGACGCTGCCCGGGGCCGACCATGCTTGCGGCCAAATGACTCAGCCAGGTTTCAGCAGGCTGGCCATTCGCACCCATCACGCTGATAACGCGTGCTGATGAGCGGGCCATGATACGGCGCAATCCATCAGCCTGGTCATGGTAATTAAACATGCTGCTGCTCTCCTTGCGCCTGCATCATGCTTGAGATCACCAGTGGCAACTCTTCATCCAGGTATTGGTATGGCAGGCTGGCCTGGTGAGGCGTTAACACGCGTTCTACCAGTGCGTGTTTGTTTGCCACTTCAATATCTTCCGGTACACGTTGGCCGCTGGTCGTGTAGAACAGGCGCATACGCTCACGGATCAATACATCCAGCACATTACCAATCGCTGCCGCTTCATCCAGTTTGGTGACGATGCAACCAGCGATATCATGTTTTTTGTAGCTGCGCATAACATCAGTCAAGGTTTCACCCGTTGAAGTCGCATTCAGGCACAGTAATTTCTGGATCGGTGTCTCAGCACGGCTCAGCATGGATAACTGCTCAGTCACTGCCTGGTCACGCTGGCTGACACCTACGGTATCAATCAGGATCATATGTTTGCCTTTTAACTCGTTCAATGCGATTTTCAGGTCTTCTTCATCTTTCACCGCATGTACCATGACGCCCAGAATCTTGCCGTAGATACGTAATTGTTCGTAGCCGCCAATACGGTAGCTGTCGGTAGTGATGAGGCCCAGGTTCTGCGTGCCATGCTTCATTACATAACGGGCAGCCAGTTTGGCTGTGGTGGTTGTTTTACCAACGCCGGTCGGGCCAACCAAAGCATACACACCGCCTTTATCCAGTAATGCATCCTCGTCATCCAACGTGTGCAGGTTACGGCTGATGACTTCTTTAGCCCACATAGGGGCTTTGTGCACATCAATATGTTGCGGCATTTTTTCTGCAATCTGGCGTGACAGCGCTGCACTGAAGCTGGCAGAAAGCAGGGTGCTCAATACTTTTGACTTGGCCGGGCTGTGTTGCAAATGATGTTGCCAGGTCATGGCGCTCATCTGTGTTTCAAAGTTGCTGCGCATATGACGCATCTCCTGCATCATGGTCAGCATTTTTTCTTCCAGCGTTTGCGTAGCGACCTGATAGGCCTGCTCTTGCTGTTCGCTGTGCTGTTTGAACATATCCATGATCGCGTGATCGTTTAATGCAGCGTCTTCAGCCGCTGCTGGCGCCGGAGCAGGCGCGGCAGCAGGCTGAGGTGTCATCATGCGTACTGATTGTTCTTTGCGGGCAGATGGCGCCTTGCCGTTGACGAAGTCTAGCAGGCTGCGTGCATCACTATTTGACTCAGATGACTGCTTGCTACCGGAGTTTTCGATATCAGTCTCAAGCATCGCCATAATCTCGGTACCGCCATTGACGCTGCGGTTTGCCACGATAATAGCGTCTTCACCTAGTGCTTGCTTGACTTGAGCCAATGCTTCACGTGCATTCTTGCCAAAAAATCTTCTGATATTCATGTTATTGCGCTCCGATTAAACTGGTCACCCGAATGGATTTGTTGTCTGGCAGCTCGTCATGCGACAGCACTCTGAGATGCGGGACAGTTCTTCTTAAAAATCTTGATAAAGCCTGGCGTAGCGGGGCGGCGACCAGCAGTACCGGTGTCAGCCCCATTTGCTCCTGTTGTCTGGCAGCGACTTCTGTCTGTTGCGACAGTTTTTCAGCAATGCCAGGTTCAATCACATTTTGTGAGGATTGATTGTTCTGTAATGCTTGCAACAGCAAACGCTCCAACTGGCCGTCCAGTGTCATGGCGGTCACTTCGTCGCTGTAAGGGAATAAATCCTGCACGATGGCGCGGCCCAGCTTGACACGCACCATGGCGGTCAGGTCATTGGCATCCTGGCTGTACTGTGCATGGTCTGCCAGGGTTTCCAGGATAGTGCGCATATCACGGATGTGCACGCCTTCGTTCAGCAGGTTCTGCAATACTTTTTGCAGGGAAGAAACAGTAATCAATTTAGGCACGATCTCTTCAATCAGTTTGCCGGATTCGTTACCCAGGTGATCCAGCAATTGCTGTACTTCCTGGCGGCCCAGCAGTTCACCGGCATTCAGTGAAATAATATGATTCAGGTGCGTAGCGATCACTGTGCCGGCGTCGACTACGGTGTAACCCAGGCTCTGTGCATACTCTTTACGCTCGGATTCAATCCATACTGCTGGCAAGCCAAAGGCAGGGTCAGTGGTTTTTGCGCCATCCAGTTCGCCGGTCACGGCACCCGGGTCAATCGCCAGCATCTGGTTAAAGTTAGATTCGCCACTCGCCATCTCGACACCTTTCATGGTGATGCGATAGGCGTTCGGTTTTAAAGTCAGGTTGTCACGGATATGCACCGTCGGTGCCAAAAATCCGATTTCCTGCGCGAATTTCTTACGGATACCTTTAATACGTTTCAATAACTCGCCGCCTTGGGCTTTATCCACCAAAGGGATCAGGCGGTAACCTACTTCAAGGCCGACAGTGTCGACTGGCAAAACGTCATTCCAGGTCGCTTCCTCAGCTTCGCTGGCAGGCGACAGTTTATCTTCCGGTTGCGGTTCCAGAATGGCTTGCAAACTGGCTTTTTGCTGTTTCTTTTTCACCGAGTAAGCCAATCCACCGAGCATGCCGCCCAGTGCCAGGAAAGCCAGGTGAGGCATGCCGGGAATCAGGCCGATACCGCCGATGATGCCGGCAGTCACACTCAAGACTTTTGGATTCTCAAACAACTGGGTAATCAGCTGACCACCAATGTCTTCGTTGTTGGCAACACGGGAAACCACCACACCGGCTGCGATAGAGATCACCAGCGATGGAATCTGAGCGACCAGGCCATCACCAATCGCCAGCAAGGTATAGTTTTTAACCGCATCGCCAAAACTCAGGTCGTGCTGCACCATGCCGACGATCAGGCCGCCGACAATATTGATGATAATGACCAGAATGCCGGCGATCGCATCACCACGTACATATTTACTGGCACCATCCATCGCGCCGTAGAATTCGGATTCCTGGCTGACTTCCTTACGGCGGCGGCGGGCTTCGTCTTCACCGATCAGGCCGGCATTCAGGTCCGCGTCAATCGCCATTTGCTTACCAGGCATCGCGTCTAACGTGAACCGTGCGCCTACTTCAGCGATACGGCCGGCACCTTTGGTGATCACGGTAAAGTTGATAATGGTCAGGATTACGAACACCACGATACCGACAGCGTAATTACCGCCGATCAGGAAGTGGCCAAAAGCTTCAATCACTTTACCGGCGGCATCTGGCCCGGCATGACCTTCGGTCAATACCACGCGGGTAGAAGCCACGTTGAGTGCCAGGCGCAACATGGTCGTCATCAGCAATACGGTAGGGAAGGCGATAAAGTCGAGTGCCTTGGTGGTTTGCAGGCCTATCATCAATACCAGGATAGACAGGGCGATATTAAAGGTGAAAAACACATCAAGCACGATGGCCGGCAGCGGCAGGATCATCATGGCCAGCAACAATACAATAATGACTGGTGCCGCGACTGCGCGACCGTCCAGTTTCCCCATCATTTGTTGCCAGTTGTTCATCTATCAGCTCCTTAAACCTGCTTTAACTACTCAATATCTGTTGCGCTGGGTGGCGTTGCCACCAATGCGTGTGGGTCCAGTGCATCCGGCACCGGTACATTGGCTGGCATGGCCGGACGTACACCACCGTGTTGTTTGAACACACGCAGCTGGAATACATACGCCAGGATTTCGGCAACCGCTGCATACAAGGCTTGCGGGATTTCACGTTCCAGTTCTGTATGCGCATATAAAGCACGGGCCAGTTTGGGAGATTCCAGCGTCATCACCTGATGTTCAGCTGCAATCTCCTTAATTTTCTGTGCGATCGTATCTACCCCTTTAGCCACTACGATAGGCGCGCCATTTTCACCTTCTTTGTAGCGCACAGCCACCGCATAGTGGGTAGGGTTGGTAATGATGACGTCGGCAGTCGGGATATTGCTCATCATTCTTCTGCGGGCCATTTCGCGTTGTTGCTGGCGGATACGGCCTTTCACTTCCGGGCTACCTTCAGCTTCCTTGGCTTCGTCTTTCAGTTCCTGCTTGGTCATCTTGTGCTTTTGCGCATATTGATAAAGCTGGTAGGGCACATCAATCACAGCAATCAACACCAGGGCAGAAGCAATGGTCAGGAAACCGGTCACCATATAGTCGTTGATCGCGTTGATACCGGATTCCAACGGCATTTCCGATAAACCGAGCATAGGTTGCAAATCTTTTTTCACGATGGCATAACCCACAGAAGCCACCAATACTGTTTTGGCAATCGACTTCACCAGTTCTACTGCAGAGTTTTTAGAGATCAGGTTACTTAAGCCTTTAATAGGATTAAGTTTGCCAAAATTAGGCATCAGTGATTTCTGTGACATCACCCATCCGCCAACCAGGATAGGGGAGGCAACCGCCACCGCCACCATGATCACTGCCAGTGGCAGGAAAGCCCACATCACTTGCTCAACTACTTTAAGTAAGTGGCTAATCAGCAGTTCCGGCTCAAATGCCATGGCCTGGTCAAATCTCAGGCCTTGCCTTAATACATCCTTTAATGCTTCACCCATGGGTTTGCCAAGCATCATGATGGCCATACCACTGGTGAACAACACTGCACAGGCTGCCAATTCACGTGAGCGGGGAATGTCACCGTCTTCGCGTGCCTTCTCCAATCGCTTGGGGGACGCCTCCTCGGTTTTCTCCATATCGCTGTCATCAGCTGCCATCACACTCACTCGTGAAATTTAGAAACACAACATGTGTTCCGTCAATACAAGAGTGATTATTCAGCAGTGCATCGCGTTTTTATAGTTGGAATAAAGGGACTTATTGACCGCAATCTA
The DNA here is from genome assembly GCF_035460085.1 of Methylophilus sp. Taxonomy (GTDB): domain Bacteria; phylum Pseudomonadota; class Gammaproteobacteria; order Burkholderiales; family Methylophilaceae; genus Methylophilus. Next base: position 22,479 of record NZ_DATHWZ010000020.1, read on the forward strand.
ACTGTTTTGAATTCAAAACCGTTAATAATTGCAAATTTATAAATTATTTAATGATTAAAAACAATAACTTATAAAATAAATGCATTTTTTTTAAAGATAACCCTAAAGTTTTAGTAAAGGCTGCCGTAAACGAGTTATGACAAAAAGTACCGTTATATTTGTATTGACACTCCCGAAGATGGGGAAAAATCGGTTGTTAACGGAATACAGCGGTAAAACTTTAATTATTTTTTGAATTGAAAGTTGATCAATCCTGAGAAGATAGACTTATATTTATTCTAGTTAAACATTAAATAAATATCATAACCGTATGTTTTATATGGTTATGTGTTATGCCATGTCGGGTTTTGTAAGACAAACACCTACATGGCTGTTTTCGTCCGTCTTACAAAATTAACCGACAAACCCTGATTGTTGGCATCCATGAATGCGCGCAAAGTACGCCTAACGCAAATGCGTACTTAAATTGAACCGCAAATAAATGGAGAAAAGATCATGAATGTCATGCAAAACGATTTACTCGCTGAAATCAAAGATGCCAATCTGAACTACCTGATGCTGGCACAACAACTGATCCGTTCTGACAAAGCTACTGCAATTTTCCGTCTGGGTATCAACAAGGAAATTGCTGACCTGCTGGAAAACCTGACCAACCTGCAACTTCTCAAACTGTGTAACACAAACATGCTGCTGACACGTTTCCGTTTTGATGATAGCGAAATCCTGGGTATGTTGACCAGCTACACTAAAGATCCTGCTCAAGCACATCTGCATACTGCGGTATTAATGTCCGCCCAAGCAGCAGAATCTACCGTATAAGTAGTCATCCCATCTGACGATAAAGAATAGAAAAGAGGGTTTATCATGCAAAAGAAGAGTGTAGTTAACGAAGCAGAACAAATTAAACTGGCCATGCAAATGATTGAGTTGGGCGCACGTTTGCAGTTGCTGGAATCACAAACCACTTTGTCACGTGAGCGTTTGATCAAGCTCTACAAAGAGATGAAAGGCGTTTCACCTCCAAAAGGCATGTTGCCATTCTCAACCGACTGGTTCTTGACATGGCAGCCAAATATTCACTCTTCCATTTTTTATAACATCTATCGTTTCATGGTGGATTATGCAGGTGTAGATGGTATCCAGGCGATTATCAAAGCTTACACTCTGTATATGCAACAAGTACAGAATCCGGATGCTGCCGGCCAGACCGAAGAGCCTATCCTCTCCCTGACCCGTGCATGGACACTGGTGCGCTTCATTGAAAGCAAAATGCTGACCACTAAAGTCTGTCATTGCTGCGGCGGCCAATACATCGTCAACAGCTACGATTTGAACCAGAATTATGTATGTAACCTGTGCCACGTACCTTCACGTGCCGGTAAAACCAAAAAAGCGAAAGAACTGAGCTACAAGCTTGTTTCCCTGACTGCTTAAGTCTGCTAATTCTGATTAAGTGTTGCTTGATCAGTGGGAAGAAGTAGTCATTGTCAGGGTTGACGCCTGATATTTAATGAAAGATTCAGCATGCGTGATCACAAACTTTTGGCAGGGACGTTGCGGCAAGACAGCATTCCACAACGTTTCCTGTCCCCTAAGTTAACGCTTGAAAAATCAAACATGCCAGGATTAAGCCGGTTCAGGTTCTACGGCTCACTGCCTAGCAAGCTATGGTTGCAGGCGTTGCTGATCCAGTGTTTGAGTGTGTTGTTGATTGCGGTCATTGCGCCAGGCGTAATCAACAGCGTATTCGCTTTCGAATTACGTAGCCTCGGCCTTAAACTGGATTCCGTCTGGTTCTGGCTGATCCCGCATATATTACTTGTCAGTGCCTTTTCCAGGAAGGTGAATATGCCTGTCTGGTGGCGCTGGATCCACATCGCTTTCCCTATAGCTGTGCTTGTCATGCAGCAAATCGCGTTGCCGGCCATGGTTTATCTTTCAGGTTTTGTGATCACCCTGGCGCTTTATTGGTCGGTACATAATACCCGCGTACCTTTTTACCCGTCTTTTCCCGCCACCTGGCGGGCCATGCATCAACTCCTTGAACAGCATGCAGGTGAGCAGTCGTTGCGGGTGCTGGATATCGGCAGCGGACTAGGCGATGTTTCCCTGTTTTTGTCCAAACAACGGCCGCAGGACCAGATAGATGGTATCGAAATTGCCCCTTTGCCGTGGCTGGTCAGTGCTATCCGCGCGACTTTTTCAGGCAGCCGTACCCACTTCGGGTTGGGTGACTACCGCCAGACTGACTTCGCGCAACTGGATGTGGTATTCGCCTATCTGTCACCGGCAGTCATGGCTGATGTCTGGCAAAAAGTATGTAGCGAGATGCGTCCAGGCAGCCTGTTTGTGAGTTCTGAATTCCCGGTAGCGGATGTGACGGCCAGCCGGATCATATATCCATCGCCAAATTCACCAGCGCTTTACGTCTATAGCTTGTAATCCCTACCTGGTTTTAACCTTCGGCATTCCCGTAATTAAAGGCTGTCTCTTGCGCAGGCCACTCGCCACTGCAACCTAATTGACCTGCTTAATCCCTTTTATTTGAAACATTGAATCCTGCTCGCGATTGTTATGCTGTAGGTATTCAATGCTAAAAGTGGAGTAGGGCATGTTCGTTATCATTGGTTATGTAGTCGTATGCGGCATGATTTTCGGGGGGTATGCGCTGGCAGGCGGCCATCTGGGCGCGCTGTGGCAGCCACTGGAGGTCATGATGATTTTTGGTGGCGCTTTTGGCGCATTTATTGTCGGTAACGACAGCAAGGCCATCAAGGCGACCGTGAAATCCCTGCCGACCCTGTTCAAGGGATCCAAATACAGCAAACAGCTGTATATGGATCTGCTGGCGCTGTTATTCGAAATCCTGACCAAAATCCGCAAGGATGGCTTGATGGCGATCGAAAAAGATATCGAAGACCCTGAATCCAGTGCTTTATTCGGCAAGTATCCCAGCATTCTGCATGACCACCACCTGGTGGAATTCATTACGGATTATTTACGCCTGATGGTCTCCGGCAATATGGATGCCTTCCAGGTGGAAAACCTGATGGATAACGAAATCGAAACTCACCACATGGAAGGGCATGTGCCTGCACATTGTATTGCCAAGCTGGGTGATGGCTTGCCGGCGTTCGGTATCGTAGCTGCTGTGATGGGTGTGGTACATACCATGGAAAACGTGGCATTGCCGCCTGCTGAGCTGGGCATATTGATTGCACACGCGCTGGTGGGTACTTTCCTTGGCATTTTACTGGCTTATGGTTTCGTGGGCCCGCTATCCGGTTTGCTGGAGCAAAAGCTGGAAGAGTCCAGCAAAAGCTTCCAGACCGTTAAGGTCGTATTGCTTGCCAGCCTGAACGGCTATGCACCGCCAATCGCGGTGGAATTTGGCCGTAAAGTCCTGTACTCCACCGAGCGTCCTGGCTTTACCGAGCTGGAAGAGCACGTCAAACAGGCCAAATCTAAATAATTATTGAATCAGCGTATCGCTGGAGAACATCATGGCAGAAGATCGTGTTGCCCCGATTATTGTAAAAAAAATCAAGAAAAGCGGTGGCGGTCATCACGGTGGCGCCTGGAAAATTGCCTATGCTGACTTTGTGACAGCGATGATGGCTTTCTTCTTGCTGATGTGGCTGTTGGGTTCTACATCAAAGGCGCAGAAAGAAGGCATTGCCGAATATTTCCAGACACCTTTGCACATGGTGCTGATGGGGCCTTCTGTCGGCCAAAGTGACTCTGCGCTGAAAAATACCGGCGGCAGGGATGTGACGAAAAAGCAAGGGCAGGTCAAACCTGTGGATGGCGACCCCGGCAAACTGAAAACAGTCAAGATCGAAGACGTGAAAGAAGCGTTGAAACGGGCTGAGAAGATCAAGCTGGAATCACTCAAAGCCAAGATTGAACAGGCGATTGAAGAAAACCCGACCTTAAAGCAATTCAAGTCGCAGTTGAAACTGGATATCACCAGTGAAGGGTTGCGCATACAGATTATCGACGAGCAAAACCGGCCCATGTTCGAGAATGCCAAGGCAGAATTGCAACCCTATGCCAAGCTGATCCTGCATGAGATTGGCAAGACACTCAATGGTGTAGATAACAAAATCAGCCTGTCGGGGCACACGGATGCTGCCGGCTACGCCAATGGCGAGCATGGTTACAGCAATTGGGAATTGTCGGCAGACCGGGCGAATGCATCTCGTCGTGAGCTTATCTCTGGTGGTATGGACGAAACAAAACTGATGCGCGTAGTGGGCTTGGGCTCTGCCATTATGATGGACAAAGAGAATCCATTTAATCCGATCAACCGTCGCATCAGCCTGATCATCATGAATAAAGAAACCGAAGAAGATCTGTTAAAAGACAATGACCAGATTTCAGCCAGTGAAAATGATCTTTCACAGGTGAAAGCGCTACAAAGTACCCCACAAGAAGAGACACAATAAGCGATATAAACGAAATAAATGTTGGATCAAGGAGCCCAAGAAATAAGTGATTTTTCCTATGCTTATTTCTTGATTGAAAAACACGGGAATCAGGCAAGATAGGGACCACTATGAAAACATTGCCCATCGAAGAGTTAAGAGAATTACTGGCTGCAGTTTCTCGCCATGGCAACTGGCATTTGCTGGAGATCGAAACCGATTTACAACAAACCACCTTTTTGCTGAACGAAGCGATTGAAAAACTGAGTAACAGTTTCATGAATGTCTATGCCCAGTTGACGGAGCAGCAAGACGTGGTTAAGTCATTGGCTGAATCCGGCAATCTGCACACTGACCTGGTGCAGCAGTTGCAGGTATTTCAGGACAATATCGGGCAGGAAGTGAACAAGGTCGTGACTGGAATGCAGTTCCAGGACATGACCAACCAGCTATTGCAACGCACGATCAATCGTGTGAATGGCTTGAAAGTATTATTAGAAGAGTTATCCAGCCACCAGTTTCCGATGGCGGCGGAGAATGAGCATGAGGAAATCAGGCATTTCATCATGCAACTAAACCAGAATTTTGATCAGGGTAGCGCCCATCTCACCGGCAATTTACGTAAGTCAGTGAATCAGCAGGATCTGGCGACCGGTGATATTGATTTATTCTAATCACAGCATGTTTAACATAATGAGCGAAAAAGGCGAGTGAAAATGGCGAAGACAATTTTAACAGTAGACGATTCAGGTTCTTTGCGTCAAATGGTAGCGTTCAGTTTGAAAGCCGCTGGCTATGATGTCGTGCAGGCCGTAGATGGACAGGATGGCTTGAACAGAGCCAAGGAAAAGACCGTTGACCTGGTGTTGACTGACCAGAACATGCCTGTGATGGATGGCCTGACGCTGATTACCAATCTGCGTACGCTGGCTTCCTACCAAAAAGTACCTATCCTGATGCTGACTACCGAGTCATCAGATGAAATGAAAGCAAAAGGCAAAGCTGCCGGCGCCAATGGCTGGCTGGTAAAACCTTTTGATCCTAAACGTTTGATCGAAGTCGTACAAAAAGTAATCGGTGCTTAAGTGCCCTGGTTAAGGGACTGGAGAAAATAATGACAGTGGATATGAGCCAGTTTTATGAGGTGTTCTTTGACGAGGCAGAGGAATTACTCGCCGAGGCAGAACGTCTCTTGCTTGAAATTAATGTGGACTCTCCGGATATTGAGGAGCTTAACGCTATTTTTAGAGCGGCGCACTCAATCAAAGGTGGGGCAGCCACATTTGGTTTTATGGACATGACAGAAATTACCCATGTCCTGGAAAACCTGCTCGATAAAATTCGCAAGCAGGAAATGGCGCTGACTGTAGAGCATGTTGACGCATTTCTTGCCGCTAAAGATGTGATCAAAATGCAGGTGGATGGTCACCGTAATGGCTCGGATGTGGATCCTGAGCAAGTGAGTGACGTGTCTGCCAGATTAAAATCATTGACAACTGCTGCGCCAGCCGTTGCCCCGTCAGGACCAGTATCCGCAGAAGCGAGTACTTCTGCGCCGACACTGGCGCTGGCTATCTCTGCAGAAGAACTGGCAGCAGGTCTCCAGTTATATGATGTTGGCCTGCCAGATGTCACCGAAAAAGATTTAAGTAATCTGAAAGATGAGTTGGCCTTGCTCGGTGAAGTTGCCATTTACCAGCGGGCAGACAAGCATGCTTTATTGATTAAAACGGATTCCAGCACCGATGACATTGTATCTATCTGTTCATTTATTGTGGATCCGGATGCATTGGTCATTAAGATTGCAGGCGCAGAAGCGTCAGCAACAGAGCCTGCACCCGTGGCACCGGCAGTCGCTGAAGCGGCACCTGTAGCAGTTGAAGCTGAACCCGCAGATCTGGGTTATGGTTTTTTTGACGCTGAGCCGGTGGCGCAAGCGGCTGCAAATACGCAAGCGAATGATGGCAGAGTGGCTGTCGCTGAAGAGATGGGCTATGGGCTTTTTGCCAAAGAAGGCGAAGATCAGCAGGAAGAAGGTTACGGTTTCTTTGCACCGTTTAAACCACATCCTGATGCCCCTAAAGCACAGATGATTGGTGATGATAATGCGGCTGCAGCTCTGGCAAAAGCCTCTGCTGAGCCAGAAGCTGCTGTGGTTGCCAGCGCACCACCGGCAGAAGCGAAAGATGACCGCCGTGCACAATCACGCCGGGAGACCGATAAACCGGTAGCACAGAATGCAGAAACCAGCTCAATTCGTGTGGGCATCGAGAAAGTTGACCAGTTGATTAACCTGGTTGGCGAACTCGTGATTACCCAGGCCATGATTGAGCAGCGTGTGAATGCACTGGATCCGGCCGACAACGAAGGCCTGATCAACAGCGTCAGCCAACTGACCCGCAATACACGTGACCTGCAGGAATCTGTCATGTCTATCCGGATGATGCCGATGGACTTCGTGTTCTCGCGCTTTCCACGGATGGTCCGTGACCTTGCAGGTAAACTGGGCAAAAAAGTGGAATTTGTCACCAATGGTGCGACCACTGAGCTTGATAAGAGCCTGATTGAACGGATTGTCGATCCATTGACGCATCTGGTACGTAACAGTGTGGACCACGGTATCGAAAAGCCTGAGATACGTCGCGAACTTGGCAAATCTGAAAATGGTACCTTGACACTTTCCGCTGCGCACAAGGGCGGCAGCATTGTCATTGAAGTGACAGATGATGGCGGTGGCTTGAACCGCGACCGTATCCTGGCGAAAGCCGCCTCTAATGGCTTGCCGGTCAACGAAAGCATGAGCGATAGCGAGGTCTACAGCCTGATTTTCGCACCTGGCTTCTCTACTGCAGAAGTGGTGACCGATGTTTCGGGCCGTGGTGTAGGTATGGACGTGGTTAAACGTAACATCAGTGCCATGGGTGGCAATATCGAGATACGCTCCGCATTAGGTTACGGCACGACTATTTCCATCTCATTACCACTGACCCTGGCGATTCTGGATGGTATGTCTGTATCGCTGGGCAAGAGCTTGTATGTGGTGCCATTGAACCTGATCGTAGAAACCCTGCAACCACGTGCCGAAGACCTGAAAACAGTGACTGGAGAAGGCTTGATGGTGCATGTGCGTGGGGAATACCTGCCGATCATCGCATTGCATGCCTTGTTCAACCATCCTACCGAAATCACAGCCCCGACAGAAGGTGTGTTGCTGATCCTGGAAGCGGATGGCAAGAAATCTGCATTGTTCGTCGACCGTCTGGTTGGCCAGCAACAGGTAGTGATCAAGAGCCTTGAGACCAATTTCAAACGTATTCCGGGCGTCTCCGGTGCCACCATCATGGGCGATGGCTCAGTGGCACTGATCCTGGATGTGCCTGCGATCACACAGATGGGCCAAACAACCAATTACGTCACAGGCGGTCGGGCTTTTGCTGACCAGAATTATTCCAATTTACAGAATCACATCAATGCATAAGGAGTGTATGCAATGACTACAACAGAAATGACTAACAACCACGGCGGTAACAGTGCGGGCAATATGCGGACTGCAGCCGGCGAATACCTCACCTTTGTATTGGGCAATGAGCAATACGGCATCGAGATCCTCAAAGTGCAAGAGATCCGCGGCTATGACGCGGTGACGCAGATTGCCAACATGCCACCCTTTATCAAAGGTGTGATCAACTTGCGCGGCAAAATCGTGCCGATTGTGGATCTGCGTATCAAATTCAAATTGGGCAAGGTGGAGTACAACGAATTCACCGTAGTCATCATCCTCAATTTAAACGGCCGTATCGTCGGTATCGTGGTCGATGGTGTGTCTGACGTACGTGAATTGCGTGAAGAACATCTGCGCGAAGTGCCATCACTGGTTACGCGCATTGATACTAAATATATCGTTGGTTTAGCGACGATTGAACAGGAAATGTTGATCCTGGTGGATATCGAAAAACTGATGACCAGCAATGAAATGGAATTAATGGATGCTGCCGTGCATTAAGCACTGCAGCTTTTCAAATAATAAACGGAATTGAAACAGGAACTTCTTGTTAGGGGCCCATTATGTTTTCAACAATTTTAAATAAATTGGCAGCAGGTACTAAGCAGTATCAGCATATTCTGGATGAGTATGCCGAGTTCTCAGCACTCAAAACTGAGATCAATAAGGCGAGAGCCATCATTGAATTAAGTGCTGATGGAAAAATCACCCACGCAAATGAGAATTTGTGTGCAGCGTTAGGTTACAGCGCCAATGAATTGGTTGGACAACATCATCGCAAGCTTCTTTCATCTGAAGAGGCGGCCAAACCTGAATACCAGGGTTTCTGGAAAGACCTGGGTGCCGGCAAGTCCTCTGTTGGTGCTTTCAAACTGATCAATAAATCAGGTAAAGAAACCTGGTTCCAGGGGTATTACGCACCTGTGCTGGACAAATCTTCCAAGTTGCGCAAAAGCGTGGCTTACCTGACCGATATCACGCATGACAAACAGCTGAATTCCTTGCTGCAGGAAAATGGCCAGGCAGTAAACCAATCTTTCGGTGTGATGGAATGCGACGTTCACGGCAAGATTCTCGATTGTAACGAGCTGCTGGTTGCACCGTTAGGTTATACCCGTGAAGAAGTGATCGGTAAAAATGTCAGTTTCCTACTTAAAGCACAATCCGCCCAAAGCCCGGCATACAAGGCACTCTGGGAAAAACTCGCCAGGGGTGAAAACGGCAAACAGGAAGTCTGCCGCGTTTCAAAAACCGGCAATGAATACTGGTTCAGCGCCAACTATGTCCCCATGCTGGACGATGATAACAAGCTGACAAAAATCAAGATTTTCTCTTTCTGCATTACAGCCGAAAAACAAATTGAACTGGACTACCAAGGCAAGGTGCAAGCCATTGCCAAAGTACAGGCGGTCATTGAGTTTGACCTCAGCGGTAACGTGATCACTGCGAACCAGAATTTCCTGGACGTCACCGGCTATCGCCTTGAAGAAGTCGTCGGCAAACATCAGAGTATGTTTGTCAGCGAGCGACATAAAGCCAGCCCTGAATACAAAGAGTTCTGGGCCAAATTAAATCGCGGTGAGCCTGACGAAAGCGTTTATCACCTTTATGGCAAGAACAATAAGGATCTCTGGTTACAGGCATCGTATAACCCGATCATTGGGTTGGATGGCAAACCGGTGAAAGTTGTTCAATACGCAACGGATATCACCAAAGCGGTATTGGCTGACAAAGAACAGGCAATTAAATCTGCTGAAGCCTTCAGGATACAAACGACACTGGACTCTGCCTCAACCAATATGATGATGGCGGATAACGATGGCATCATCCGTTACATGAATGCCTCTACAGAACGTCTGATGCGTAGCTCGGAATCCAGTTTCCGTCAGGCGCTACCGAACTTTGATGCGGGCAAAATCATCGGCCAGAATTTCGATGTATTCCACAAGAACCCGGCTCATCAACGCAATTTACTAGCCGGTTTGACTAAAGAACATGTGGTTGAAATGCCTTTGGGTGATATGTTTGTACGCCTGAAAGCCATGCCGATTTTTGACAATGCCGGTGTCCGCTCAGGCACATCACTGGAATGGGTGGACATTACGCAGGAGCGTCGCGTCAGTGACCAGATTTCATCCATCATCGCCAATGCGGCAGAGGGTGATTTGACCGACCGCATCGATTTATCCGATAAAACGGGACCAACGGCTGACATTTGTAAAGGCGTGAATAACCTGCTGGAAAACATGACAGAGTTATTGATGCAGATTCGTGAAGCCGGCGAAACCATCAATACTGCTGCGCAGGAAATTGCCAGCGGCAACAATGATCTTTCCAGCCGCACGGAGCAACAGGCCTCCAGCCTGGAAGAAACTGCTTCAAGCATGGAAGAACTGGCATCTACCGTGAAACAGAACGCGGACAATGCGCGCCAGGCCAACCAAATGGCTGAAGCGGCTTCACAGGTGGCTGTACGTGGCGGTGATGTGGTAGGGAATGTCGTGACTACCATGAGTGCAATTAACGAAAGTGCACGCAAGATTGAGGACATCATCACAGTGATTGATGGTATTGCCTTCCAGACCAATATCCTGGCCTTGAATGCTGCGGTTGAAGCAGCACGTGCAGGTGAGCAGGGCAGAGGATTTGCGGTGGTGGCGGGTGAAGTACGCAACCTGGCACAACGTTCAGCCAGTGCTGCGAAGGAAATTAAAGAGTTGATCAGTGATTCTGTCAGCAAAACAGCCGAAGGCACCAAGCTGGTCGAAAGTGCCGGTGAAACCATGCATGAGATCGTGACTTCTGTGCAACGCGTGACAGATATCATGGGTGAAATCACCGCAGCGTCTGCTGAACAAAGCTCAGGCATTGATCAAGTCAACAAGTCTGTGACGGAAATGGATGAAACCACCCAGCAGAATGCGGCATTGGTTGAAGAGGCCGCTGCGGCAGCTGAATCCCTGGTCGAACAGGCTTCAAACTTGATGGATTCTGTGAATAGATACCGGTTACATAATGGCAGACAGCCAGCATCTGCAAGTCCTGCGCCAGTGAGAAAATCAGCACCGGCACCGTTTGTGAATAAATCAAAACCAGTGACTGCGCAGGCTAGTTCCCATGTGGCTCAACCACAGCCAAAAATGGCAAAAACCGGTACTGATAATAACGAATGGGAAGAATTTTAAAATGTAATCAACGGGGGGTGCATCATGGCAAGACTACGTGAAATTTTTAATATATTGCATGAAGGTTTTTTGTTGTGGGCGTCTGCCGTTATCGGTTATCCGCTTTAAAAAAACTAAAACGCCACCACAGTGATCTGGTGGCGTTTATTTTTTACCAAGACCAGCAACCTTGATTAAGCATTGTTGCTTATTTTTCGTGCATCGATTCCCGTCAAACTATTCAGGAAATATGCCTTTCTTAAATATTCTTTTCATCACTAAAGTCTTTGAATTTAAAAAGAAAATCCGTCAACATTTAAATTAAAGTTTCTGCTAAAAAAGTCGATATCAATGATGTGACTCAGTCAAGTCTGCATCCAGTGGATGAAACTGATTTGAGCGACTATTTATACCGGATTTCCTGAGCTGGATTTAGCAGGTAAATACCTTTTTGATAGCCGCATGTTATTGATTTTTTTTTGCCATAATTCAGCGATATAAAACTGAATTTGTCAGTTTATTTGGTTAGGGATTTGTGATGACAATAGCGAAACGAATGTACCTGCTGATCGCCTCCTGCGCGATTGCAATGGTGATCTTGATCGGCTTCACCTTAACTCAGGTAGTCAAGGTGTATGAGTACACCAATCAGGCCAATGCAAATAGTATTCCCAGCATCCTGGCGCTTTCCAAAGCTGAGAACTACTACCAGCGACTGCGTTTGAATCTGTTGCGGCATGTATCTGCAACTACTCCGGCAGAAAAGGCAAAAATCGCCTCGCAGATCCATGAACGCCGCAAAGTGGTTGAAGAAGCGATGCATACCTACCAAGACCTGACTAGCGATAGCACCGACAAGGAAATGTTCACGCAAGAGCAAAATATGCTTGCTGGCTATTTCGACCAGATGACACGCGTGCTTGCTTTGTCGGATGCAGGTTCTCCTGAGGCGGCTGGCCTGCTTGTACAAGCCGATAAAGTAGCCGTTGAGCTTGCCAACAAGCTGGATGATCACATGGTCTACAACCAGAAGATCAGCACGGTACACGCTGACAATGCAGCTGCAATCAAGCAGAAAGCCTTATGGCAATCTTCTGCTATTGCCTTGCTATGCCTGTCGGTGATTGTTGTTTCAGGTGTATTGATTACCAAGCGCTTGCGTGCACAACTGGGTATGGAGCCAACTGAGCTGAGCGTGATCGCACGCAACTTTGTTGAAGGTAACCTTAACCAAAAAATCACTTTGCCAGAAACCGATAAAACTAGTGTGGCTTACTCTATCCGAACTCTGCAAAAGACACTCGACGGCCTGGTCCAGTCACTGAATTATGTCAGCCAGCAACACGATGAGGGCGATATCGATTGCACGGTAGATGAAACCCGCTTCAAAGGTGGCTACGGCCAAATGGCCGCAGGCATCAATAAAATGGTGGCTGGCCACATCGCCATGAACAAGGAAGCGATCGAGGTTGTAAAAGCCTTTGGTGAAGGTAACCTGAATGCACCATTGAAAGCATTTCCGGGTAAAAAAGCCTTTGTGAACGAAGCCATTGAGCAGGTACGTGGCAACATCAAGCGCCTGGTCAGCGATGCGGATGAGCTTGCGCATGCCGCCGTTGAAGGCCGTTTATCGACACGTGCTGACGCCTCCCGTCACCAGGGCGACTTCCGCATGATTGTAGAAGGCTTGAACAACACGCTGGATGCCATTGTGAAGCCATTGAATGTGACTTCTGGCTACCTGGACAACATTGCGAAAGGCAATATACCGGCCAAGATCACCGAGCAATACCAGGGTGATTACAGCCTGATCATCAATAACCTGAATACGTGTATTGATGCGGTGAATGCACTGGTTGCGGATGCCAACCTGCTGTCAAAAGCAGCGGTGGATGGACAACTGTCAACCCGCGCGGATGCTTCCAAGCATCAAGGGGATTTCCGCAAGATTGTAGAAGGCGTCAATGCTACCCTGGACTCAGTGATCGGACCTTTGAATGTGGCTGCCAACTATGTTGACCGTATTTCAAAAGGCGATGTGCCTGAGCGCATCAGCGAGCACTACAACGGCGACTTTAACGAGATCAAAAACAATCTGAACACTTGTATCGACGCGGTGAATAACTTGGTAGCAGACACGAATCTGCTGGCCGAAGCTGCCGGAGAAGGCCGTATTACCGTACGTGCCGACGCTGACAAACACCAGGGCGACTTCCGCAAGATCATCGAAGGTGTCAACAGCACCCTCGATATGGTGGTAGACCCTATCATCGCCGTGACTGAAGCCGTAGAAACCATCACCACAGCAGCCAACGAGATCTCCAGCGGTAACGCCGACCTGTCAGCCCGTACGGAACAGCAAGCCTCCAGCCTGGAACAGACCGCTGCCAGCATGGAAGAACTGGCTTCAACCGTGAAACAGAATGCCGAGAACGCCAAACAGGCAAACCAGCTGGCATTGACTGCTTCTGATGTCGCTGTAAAAGGTGGCGCCGTGGTAAACGAAGTCGTCGCGACCATGAGTGCGATCAATGACAGTGCCAAGAAGATCGAAGACATCATCTCCGTGATTGACGGTATTGCCTTCCAGACTAATATCCTGGCGCTGAACGCAGCCGTAGAAGCGGCACGTGCAGGCGAGCAGGGTAGAGGCTTTGCCGTCGTGGCAGGTGAAGTGCGCAACCTGGCACAACGCTCAGC
>NZ_DATHWZ010000021.1:0-15930 GCF_035460085.1 Methylophilus sp.
TAAATCAGGTTCTATCAAGCCACACACTAAATTCTCAGCCGAGATCTATGTGTTGGGTAAAGATGAAGGTGGTCGTCATACACCATTCTTCAACGGCTATCGTCCACAGTTCTACTTCCGTACGACTGACGTGACTGGTGCGGTTGAATTGCCGGCAGGTACCGAAATGGTGATGCCTGGTGATAACGTCTCTATCTCAGTAGCGCTGATTGCGCCTATCGCGATGGAAGATGGCTTACGCTTCGCTATTCGTGAAGGTGGTCGTACCGTTGGTGCTGGCGTTGTCGCTAAAATCATCGAGTAATTAGATTTAATCGAGTAAAACCTGCACTACAACCCGTGCAGGTTTTACATTAAAGAGTACAGGCCAATAGCTCAATTGGTAGAGTATCGGTCTCCAAAACCGAGGGTTGGGGGTTCGAGACCCTCTTGGCCTGCCAAACACCTAGTAGCTGATATCCAGTGATAGAGTGTGAAAAATATAAAGTTAAGGTTATGATCGATAAAATCAAACTGGCTTTGTCCCTGTTGTTGCTAGCTTTGGGGATTGCCGGTTTTTATCTTTTAGAAGATAAAGCAATGGTTGTTAGAATACTTGCCGTCCTGGCAGGTATTGTCGCGTCTGTAGCGGTGGCATGGACTGCCCCGCAAGGTAAGCAGGCGCTTAGCTTTTTTAATGAGTCGATTGCCGAAGCGAAGCGTGTTGTCTGGCCAACGCGTCAGGAAACCATGCAAACTACACTGGCGGTGATTGTGCTGGTAATGATCATGGCTGCTTTCCTGGCGTTGGTAGATATCGGTTTTGCTTACATGGTGCAATGGATTATGGGTCGAGGTGCTTAATGTCATCAATGCGTTGGTATGCAGTTCAAGCTTTCTCAGGCATGGAAAAATCCGTAAAAGCCGGTTTGGAAGAGCGTATTGTAAGGGCAAACTTACAAGATCAATTTGGTGACATTCTGGTGCCGGTTGAAGAGGTTGTCGAGATGAAGGGTGGTCAAAAGACCATCTCAGAGCGTCGCTTGTATCCAGGTTATGTACTGGTGCAGATGGAAATGACAGACCAGAGCTGGCATTTGGTAAAAAGCACACCACGTGTAACTTCCTTCATCGGCGGTTCAGCACAGCGCCCTACGCCTATTAAAGATAAAGAAGTTGAGATTATCCTGCGTCGTATGGATGACAGTAAGTCTAACCCTACACAGAAAATGACCTTCGAAAAAGGCGAAAGCGTGCGCGTGATCGACGGTCCATTCAAGGATTTCTCAGGCACCGTGGAAGAGATCAATTACGACAAAAACAAAGTGCGCGTTTCTGTGGTGATTTTTGGTCGTGCCACACCGGTTGAACTGGATTTTGCGCAAGTCGAAAAAGAAATTTAAGTCATAAGATTTAGTAGTAAGCGGTTAGTAGTCATTTTCAACGGGGAGCTCTCAAGAGCGCTTGTACCCATTTAAGGAGTCAAACATGGCAAAGAAAGTCATTGGCTATATCAAGCTGCAGATCCCTGCAGGTAAAGCCAACCCAAGTCCACCAGTCGGTCCAGCACTGGGTCAACGTGGTTTGAACATCATGGAATTCTGTAAAGCGTTTAACGCTGCAACGCAAGGTGTTGAGCCAGGCTTGCCAATTCCAGTAGTGATCACTGCATTTGCAGACAAGAGCTTCACTTTTGTGATGAAAACGCCTCCGGCAACCGTGCTGATTAAAAAAGCGGCCAAGCTGGAAAAAGGTTCTGCACGTCCTCATACAGACAAAGTTGGCAAGATTACTCGTGCACAAGCTGAAGAAATTGCTAAAACAAAAATGCCTGACCTGACAGCAGCTGACATGGATGCTGCCGTACGTACCATCGCTGGTAGCGCACGCAGTATGGGTATCGAAGTGGAGGGTGTATAACATGGGTAAAAGAATCGATGCGTTGCGCGCGAAAATCGACCGCAACAAGCTGTATCCGGTAAGTGATGCGCTGAACCTGGTTAAAGAAGGCGCTGCTGCCAAATTTAACGAATCTGTTGATGCAGTAGTGAACCTGGGTATCGACCCACGTAAATCTGACCAACTGGTTCGTGGCGCGATTGTATTGCCTAACGGTACTGGTAAATCTGTACGCGTTGCTGTGTTCGCACAAGGCGCACAAGCTGAAGCGGCTAAAGCAGCTGGTGCTGACATCGTTGGTTTTGAAGACCTGGCTGAGCAAGTTAAAGGTGGCATGCTGGACTTTGATGTGGCGATTGCAACCCCTGATGCAATGCGTATTGTTGGTGCTCTGGGTCAAGTGTTGGGTCCACGTGGTTTGATGCCAAACCCAAAAGTAGGTACCGTGACACCTGATGCAGCGACTGCTGTTAAAAATGCCAAAGCTGGTCAAGTACAGTACCGTACTGACAAGGGTGGTATCGTTCACTGCACTATCGGCCGTGCTTCATTCACGGTTGAACAATTGCAAGGAAACCTGGCCGCATTGCTGGAAGCATTGAACAAAGCTAAGCCAACAAGCTCCAAAGGTGTATACCTGAAAAAACTGTCCGTCTCCAGCACAATGGGTCCTGGCGTTCGTGTAGATCAAACTTCAGTAGCAGCTTAAGAATCAAGTCCTGATCTGTTGCAGGATCAGGCAAGAACTTTGGGCTTGAGTCAACATTCATATTTAAATGCGGACTCAAGAGCATCAAAGACCGTTGGTGTTTTACTTAATTGATAAATGCGTTGTAAGTGGGTGAGAAATCCTCTGCTGACAGGTATTTAAAAGCCAACGCAGATGGCGATCCCCGAAACAGGATATATCCATGCCCTGAACAAGGACGCCGTGAGTGGCTCGATGTGAGTCGGGCTTTCATTAACGGAAGGAGAACAGACCTTGAGTCTTAATCTTACAGAGAAAAAAGAAGTCGTTGCCGAGGTAATCGCACAAGTAGCGAATGCACAGTCAATCGTACTTGCCGAGTATCGTGGTATTGGCGTTGCCAATATGACGAAACTGCGTGCAGATGCGCGTGATGCAGGTGTATATCTGCGTGTGTTGAAAAATACCCTGGTTCGTCGCGCAGTAGAAGGGTCACCTTTTGCAGCATTGGCTGACGATATGGTTGGTCCACTCGTCTATGGTATTTCCACAGATGCAGTGGCCGCTGCTAAAGTAATGAACAACTTTGCCAAAAGCAATGATCAGTTCAAGCTGGTAGCAGGTGCGATGCCTAATGAGCGTCTGGATGCTGCCGGTGTGCAAGCATTAGCGTCTACATTGAGCCGCGAAGAGTTGCTGTCCAAACTGGCTGGCATGCTCAACGAAATCCCAACCAAGTTTGCTCGTGCCGTTGCAGCAGTACGCGACGACAAAGAAAAGCAAGCGGCTTAATTTTAATCAAATTTATTTTAGGAAATTATTATCATGGCAATTTCAAATGCTGATATTTTGGATGCAATCGGTAACAAAACCGTATTAGAACTGACTGCATTCATTAAAGAAATCGAAGAGAAGTTTGGTGTTTCTGCTGCTGCTGTTGCAGTTGCTGGTGGCGCTGCTGCCGGTGCTGCTGCGCCTGCTGCTGCTGAGCAAACTGAGTTCAACGTTATCTTGAATAGCGCTGGCGATAACAAGGTGAGCGTGATTAAAGCGGTACGTGAATTGACTGGTCTGGGCTTGAAAGAAGCTAAAGACGTAGTTGACGGTGCACCTAAAGCAGTTAAAGAAGGCGTAAGCAAAGCTGACGCTGAAGCTGCTGTTAAGAAATTGATTGAAGCTGGCGCGACTGCTGAATTGAAATAATTCATCATTGTGCTAATGGCAGGGCTGACGGGCAACCGTCGGCCTTCGCCGTTTCTGGCGTTGCAGATTATTAACATTCTGTCATTGTCAGTGCAGGTGTTGTAAAAGTAGTGATGTGGCCGCATATAGTTATGCTAACTTGTTAATTAAGTGGCTGTTTTTAAATACGAAGTTAGATGTCAAAACATTGCAGTGGATGAAAAGTGTTTTGTCTTCTACCCTCAAAATCTCAGGAGACGCTATGAGCTATTCCTTTACCGAAAAGAAACGCATCCGCAAAAGCTTTGCCAAGCGCGACAGTGTTCAAGAGGTTCCGTACTTGCTGGCTATGCAGCTGGAATCTTACAAATCATTCCTGCAAGAAAATGTAGCAGTTGACCAACGTAAAGACCAAGGTCTGGAATCAACATTCCGTTCTATTTTCCCTATCGTCAGCCATTCAGAGAATGCACGCCTGGATTATGTGAGCTATCAATTAGGTGCAGAGCCGTTTGATGTCAAAGAATGTCAACAACGTGGCCTGACCTATGCCGTGCCGCTGCGCGTTAAAGTGCGCTTGACCATCATGGACCGCGAAGCTTCCAAGCCAACGGTAAAAGAAGTGAAAGAACAAGAAGTGTACATGGGTGAATTGCCACTCATGACCGAAAACGGTTCTTTTGTGATTAACGGTACTGAGCGCGTCATCGTGTCCCAGTTGCACCGTAGCCCGGGTGTGTTTTTTGAGCATGACCGTGGTAAAACACACAGCTCCGGTAAACTGCTGTTCTCAGCACGTATCATTCCTTACCGTGGCTCATGGTTGGACTTTGAGTTTGACCCTAAAGATTACCTGTATTTCCGCGTTGACCGTCGCCGCAAAATGCCAGTGACGATTCTGCTGAAAGCATTGGGCTACAACCCTGAACAAATCCTGGAAACATTCCACGATACTGACACTTTCCATATTGGCCCTAAAGGCCTGGAATTTGAGTTAGTAGCTGACCGCCTGCGTGGTGAGATGGCGAAATTTGATATCGCTGATAAAGACGGTAACGTGCTGGTCGCTAAAGACAAACGCGTCACGGTTAAACATATCCGTGACATCGAAAAAGCCGGCATTAAAGCCATGGCTGTGCCGACTGACTTCATTATGGGTCGTGCGGTTGCCAGAAATATCATCGATACCGACAGTGGCGAATTGATTGCTAACGCAAATGATGAAATCACCCCGGCTTTGCTGGAGAAACTGGTTGCTGCCAAAATCAGCGAAATCGATACGATTTACACCAATGATCTGGACCATGGTGATTTCATTTCGCAAACATTGCGTAGCGATGAGATCCCTGACCAGTATAGCGCCCGTGTAGCGATTTACCGCATGATGCGCCCTGGTGAACCACCGACCGAAGATGCAGTTCAAGCCTTGTTTAACGGCTTGTTCTTCTCTGAAGATCGTTATGATCTTTCAGTAGTTGGCCGCATGAAATTCAACCGCCGTGCTTACCCAACCAAACTGGAAGACCGTTCTGCTGCATGGATCCGCCGTTTCTATGAAAATGTCGGTCCGCAAGGCGATACCGGTGCTAACGTGCTGTCTAATGAAGACATCCTGGCAGTGATTGGTGTGTTGATAGAGCTGCGCAATGGTCGCGGCGAGATCGACGATATCGATCACCTGGGTAACCGTCGCATCCGTTCTGTCGGTGAATTGGCTGAGAACCAGTTCCGTGCCGGTCTGGTGCGTGTTGAGCGTGCTGTTAAAGAGCGTTTGTCTCAAGCCGAATCAGAAAACCTGATGCCGCATGACTTGATCAACGCAAAACCAGTGTCAAGCGCGATCCGTGAGTTCTTTGGCTCCAGCCAGTTGTCACAATTTATGGATCAGACCAACCCATTGTCCGAGATTACGCATAAACGCCGTATCTCAGCATTGGGCCCAGGCGGTTTGACTCGTGAACGTGCCGGTTTTGAGGTGCGTGACGTACATACCACTCACTATGGCCGTGTATGTCCTATTGAAACACCTGAAGGTCCAAACATTGGTTTGATCAATTCGCTGGCTTTGTATGCACGCACCAATGACTATGGTTTCCTAGAGACGCCATATCGTCTGGTCGAAAATAACAAGGTTGGAGATAAAATCAATTTCTTGTCTGCGATTGAAGAAAGCCAGTACGTGATTGCCCAGGCAAACACGGAAGTGGCGAAAGATGGCAGCTTCAAAGAAGATTTGATCTCTGCCCGTTTCCACAATGAATTTACCATGACGCAGCCAGAGCGCGTACAGTACATGGATGTGGCACCAGGTCAGATTGTGTCCGTAGCGGCTTCATTGATTCCGTTCCTGGAACACGATGACGCGAACCGTGCATTGATGGGCGCCAACATGCAACGCCAGGCTGTACCTTGTCTGCGTGCTGAAAAAGCCGTGGTGGGTACTGGTATTGAGCGTACAGTTGCGATTGACTCGGGTACTGTCGTTACTTCACGTCGTGGCGGTATCGTCGATTACGTGGATTCAGGCCGTATTGTGATTCGTGTACACGATTCTGAAGCGCAAGCGGATGAAGTCGGTGTCGATATCTACAACCTGACCAAATACACACGTTCTAACCAGAACACCAACATCAACCAGCGTCCGTTGGTTAAAGTAGGTGATGTGATCTCTCGCGGTGACGTAGTGGCTGATGGTGCGTCAACTGACATGGGTGAATTGGCTTTAGGTCAAAACATGCTGGTAGGCTTTATGCCTTGGAACGGTTATAACTATGAAGACTCGATCTTGATCTCAGAGCGCGTGGTTGCGGATGACCGTTACACTTCAATTCATATTGAAGAGTTGTCAGTGGTGGCTCGTGATACGAAACTGGGGCCTGAAGAGATTACCCGTGATATTTCAAACTTGTCCGAGCGTATGCTAGGCCGTTTGGATGACTCAGGTATTATCTACATCGGTGCTGAAGTTGAAGCGGGTGACGTATTGGTTGGTAAAGTGACACCTAAAGGTGAAACCACTTTAACACCGGAAGAAAAATTGCTGCGTGCGATTTTTGGTGAAAAAGCTTCTGACGTCAAAGACACTTCCCTGCGCGTGCCTTCAGGCATGACCGGTACAGTGATCGATGTACAGGTGTTTACGCGTGAAGGTATTGATCGTGATACCCGTGCCCAGCAAATTATTGATGACCAGCTGTCTCACTACAAAAAAGACCTGGGCGACCAGATGCGTATTGTGGAAGATGACACGTTTGGCCGTATCAGCCGTTTGCTGACAGGTAAAGCAGCCACAGGTGGTCCAAACAAGCTGAAAAAAGGCGACAGCGTCACCGCTGAATACCTGGAAAGCGTTGGCCGTTATGACTGGTTTGATATTCGCTTGAATGATGAAGAAGCCGCACGTCAGCTGGAGCAATTGAAAGATAGCTTGAGCCAGGCACGTGTCGAGTTCGACAACAAGTTTGAAGAGAAGAAGCGTAAGCTGACTCAAGGTGACGAATTGCCGCCTGGTGTGCAGAAAATGGTTAAAGTGTACCTGGCAGTGAAGCGTCGTATTCAGCCTGGTGACAAAATGGCGGGTCGTCACGGTAATAAGGGTGTGATCTCCAAGATTTGCCCAGTTGAAGACATGCCACACATGGCTGATGGTACGCCATTGGACATCGTGTTGAACCCGTTAGGCGTTCCTTCACGGATGAACATCGGCCAGATTCTGGAAACGCATTTGGGTTGGGCTGCTAAAGGTCTGGGCAAACGCCTGGGCGACATGTTG
Source organism: Methylophilus sp. (assembly GCF_035460085.1). Taxonomy (GTDB): domain Bacteria; phylum Pseudomonadota; class Gammaproteobacteria; order Burkholderiales; family Methylophilaceae; genus Methylophilus. The sequence goes on from NZ_DATHWZ010000021.1 coordinate 7,521, forward strand.
CAAGCAGAAGCTAAAGTGGCTGAAATCCGTGGCTTCCTCGATAAAATCTACAACAGCAGCACTGGCAAGAAAGAAGACATTGCCGGCCTGACAGATGTAGAAGTCATCGACCTGGCCACTAACCTGAAACACGGCGTGCCATTTGCAACCCCGGTATTTGACGGCGCAGCAGAATCTGATATTCGTGCCATGCTTGATCTGGCTTTCCCGGATGAAGACGAGCACACCAAGAAACTGCAATTCCACGCTGGCAAAACACAGGTCAAATTGTTTGATGGCCGTACCGGTGATGCTTTCGAGCGTCCGGTCACTGTGGGCTACATGCACGTGCTGAAACTGCATCACTTGGTTGATGACAAAATGCATGCACGTTCTACCGGTCCTTACAGCCTGGTCACACAGCAACCATTGGGCGGTAAAGCACAATTCGGTGGCCAGCGTTTCGGTGAGATGGAGGTTTGGGCACTGGAAGCTTATGGTGCGTCATACACCTTGCAAGAGATGTTGACCGTGAAATCGGATGACGTGAATGGTCGTACCAAAGTGTACGAAAACATCGTCAAGGGTGAGCACAAAATTGATGCGGGTATGCCTGAATCATTCAATGTGTTGGTGAAAGAAATTCGTTCACTAGCCATTGATATCGATTTAGACCGTAATTAATCCCGCCATTAAGGAGAGTCTCTATGAAAGCGTTATTAGATTTATTTAAACAGGTTACGCAAGAAGAAGAGTTCGACGCAATCAAGATTGCGTTAGCTTCACCTGAAAAAATCCGTTCATGGTCCTATGGCGAGGTTAAAAAGCCAGAAACCATTAATTACCGTACGTTCAAACCTGAGCGGGATGGTTTGTTCTGCTCCAAAATCTTTGGTCCTATCAAAGATTACGAATGCTTGTGCGGCAAATACAAGCGCCTGAAACACCGCGGTGTCATTTGTGAAAAATGCGGCGTTGAAGTCACCTTGAGCAAAGTGCGTCGTGAACGCATGGGTCACATTGAACTGGCTTCACCAGTGGCGCATATCTGGTTCCTGAAATCCTTGCCTAGCCGCTTGGGTATGGTGCTGGATATTGCCCTGCGTGACATCGAACGTGTACTGTACTTTGAAGCATTTATCGTGATCGACCCAGGCATGACACCACTCACACGTGGTCAATTGCTGACAGAAGATGACTACATTGCCAAGGTTGAAGAATATGGTGATGAGTTCAATGCCGTCATGGGTGCTGAAGCGATTCGTGAACTGTTGCGCACGATGGACATCAACCGTGAAATCGAGACCTTGCGTAGCGAGTTGTCTGCGACCGGTTCTGAAGCCAAGATCAAGAAGATCGCCAAGCGCCTGAAAGTGCTGGAAGCCTTCCAGAAATCCGGCATCAAGCCAGAGTGGATGATCCTGGAAATCTTGCCAGTATTGCCACCAGAGTTGCGTCCACTGGTACCGCTGGATGGCGGACGTTTTGCAACGTCTGACCTGAATGACCTGTATCGTCGCGTGATTAACCGTAACAACCGTTTGAAGCGTTTGTTAGAGTTGAAAGCACCGGAAATCATCGTACGTAACGAAAAACGTATGCTGCAAGAAGCGGTGGATTCACTGCTGGACAATGGTCGTCGCGGTAAGGTGATGACGGGTGCTAACAAGCGTCCGCTGAAATCACTGGCTGACATGATCAAAGGTAAGGGCGGTCGTTTCCGCCAGAACTTGCTGGGCAAACGTGTGGACTACTCTGGTCGTTCCGTGATTGTGGTTGGTCCTCAATTGAAATTGCACCAGTGCGGTCTGCCGAAAAAAATGGCGCTGGAACTGTTCAAACCATTCATTTTCCACAAGCTGGAAGTCTTAGGCTTGGCGACAACGATTAAAGCGGCGAAGAAGAAAGTTGAAGAGGAAGGACCAGAAGTCTGGGATATCCTTGAAGACGTGATCCGCGAGCATCCGGTCCTGTTGAACCGTGCGCCTACACTGCACCGTCTGGGTATCCAGGCGTTTGAGCCAGTCTTGATCGAAGGTAAAGCGATTCAGTTGCACCCATTGGTGTGTTCAGCGTTTAACGCCGACTTTGACGGTGACCAGATGGCTGTGCACGTACCATTGAGCCTGGAGGCGCAAATGGAAGCCCGTACATTGATGCTGGCTTCTAACAACGTGCTGTCTCCAGCCAACGGCGAACCGATTATTGTGCCGTCACAGGATATCGTGTTGGGTCTGTATTACATGACCCGCGAGAAAGTATCTGCACGCGGCGAAGGCATGATCTTCAGTGATATCAAGGAAGTGCAACGTGTATACGACCAGGGCCTGATTGATCTGCATGCTAAAGTGACTGTGCGTATTAAAGAGTTCGAGTTGGATGTCGCCGGTGAAAAAACCGAGAAAATCAACCGTTACAGTACAACGGTAGGCCGTGCATTGCTTTCTGAAATCCTGCCACCTGGCTTGCCATACAGCTACATTGACAAGGCATTGAAGAAGAAAGAGATTTCACGCCTGATCAACGCCAGCTTCCGTAAAGTGGGCATCCGCGAGACTGTGATTTTCGCTGACAAACTGATGTATACCGGTTACTCCTACGCGACTAAAGCAGGTATCTCTATCAGCATTAACGATATGTTGGTGCCGCCAGAGAAAGAGCAATTGATTGCTGCTGCTGACGCTGAAGTGAAAGAGATTGAAGACCAGTATGTCTCCGGTCTGGTGACACAAGGTGAGCGTTACAACAAGGTAGTCGATATCTGGGGCCGTGCAGGTGACAAAGTGGCTGACGCCATGATGAAACAATTGCGCGAAGAAGATGTGAAAGATGCTGACGGTAACGTAGTGAAGAAAGACGGCAAGGTTGTCCGTCAGGAATCATTTAACGCTATTTACATGATGGCCGACTCCGGCGCCCGTGGTTCTGCGGCGCAGGTGCGTCAGCTGGCTGGTATGCGTGGCCTGATGGCGAAACCGGATGGCTCTATCATTGAAACGCCAATTAAGGCGAATTTCCGTGATGGCCTTAACGTATTGCAGTACTTTATTTCTACCCACGGTGCTCGTAAAGGCTTGGCCGATACGGCATTGAAAACAGCTAACTCAGGTTACCTGACTCGTCGTCTGGTCGACGTGACACAAGATCTGGTAGTGACACAGATCGATTGCGGTACCGTTGATGGTCTGGTTACTAAAGCGCTGGTTAAAGGCGGTGAAGTCGTTGAGCCATTGCATGACCGTATCCTGGGCCGTACTGCGGCGCTTGATGTGCTGCATCCTGAAACCCAGGAAGTGGTTTATGCAGCCGGGACATTGCTGGGTGAAGACGAAGTGGAGAAAATCGATGCCCTGGGTATTGATGAAGTCAAAGTGCGAACTGCACTGACTTGTGATACACGCTACGGTATTTGTGCCAAGTGTTATGGTCGTGACCTGGGTCGCGGCAAGCTGATCAGTATCGGTGAATCTGTCGGTGTGATCGCAGCGCAATCTATTGGTGAACCAGGTACCCAGTTGACCATGCGTACATTCCACATCGGTGGTGCGGTATCGCGTGCGGCTTCTGTGTCACAGGTTGAGAGTAAGTCAAATGGTGTAGCTGGCTTTACGTCAACCATGCGCTATGTAACTAACTCACGTAACGAGCAAATCGTGATTTCGCGTAATGGTGAAGTGGTGATTTCTGAAGACAATGGTCGCGAGCGTGAGCGTCATAAAGTGCCTTACGGCGCAACACTGACCATCACCGATGGTAAAACAGTGAAAGCTGGCCAGGCATTGGCGACATGGGATCCACATACCCGTCCAATCATTACCGAGTACGCAGGTCATGTGAAATTCGAGAACGTTGAAGAGGGCGTGACCGTTGCCAAGCAGGTAGATGAAGTGACCGGTTTGTCATCACTGGTCGTTATCGATCCTAAACAGCGTGCCGGCCAGTCCAAAGGTCTGCGCCCGCAAGTGAAATTGCTGGATGCTAACGGTGTGGAAGTCAAAGTTGCTGGTACTGATACGCCAGTGAACGTGACCTTCCAGCTGGGTTGCATTATTACGGTGAAAGATGGTCAGGAAGTTGGCGTGGGTGAAGTGCTGGCACGTATACCGCAAGAGTCTTCCAAAACGCGTGATATTACCGGGGGTCTCCCACGCGTAGCTGAACTGTTCGAAGCACGCTCACCAAAAGACGCCGGCATGCTGGCTGAAGTCACGGGTACTGTTTCATTCGGTAAAGATACCAAAGGTAAACAGCGTCTGGTTATTACAGATCTGGATGGTATTACCAGCGAGTTCCTGATTGCTAAAGACAAACACGTAACCGCGCATGACGGTCAAGTGGTCACTAAAGGTGAGTCGATTGTTGACGGCCCGGCAGATCCACAAGATATATTGCGCCTGCAGGGTCGCGAAGCACTGGCACGTTACATCATTGACGAAGTGCAAGACGTTTACCGCTTGCAAGGCGTGAAGATTAACGACAAGCACATTGAAGTGATTGTGCGTCAGATGTTGCGTCGTGTCAGAGTGACGGATGCTGCTGATACCGGTTTCATTACGGGTGAGCAAGTTGAGCGCGCTGATCTGTTGACAGAAAATGAACGCATAGTGGCTGAAGATAAGCGTCCGGCAACTTTCGAGTACGTGTTGCTGGGTATTACCAAAGCTTCGCTGTCTACAGATTCATTCATCTCGGCGGCTTCCTTCCAGGAAACCACCCGCGTGTTGACTGAGGCGGCAATCCTGGGTAAACGCGATGATCTGCGTGGCTTAAAGGAAAACGTCATTGTTGGTCGCTTGATTCCAGCCGGTACCGGCCTGGCTTATCACGAGTCCCGCAAGCGTGCTGCGATTGCATCACTGACGCCAAACGTAGCAGAGCCTTCACAAGCCATGTTGGCAGCTGAAGCGATGTTTGCACCAGAAGTAGCGGTAGAAGAGACTGCAGCAGACGACAACACAGCCGAGTAATTCGATCACTGTTGTCCCTGTTCTCAAGGGGTGTCTCGCATGAATAATGCTTGACACCCCTTGACTCATTTACTAAAATGCTGGGTTTCTCAGAATGGCCTTATTGTCTCAATAGGGCATTGTTGTTGATATGCCACCATACCTGAGTCTTCCTGCTCAAATTGGTGGTTCTTAAAAAAGGTGAAGAGGTTAAGGCAATGCCAACCATTAATCAGTTAGTACGTAAACCACGCGTTAAAGTGGTTACAAAGAGCAAGGTTCCAGCTTTGGAAGCTTGCCCGCAAAAGCGTGGCGTGTGTACGCGTGTGTACACCACAACACCAAAAAAACCAAACTCCGCGTTGCGTAAAGTTGCCAAGGTTCGTTTGACCAATGGTTACGAAGTCATTAGCTACATCGGCGGTGAAGGTCATAACCTGCAAGAGCATAGCGTGGTATTGCTGCGCGGTGGTCGTGTAAAAGACTTGCCGGGTGTGCGTTACCATATGGTGCGTGGTAGCTTGGATACGGCTGGTGTTAAAGATCGTAAACAGTCGCGTTCCAAATACGGAGCCAAGCGTCCTAAAGAAGCTAAAGCTTAATTTATTAAGTTGCACAAGCGTTTTTCCATATTTTATAGCGGCTGAAATGCCTTGCGAGTGTTATTGCTAGCAAAAATTTAATTGAAAAGAGAATGTTATGCCTAGACGTAGAGAAGTCCCCAAACGTGTTATCTTGCCGGATCCAAAATTTGGTAGCCAGGAAGTGTCCAAGTTTGTAAATGTGCTGATGACAGGTGGTAAGAAATCTGTTGCTGAACGTATCATTTACGGTGCCTTTGATCAGGTGGCCAGCAAGAGCGGTAAGGACCCGCTGGAATTATTCACCACAGCGTTGAATAATCTGCGTCCTGTTGTTGAAGTGAAGAGCCGCCGTGTTGGTGGTGCAAACTATCAGGTGCCTGTAGAAGTGCGCCCAAGTCGTCGTAGCGCCTTGGCAATGCGCTGGTTGCGTGATGCAGCCCGTAAGCGGGGTGAGAAGTCCATGGGCCTGCGTTTGGCTGCCGAGTTGATCGAGGCCTCTGAAGGTCGTGGTTCGGCAATGAAGAAGCGTGAAGAGGTTCACCGTATGGCAGAAGCTAACAAAGCGTTCTCACACTTCCGTTTTTAATTAAACGACCTCGTTCTTTAATAATTAGTTGAATTGATAGCAAAGGTAAACTACCGTGGCACGCAAAACCCCTATTGAACGCTACCGTAATATTGGTATTTCAGCGCACATTGATGCTGGTAAAACAACCACTACAGAACGTATTCTGTTCTATACAGGTGTAAACCATAAAATTGGTGAGGTGCACGATGGTGCAGCCACTATGGACTGGATGGAGCAAGAGCAGGAGCGTGGTATTACCATTACTTCAGCGGCAACCACCTGTTTCTGGAAAGGCATGGACCTTTCATTGCCTGAGCATCGATTCAACATTATTGATACCCCTGGGCACGTGGACTTTACCATTGAGGTAGAGCGTTCCATGCGTGTTCTGGATGGTGCCTGCATGGTTTACTGTGCAGTGGGTGGCGTACAGCCACAATCTGAAACTGTATGGCGTCAAGCCAACAAGTACAAAGTGCCACGTCTGGCCTTTGTTAATAAAATGGACCGTTCCGGTGCTGATTTCTTCAAAGTCGTAGACCAAATGAAAACGCGCTTGCGTGCGACGCCTGTGCCTATCGTGATCCCTATCGGTCGTGAAGACACTTTCACTGGTGTGGTTGACCTGATCAAAATGAAAGCCATCATCTGGGATGAAGCTTCTCAGGGTATGAAATTCACTTACGGTGAGATCCCTGCGGATCTGGTTGAGACGGCTAACAAATGGCGCGAACAAATGGTTGAGTCAGCCGCTGAAGCCAGCGAAGACCTGATGAATAAATACCTCGAAAATGGTGAGCTGGATGAAAAAGACATCATTTTAGGTATTCGTACCCGCACGATTGCTGGTGAAATTCAGCCGATGTTATGTGGTTCAGCCTTTAAGAACAAAGGTGTACAGCGTATGCTGGATGCGGTTGTTGATTTCCTGCCATCGCCAGTTGATATTGATGATGTGACGGGTGAAGATGACTACGGTAAGCCTGCCAGCCGTAAAGCTGACGACAAAGAAGGTTTCTCTGCACTGGCATTTAAATTGATGACGGATCCGTTCGTTGGTCAATTGACGTTTATCCGTGTTTACTCTGGTGTGTTGAACAAGGGTGATACCGTTCTTAACTCTATCAAGAATAAAAAAGAGCGTATCGGTCGTATCGTTCAGATGCATGCCAACAACCGTGAAGAGGTTGAAGAGGTTCTGGCTGGTGACATCGCCGCCTGTATCGGCTTGAAAGATGTAACGACTGGTGAATCTTTGTGTTCTCCAGACAAGCCTATCATCCTTGAGCGTATGATTTTCCCTGAGCCAGTGATTCACGTGGCCGTGGAACCAAAAACCAAGAGTGACCAGGAAAAAATGGGCTTGGCATTGGGCCGTTTGGCACAAGAAGATCCTTCATTCCGTGTACGTTCAGATGAAGAATCTGGCCAAACGATCATTTCCGGTATGGGTGAGTTGCACCTTGAAATTCTGGTAGACCGTATGCGTCGTGAATTCAACGTTGAGGCTAACGTGGGTGCCCCACAAGTGGCTTACCGTGAAGCGATCCGCAAATCCGTTGAAGTTGAAGGTAAATTTGTTAAGCAATCCGGTGGTAAAGGTCAATACGGTCACGTATGGCTTAAAATGGAACCTAACGAGGCTGGTAAAGGCTTTGAGTTCGTTGACCAGATCAAGGGTGGTACTGTACCGCGTGAATTTATTCCAGCGGTTGAAAAAGGTCTGCGTGAAACCATTCCTGCAGGTATCTTGGCTGGTTTCCCGGTAGTTGACGTAAAAGTTACTTTGTTTGATGGTTCATACCATGACGTTGACTCCAATGAAAACGCATTTAAAATGGCGGCTTCTATTGGTTTCAAGGATGGTATGCGTAAAGCAGATCCAGTGTTGCTTGAGCCAATGATGGCGGTTGAAGTTGAAACGCCTGAGGACTACATGGGTGATGTGATGGGTGACTTGTCATCTCGTCGCGGTATCATTCAGGGTATGGATGACATGCCTGGTGGCGGTAAGGCGATTAAAGCTGAAGTGCCATTGTCTGAGATGTTTGGTTATTCCACTGTAGTACGTTCCTTGTCACAAGGTCGTGCCACTTACAGCATGGAATTCAAGCATTACTCTGACGCACCGAAAAACGTTGCTGAAGCAATCATCAACAAAAAATAATTGATTAAATTAAAGTATTAAATTAAAAGGAAAACATCATGGCAAAAGGCAAATTTGAACGTACCAAGCCACACGTGAACGTTGGTACGATTGGTCACGTTGATCACGGTAAGACAACATTGACAGCGGCGATCACGACTGTATTGACTAAGAAATTTGGTGGTGA
>NZ_DATHWZ010000022.1:0-74157 GCF_035460085.1 Methylophilus sp.
CAAAATAAGGGAGAAGGGAGCGACTGTCTGAATCCCGCGGTGGCCTGCGTTTTGTGCAGGCCGCTAGGATGAGTTTCGTGACCGCTTATTTTGACGAGCAACGCAGGATACAAGCGGAAGCTAGGGTGCCCTTTCTTTTGGTTACTTGTTCTTTGGGCAAGCAAAGAAAAGTAACTCGCCTAGGGGCGAAAAGGAATGGTGAATATATTAAGAAATGCGTATTAAGAGCTTACCGAACACGCAAAATTAGCTTTTCGATTGAAATTAAGCTAAGCATGAATCTCGCCGGGATTCTGGCCTCCGCCAGAATGACGACATTTTATGTTGGTCGAGCTGACTTAAGTCAGTCGATGCGCAGCGTGCACCATATTTGTACAAGCATTTTGTTGCGCAGGCTGTTTTGTACGAAACTCAAGCTAACCACGCCGCTGATACACCATATCACTATACTGCAACCCTTTTTCCGAAGTGTTCGCCTGTTTCGACACCAGCTCCCACTCCCCCATATCCAGTTCGGGGAAAAAAGCATCTCCCTCTACCTTCACAAACACCCGGGTAAGGTATAAACGTGTCACCTGCGGCAATCCTTGCAAATACAATTCCGCACCACCAATCAGGAACGGCTCATCATCCCCCGCACAAGCCGCCAGCGCTTCGGGTATCGAATGCACAACCTTTGCCCCATCTACCGTATATGCCAGATCACGCGTCACCACCACCGTCGTCCGTCCTGGCAGCAAACGCCCCAATGATTCAAAGGTTTTACGGCCCAAAATGATATGGTGCCCCATGGTGAGTTTCTTGAAGCGTTTCAAATCTTCCGGCAGATGCCATGGCAACTGGTTATTGAATCCGATCACACGGTTATCCGCATGCGCTACGATCAGGGAAAGTGCTTGCATAGTGTTCTTCTAAAACGCGGACAGGCGCTTGAGGTCATTAATAATGGCATGGCTATGACCATCGGGATTTACATTGCTGTAGATCTCGGCAATCGTGCCCTGCGGATCAATGACAAAAGTAGTACGTTTGGCCACCTTGATCACAACCAGGTTAAATAAAGTGCCATACGCATCGGCAACCTGTCCATTAGTGTCGGCAAGCAAGGGGAACGGTAAACGATGCTTGTGTGCAAACTCGGCATGACTTGCAGCATTATCAACACTGATCCCGACCACTTCGGCACCCAAGGCATGGATTTGCTGGATATCGTCCCTAAATTGACAGGCTTCTTTGGTACAGCCAGGCGTATCGTCTTTCGGGTAAAAATACAGCACTACCCATTTGCCTTGCCAGTCTGCCAGACGACGCGTTCCGCCCTGGGCATCCGGGAGTTTGAAATCGGGTGCTTTCATACCTACACTGAGTCGCGCTGAGGGCTGGTTATATTGACGATAGCCCCACACGGCCAGCCACAATATGAGCCCATACATGATCAGTTTGACAAGCATTTCGCATTTTTCCTTTCTAAAACAGCCTTCATGACAGATGGGTCGTTGACGCATCAAGCTGCTTATTGTACCTTAATCCGCCATTTCCTTTTTTTAAGGCTTGCCGCAAAACATTCGAAGTATTGCAGTCATCCACATGAATAATGAAGCCATAGCAAAACTGCTGAAACTGATCGCTGCCGACCCGCAAAGGTGGGAAGCGTATCAGAAACTGGCAGGCTTGATGCTGCAAAACGATGAGTTTCATGCTGCCGAGCAATACTTGCTGCAAGCCATCAGCCTGCAGCCGAAAGCGCTACAATTAAGGCTGCAGCTTGCCAACCTCCAGATGCGCACCCAGCAGTTTTCAGCTGCGCACGACTCTTACAAGCAGGCGATTAAACTCGATGCCAGGCAGGCGCAGAGCTATTACCTGGATGCACGGGCACTTAAAAACCTTGGTCGTCCACAAGAAGCGATTTTGCGTTTGCGTACCGTGACCAAGCTGGACCCGCAACACGCTCAGGCATTTACCGAATGTGTCGACTTGATGCTGCAAACACAACAGTTTGAACAGGCTGTCACCGTGCTGAAACAGGCAGTCAGCGCACATCCTGAACATGTGCATTTTCACTACCGGCTGGGTGTATTGCACCAGCAATTACATGCATCTGCCGAGGCGCTGGCATGCATGGATGCCGCTATCAGGATTCAGCCGGATTTTGCCGAAGCACACCATCAACGTGCATTGATTCTGCAATTGCAAGGACAACATGCGGAGGCTTTAAAAGCGTTTCATCATGCAATCGCCTATCAACCTAATTTACCGGTGCCGTACAATAATCGCGGTGTTGTACTTTGCCAACTTGGCAACTACCCTGAAGCCATTGCTGACTTCAGGCAGGCATTACAGCTGAACTCCGGTTATGCCTCTGCGCATTGCAACCTGGGCCTGGCCTTGTATGAAAATGGCGATACCGATGAAGCTTATCAATGCCTTGAAACCGCGTTAAAGCACGCGCCCACTCATGTCCAGGCACGCTATGTCCTGAGCATGCTAAAACTGGCGCGTGGTGAATACGAAGATGGCTGGCCCATGTATGAATCACGCTGGCAGGTATTAACAACCAGTGGATTGCCCAACCGGCAATTGTTGTGGACGGGCAATACTTCCCTGGTCGGCAAAACCATTTTGATCCTGTCAGAACAAACATTAAGCGACACCCTGCAGTTTTGTCGCTATATCGAGTTAGTGAAAGCCTTTAAGCCTAACCAGGTGATCGTCGCTGTTCCAGACACCCTGTTTAATCTTTTTAATGAACTGTGGGGCCAGGATGAGGTGATCCAGGTCATGCGGCAGGATGGCCGTGCCCTGCCGCATTTTGACGTATATTGCCCAATGCTAAGTTTGCCGATGGCGTTCCAAACGGTCCCTGAGGCGATTCCTGCTGCGCTACCCTACCTGCAGATTGCTGAGCGGCATGCGCAACCATGGCAAGACCTGCTTGGCCCTGCAAGAAGACTACGTATTGGCGTGAACTGGTGCGGTGATGCGCATAATAAATACGACCGTCAACGCAGCATTCCGCTGCATTTGATGGCGCCTTTGTTGAAAATGGAAGTCGAGTGGCACAGTTTGCAGAAAGAGTTCAGGCGAGAAGACCACATCATGCTCAAGCGTTTTCCCATGCTGGAATGCCATCACCCTTTACTGGGAGATGTTACCGATACTGCCGGGTTGATCATGCAAATGGATTTGATTATTTCGGTTGATACAGCGGTCGCGCACCTGGCTGCGGCACTAGGCAAAAAAGTGTGGTTGCTATTGCCGGCACAAGCACATTTCCGCTGGTTACAACAGCCAGAAACATGCGCATGGTATCCTGGCATGCGGCTCTTCAGGCAGGCGCCTGGCACCTCATGGGAAACTTTGATTGATACAGTGCATCAGGCCATTACCGATGTGCTTAGCCAAAGTTACCGCACGGAATAATTATTCCGCGTCAGGCACGCCAACGATGTGCATGACACGCGGCACATCCACATGCAGTAACTGTGCAATGTCCTTGTAATCATCCGGTAATGCCGCGTTATCCCATCCATCAGCAGAATGCCTGGCCAGGTTAACGGCAAATTGCACATTGCGTACACGCGGCAGGTGCGCGCGTTGCTCATCCATCAGGTCATTCAACAATGAAGGCAAGTTAAACGTCCGGACCAGTTCAGCTTGTAAATCAATGACTTTGAACCCGAGCACCTCTTGCTGGACAGCACGGCTGCGTAAGGTTCTATCGGCTAACTGGCGCTGATGGATTTCACTCATGGCATCGGGGTTAAAACACCACATCAGCATTTCAGCAAAATCATGCAGGGAGGCTGCCACACGCAATTCTTCGGCATGTAAATCCATCAAATGGGATGCAAATTCCGCAGCAAAATAACCAGCGCGATGGGCACGCACCACGAGTTTAATTAAATCGACCAGTGCGGCAACATGCTGGCTTAGCATCTCTTCCACATGCGGTACGGTAGGAATCTGCTCAAAAAAGGTGCTGGTCCCCATCATGATAATCGCTTGCTCTACCTGCACCAGGTCTTGCAATTGGTGGCGACTACGATGGTTATTGGCAAAGGTCAGCACTTTAAATGTCATCAGCGGGTCATTGATCACCACACGCGTGATATCACGCGCGCCGGTTTCATCTTCTCGCTCGCGCAGCTGTGCCAGCTCCCTGGCAGTTTGCCGCAATACCGGAATATCGGCATTGTCAAAGAAAGCCACCCAGTCGGAAATGTTCCGGTTAGCTCTTGCTTCGGTAAGTGTCACCATGTAAATGCCCCTGCTTGAGTTTTATCCGCCCGAGTATAAAACAATGCCCTTTTGCAGCATGTGTCGATGAGTCACTGAATTCATTGCCTGTTTTCATCATGCCTTAACCATTTTAACGTCGCAAAAGCCCTGTTTCTTTAGGCATAAGACACAAATGGCTATGTTAGAATGCAGTTTTTGTGACGGATTTCGGAGTCAGGCGCCTATGTCGCGACTCCAGTGTGACCAAATTTATGGCGATTACTCTGCATACCCCCGAAGATATTGAAAAAATGCGCGTAGCCGGGCGTCTGGCCTCAGAAGTCCTGGATTACATCACGCCTTTTGTCGTGGCAGGGGTTACCACCAACAAACTGGATCAGTTATGCCATGACTATATCGTCAATGTGCAACAGGCGATTCCAGCACCGCTGAATTATGCGCCGGATGGTCACACGCCTTACCCGAAATCTATTTGCACCTCGATTAACCAGCAAATCTGTCATGGTGTCCCCAGTGAGAAAGACCTGAAAAATGGGGATATCGTTAATATCGATATCACGGTGATCAAAGATGGCTACCATGGCGATACTTCGCGCATGTTTCTGGTGGGCTCTCCCTCGCCACAGGCCAAGCGTTTATGTGAAATCACCTACCAGGCCATGTGGCGTGGCATAGAAAAAGTAAAACCTGGCAATACCCTTGGTGATATAGGTTACGCGATTCAATCCTTCGCTGAAAAAAATGGCTACAGTGTTGTACGTGAGTTTTGTGGCCACGGCATAGGTAAAAAATTTCATTGCGAACCACAGGTGCTGCATTACGGGAAACCCGGCACCGGCGTCACACTTAAGCCTGGCATGATCTTCACTATTGAACCCATGATCAATGCCGGAAGACGCGAGATCAAATTCATGTCTGATGGCTGGACTGTAGTGACTAAGGACCGCAGTTTATCTGCACAATGGGAGCACACCATCGTGGTCACCGATGATGGTTTTGAAATCATGACCGTTTCCGACGGGTCTCCGCCACGCCCTGCACTGTAAAACTCAGGCCATGCCAATGATTGCCAAAGAACAGCTCAAACAATGGCGAGAGTGGTTCCTTGAGTCCAGCCAGCACATTGCGGCTGCCTACCTGGCAGCACCTAATGCAAAACACCTGTTACAGCAAACCACCCGCCATATTGACCAGTTATTAAGGGAAATCTGGTCTACGTTCCAATTACCCGATAACGTCAGTCTGGTCGCCGTCGGCGGCTATGGCCGGGGAGACATGTTCCCACATTCAGATATCGACCTGCTGATTCTAATGCCGGAAAGCAGTGATGATGCATTGCAAGCGGATATCGAATCGCTGATCGGCGCATTATGGGACATAGGCCTTAATATTGGCCACAGTGTGCGTACCCTGCCAGAATGCCTGGCAGAAGCACAGCTGGATGTCACTATCATGACCAACTTGCTGGAAGCACGCTGGCTGATCGGTCCGAAAGCCACCTTCAAAACTTTGATGCACACGCTGCATACGCAATTGGACAAGCCGCGGTTTTTTGCTGAAAAATTACGTGAGCAGCAGATCCGCCACGCAAAATTTAATGATACGGCCTACAACCTTGAACCAAACATCAAGGAAAGCCCGGGCGGCTTGCGTGATTTGCATATGATCCTGTGGATATCACAAAGCCAGGACTTGGGCCATGATTGGAAAGACCTGGTGCACACCGGTCTGCTAAGCCCTACACAGGCCCGCCAGCTGAAACGCCACGAACGCTTACTGCAAAACTTGCGTATCCGGCTGCATCTGCTTGCCAAGCGACGCGAAGACAGACTGGTATTCGATTTTCAGAATACACTGGCCGAGCAAATGGGTTATCAGACCACCCCTCAAAAACGTGCCAGTGAACAATTGATGCAAGGCTTTTACCGAAGTGCCAAAGCCATCATTATAGAAAACGAAGTGTTGCTGAAGTTGATGCATGCCAGTGTTATTCCACAGGCCGAACCAGCCACTGTGATTGATGAGGATTTCGTACTTTCGCAAGGCTTGCTCAGTGCACAGGCACCTGACCTGTTCCAGCATAAACCAGAGGCTATCCTGCGCTGTTTTCAACTTTTGCAGCAACACCCTGCCATTGCGGGATTCAGCGCGCCATTAGTCAGGGCGCTACAGGCCGCGCAACCGCTCATCGACACCAAGTTTCGTCAACGGCCCGCAAACAAAGCCCTGTTCCTGCAGATATTGCACGCCCGCGAAGGCGTACACCGTAGTTTACGACGCATGAACCGCTACGGCATCCTGGGTCGTTACATTCCGGTGTTTGGCCGTGTCATCGCGCAAATGCAGCATGACCTGTTTCATGTGTATACGGTTGACGAGCACACCATGAACGTCTTGCGCAACCTGCGCCGATTTGCCAAACCCGACCTGCGCCATGAATTTCCGCTATGCAGTCAGTTGTTTGCAGAATTCAGCCAGCCGCATTTACTTTACCTGGCAGCGATTTTTCATGACATCGCCAAAGGCCGTGGTGGTGACCATTCTTCGCTTGGCACCATCGATGCCAGACGTTTTTGCCAGAAACATGGCTTGCCCAAGGCCGACACCAACCTGGTCGCCTGGCTGGTTGAGGCTCACCTCAAGCTCTCCAGCACCGCACAGAAAAGTGATTTATCCGATCCGGATGTGATTGAAAGCTTTGCAAATCTGGTCGGTTCGGAATATCGCCTGACAGCCTTGTATTTACTCACGGTAGCCGATATCCGTGGCACCAGCCCGAATGTATGGAACGCGTGGAAAGCCAAATTGCTGGAAAGCCTTTTTTTACAGACTAGGCGCGTATTGCAGCAATCGCTGGATACTGAAGCGCAGCTAAGCCTGCGTAAACAGGAAGTATTGCAGAAACTCAGTAGCTTTAACCTTAAAGAAGATTCGGTAAAGCCTTTATGGCAAGCATTTGGTGAAAGCTATTTCAACCGCTTCGACAGTGATGAAATCGCGTGGCAAAGCCGCTTGCTTATCCCGCATCAACAGACTGAATCAGCCATTGTACGTGCGCGGCTCAGCCCCAAAGGTGATGGTATCCAGGTCATGATTTACAGTCGTGACCAAAAGGAGATTTTTGCGCGAATCTGCCACTTTTTCGACAGCATGCAATACAACATCGTGCAAGCCAGGATCTACACCACCACGCATGGCTATGCGCTCGATAATTTTATTGTACTGGAGCCTGAAACCCAGCAAATCAGCTACAACGGATTACTCAAACATATTGAGCAAGGGCTGACTGAACAGCTTTCCGGGTCAACGGCGATTCCAACGCCTATCCGCGGTCGTGTCAGCCGACAGGTAAAACATATGCCATTAACCACGCAGATCTTCATCCGCCCTGCCAGTACGCATCATGATCATCAGCAACAGTTCCAGCAACTTGATGTCATTGCCAATGACCGGCCTGGTTTACTGGCCTGCATGGCGCTGGTATTACTAAATAATGATGTCGCTTTGCATAATGCAAAAATCAATACCTTGGGCGATCGGGTGGAAGACAGTTTCCTGATTTCCACCAGTGACGGAAAACCACTCAACGAAGCACAGATCGACGCATTAAAAACGGCTTTTGGTGAACTTTGATCATCTGCGTATGATGACTCGTAGCCTCTGCGATAAGTTGACTTGATAAACTTAAATAGATCGACATAGCGCTACGTGCAGTCCTGGTAGCGAAAACCCTGGCGTTAAAGCGTTGAGTATCTATTGGCACTATCGTTTTTAGTATTTTCGATTCAAGTCTTTACGACCTCGTGAACCTCAATGCATTTTTTACACTTGTGTTCAGACGCTTAATCAAGCGCAGATGATTTAAACCGCTTGATGGCTTAGAATAGTGGCCTCACCATGTTTACTTATCCGCAACTTACCTCACTCGAACAAGCCGGTTTACCGAAACTGACTGCGCAGCCTAGCGCTATCACGAATAAGTTTGAGGATAGTACGCATCAGCTTTTTTATTGCCAGACAGCAGATGGTGAAATGGTACTGAAAGTTTGCAATCAGGCGACTATCAGAAGATCTTCCTTTTGGTCAGGTGCAAACCGTTTATTTGCGGCTGACTTTCCAAACAGCCTGGGCAATATCCATTTCACACATCATTTCCTGGAACAATCCGGCGGGCTCACCGTGCCGGATTTTGTCGCAGCAAGTGCCAACCGATACATACTCACCCGCTTTTTAAATGGTAAAGATCTAGAAACGGAAAATATCACTGATCAATGGGTGATCCAGTTAGCCGAACATATCGCAAAACTCCACCAATGCAGTTACCCTGGTTGGGGCACGCTACATGCACCCCAATTTTCTGCAGCAGATTGGGCT
This sequence comes from Methylophilus sp., assembly GCF_035460085.1. Lineage (GTDB taxonomy): Bacteria > Pseudomonadota > Gammaproteobacteria > Burkholderiales > Methylophilaceae > Methylophilus. The sequence continues at coordinate 8,617 of NZ_DATHWZ010000022.1, forward strand.
AGCCGCTTACATGACACACTAGTTTTTTTGGCTAAGCAACACGATACGATGATGGCTGAACCGTTACTGGCTGAGATGTCAGTGCACGCAACCAATATTCAGGAAACCGGGTTTGTGCCGGTGATGCTGGATTTACGCTGGGATCAATTCCGTTGCTTGGGCACAAATAACTTAGCGCTGATTGACCTTGATGCGTTTGTGATCGCGCCGCGCGCGCTGGATCTGGTGTTACTGGAATATGTATTAACATCCGCACAATTGGTTGTATTCAAACAGCGCTATACTCAAACACATAGTTGGCCTGAACATACCAAAAATACTCGCTGCTACCAGTTGCTGTTGTTTTTGATGAATGTGTTAGGTGAAAGTGATTTGGCAAATTGGATGCAGCGAATATAAAACTCAATTCGCTGCACCTTTAATTTACCATTCATGCATTTACCGTTTACGCAGTTTGTTGCCGGTAAAGCTTTACCCAACTGATAAAACCTACAATTGCCAGGATAGTGTTCAATACAAATAAAGCGGCCGTTGCATAATAACCTGTTTGAATATACAAAAGCGTCGCAGCGCCATCAATCACTGCCCAATAAAGCCAGTTTTCCAGTACTTTCCTGGCGATGAGCCATGTGTTCATTACAGAAAAAACTGTCGTATAAGCATCTAACACCGGACTTTGCGATTGTCCGGTTTTTTGCAAATAGGCACTTACCAAAGCACTCACTGCAATACCAACCGCAATAAAACCTATATGCCAAAGCCAAGGCCAACGGCTGATCGACAGTGTGTCAGCTTGCTTGCCATGTTCATGCCATAGCCAGAAGCCATATATCGCCATACCCATATAATAAAAATTCAGCAACGCCTGCATGGGAAGCTGGCCTTCCCAGAACAACGCGGTGTAAACCAGCGTACTGAAGAAAGCAAACGGCCAGCACCATTGCGACTCTTTTGCCGCCAGCAAAATATAGGCAACCCCCATTAAAGCGGCGGCGATTTCCCAGGGGGACATTTGCTGTAATGCAGTCAGGACATGCTGAAAACTATCTTGGTTCATGTTTAGGCAATATCAAAGAAGTGGCAAGTACGAGAAAGTACATTTAAAACGAAGCAGATTTAAACATCAACAACATCAGCCCTGTCCGTGCCGATAAATTTCATCACAAACACACTGTGCGGCAGCGCATTGAATACCGCTTCCATTTCCGCATCCAGGCAATCCATCACTTCACGGTATTCGCCAAAGACTTGCGTCGCCAGGCTGTTGCGCTTTACCACCAGGTTGGGATTGGCTTCAAGTTTATTAATAAACGCCAGAATCGGCTCTACATAGCCTTCGGTTAAGGGATACAAACTGATATCGACTGAAATACGCATTACTTCTCCTTTTAATCAAGCGGGCTCTAACAACCCTGCCAAAATATTTTTAGTAGTCATAACTCACAGTAACGCCAGCGACGCGTGGCTCCGCAAACTGGACATATTTTTCTTCTGTATAGCCATTGGCCGGATTGTTACCAAAGAAAAAACCTCGCGTGGCATAGTCTTTATCGAATAAATTTCTTACCCATAGCCGCACTTTGTAATGACCATGCTTGTAATCAGCATTGGCATTCACAATCGCATAAGCGCTAGATTTCGAATTGTTACTATCTGAAAAGTAAAAGCCGTCTTTACCCTCCACGTTGGCGCGCAGTGTCCACACATCATTCACATAATATTCAGAGCCTAAGTTAAAGGTATATTTAGGCGCATGTGCGACTTGGCGGCCATCATAGCTCACGCCATTGACCGAGTGCTTATCAAAGGTAGCATCTAGCAAACCAAGCGAACCAAGCAAACGTAAATTGTCAGTCACAAACCAATCCGCGCTCGCTTCCAGGCCTTGATGGGTCGCGCTTGAGGCATTACCAGTAAACTCAAGAAATTGCACGCCATTGGCAATAGAGTTTTCAACCTGCGCTTTTTGTCTATCGGTATAAAAAGCGGCTAATGCGGTTTTTAAGCGCTTATCGAACCAGCTAGATTTCACGCCCAGCTCTAAACTTACGTTATATTCAGTATCAAAAGCCAGTCGATTTGATGGCAGTGCCGCATTATTATTCACACCACCAGATTTATATCCACGCGATAATGTGCTGTAGATAAAGTGGTCTTGATTCGCTTGATAATTTAAGCCAATTTTCCCGCCAAACAAGCCTTCATTCTGACCAATTTTCAAGGCATCTGAATCACCATATCTGGCTTTAAAATACTCTATACGTGCACCCGTGGTCAGCGTCAGTTTATTGGTTAAATGTGTATCAAGCTGACTGTAAATAGATGTATTTTGTGTGTCGTAATCGCCATTTCTAAGCGTTGCACCAAAGATGCCGAAATCAGAGTTTTGCTTAAACTTTTCATCCTGGTCGAGGAAATACAAGCCGACTGTCCAATCGGTAGTGTCGTTAAAAATACGACCAGCCTTATCCGACAATGCCCGCAGTTCAAAAGAGTAATTTTCACGATGCCGATCAAAACGCTCAAATCCTACATAAGGGCCCAACGCAGGATTGAACTGCCCTACATACCCCCAGTCGGCATCGTAGCTATAGACAATATCACTCTTTAGGTAAGTGGCATTTGATTGAACAATCACTGCATCCGAAACTTGCCAGTTGGTGTTTAGCGCAAACGCATTGGTGAGCTGTTTATCTTGCCCGGGGTGGTCAGATAAACTGTTGCGGCTGTTATCCAATGTAAAAGCGTCATAGCCATTATCTATATTCAAATGGGTATAGCCTAAATCCACAGTAAAATCGTCAGAGGCTAGTAATCGTAATTTGCCGCGGAAAGTCAGCTCATCCTGATTTTGGGTATTGTCACGATTCAAAAAATCGTTGGTCATGTAGCCATCCGACTTGTGACTGTAAATGGAGGCGCGACCTAATAACTTATCTTCAACCAAAGTGCCACCTACCGCGACACCAAAATTTCGCGTGTTGTATTCAGCCAGGCCGGATTCAGCACGCAGGGAAAACTCTTTGGTAGGTGCTTTACTGCGCATATTGATCGTCCCGGCCAAGCCATTGGTGCCGAATTTCGTGCCTTGCGGGCCGCGCAGAATTTCAATTGAATCAATATCAAACAAAGTGGCTGCGCCTCCCGTACGGCTAAAATCCACCCCATCAATCACCAGGCCAACCGATGGATTCAGCGGCGCACTGAATTGGCTAGTTGCACCCATGCCACGAATTTGAAAAAACTGACCGCGCGAAGCACCACTGGACAAGTTCACATTCGGGGCCAAGTTCAAGACTTCTTCCAGATGCTGCGCGCCGCGTGACTCTATGGTTTCTTTGTCAATTTCTGTCAGGCTTACGGCTGTTTTCTCTGCGGTGCTGGGGCGAAAATCAGCGCTCACCACGACTTCAGGGAGCTTCACTACCTTGTCATCTTCGGCACCAAACGCAGGTGTGGTCAGTAACAGCCCAATCAGGGACAACGGTTTTGTAATCGGTTTCAAGATAATCCTTTCTATAAAATACATAAAAAGGACAGGGGAAGAGTGACAATGACGTGAGTAGACTTGTTGATGGAAACAACAAACCAAAAACATTTGCGTTGTAGGTGCTCTGCCTGTCCCTACGCCAGCATTATCTGGGTCAGGTTCATTGGGTTCCTCACTTGCGCGAGATCTCAGGCGTTGCCACCCCAAGGCGATTTGATTTTTCAATCAGGATGAGATTGTAGGTTGATATTGCTTACTTTGCTAGTTAGTGATGTTGTTTGGCGCTTAATTTATGCGCACTTTGCAAAGTTTAATGCTTTGATACACACCTGAGGCCAAAAACAAAAAACCCTGCGATGCAGGGTTTTTTTAAATTGAAAACTTGCTATTACATTCGATTAGAAATGTTTATAGTGTTTTTTCAATTGTTTAACGACTTCCCACTGGGATTTCAGGCCTTTTGGAAACTCAACATAGTCACCAGCTTTGATAGTCACTGTGTCGCCACCTTGTGGAGTCACTTTGAATTCGCCTTCTAACACGTAGGCTTTTTCAGTAGCTGTGAAATCCAGTGGGAATTTTGAAGGTGCGCAATCCCAGGTGTTCCAGCTTTTTACGCCCAGTTCTTTCAACTTCTCTTCTGACGGGTTATGGTCGATGATGATTTGTGTCATGACGTTTCCTTAAATAATGAATAAAACTGCAAATGAAAATGCCGCAATCCTGCGGCATCGATGTCTGGCGGAAGAGGTGAGATTCGAACTCACGGAGGGCGTGAACCCTCGACAGTTTTCAAGACTGTAGCATTAAACCGCTCTGCCACTCTTCCGGAAGGCAGAATTATAACAAACTATCAGTCATCTGGAAGCGTTATTCCAGGAAAAAGTACATCATTAAAGCCAAATTTTGTCATATCGCGGATTCGCATCGGGTAAAGTATGCCGAAAAGATGGTCACATTCGTGTTGCACGACCCGTGCATGGAAGCCGCTCACAGTGCGATCGATGACACTCCCTTGCGGGTCAAACCCTTTGTAACGCAAATGTTGGTACCTTGGCACCAGCCCGCGCATACCGGGAACTGATAAACACCCTTCCCAGCCCTCCTCTTCTTCATTATCCACGGGTGTGAGTTCAGGATTGATGAGGATGGTAAATGGTACTTCTTCGGCATCGGGATAACGCGGGTTTTTGCCGACGCCAAACATCACCACCTGCAAGCTCACGCCAATTTGCGGCGCGGCAATGCCCGCTCCATTCATATCGCTCATGGTGTCATGCATATCCTGTATCAATGCATGCAACGCTGGCGTGTCAAACGCTGTGACTTTTTCGGCTACTTGATACAACACCGGGTCACCCATCCTAAGTACTGGTCTAATGGCCATGATCAGAGATAAATTTACAGAAAAACAATATTATCCAGTGGTGCAATTGTGGTCGGACAGACATTGTGCAATGACACATTTCACTTTTTCCATGGTTTGCTGCAACAAAGGCATGACCTGATCAAAATGAATGGCTTGGGCACTATCACCACGGCCAGCAGCAAAATTAGCTACCGGGCAAATAGCCGCATACGCTACGCCAAGTTCGCGCGCCAGCACAGCTTCCGGCATCCCTGTCATGCCTACGATAGTCGCACCATCCCGCTCATAGCGGTCTATCTCCGCGGCAGTTTCCAGCCTGGGGCCTTGTACGCATGCATACACGCCTCCTTCCACCAATGCACAGCCGGCATCGGCCGCGGCTTTCTGGCAACGCTCGCGCATGGTTTGAGTATAAGGCTGGGTAAAATCAATGTGTCTCACCGGCAACTCGACACCATCGTGGTAGGTATTATCCCGGCCATAGGTATAATCCAGAATCTGGTGAGGTAATACGATATCCCCCGGGATGAGGTTTTGTGAAATACCACCTACCGTCGCTACCGCCAGCAAGTCGGTCACGCCTATTGAATGTAACGCCCAGATATTGGCGCGGTAATTGACTGCATGCGGGGGAATCGTATGCCCGCCACCATGACGCGCCAGGAACACCACTTCTTTGCCATTGATTTCACCAAACACCAGCGGTTGCGAAGGTTTGCCATACGGCGTGCGCACAATCAGGCGTTTTGAAATATTCAGATTGGTCAGCTCAGTCAACCCGGTGCCACCGATAATGCCTAACATCCTATCATCTCCAACATTCAATCCTCTTTACAGCCAGTTAATCTCCAAGGTGTAAGCGTATCACGTATTTATGGCATACTTAAGCCATGCAAGCCTTTTCCAAGCCAGTGACAACGCCGGCCAGCCTGCAGCTGGCACATACACATTATGAGAATTTCCCGGTAGCTTCATTGTTGCTTCCCGCACATCTGCGCTATGCGGTGAGCGTAATTTACCAGTTTGCACGTGAAGCCGATGACATTGCTGATGAAGGCGACGCCAGCCCTTCTGAGCGATTGCAGGCATTGCAATCCTATGAAGATGAATTGTTGCTGATTCAGGCGTATATCCAGGCAGAAAAACCGTTTTTCAAAACGCTGCAGCAAGTTGTTAAAACGCATCAGCTGGATGTGCAATCTTTGCTGGACCTGATCAGCGCATTCAAACAGGATGTAGTCAAAACCCGTTACGCAAACTTTGAAGAACTTCTGGATTATTGCCGACGCTCAGCCAATCCGGTCGGCAGGTTGATGTTGCAATTATATGCCGCAGATACACAACAGAATCGTCAATGGTCAGACCACATTTGCACCGCTCTGCAGTTGATTAACTTTTACCAGGACATTGCCATTGATCTGCAAAAGCATGGTCAACATGCACGTATTTATTTATGTCAGGATGAAATGCACGCAGCTGGTATTGTGGAGCAAGACTTAAAAAACCAGCGACTGGATGATATCTGGCAGGCATTCTTTTTGTACAATGTAGCCCGCGCCGAGCAATTCTTGCTCGCAGGAAAACCACTTGGGCACCAGCTGACAGGCCGCATTGGTTTCGAACTGCGCATGATAGTCGCCGGTGGCGAGCGTATGATTTATAAACTGAAGCGTTGCCATGGCGATATTTACCATCACCGCCCAACGCTGCATGCTTTTGACTGGCCGATAATTTTGCTGAAAGCCCTTTTTAAACAATGACCCCGCAACAATACTGCCAGCAGAAAACCAGACAAAGCGGCTCCAGCTTTACCCTGAGTTTTTTGTTTTTACCGAAGCACAAGCGTGAAGCGATGACAGCACTCTATGCCTTCTGCCGTGAAGTGGATGATGTGGTGGATGAATGTACGGATTACCAGATCGCACAAACCAAGCTGCAATGGTGGAAGCTGGAAATACATCGTTTATTCCATGAAACACCGCAGCACCCGGTCACCAAGGCCTTGAAGCCTGTAGTGGAAACGTTTGGACTGCAGGAAGCGCACTTCATCGAGATTATCGATGGCATGCAGATGGATACCCAGTACAACCGCTACGCCGATTTTGAGCAATTGGCTTTGTATTGTTATCGCGTTGCCAGCGTCGTTGGCTTACTCTCGGCGCAGATTTTCGGTTACAGCGATAAATCTACATTAGGCTATGCGCATGATCTGGGAATGGCTTTCCAGCTAACCAATATCATCCGCGATATCGGCGAAGATGCCCGACGTGGCAGGATCTATATACCGATTGATGCGCTGGAAAAAGCAGGTGTTTCAGAACAGCAGTTGTTGCAAAGCCAGGCATCTGCACAGACACAAACGCTATTGTTCAAACAGATTGAACGTGCAGAAATGTTTTATGACAAAGCCATCAGCCAGTTGCCTGAAGCTGATATCAAAAACCAGCTACCTGGACTGATGATGGCAGCCATTTACCGTGCATTACTGCAGGAAATCAAGCAAGACCCCAATCTGGTGCTTAGCCACAAAGTCATACTGCCACCTTTCAGGAAACTGAAACTGGCCTTGGGCGTATGGTTTAAACGCCGCTGATGCACTGGAATGCTTAACTACACACCTACTCCCCGCAATATCGCGGTTGTCGGTGCCGGGCTGGCCGGACTGGCGGCCGCACACACCTTACTGAGTTCAGGACACAAAGTATCGCTATTTGAAGCTGCCCCGCAAGCCGGTGGCCGTGCGCGTGGCGTACCACATGCTGAAACCATATTAGATAATGGCCAGCATTTATGTATAGGGGCTTATCAGGCCACACTGGCATTATTAGGTGAGGCTGGCCTGAACCCTGAGCATGTCTTTACTCGTTTGCCGCTAGCATTGCATATGCATCATGGCGCACATCGCATGTCACTCGTCACACCAAGCTGGTTACCTGCCCCCCTGCATTTACTTTGGGGATTGCTTACCGCGCGTGGATTGACTTTTAACAGTAAGTGGCGAGCCATACGCTGGATGTTGCGTTTAACACAGTCTGCATTTACCCTGGCACAAGACATCACTGTTGAAAGCCTGTTACAGCAAGGCCAGCAAACAGAAACTGCCATCAAAACCTTATGGGAGCCTTTGTGCCTGGCCGCATTGAATACCCCTATCCAAATCGCCAGTGCGCAGGTGTTTCTCAATGTACTGCGTGACAGCTTTCAACAGAAACGTTCAGACAGTGATTTTCTGATCCTGAAGTCGGATTTATCCAGCAGCCTGATTGAGCCTTTGCTAGAGAAAATTACCATCCTAGGTGGCACGGTATTACTGCGCACGCCTGTGGTGGCAGTCAAAAACGAAACCTCACATTGCGTGCTGGAAACTTCAGATGGCAAACGGTTATTCGATGATGTGATTCTAGCCGTAGGCCCGCATCAATTGAAAACCGTGACCAGTGACATTGCGGTGCCGGCATTTGACTACCAGCCTATCACCACGATATACCTGCAATATTCGACTAGCACCAGGCTGCCCTACCCGGTCATGGGATTATATGGCGGTCTGGCCCAATGGGTATTCGACAGAGGGCAATGCTGTCACCAAGCAGGCTTGCTGGCAGTAGTGATCAGTGCACATGGGCCATTAAATGGCGATAAGACAGCATTGATACGACAATGTATGAGTGAATTGAATCAGGCATTATCATCGCATGATATCCAACTTGAAGCAGTGCCCTCGTGGACGCAAGTCATTACCGAGAAGCGCGCCACATTCAGTTGCACGCCAGATCTAAATCGCCCGCAAAACAAGACATCCCAGCCGCATATCTACCTTGCGGGCGATTATACGGCCGGACCCTATCCAGCCACCATTGAGGGCGCTGTCAGAAGTGGAGTCGCGGCTGCCAATCTGATTGGGCTAGGCAGAACCCCACTTAACCAGCTTTAAGCTTGCGGATCTTTACAGCCTACTACCAAATGGTTTCTGGCCGGGACATAGATACCGTCACCCGCATCCGGATAAGTCTCACGATAGGAAAGATGCGGATCAACCTCAAAACCATGTGAGCAGTTTTCACTGGCTTTAGCCTTGCATTGCTCCAACGTGGTATTGAATTCACTACAGGTGAGTTTATAGCCCGGCCTGCCATCGCTGGTTGCGTGTGGGGTTGGCTGGTTACTTGCGCAAGCAGATAACAGCAGGGAAATCAGTATTAGCGTTTTTTTCATTGCGTCTCTCCATTTCCACCTTTATTACATCACGTCATATTATTGTCATAATAGTGTGTTATAGGCACACCTTTGTTAAGGCAATAAACGAACCATATAGTTTCATGAAGATTTTGTGAAAAAAACCGCGCCGATTTAAGGCCAAGCCTTATCCAGACTTGTATCCAGACAGCTACAAACTGCTACAAAACCGGGCGCTTTGTAACTGACCCGGCAGTCCAAATTTCTTATACTGCACTCACTGGAATCAATACGCAGTCATGAATCAATACGAAGTTTTTAAAAAATGCTCAGTTAAGAATAAACAGGATTTTATGCATAGCGGGCAGTTGCCCTGGAAATGCCTGTTGGCACAGTGAATAAAATTGAAAAAACTAAAGGCAGATAAATCGCGAAGCTAGATTAGCAAATATCAAACCCACTTCCCTGTGGCTGTTCAACCCTCTTCTGGACAACCACCACTCAAGGCAACGATGCCACTCCCTGACATCGTTGCCATTTTTTTATCCGCGCAATAAATCGATGGCTTGTTCCAGCCTGTCAATTGCATCAATATGCAAGCCGGGCACGCCACCCTTGGGCGCATTGGCCTTGGGGATAATGGCATGGGTAAAGCCGAGCTTGGCAGCTTCTTTTAAACGCTCTTGCCCGCGTTGTACTGGCCGCACTTCTCCCGCCAGCCCTACTTCACCAAACACAATTAATTTGTTTAATAATGGCTTATTTTTAAACGAAGAAACAATCGACAGTAGCACTGCCAAATCCACTGCTGGTTCGCTGATTTTCACGCCGCCTACCGCATTGATAAATACATCCTGATCAAAACACGCGACGCCGGCATGGCGATGCAATACCGCCAGCAACATGGCCAAGCGGTTTTGCTCCAATCCCACACACAGTCGCTTGGGGTTTGGAGCATGGGAGGTGTCAACCAATGCCTGTATTTCAACCAATAAGGGACGCGTACCTTCTTGCGTCACTGTAATGCAGGATCCTGGAACAGGGGTATCGTGATGTGACAAAAACAAGGCAGACGGATTACTGACTTCCCGCAAGCCTTTTTCAGTCATGGCAAACACGCCCAGCTCATTCACAGCGCCAAAGCGATTTTTAAAAGCACGTATCAGCCTGAAACTCGAATTCTGGTCGCCTTCGAAATAGAGCACGCTATCGACAATATGCTCCAGCACGCGCGGCCCGGCCAATGAACCTTCCTTAGTAACATGGCCGACCAATATCATGCTGATGCCTAATTGTTTCGCGATACGCGTTAACTGCGCGCTGCATTCACGCACCTGTGCCACCGACCCTGGCGCTGACTGCAACGCTTCAGAATACACCGTCTGGATGGAGTCAATAATCACCAGATCAGGCTGGTGCTGCTGCAATACCTGGCTGATTTTTTCCAGATTGATCTCAGCCAGCACATCGACCTGGCTGGCATCCAGCCCCAGCCGCTTTGCCCGCATGGCGATCTGCTGCGCAGACTCCTCGCCGCTGATATAAAACGATTTCAGGTTCTGTGACACCTTGCACACCGTTTGCAGCAGCAGGGTCGATTTACCGATGCCAGGGTCCCCACCAATCAGCACCACCCCACCTGCCACCAGGCCACCGCCCAATACGCGGTCAAACTCGGCAATCCCGGTCTGCTGTCGCGAGACATCCTGCGCCTCCACATCTGCCAGCTTCTGTAATTGCGCGGTAGGTGCCAGGCTGGCAAAACGGCTTTGGGTGACTGTTTCCGGTACGGTTTCCACCAGGGTATTCCAGGCATGGCAACTAGGGCATTGCCCCTGCCACTTAGGTTCTGAGGCACCACATTCGGTACAGGTATATTGTGTTTTAGCTTTTGCCATGAAAACCTTGATTTTTCTTATTGTGTGACTATGAGTGACAGCGACTGCGTTTGGAATCTAACCACAGTAAAGATCACTCGTAAATCTCAACTGGTTTCTTTCAGGAAACGGGAATAAAAACTCGCATGACCCCTTGGATGCTTCAAGTTAGCAATTAATCAATCACGTGCATAGGCACCCGTGCCGCCACTGCACACAGCAATTCATAGCCTATGGTGCCGCTGGCCTGCGCCACTGCATCAACAGGGACTAAATCGCCCCATAGCTCTACGCTGCTGCCAATCTTAGCCTCTGGAATATCGGTGATATCAGCTGCCAGCATATCCATGGAAACCCGGCCTAGGGTCCGGGTCAGCACATCATTCACGACAATAGGTGTCCCGGTTGGCGCATGGCGTGGATAGCCATCAGCATATCCGCAAGCGACAATCCCAACGCGCGTAAATTTATCAGCAGTAAATAAGCTGCCATAGCCTACACTTTCGCCCGCCTGAATTTCCTGTACGCCGATGAGTCCGGATTGCAGGCTCATGACAGGCTGCAACCCCAATGAAACAGCTGTTTTATCTGCGATTGGTGTAGCACCATAAAGCATAATACCCGGTCGTACCCAATCAGCATGGGTTTGTGGCTGCTGGACAATAGCTGCTGAGTTAGCCAGTGAGCGTTTATAAGGCTTAGTAGGCATCGCTTGCGCCACGACAGCCATGGCCTGAGTGACACCGTCTGCCAGATCCGAATTAGCAAAATGCGTCATCAGTACGATTTCACTGACATTTCCGCTGGTAGTTAATTGATCTAACACTGCTTGATAAGCAGAAGGCTGGAAACCCAGTCTATGCATGCCACTGTCTAGCTTGAGATAAACACGTAGTGGCAGATTCACTTGGTATTCAAGTAGCCATTGCAGCTGATCCTGACGAGAAATGACCATGTCCAGCCGGTAACGATCTGCCAGCGCTATTTCTTCAGAAGAAAAAACGCCTTCCAGCAATAGTATGGGATGCTGGTATCCGGCATCACGCAAGATGACAGCCTCGCTGATATTCAAGACCGCAAATGCATCGGTTTCTTTTAGCCCACGGGCGGCATTCAGCAACCCATGACCATAGGCATTCGCTTTGACCACCGAAATGACTTTGGACTGTGGTGCAAATTGCCTGACGCGTGCCAGGTTATGTGCCAATGCTTTTTCTGAAATATAAGCAACGATAGGACGCATATTGAAAAACTCGGCGCGTTAATATTCGTCTTGCATGTATGCCGCGTTGGCATAATTCTCGAAGCGTGTATGCGCACCCATAAAGGTCAGGCGCACGCGACCAATCGGGCCGTTACGTTGTTTGGCGATAATAATCTCGGCAGAGCCTTTTTCAGCGCTGTCAGGGTTGTAGTACTCATCGCGGTACACGAACATGATCAAGTCGGCATCCTGCTCAATCGCACCCGATTCGCGCAAGTCACTCATGACCGGGCGCTTATCCGGACGTTGGTCCACACTGCGGTTTAACTGTGAAATGGCAATCAGTGGCACATTCAACTCTTTTGCCAGCGATTTAAGAGAACGCGAAATTTCGGAAATTTCCGTGGCACGATTTTCACCTGAGCGGCCAGAAGGTGCTGACATCAACTGCAAATAATCGATGACGATCAGTCCCAGTTCACCCGCTTGCCTATGCAATCGCCGCGCACGTGCACGCACATCAAAACTGCTTAAGCCTGCACCTTCATCAATAAAAATCGGCGCTTCGTTGAGCTTACCCAGCGCAGTGGTCAGTTTTTCCCAATCCTCATCCTCGAGGTTACCATTACGCATTTTGTGCTGGTCCAACCGGCCGATGGAGCCGATCATACGCGTCGTTAATTGTGTGGCGCCCATCTCCATCGAGAAAATGGCCACTGCCTTGTTGGTTTCCAAAGCTACATTCTCGGCAATGTTGATCGCAAAGGCAGTTTTACCCATGGAAGGACGGCCGGCAACAATCACAAGATCGCCACCCTGCAAGCCTGAGGTCATGGAATCGAGATCACTAAAACCCGTAGGCGTACCCGTCACATCTGAGTGGTTTTCACGCGAATACAGGTAATCAATACGGTCAGCAACTTGTGGCAGCAATACCTGCATCCCCAAAAAGCCCTGGCTTTTGCGGTTGCCGCCTTCAGCAATCTGGAAAATTTTCGCTTCAGCCTCATCCAGCAATTGCTGCGCATTACGCCCATTTGGCAGATAAGCGCTTTCGGCGATGCCGGTTCCTACGGTCACCAACTGGCGCATCACGAATCGCTCATGCACGATTTCGGCATATCGGCGAATATTCGCAGCGGTTGGTGTGTTTTGGGCCAGCGCACCCAGATAGGCGACGCCACCAATCGTAGTCAGTTCAGCGGTGCTTTCAAGCGATTCGGCAACAGTCACAATATCCGCTGGCTGATTGCGTTCAATCAACCTGGCAATATGTTCATAAATCAACTTATGGTCATGCTGGTAGAAATCTTGCCCTGATAAGATATCAGCAATTTTGTCCAGCGCTTCATTGTCCAGCAACAGCCCGCCTAATACGGATTGTTCGGCTTCGATAGAATGCGGGGGAAGTTTGAGAAATTCGAGTTGTTCGTCAGCCATCTGGCGATTATACCGAAAAGTGAATCGGCATTTTCTTGTTTTGAAATTTACTCTGAGTGGGATGATAAATGCGAGTAGATTTTCTTTTTAAAAATAACGATAGTGTTTAAGTTAAGAAACGAATCTTATTCAGAAACTTTATCTTTAATTTAACTACTTTATTTTTCGTCTCTAGGCGAAAATAATCTTCCCTTAAAGACTCAAAATCAATGAGCCGCAGAAACCTTGAGTGTTATAGCGTTCACCAAAATAAAAAAGGCTACCGAAGTAGCCTTTTTCAAGTGTCACTAAATGCTTAAATTAAGCTTCAGCAACCACTGTGACATTGATATCAACAACCACATCATGATGCAGTGCAACGCTCACAACAAACTCACCCACATTTTTCAGTGGGCCGTTAGGCAAACGCACATCTGATTTCTTCACTTCATGGCCTTGTGCTTGCAAACCAGTAGCGATGTCCAGGTTGGTGACAGAGCCAAACAAACGGCCATCAACACCTGCTTTTTGTGCAATCGTTAAAGCAAAGCCAGCCAATTTTTCACCACGTGTTTGCGCAACAGCCAGGAAATCAGCTTGTTGTTTTTCCAAGTCAGCACGACGTGCAGCAAACTCAGCCTGGTTAGCTTCAGTTGCACGTTTTGCTTTACCTTGAGGAATCAGGAAGTTACGGCCGTAACCGTCTTTCACGCGAACCACATCACCCAAAGTGCCCAGGTTTGCTACTTTTTCTAATAAAATTACTTGCATGTTATTCTCCTAAGCCGCCAATTAACCTGGGTGTTTGTCTGTGTAAGGCATCAACGCTAAGAAACGTGCGAGTTTAACCGCAGTTGTCAGTTGGCGTTGGTATTTAGCCTTAGTACCAGTCATACGGGCTGGAATGATTTTGAAGTTTTCAGAAACGAAATCTTTTAACAGATCTACGTCCTTGTAATCTACGTGTTTGATGCCTTCTGCACTGAAACGGCAGTAACGGCGGCGTTTGTACATATCTCTTGCCATTTAAAACTCCTTCAATTCTTTATGCTGTATTAGCTGTATTTCTTGTATATGCATGACCACTTGTGTGCTTTTTGCGCTGCGCTGTGCGAGAAAACCTTTCACTTTGATTTGATCTCCGCTTTGCAATGTGAGGTTGGCTTTTTCACCAATCAGCACTGCCGGTAACTGGCACTGCACTTTGCGATTCAGACCTGCTTCAAGCTGCTCTGAATCATGTTGCAACTGCAAACGCAACAAGGGTAACCCTGCCGGTGTATAGCGTAACGGTTCAATTGCTTTTACCGTCGCTGCAATCACCAGCGTATTCACAACGACTTAGGCGGCTGCCTCAGTAGTGGCTGCAGGTGCGTCACCAACGATGGTTTTGGATTTTTCCTCTTTCATCATTGGGCTTGGTGCAGTAACCGCTGTTTTAGTCGAAATAGTCAGGTGACGTAATACAGCATCGTTGAATTTGAAGCCGTGTTCCAGCTCTTCAAGCAACTCTTGGCTCACTTCAATGTTCATCAGAACATAGTGTGCTTTGTGTACTTTTTGAATTGGGTAGGCAAGTTGACGACGGCCCCAGTCTTCCAGACGATGGATGTTGCCGCCATTGCCGGTGATTTGCGTACGGTAACGCTCAATCATCGCAGGCACTTGTTCACTCTGGTCAGGGTGGACAATAAATACGATTTCATAATGTCGCATGAGATCTCCTTACGGTTAAAGCCACCCTAAATGCGAATCAGGTGTGGCAAGGTTGGAAAAGCGTGCGATTATAGTCTATAAGTCCAGTTTGAATCAAGGACTTATCTTAATTAAGTACTGATATGCGGCTGGGTTCTGCCTGAAAACAAAACTCATGACATGGGGGATTTCAATGAATACAGGAATAATCTGCGTGTAGAAGTTGAAAGCCAAGCGATCTCTTGAGGTGGGATATTTAATCACCCATCGTTTTATTCTCGAGATTTTTATCTTCTTTGGGCAGGTAATAAGGATCAGCCACATAGCCCGGCCCTTTCATGATAATAATCACCACCAGACCTATGATCATGGCACCGATAAAGAACCAGAAAGTGAATAGCAAACCCAAAAACACGGAAGTGCGTTCAAGATTCTGATTAAGCAACTCACCCTGCTGCCACCATGTATATACAAGCGGACTGGCAAATACCAGCGTCCCGAGCAGCCACCACTTCGGCAATTTCTTCAATAACTGCCATTCTTTATGACTAGGGTAACGCACACCATCTGGAAGCTTATTCAACAATCCCATCTCACCACTCGCTTAACTACTTACCAGTATAGACACTTAAAACAATCATTGTTTCATTCTAATCTACAGTATCCAGTTGTGCAGCTAGCACTCATTACAAGCGCATATTAAAGAAAGCCAGAATTTCGCCGTAAAAAGACTCAGACCATGAATATTCACGGGCGAAGTTTGCCCTGAGCACAACAACTTGAGGTGGCTGCATGCTGGCACAAAAAAAACAAGCACATTGGGAAGGCGTTTTACATGCTATACAGACTTCCTATGCCATTAAACGCCATGTTGACCTGTTTAACTGGCTAAAACAGGACATTCACCCGCTGATGCGTCACGACGTACTGCTTGCCGCATGGGGAAACTTCAGCACGGGCGACTTGCATTTCGATGTCTGTTCATCATTGCCTGACGTGACCACACAATGCCTGCTGCAAGATTCAGCGATTGTCAATTACCTGATGTGCAACCTGTACAAACGCTGGATTGAAAACGAAGAAAAATGGTATGTCGTTAATCAGTTCGATGCCAGTGGCATTCATGCACAATCGCCCAACCCGTTTACCCAGCAATTGAAAAAAATGCATTCACTGATGGTGTATGGCGTGCGTGACACCCGTCGCCAGGCTGATTGCATCTATGTGTTTTTTGACCGCGCCAAAGAGTTCCATGTGCCGGACCAGTTATTAGGCATGATTATGCCGCACCTTGACGCGGCCACTCGACGCGTAGAACACCTGAAGCCGATTGTGAAGGACGAAGATTTGCTCGATAGTATGGCGCAAGGCGGATTATCAGATCGGGAGCAGGAAATTCTGCATTGGGTCCGCAGCGGTAAAACCAATCTGGAAATCGGTATGATCCTGGAAATCAGCGCCAATACGGTCAAAAATCACCTGAAAAGGATTTTCCAGAAACTGGATGTTTCTTGTCGTGCACAAGCGGTGGCCAAAACCGGTTATTCGGGGACCCCTTATAAGGCAAGCTAAGAAAGAAGTCCCGGAAATAATCTTTGCTAAGACCTAATCGCGCCCGGTAAATCGTTGAATATCACGTAACTGCCGCTTGGTTGGCCGGCCCATGCCGCGGTCACGTTCTGCAAACTGATCCGCTCCGCTTTCCTTACTTTGCTGCCGCAGGCGCTGGCTTTCATCCGTCTCGCGATAAAGCAATGCCGCTTCTGGCGCCCCACGGCGCACATTGCTCAATGCCAGCACTTCCACCTCAATCTGCAAATCTTTATTTTTAATAGAAACACGCATGCCAGGTTTCATTTCCCTGGCGTTTTTGGCACGGTCTCCATCAATCCGCACCTTGCCACCATCCACCGCATCCGCCGCCAGGCTACGCGTTTTAAAGAATCGTGCCGCCCATAACCATTTATCCAGGCGGCAGCTTTTATCATCGTCAATCTCTGACGTCGCGTGTTTGTCGTTTTTCTGATTGGGTGATCTTGCCATTATATTTATAGCGGCTTAGTGGCATCTGCCTGCTGTTGAATATAGGCCATGTGCGCCTGATTGCGTTCCAGGGTTGCCCTGAAGCTAGCCAGCATGGTTTGCGCGCGCGCCATTAAGCTATTACCGCTATAAGTCCCATCCTCTGCCTGCGTACCAGCTTCACTCTCGGTGAGATGCGCGATGCCTTCCAGTACATGATCGATGGTGATAATTTTGAACATGCCATTATTAACCGCCGTCACTACGCTTTCATCCAGGATCAAATGCCGCTGGTTACGTTTTGGGATGATCACGCCTTGCTCACCATTGAGTCCCAGCGCCTGGCACACGCGGAAATAACCTTCAATCTTCTCGTTCACACCGCCGATCGGCATCACCTCACCAAACTGGTTAAGTGCACCAGTCACCGCGATGCCCTGCTTGATCGGCAAGCCAGTCAGTGCCGACAGCAATGCGAATAACTCGGCACATGAGGCTGAATCGCCCTCCACGCCGTTGTACTCCTGCTCAAACACCAGCGATGCGTTCAAGCTTAACGGTGCCAATGCCCAGAAGCTGGCACTGAGCCAGTTTTGTAAAATATAGATGCCTTTATCATGACTGGGGCCACTCATCTCGACTTCGCGGTCAATATTAATCACACCACTACGGCCAGGGTAACAACGTGCAGTAATGCGGATCGGTGAACCAAAACTGGCGTCACCCAACTCAATATGGGTCAGGCCATTCACTTGGCCGACCACATCGCCGTGGACCTGGATCAGTAACTCGTTATCGATAATCGAATCACGGATTTGTGTTTCAAAAAACTGCTGGCGTAACAATCGTGCAGACAAAGCCTGATTAACATGCGCATCTGTCACCAAACGCGCATCTCCCGCTGCGGCAGCACTTTCATGCATCAATTGATCCAGGTGTGCAAAACGGATACTGAAGCGGCTCTGATCCTCTTCCAGCCTGTGCATAAACTGCAGCAGAATGTTGACCGCCGCGCCAGTGAAATGCGGCAAAGCTTGTTGCTGACATTTTTGTGCGATATAGCCTGCGACCCAGGCGTAGTTTTCCGGTGTCGCAGACACCCGGTCTTCAAACTCTACCTTGATCGGGAAAAAATCAAAGAAATCGGGCTGTGCTTCCAGGCAATCATAATAGTCTTCGCGGCTGGCAATCATAATCAGCTTCACGTGCACCGGTAACGCGCTTTGGCGATTACCTCCCGTACCTTGTTGCGCATGATTGGCCCAGTCTTCGATCTGTATTTCGTGATTACGCATCAGACGATACAGCTTTTCCAGCAACGCACCGCCATTACCCTCATCCTGCATCAGGTCACGCAAATGCAACATCAACATACCGCCATCCGCGTGATGCAGGCTACCGGCACGTAAGCGTAAAAACTCCGGCCATTGCGCGGCTTCACCGGCAGCGGTTTCCAGCGTGCCGAACAAGGCGGCAAAACCGGGATCCTTTTCTTCTACTATAGGTTGTTTAATGCCGGCAGTGAGGTTAGCACGCTGATCTACCAGCAAATTGACTCTAAAGCGCGACAAAAATCCTTCATTCACCAAGCCATCTGCATTACTTTCCGGCTCATTACCTAATTGTTGCCAGGCTTGCAGGTAGGCCAGTATCTCCGGCTTGATCACATTAAAGAAAGGAGATAATTTGGCGCTGCTCAGCTGCGCTCGCATGCTATCGATACGCTCCTCCAGCCACACCTCCGCTAGCGAAAGATTGGCCTGGGGAATATTTGCTTGGCCATGGCTATCCAGCCACTGCGGCATTTCTGCCATCAGTGTTTTGATGAATATATCCATCACTGTACGTAACTGCGCACCAAGCCCGGCCGGCAGCTTGATGTAATTCACAGAGGATTGCTGGCTAAAGTCATATAACGCGACCAGGTCTGTCAGAGAGGTATCAAGACCAGTGACTGCTGCCGCTTTCATGGCCGCCATTGTCAGCCCTGCACGACCAGAGCCTGGCGTACCCTGCACCAGCACATTGCAACCGGCCTGCTGCATTGATAACCCCAACATCAAGGTTTTTTTTGCTTCGGGCTGAAGTTTCCAGCCATAATCGGTGAGGCTTAAATCTGCAGCATCCAGCAGCGTTTCCGTAGACTCAAACGACATGGGTGACAGCTTGTAGGAAACGGTCAATTCATTAGAATTTAATACTTGCATCATGTAGGTGACTTTCCACTATTCTTTTGCCACTGTTGTTTTGCGTGTTCATCGGTCGCCCGGGCTTCCACCCAGTGCTCACCGAAGTCACCAATTTCTTTTTTCCAGAAAGGCGCTTCTGTTTTCAGGTAATCCATTATAAAAGCGCAGGCTTCAAATGCCGCCTGCCTATGCAGGCTGGTGGCGGCGACCAGCACAATTTGCGCTTGTGCCGCCAAGGAGCCCACACGGTGGATCAAGCGTATACCCAACAACGGCCAGCGCTGGCATGCTTGCTCGGCAATGCGTTGCAAGGCCGCTTCAGTCATACCCGGATAATGTTCAATGATCATTCTTTCCAGCTTGCCCTCGGCTGACACATCCCGCACTATGCCGATAAAATTCACCAGGGCGCCGGCCTGCGGTGTTGCCGCCTTAAGCTGTTGCAACTCTGCTCCGGTATCAAAATCTTCCGGTTGCACAGAAATCCTGAGATAAGCAGGCACGCTCAAGTTTAACCTCCGGTGACGGGCGGGAAAAAGGCGACTTCATCACCTTCATCCATCGTCGCCATATCATCAACTAACTCATGGTTGATCGCTGCACGCACCACACTACTGCCGTTAAACAGCTTCTGCCAGGTTTCACCGCGGTTAGCCAACCACGATTTTAAGGCAATGATGGTTTCTACACTGTCAGGCAGCACCACATCTTCGGAGGAGTAATTAACAACCTCTTTGATGCGTGCAAAATACAAAATGGTGATCTTCATGACGGGTTACTCTTCTCTATGTCTTCCAGTTCTTCCAGCAGTTCCAGGGTATCTATTCCTTCTTCTTGCGCAAGTTCCACTTTTTCGATCTGTGCAAAACGCCGGGTGATTTTCTGGCTGCTGATATGCACATCCTGTGCGTTTTCATGTGCCTGGCGGATATTATCAGCCAGTTTTTTCATACGTGTATCAAAGCGATTAAAGTCTTTGCTCAACTTGCCCAGTTCATCTTTGATGATATGGACCTGCTTGCGCATTTCCACGTCTTTCAGCACGGCCCGCGCGGTGTTCAATACCGCCATCAGCGTGGTCGGTGACACCAGCCAGACGCGCTTTATCATCGCGTAATCAACCACATCCCTGTGATAGGCGTGAATCTCAGCAAACACGGCCTCTGCCGGGATGAACATTACTGCACCATCCGAAGTTTCATTGGCGATGATGTATTTGTTGCTGATATCGTCGATATGTTTCCTGAGATCGGCTTTGAACTGCTTGACGGCTTGCGCCTGTACGATGTCGCCCAAAGCGTTGTCATACATGCGGTGATAATTCTCGAGCGGGAATTTACTGTCGACCGCCACTGTACCGGTCGGCTCAGGCAAGAAAAGCGCACAGTCTACGCGTGCGCCATTGCTCAGGGTATATTGCATGGCAAAACTGCTGCTCGGCAGCACATTGTGCACCAATCCTTCCAGCTGCACCTCGCCAAAAGCGCCTCGGCTACGCTTGTCACCCAACAGTTCCTGCAGACTCACCATATTGACGCTGAGACCATCAATTTTCTTTTGTGCTTCATCAATGGTGGCCAGGCGTGCCATGACGCTGACAAAGGTTTCATTGGTTTTCTTGAAACCGGCTTCCAGGCGCTCAGAGACTTTGCCGCTCATTTCTTCCAGGCGTGCATCTACGATCTTGGTCAGGGATTCCACGCTCTGCGTCAGTGTTTGTGTGGTGGTTTGCAATGACGTTTTCAAGAGGTTTTGCTGCAACATCCCCTGCTCTGACAAGCCATTGCGCAAACTCAAACTGAGTTGCTCGCTACTTTGGCTTAAATGGTCACGCTGCGCGACCTGCAAGGCTTGCATCGCTTCACGTGTTGCAGTCAGTTCGAGTGAGAGTTGTGCCCGCAAACGGTCTTGCTGGTCCGCATTCAGGCTTTGCAAACGGTCAGCCAGCAGGTTGAGTGATTGGTGCATCTCGCTCATCATCATGCGGTGTTTTTCTTCCAGTTGCTGTGCAAGCAATTGGGCCAACGCCTGCTGGGAAGCCTGTTGCTGTTTGCGTGATTGCCAGACAAGCATGCCGATAATCAGCAGCAACAGGAGTAATTGAATGATTTGAATGACCATCATGGCATTATAGCCGATGACAGTTGCGCCATATCGCCTCGCAGAAAATTACGCTGCGAGGCGTTGGCTGGTTTGTGATTTAAAAATGTACTTATAGATTTACATTAGTGCGAATGCAAGTGGGAAAACTCCTAGTGAGTGTGCGCCTGCAAGCCAGGCGCACCGTGGGCACGCGCCAGCCACTGCATTTCTGAAGGGTTATGCTCCATATCGCCCAGGTCAGCATAATCCACATGCTGGTAATTAGTCAGCGTTGTCAATGTTGCTTTAGGCGGGGCTGCGACATCAGTGGCGGCAACCGCGCCTGTCTGCAACACTTGCATCTGGATGGTGACCGTGTGTTCAGGATAATGATATTGAACGGTATACGGCAATTTCAATGCCGGCATCCATAACACTTCTGTATGCACACCGTTCCCAAGTTCACCGACATACTTTTCCAGCGTATATCCATATTTTTGTGGTTGGTCAGCAGGTACTTTTTTGAGTCTGGCCAGCTCTTCATCGGCAATCAATTGTGATTTGACCTGCCAGATCTGCGCATCGGTTTTAATCGCCAGCAGTTTCAGGTCTACATCCGAATAATCAATGGCGCGACCATCTTCATGCATCAGGTAACTGTAATTAAATTGGCCGGCAGGTTTTTTCATCCACAGGCTGCTGTTGTGCGCTGGCTCGCCATTGTGGGTCAGGTGGCGAATTTCGACCTGGTCGTCTTCCCGCATTAACCACCATTGCAGGCGCTTGGCGGACGCTTCCATACAAGGCGTCGCACACTGTGTTGTTTCGTAACGTGCATTGACGATTTCTTCAGCAATACTTGCCTTGGCAGCCATCATTAACATCGCAGCCAACCCTAGCATTTGAATCACTCTTTTCATATATTTTTCCATCAAGTGGTACAGGGCGACAGATTGCCGCCCTGCATGACGGCTCAAACTACTAGCCGTCTATTCTCAATTAATAACCGAAAGCGTCTTTCATCACCTGGTAGATGTAGCTTTGCTCTTGCACGCCGTGCACCAGGTAAGATTTAGGGCCAACCGCATAAATAGCCACTTCTTCACCGGCATGGGTTTCTGAGCTCAATGGCACCAGGGCTTCCTGGTGGAAATCAGGATCTTCGGTATCTACACCAGACATATCCACCACGCGACCGGCGGCAATCGCTTCGTTATATACCGCGTCACCTGGTGAATTGGTATGGTAGCCAGGGCCATTGGCAAAACTCACAGTGGTATAAGGTCTGCCATCAGCTGCCAGCGTTGGTGCTGTTTTACCTGGCTCAACCACTTTACCCAGGATAGGGTTGCCACGTTTCGGGTAACCACCAATGGTCAGCGTATGGCTGTGGTCAGCAGTCACGATAATCAGGGTATCGTTCAGGTTCACCTTGCTGGCCGCTTCGCGCACTGCATCAGACAATGCCACCGCATCCTTGAAGGTACGGTAAGCGTTACCCGCGTGAGAAGCGTGGTCGATACGGCCGCCTTCTACCATCAGGAAATAACCACTCTGGTTTTTCTTCAGGATATCAATCGCCTTGCCGGTCAATTCCGCCAATGAAGGCTCACCTGCGATATCGTTCGGACGATCCTGCTCGTATTCCATGTGTGATGGATTAAACAGGCCGATCACTTTATTGGTAGTCACCGGGTTCAATGCATTAAATGCGTTCTGGTCTTGAATATATACGCCACCGAATTTGCTGACATATTCTTGCGCCAGGTTACGGCCATCGGTACGACGACCTTTAGTGCCTTCGATATCTGTCACTGTATTTGGCAGGAAGTAGCTACGGCCGCCACCAAACACCACATCAATACCATCGCCGATTTTGCCGGTGCCAAAGTTGTCGATCAGCTGGGCAGCAATATCTTTGACGCCATTAGTCGCAGCAGCCGCTGAGAGGTTGGAGTTGGCTTCCCAGTCACGGTTTGAAATATGCGCATAGGTAGCCGCTGGCGTTGCGTGTGTGATACGTGCTGTCGACACCACGCCGGTCGATTTGCCGGCAGCTTCAGCCTGTTCCAGGATCGTCGTGACCTTACCAGCGTTGATTACTGCGGGGTTAGCTTCGTTTCTGGCGACAGACTGGTTGAGGGAAATAATGCCATCATTGGTTTTCACACCAGACACAATGGCTGTCATGGTAGGCGCAGAGTCAGAAGTCTGCTGGTTGGTGGAATAGGTTTTGGATAATGCAACGTAAGGGAACTCTTCGAATGCCAGCCTGTTACGCTCGCCATCGATGCCTTTTAACTGGCCTTCAAAAATACGTGCGCCAGTCACGGTGGAGATACCCATGCCATCGCCCACAAACAGGATAATGTTTTTGGCTTTTCTGGCATTTGGTACCAATTTTTTGCTGTCATTCAGGCTGGTTGCACCATCATTCAGCCAGAATTGCGCATTTTCAGCCAACGCCACATTAGAAAGTGCGAATTGTGAGCCGAGTAGCATGGCGACGATAGCAGTGCGTTTCAAGTTTAAAAAGTCCATGATTAATTCCTTTAATTAGATTTTATCGTATTTATAATTTAGTTGTGGCGGCGACGCATTACCGTGGCCATCAAGCCCAACCCTGCCAGCAACATGGCAGTTGAGTCAGCTTCAGGCACGGCAGAAATTGCATTCAGGCTGACGTTATCTACTCCAAGTTGTAACGAGCTCTGGTTAGCGACCGTGGCGAAACGCAAAACAAAACTACCGCCAGCAGCCAAGCCAGTGCTCAAATCAAAGCTGTAGTTCACATAGTTATTGGCCGCTAACACACCGTTGGCACCGCCGATATACAGGCTTTGCACGACATCAGCACTATCAATCGAGAATGGATCGGCACCCGCTTTCAATAAATCCACACGCACATGCTGGTTAGGGTTATCTGTGGCATCCACACTGTAATCCAGACCCGCTGCATTAATGTTGGTAGTGCTGTTCTGGTTATTCACAAACATCTGGAAGGTCAAGGTAGCGGAAGCAACTGCACCGGTGCTGAAGGTCTGGAATAAAGCACTGCCGGACAGGCCATTGTTATCCAGCAAACCATAGTAATTACCCTGGTAAGCGCCCACCGTAGTATTACCTGTGACTTCGGTGGTAGTGCCGGACTGCGCCAGCACGCTGCCGAAAATGCCTTGTTCAGCACTTTGCCAGCCGGTGATATCGTAGTTATCCAAGCCATGCGTTTCAAAACCGCCGTTTTGAATCAGTTCGGCTGCATTTGTTGTAGGTGATAATGCTGCCAGTACCAGCAAGCCAGTGATCGCCAAAGCATTCAGTTTCATGTTAAAAATCTCCCTTATGTGATTAACCTGCACGCGAATTCCAGCCCTGCGTGCACTTACCTGAGTATTGTTAAAAACATCTGTTGCAGAAAGGTTTCACTGCCATGAAGATTATGTGACGGGCAAGACTATAAGCCTGGTAAACGAATCTTCAGTTGGTTGAAGGTTGACTGGCGCTAAAAAGAAAAAACCCCGTAGAGACGGGGTTATAAATGACTTTAACTTGAAAACACGACACAATCACACGAAGGCATCCATCATGCTGATGATCATGAGCAGCAACAATCCAAAAAACAGAATTTTTAGATTTAAGCTCATAAACGGCCCTGTGCATTTGTGATGTTGCTAGAATAGGACGATTGCGCGCTGCTCTCAATGGCCCATTCGGGTCAACATAGTGCGGGTGCAACGACAACCATCATACAAACATTCCCCTTGTCCTGGCCGATGACCAAGGGGCTGCCGTTTCAGGGGAGCGATATGCTAAAAATTAAACTGATGCTGGGGTTCTGGCTGGCCAGCCTGACCCGCAGGCTCAAGAATAACTTTTACCTGTACCTGGCATTACTGTTCAGCGTGGTGATCTTGCTGGATGCCGGTGTATTCCATGTCGGCCTTAACATGCGCGACAAGGCATTTGACCTGATGGTGAAAAATCGCATATTCAAACCGTCAGCTGACCCTGCGATTGTGATTATCGATATCAATGAAGCCAGCCTGGAAGCCATGTCCAAGGAATATGGCCGCTGGCCGTGGCCGCGCCAGGTAATAGGCGAGTTGGTGGAGAATATCCAGCGCCAGCAACCGAAAGCCATCATCTTTGACATCGTTTTTTCGGATGCCGATGTTTATAACACAGACAGTGACAGCTATTTCAATGATGTCATCACTGCCTGTGAACACTGCTTCTTCCCTTTATTGCGCCTGGATGCCAGCCAGGACAGCAAAAGCCAGCTGACTTATGCCCAGATTCCTGGTTTGGCGCGCACCCCGGATGCAGACCCTCAAGCCACGTTTGCTGCGATTCCGCCCTACTTTAAAGGTGCATGGAAAACGCAACGCATGGGCACACATAATGTCTACCCGGATAGTGATGGCGTCGTTCGCCAATACCGCATGCGCCATCACGACAGAGGCTGGACCTTGCCCGCCCTGCCGTTAGTAGTTGCAGATGCCATGCAGTTTGAAACGGGCAATACGCCTGATGATATGTTGCTGAACTGGCGCGGCAAGCCTTTTACCTACCAGTATGTGACTTTCAGTGACATTTATGCCGATAGCACCAGCGCGCAGCCAAAACGCCCGCAGGATGAATTCAAGGATAAGATCGTCATCATAGGTTCCACTGCACCGGCGTTGTTTGATATCAAGCCTACCGCCATGGATAAGCAATTCCCAGGGGTGGAGATCTTGGCGACGGCTCTGGACAACACCCTGCACCAGGATTACCTGAAAGTCTGGCGGGGCAAGTTACCTTATATTTTGCTGAGCCTGTTATTGGTGTGGCTGACGACGCTGGCGTTTTATTTCAAGGTAGACCGCGACCGTTTCAATGGCATCTTTACCGGCAGCCAGATTGGCCTGCTGGTATTGTCATACCTTGCCATCAATTTCATCCATACCTACCTGGACCTGGCAGCGCCTATCGTATGGGCAGTGGCTTATTTTGGTATCGCCAAAATTTACGCATTGGCCACCGACCGCGCCTTACAGCGCTGGCTGGCGTTTGGCCTGACGTCGAATAGTGAAGAACTTGAAGTCTTGCTGATGCCCATCGTGATCGAAAGCCCGGAAACCTTGGGTGATGCGGTGATGAAACTGATTCGTAAGGAGATCGAATTCGCCTGCCGAGCACCCAACCAGACCGACATCATGGTGGGTACGCAAAGCGGACTCTGGGGCTTATTTGGAGATATAGTGATCGTCAGCTGGCAATACAAGCCGGAAGTCGCTTATCGCGAAGCCGCTGCAAAAGACGCCCAGCAGCTGGCCACACAATTGCCATCATTATTGAACAAGCTGGGACTGCCAAACAAGCCGACGATACGTTATGGCATGCACCAGGGCAATATCGTCAACCGTGCCGACCAATTGGCAGCGCAATGGCGGCTCCTGTTTGCACAGGCTCTGATCCAACTGGAACAGGATCATTTATCAACCATGGAGAAAGTTGAGACACCTAGATGATAAAAAGCAGCATGATAAAGAAAAGATTACTGGCGCTGTTGACCGTTTTTGCTTGTAGCAGCGCGATGGCAGCAGAGACTGGTGTGGTACTAAAGCCCGACCAATTACGTGCTGATGCCTTTAGCGATGCCAAAGTTGTTGGCAATGTGAGTAAAAATGATGCCGTAGATATTCTGAATAAAAAAGGTGCATGGTTACAGATCAAATCCTCCGGCAAAACCGGATGGGTGCGTTTGCTGACTGTGAGACGTAACAGCGCCAGCGGCAATAATATTGCCGGTGTGGTGGGTGTTGCCACTGGCCGCAGTGGGACTGGCAAAGTGGTCTCCACCACCGGTATCCGCGGGCTGAGTGCCGAAGACCTGAAAACAGCACAATTCAATGAAACAGAAACCAAAAAGCTGGAGAGTTATGCAGTCAGTGCCGATGAAGCCAAAAAATATGCTTCAAGCGGTGGTTTGAGTAGCCAGCAATATCCATATTTCCTGGGAGGCGCGCAGCCATGAATCAAATGACCCTGAAACAGGCGATGACACTGGCTGTGTGTACCAGCATAATGTGGGGAACCGCAGCAGCACTGGACCTGAAAGGTGTGCTTAAGGATGTGGTCAATGACCAGATGGGCGACACCAATAAAACCGGGCAGGCAGCACCTGCAGCCAACGCTTCGTCGCAGGATAAACTGGCCAATATCAACTGGAAAGACCCCAGCCAGGAAGATGAGATTGCTGTTGGCCGCAATGTCACCGGGACTATTCTGGGTGCCGTACCACTGGTGAACGATGCCAAATTGCAGCAATACGTCAACAAGGTTGGCCGCTGGGTTGCCAGCCAGTCAGAACGCACAAGTTTGCCATGGCACTTCGGCGTGATTGATAGCAGCGATGTGAACGCGTTTGCCGCACCAGGAGGTTATGTGCTGATCACTAAAGGCCTCTATCAACGTTTAAGTAATGAAGCGCAGCTGGCAGGTGTGTTGGGGCATGAAATCGCCCATGTAGTGCAAAGGCATCACTTGAAAGTCATGCAAAAACAAGCGCTGATGGATGCCGGCACTTCTTTTCTGAAAGAAAAGATCAGCAAAAACAAAATCACGCAGCGTGCGGTCTCTACCGGTGCTGAAATCAGTGCACGCAACCTGGATAAAAGTGCCGAATATGAAGCCGATAGTATGGGCACAGTTTTGGCCGCGCGTGCAGGTTACGATGCTTATGGACTGGCAGAAGTGTTGCAGGAGATGGAACTGTTGCCCAGTAATGATGGCAGCGTGGCGCTGCTGTTCCAGACCCATCCACACCCGGATGACAGGGTGGCGCAATTAAGTCTGGTGAGTGGTGACCAGATCGATAAAATCAGCGGCGGAAAAACGCTTGAAAACCGTTTCTATAAACTAAAGTAAGTCTTACTAAAAACACTGAGTGAATAAGGCTCGTAATCGTGAGCCTTATTCATTTTTAAAGATGCCAATCAAACCCAGCCACGCTCGCGGCATTCACTTTTAATGTAAGCGTAATACACTGGCGCTGCCACAATCCCCGGCAAACCAAAGGTTGCTTCCATCAGCAGCATCGCCACCAGTAATTCCCACGCATGCGCGCGTATCTGGCTACCGACGATGCGCGCATTTAAAAAATATTCCAGTTTGTGAATAATAATCAGGAAAAACAGCGACCCCATCGCTACCATAAATGAATGGCTGATACTCACAATCACAATCACCGTATTGGAGATCAGGTTACCAACCACCGGCAGTAAGCCGATCAGAAAAGTAATCAAGATCATGGTTTTGGTAAACGGCAGATGGATACCGCATAAAGGTAATATGATGGCCAGATATACTGCGGTCAGGCTGGCGTTCACGGCAGAAATCTTGACCTGGGCAAATACGATATTCTTGAAAGCCTGGGCGAACAGAGTGATGCGCTGCAACAAACTTTGTGCAAAAGGCCGCTGGTTGGTCTTGGTTTGCACATCATGCAAAGCCACCATCGCCCCTATCACCATGCCGATCAGGATATGTGCTAAATGATGCCCTGCTTCCTTGCCCAGCAATTGCCAGTCGGCCGAGTGTGCTCGCAGCCATTCAATGACAGTTTGTTGCAGGGTGATGGCGTCATCAGGCAGGCGGTCATTCAGCCACACCGGCAATACCTGGCGTGAATCCTCGATAATCCTGGCTAACTGGTCAAATAACATGGTCAACCCGCCAGTATCACTACGGATCAGCGTGACGATGCTCATGCCTAACGCCACCAACAAGCCGATCACGAAGGTCGCCAGCAATACCACTGCCAGCCACTTTGCATATTTGCCCGGTAACCGGCGCGCGATCAATGGCGAGATCACATGAATCAGCTCATATACCAGCAAGCCCACCAGCAACGCCGGCAACAGCTGTACTTTCAATATCAGCCACATCAATACAGCCATCAATATATAGGTTGCAATATCAAATTTTTGCGATTGGGTCACAACAGACTCCGGCTTTCATATAGTGGCTAATATCTGGCTTGCTTATATTGGTATCTAATACTTTGCTTGTAACTGCCTGGCTGCATCAATGGGTAATTTCAGCAGGAAATGCACCGCTTCATCGAACTGTTTGTCCAACACCTCGCCATGCAGTCTTTGCACTTCGCGGGTCAGTTCATCGACACGTTTGTAAGTAGTGGAAATTTTCAGGTGCACCATTTCCACAAAAGGCACACTACCAGCCTGCTCCATCGCCAGCTTGGCGGTGCCGCCGTAGGCACGCACCAGACCGCCAGTCCCAAGGTTTATGCCACCGTAATAGCGGATCACTGCCACACAGCAATTCACATAACTCTGCCCATCCAGCATTTGCTGGATCGGTTTGCCTGCTGTGCCAGCTGGCTCTCCCGCATCAGAAAATCGCGCCACTATACCTTCAGCCGTTTTCATGCGGAAGGCATATGCCAGGTGTCCGGCACCCTGGTGCTCACTGGCAAACTGGCGTAAAAATAATGCGAGTTCCCGTTCGTTTTCACACCGGCCGGCGCGGGCAATAAAGCGTGACTTATTGATGGTTTGGTCGGCCTGGCCGAGTTGGCTAAATGTCTGCATGCGGGTGTATCAGGAAAGGCCACTTATTCTACCATCAGCATCGACACTGATACGGTGGCTGGCAGGCTGTTTCGGCAAACCCGGCATCGTCATGATATCGCCGCAAATGGCCACCACAAAACCGGCACCGCGCGACAAGCGTAATTCACGTACATGCAAAGTATGGCCTTCAGGCACATTGCGCAGCTTGGCATCACTGGATAAGGAATACTGTGTTTTTGCCACGCACACTGGCAAACCACGGCTTGCTTCTGCCAATAACTGTAACTCTCTTTCCGCTTGCGTGCTAAACGTCACGTCAGTAGCACCATATAGCGATGTGGCAATGGTATGCAGCTTTTGAGCCAGCGATAAATCGTCGTCATAAAGCAGTTTTGGTGCGGCTGTTTGTTGGGTCATTTTTGCAACCGCATGTGCCAGGTCCAGCGCGCCTTGACCGCCTTGCGCCCAATGCCTGCAAATATGCAAACTGCTGCCCCAGGATTCAACAGCGGACTCTATCAACACGATCTCAGCGTCTGTATCGGGCGTAAAGTGGTTGAGCGCTACCAGCACTGGCAAGCCAAAATGCTGGCGCAGGTTGTCCACATGCTTTTTCAGGTTGGCAATGCCGATAGACAACGCGGGAATATTTTCAGTATTCAGATCAGCCACTTCTACACCGCCATGATATTTCAAGGCTCGGACGGTGGCGACCACCACCGCCATATCAGGCCGCAAACCTGACTGGCGGCATTTGATATCCATAAATTTTTCGGCGCCGAGATCAGCGCCAAAGCCCGCTTCAGTCACCACATAATCCGCCAGACGCAATGCAGTGTGCGTGGCGACCAACGTATTACAACCATGGGCAATGTTGGCGAACGGGCCGCCATGCAGCAATGCCGGCGAACCTTCCAGCGTCTGTACCAGGTTAGGCTGGAAAGCATCTTTCAACAAGGCAGTCATCGCGCCCTCTGCCTGTAAGTCACTGGCAAAAATGGGCTTACCTTTTAACGATACACCGACCTGCACACGCCCTAAGCGATGGGTTAAATCCGCCAGATCAGTGGCCAGGCAGAAAATCGCCATCACTTCACTGGCTACCGTAATATCGAAACCGGTGTCGTAGGAGGTTGGCTGATTAATGGTGATCCTGCGCAGGGCCCTGTCATTCATATCCATACAGCGACGCCAGCTTACTTGGTCAAACTGTAGTGTGTTGCCTTGGTAGATATGATTGTCGACTAAAGCAGCAAGCAGATTATTGGCAGATGTGATGGCATGAAAGTCACCGGTAAAATGCAGGTTGATGTTTTCCATGGGCACTACCTGCGCGTAACCGCCGCCGGTTGCACCGCCCTTCATGCCGAATACCGGGCCTAAAGAAGGCTCGCGCAAACAGGCAAGCGCAGGATACCCCGCCAGATTCAAGGCATCAGTCAATCCTACTGTTGTGGTAGTCTTGCCTTCGCCAGCGGGGGTAGGATTAATGGCCGTCACCAGTATCAGCTTGGCCTTTGCCGGTTGCGCATGCAGATGATTGACGGTGGCTTGCGTCAGCTTTGCCATATGCTGACCGTACAGATGCAAGTCAGACGCAGCCAGGCCCAATTGATAGGCGATATCCTGTATGGGCCGCAAACTGGCCGCTTGTGCTATTTCGATATCGCTTAACATCACTTGTTTCCTGAATGTTTGCCTAACGCTTGGACTTGCTGCCGCCCAGGATAGACCCTAATACTCCCCTGATGATGGCACGGCCCAGTTGTGATCCTATTGCTCTGGCAGCAGATTTGGCTGCAGACTCGAGCACAGAATCAGATCGGCTGGATTTGCCGCTGAGGATCCCACCTAGGTCGAATCCGGAAGAGGACGCCTGCTCAGGAGACTTTTCCGGGTTAGCCGATGCAGCCTGTTCCGCACGTTGCTTCAAGATTTCATAGGCTGATTCCCGATCAACGGATTTTTCATAGACACCAGCCACCAGTGATTGCCTCATCGCTTGGCTACGCTCAGCATCGGTGGCCGGGCCAACCCGACTTTCGGGCGGGCATATAAAGGTACGTTCTACCGGGGTAGGCGCGCCCTTCTCATCCAGAAACGAGACCAGCGCCTCACCTACCCCTAACTCGGTAATCACAGTCGCCACATTCAATTTTGGGTTTGCCCTGAAAGTTTGCGCCGCGACTTGCACCGCTTTCTGGTCACGCGGTGTAAACGCACGCAAGGCATGCTGCACGCGGTTACCCAGCTGCCCAAGCACCACATCAGGAATATCCAGCGGATTTTGCGACACAAAATAGATGCCAACACCTTTAGAGCGGACCAATCGCACGACTTGTTCGATCTTTTGCATCAACATCGCGGGCGCATCATTAAATAACAGGTGCGCCTCATCAAAGAAGAATACGAGCTTTGGTTTATCGAGATCGCCGACTTCAGGTAATTTTTCAAATAGCTCAGATAACAGCCATAACAGCAAAGTGGCATAAACGCGTGGTGCATTCAGCAATTTATCCGCCGCCAGGATATTGATATAGCCCAGGCCTTTGGCGTCGGTTTGCATCATATCCTCGAGATTAAGCGCTGGCTCCCCAAACAGCGCATCGCCACCTTCAGTTTCCAGTTGCAGTAAAGCACGCTGGATGGCACCGACACTGGCGGTGGAAATATTGCCATACTGTGTCTGGTAAGTGGCTGCATTTTCGGCACAATGCTGTGCCATGGCCCGCAGATCCTTCAAATCCAGCAGCAGCATGCCATTGTCATCAGCTACCTTGAAAATTGCATTCAGTACGCCGCTTTGCACATCATTCAGATTAAACATGCGCGACAATAATAGCGGCCCCATTTCACTCAAGGTGGTGCGAACCGGATGGCCTTTTTCTCCAAACATATCCCAGAACATGACCGGATAAGCTTTGTTGCTGTATCCAGACAACCCCAACTGCTGCACACGTGCTTCCACTTTGGCATTGCCGCCGCCTACCTGGCTCATGCCGGACAAGTCCCCTTTCACGTCAGCCATAAACACCGGCACGCCTATACGTGAAAATTGTTCGGCAAGGCTCTGCAACGTCACAGTTTTACCCGTGCCCGTCGCACCTGCGATCAAACCATGGCGATTGGCCATTTTCGGCAATATCACACTGTCGGTATCATTATTTTTGGCGATGAGCATCGGTTCAGTCATAGAAGGCACTCGTTTTGATAATTGTTTGTTTGAGTATAGGTGATGGCTTTGAAAAGTGGAAGGTAGCTGACGGCAATCTATAGAAATTCACTGACTGTCATTGAAAGCGTAGTCGCTTAAAAATCCCCACGACGGGCTTTTTCCATCAAACTGATTAAGGCATCTTCGAGTTGCTGGGCAGAAGCCTTGGCTCTGGGCGTAGGGTTTTTGATATTTTTTAAATCATGTGTCGGTCTGTCCAACCCTAGATACAAACGGCGCTTCCCTTGCGCATCCGGTTTTTCATAAATAGCCACCCGACAAGGGGCAAATACCAGGAACTCGGGGTGATCCAGGATAATTTCTGTACCCATGCTCAGGTTACAGAAGGTGCGTACCTCCTTAATACCTTGTGGGTCTTGCCCGCGCAGCTTCATATGTTCGCCTATCGGGAAATTGGCAGGGCTGACGAAATTCATGCCTTCAGAAATAGATTTCAGGCTATCTACCAAATCCTGGTAGATCACATGTTGCTCGACCGGCACTTCGTAAATAGCGTTATCCAGGTCGACATCGGGCATGCCATGCCCGATGACACGCATATGCAGGTCTTGATCGATAGCCAGTGCACATCCGCTTAGCGGTAGACACAGCCAAAACAAACAACAGATGCCGGAGATACAGTGACGCATGGTCGAATTCCTTTTTAATAGAAGCCCATTACAGCACAGCGTTTTTTACAGCCATGTGACTACGATCACGGCCAGTACCACTTATGAAGCTACAAGTCTTGATGAAAAGCACGCTGCACGGTGCGTTTGTCATACTGTGGCGACAGCATGGTAATAAAATTCAACATGTAGTCACGCAAAAATGCATCGCGACGCACACCCAGAAAAGTCGTGCTATTGGGAAATAAATGGCTGCAATCCAGGCTTCTCAGCGGAGCATCACGTACTTCGTCATAGGCCATATTCGCTATCAGGCCAATGCCTAGGCCTAGATTGACGTAGGTTTTAATCACGTCAGCATCAATCGCGGTGAATACCACATTCGGCTGCAAATCGGCGTCATGGAATACTTTGGAAACCAGCGTACCGCCGGTGAATGCAAAATCGTAGGTAATCAGCGGGTATTCCGCCAGGTCTTTCAACGTTAACCTGCCTTTTTGTAGCAATGGATGTTCTGGTGGAACGACCAGGCAGCGGTTCCATTCGTAGCATGCCAAGCACGATAAGCGTTCATCATTACTGATATTTTCAGTAGCAATACCAATATCTGCTTCACCTGAAGCCACCAGATCGGTCACTTGCGCAGGGTTACCCTGGTGAATGGCAAGTTTGACATTAGGATACTGCGCAATGAACTGTTTGACCGCTGACGGCAGGCGATACCGCGCCTGTGTGTGGGTGGTAGCGATCGTGAGTTCGCCACTGTCTTCCTGACTGTATTCGTCACCGACGCGCTTGATATTCTGCATATCCAGTATCACACGCGCCGCCAAATCGACAATCTTGCGTCCAGGTTCGGTTACCCCTATCAGGCGTTTGCCATTGCGCTGGAAAATTTGCAATCCTAATTCCTCTTCCAGCAACTGGATTTGCTTGCTGACCCCTGGCTGCGACGTATGCAGTACTTCTGACGCTGAAGAGATGTTCAGCTGCTGCCTGACAACTTCATGGATATAGCGTAATTGATGGAATTTCATTGCCAACTCAATATAACTAAAAGCTATATCATAGAACAACTGATTATTAAATCAATGATTAAAAATCTGTTACATTGCGCGCACTAAAGTTTAAAGAAGATACTCCTCATGGAATTCGGATACATACTGGCAGGCTTTGTAGTCGGCTTTTTGGTGGGCCTGACAGGCGTAGGTGGTGGTTCGTTAATGACGCCAATTCTATTACTGGTTTATCACGTGAAACCCGCCGTGGCTGTCGGCACAGATCTGCTGTATGCCTCCATCACTAAATCCGTCGGTATTTTTGCGCATGGCAAGCTAGGCAATATCAACTGGCAAATCGTGAAACGCCTGGCTATTGGTAGCGTGCCTGCTTCCATGGTGACGCTATGGGCCTTGCAAAGTATGGACTTGCAATCTGGCGAAGCTGTCTCCACCATTAAATTCTGGTTGGGCATTGCGCTGATCATCACTTCTGTTGCGGTGTTACTGCGAAACAAACTGATCTCTCTGGTTGCCAAAGATGAATGGATACCGGTGCGCTACGTGCCTGCTGCAACAGTGGTCCTCGGCATCATACTGGGCGGATTGGTGACGCTCACTTCAGTCGGTGCCGGCGCTTTGGGCGTAACAGCGCTCATCTTGCTCTACCCGAAAGAAAAGATCACCACCATTGTCGGCAGTGATATCGCGCACGCAGTGCCACTGACGCTGGTGGCCGGGGTGGGCCATGCCTCCCTGGGCACCATAGACTACAGCTTACTGGGTACATTATTGATAGGTTCAATTCCGGGTATCTACCTCGGTAGCCACATGAGTTCGCGGGTTGCCGAGCACTGGGTGCGAATTGTACTGGCTATGATATTGATTTATGTAGGCTTTAAGCTGGTTTTCCATTAAAATACTGCCTCTTCGCAGTGGCGAAAAAGTGATTTAAGCATGTACAAATACGACCCTATAGACCAACAAATCGTTAATGAACGTGTCGCGCAATACCGCGACCAGACGCGCCGCTACATCGCTGGCGAGTTGTCTGATGAAGAATACCGCCCGCTGCGATTGCAGAATGGCCTGTATATCCAGCGCCATGCGCCTATGCTGCGCATTGCAATTCCTTATGGCCTGCTTTCCAGCAAACAATTACGCAAGCTGGCCGACATTACTAAAAAATATGACCGTGGCTACGGCCACTTCAGTACCCGCCAGAACCTGCAATTGAACTGGCCGAAACTTGAAGATACGCCGGATATCCTGGCTGAACTGGCGACAGTTGAGATGCATGCCATCCAGACTTCCGGTAACTGCATCCGCAACATCACGACCGACCAGTTTGCCGGCATTGCGCCTGATGAAATTATCGACCCGCGTGCAATTGCAGAAATCATGCGTCAATGGAGCACATTCCATCCCGAATTTGCCTTGCTACCACGCAAGTTCAAGATTGCAGTCTCCGGGACCACCAAAGACCGCGCCATTGTGCAGGCACATGATATTGGCCTGGAATTCTACAAAGACAGTAACGACCAGATGGCCATTAAAGTCTGGGTGGGTGGTGGCTTGGGCCGTACGCCTATTTTAGGCATGGTGATCCGCGAACACCTTGAATGGCAGCATGTATTATCTTACTGCGAAGCCGTGATCCGTGTTTATAACATCCATGGCCGCCGCGATAACGCTTATAAAGCGCGTATCAAGATTCTGGCTAAAGCACTGGGCATCGAAGAATTCAAGCGCCAGGTGGAAGAAGAATGGGCACATTTAAAAGATGGCCCACTCACCATCACCCAGACTGAGCTGGATCGCGTGGCGAAATACTTCGAGCCTATGCCATATGAAACATTGCCTGCGCATGATGCGTCATTCGATGCGGCTGTTTCATGCAACCCGGCATTTGCAGCCTGGGTAAGACGGAATGTGCAGCCACACCGTATGCCTGGTTACCGTGCAGTCACACTCTCATTGAAACCCCATGGCAAAGCCCCGGGTGATATCACCGGTGAGCAAATGCATGCGGTAGCCGATCTCGCAGATGCTTACAGTTTTGGTGAATTACGCTCTTCTCACGAGCAAAACCTGATCCTCGCAGATGTGAAATTATCAGACCTGTTTGCCGTGTGGGAAAAATCGCGTGCAGCAGGCCTGGCTACACCGAACATCGGTTTGCTGACCGACATTATCTGCTGCCCGGGTGGCGATTTCTGCAGTCTGGCCAATGCCAAATCCATCCCGATTGCCGAAGCCATCCAGATGCAATTCGACAACCTGGATTACCTGCACGAAATCGGTGATATTGAACTGAATATTTCCGGTTGCATGAACGCCTGCGGCCATCATCATGTCGGCCATATTGGCGTGTTGGGTGTCGATAAAGACGGTTCCGAGTGGTACCAGGTCACTATCGGCGGCAAGCAAGGCAATGATGCCAGTATCGGCAGTGTGATCGGCCCCTCCTTCTCTGCTGAAGAAATGCCTGGCGTAGTGCAGAAACTGATCGAAGTATATATCCGTGAGCGTCATGAAGATGAACTCTTCATCGATACCGTTCGCCGTCTGGGAGTCGCTCCTTTTAAAGCGCATGTCTATGCAGACCAGAAAAAAGGAGCCACGGCATGAGTAACCTGATTCGCTTAAATGCTGACGGTGTTGCCGAAATAGTTGAAGATCAGTGGACGCGCGTGATTCCGCCTGCAGCTGGAGAAGAATCTATCCGTAAGCAAGCCGGTAAAGTGGTGCTGTTTAAATTGACGGGCGAAGCAAGCTATACACCCGAACAAATTGCTGACACAGTAATACCTGCCACAGGCAAGATACTGGTACCCCTGGCTATTTGGCAGACACGCAAACCTGAGTTGCAAAGCAGGTTCGCACAAAGTGAGGTTGGGATCATTCTGGCGACGCATGAGACTGCCGAAGCCTTGCAAGCCGAGTTTAACGACATCAACACCATTCCGCTGGTTGCGATCTTTGTTGAGCGCTTTGCCGACGGCCGCATCTTCACTCTGGGTAACTGGTTGCGCACGCGCTTTGGTTTCAAGAATGAGCTGCGGGCCATTGGCGATGTGTTGCGTGACCAATTGTTCTTCCATAAACGTTCCGGCTTCAACAGCTTCCTGATCCGTGCTGACCGCTCGGCACAAGAAGCCCTTGCCAGCCTGAATGACTTTAGCCAACCTTACCAGGGCGCGGTAGATGATGTCCCTGTCTGGCGGAGAGTAAATCGCACATGAGTGGTGCTGTCAGCATGCTCAAGCCGGCAAGCAAAAACCCGGCAACCAGCCCTGAACTCACGGATGCCTTAGTGGCCAGTGTTGAAGCCAAACGTGTGCAAGCCCTTGCCTTGCTTCAATCTGCTGCTGCCGAGTTTCCGGCCATCACGTTTGCCAACAGTTATGGTGCGGAAGATATGGTGCTGACCGATCTGATCGCCAAGGAAAATCTGCCTATAGAGATATTCTCACTGGATACCGGCCGCTTGCCTGCTGAAACTTACACACTGATGGGCGATGTAGAAAATAATTATTCCATCAAGCCCATGGTATTTTTTCCCAAACACGAAGCGGTTGAAAGCTATGTGCGCGGCAAAGGTATCAATGCATTCTATGAGAGTATAGATCTGCGCAAAGCCTGCTGCCATATGCGCAAGGTAGAACCTTTACAGCGCGCCCTGGCAGGCAAACAGGCATGGATAACCGGCATGCGTGCAGAGCAGGCTACCACGCGCAGTGACCTGCCGACCCGTGAATACGATGCAGGCAACAAACTGGAAAAATTCAATCCCTTGAGTGATTGGACAGAGAAAGAAATCTGGGCTTACATTCGTTTATACGGTGTACCGTATAACGCCCTGCACGACCAGTTTTACCCTAGCATCGGTTGTGCGCCTTGTACGCGCGCAGTGGCCATGGGTGAAGATATCCGTGCCGGCCGCTGGTGGTGGGAAGACCCGACCAGCAAAGAATGTGGCTTGCATGTGAAAAACACTTGATTCAACGCCCGGGCTCAGGGCAATACGATCAGACCTTGCCATTCACAATATGGAAATGTTCTGAATTGCTTTTAGCCTTATGGTGAAAATAAATCTTTTTGAAAATTATGACGACTAAACAACCTTTGTCTCACCTCGATTGGCTGGAAGCCGAAGCCATCCACATTTTACGCGAAGTGGCTGGCCAATGCGCCAACCCGGTATTATTGTTCTCGGGTGGTAAAGACTCATTATGCATACTGCGATTGGCTGAAAAAGCTTTCCGCCCCGGCCGTTTCCCTTTCCCGTTATTGCATATCGATACCGGCCACAACTACCAGGAAGTCGTGAATTTCCGTGACCAGCGCGCTGCTGAGCTGGGGGAGCGCCTGATTGTACGTTCAGTAGAAGATTCCATGAAACGCGGTACTGTCGTCTTGAAATCACCTGACGAGCCACGTAATAAACATCAATCAGTGACTTTGCTGGAAGCCATTGAAGAATTCGGGTTTGACTGCTGCATAGGCGGCGCCCGCAGGGACGAAGAAAAAGCACGTGCCAAAGAACGTATCATGAGTTTCCGAGACGAGTTCGGCCAGTGGGATCCAAAAAACCAGCGCCCGGAATTGTGGAATCTGTACAACGCACGTGTACATAAAGGTGAAAACATTCGTGCTTTCCCGATTTCGAACTGGACAGAAATGGATGTCTGGCAGTATATCGAGCGTGAAAAACTCGAATTGCCTAGCATCTACTTCGCGCATCAACGCGATATTGTGATGCGTCATGGTTCCATTTTCCCGGTGAATGTCCCCCTATCGAATGGCGGTCTGATCAACGAGCCTAAAGGCAGTGAAGAGGTGATCAATATGCAGGTACGCTTCCGTACTGTGGGCGACATCACTTGTACCGCGCCAGTCATTTCGGATGCGGATAATGTCAGCAAAATTGTGCTGGAAACCGCGACCACTACCATTACCGAGCGCGGTGCGACCCGACTGGACGATCAAACCTCCGACGCTTCGATGGAGCAGCGCAAAAAAGAAGGTTATTTCTAAAAATGCAGGCAAATTCATTTGCCAAGCATTTTTAATGATTGAGAATAGACATGACAACACAACACAATGATTCTTTACTGCGCTTTATGACCTGTGGCAGCGTGGATGACGGCAAAAGCACCCTGATTGGTCGCTTGCTGTATGACACCAAAACCATCCTGGCTGATACGCTCAGCAATATTGAACGTACATCCAGCAAACGTGGCATGGAAGCGGTGGATTTATCCCTGCTGACCGATGGCCTGCAAGCGGAGCGCGAGCAAGGGATTACCATTGACGTAGCCTACCGCTATTTCAGTACCGGCACACGTAAATACATCATTGCCGATGCGCCAGGCCATGAGCAGTACACACGCAATATGGTCACAGCCGCTTCGACTGCCAACCTGGCGATTATCCTGATTGATGCACGTAAAGGTGTGTTGACACAAACCCGTCGCCACAGCTATCTGGCGCATCTGGTCGGTCTTCCGCATATCGTGGTGGCAGTCAATAAGATGGACTTGGTGAACTATGATCAGGCTATTTATGAAAAAATCAAAGCGGATTACATTGCTTTCGCCAGCGAGATTGGTTTGGCGCAGGCGCGTGATATTAAGTTTCTTCCGATGTCCGCGCTCAATGGCGATATGCTGGTAGACCGCCTGGATAATATGAACTGGTATCAGGACGAAACACTGCTTGAGATCCTGGAACAAGCACCAGCTGCGCACAGCGATCAAGCTGAGCCGTTCCGTTTCCCGGTACAGTTTGTCTGCCGTCCACATGACTCTGCCAACCCTGAGTTGCATGATTTCCGGGGCTTTATGGGTCGCGTGGAATCAGGTGATATTGCTGTGGGTAATGCGGTCACAGTGTTGCCGAATGGCTATCAATCCAGAGTCAAAGCGATTCAAATCGGTCATGATCAATTACAGAGTGCACAAACGGAACAAAGCATCACGCTATTACTCGAAGATGAAATCGATACTTCGCGTGGCGATATGATTGTCAAAACGGCTGAAGTCATAGAGCCGGTTAAACACATTGAAGCGCATGTCTGCTGGCTTTCAGAAACGCCGCTCTCGACTGCCCGTACTTACATCATTCGCCACACTTCCAGAGAATCTAAAGCCAAGATTGGCTCGATTCAATACAAGGTAGATGTGAATACGTTGGAGCAACAATCGACTGCCGACTTAAAAATGAATGATATCGCACGTGTGAGCTTCAAGCTGGCGCAACCGTTAATGGTGGATAGTTACGAAAAAAATCGTGCCACTGGCGCGTTTATCGTGATCGACGAAAGTACCAACAATACAGTTGGCGCGGGTATGATTGTTTGATCAATCGCAACAACTCATCGTCAATTAGACTAATTTGCAATAAAATATCGTTCTGGCTGACCCTAATATTTTGGCTGAAATCATGCCGCTAAGGATTTGAAAAAATGACCTATGTAGTAACCGAAAATTGTATTCAGTGCAAATATACCGATTGCGTAGATGTGTGCCCGGTCGACTGCTTTGTTGAAGGCCCCAATTTTCTCGCCATTAACCCGGATGAGTGCATCGACTGCACCCTGTGTGTCGCGGAATGCCCGGCTGAAGCCATTTACTCGGAAGATGATGTGCCAGCCGACCAACAACACTTTATTGAACTGAATGCGCGCCTATCAACAGTATGGCCTACCATCACTGCCAGAAAAGACCCATTGCCAGAAGCAGATGCTATGAACGGCAAACCTGGTAAGACTGAATTGCTGGTTGAATAATCAAACCTGTTTCAAACAAAACCGCTCAATCGAGCGGTTTTTATTTGTTCAGGACAATATCTTGATCAACTTGCCGCGACGGACTGATCACTTGGATCCACCAACAGCAGCTTTTTAACCGGCGCGTAACTGCGGCGATGTTCTGCCGTCACACCGAATTCTGACAGGCGCTCAAGATGCAAAGCTGTGGGGTAGCCCTTATGCTGTGCAAAGCCATATTGGGGATATCGCGCATCCAGCTCCAGCAAAGACGCATCCCTGGCGGTTTTCGCAAGGATGGAAGCTGCAGAAATTGCAGTCACCTTACTATCCCCTCTGACAATGGCTTCACAGGGTAAATCAAACTGTGGCCGGCGATTACCATCTACTTGAATCAAGGTCGCATGCATATCAAAATCATTCACCATGGCAAGATATGCACGCTGCATCGCCAGCATGCTGGCTTGCAAGATATTGATTTCGTCTATCTCTTGCGCACTGACGCTGGCAATCCCCCAGGCCAGGGCATGTGCTTTTATTTCAATGGTGAGTGCATTGCGTTTGGCCTCAGATATCTTTTTAGAATCTGCCAGCCCAACAATCGGTCGTTCAGGGTTAAGGATCACAGCCGCTGCATACACCGCACCCGCTAATGGTCCCCTGCCCGCTTCATCAATACCACAGAGCCTAAACATCGTCATGCGGCAGGCAGAAATTGCTTGATGACAGCAGCCGCTTTTTGCGCACTATTCTGTTTCAGCTGCATGTGGATAGCGCGGTATTTTTCGCGCAACGTTGCCAAGC
Source organism: Methylophilus sp. (assembly GCF_035460085.1). GTDB lineage: Bacteria > Pseudomonadota > Gammaproteobacteria > Burkholderiales > Methylophilaceae > Methylophilus. The sequence goes on from NZ_DATHWZ010000022.1 coordinate 51,133, forward strand.
CGGTTTTATCAGCCAGCAAGTTATAAAGTGTCTGCGCAATTTGTTCCGGATTGGCGTCTTTCTGTAACAATTCCGGCACAATAAATTCACCCGCCAGAATATTAGGCAAACCGACATACGGCTGCAGCCGCATGCGTTTCAGCAGTTGCCAGCTCATATTCGACATTTTGTAAGTAATCACCATTGGTTTTTTCAACAAAGCAGCTTCAAGCGTAGCTGTGCCTGAAGCAACGACGATGGCATCAGCGGCGATCATGGCTTCATGGGCGTGGCCAAACATGATTTGCATATCAATCTTGATGTCAGGCTGTTGCGTCAATAACTGGTGCCAGGCGTTCTGGAAGATATCTCGCGTTTCACGCGTGACCAGCGGCACCAGAAACTGAACGGCATTGCCATTCTCGCGCATCAGACGTTCAAATGAAATGGCCGTTTCCAACATGAGTTCTGCATGAAAGATCACTTCTGACTGCCTGCTACCTGGCAATAGGGCAATCACCACGCTATTCTTCTTCAATTTGAGTTTTTCACGCATCTGCGGCACATCTGGTTCCATTGGTAATGCATCCGCCAAAGGGTGACCAATATAGGTCACGGGTACGCCTATTTGCTGGTACAGGGCGGGCTCAAATGGGAACAGTGCCAATATATGCGATACGGCGCGCTTAATACTGTGGATACGGTTTTTGCGCCATGCCCAGATGGAAGGACTCACATAGTGAATAGTCGCAATCCCTTTGGCCTTTAGTTTCTTCTCTAACCAGAAATTAAAATCAGGCGCATCTATGCCAATAAACACATCAGGCTTTTGTAGAAGGATTTGCCTGAGTAACTCTTTGCGCAATTTAAGCAGGCCCCAAAGATGCTTGAGCACTTCGAGATATCCCCGCACAGAAAGGCGTTCAATCGGGTAAAGAGATTTGGCGCCCAGACTCATCATTTTAGGTCCGGCAATGCCGAAAATCTGAATATCTGGATGCAGTGATTTCAACTCCTGGATAAGGTGATAACCCAGCAAGTCACCGGAGGCTTCACCCGCCACCATTGCAATTTTAGCCATAGTGTTTTGAGTTAACGCACAATGCCGCGCGTAGTTTGCGCGAGGAAACGGGTCATCAGGCCGATTTCAGGGCAGGATTTTTCCATTTCAGCCAAAGCCAGTTTGGCTTCTTCAAACGACAAGCCCTGCCGATAAAGTACCTTGTAAGCACGCTTGATCTGCTGAATCGCTTCAGGGCTATATCCACGGCGCTTCAGGCCTTCTGAGTTAATGCCATGCGGTTGCGCATCATAACCAGCCGCCGTCACATAAGGTGGAATATCCTTGAATACGACAGAACCTACCGCAGTAATGATATGTTCGCCAATCTGGCAGAACTGGTGCACCAGGGTGAACCCACCGAGGATAGCGTAATCGTAAATAGTGACGTGGCCAGCCAGGGATGAGTTATTGGCCATAATCGTATGGTTACCCACGATACAATCATGCGCGATATGCACATAGGCCATAATCCAGTTATGGTCGCCAATTTTGGTCGTGCCTTTGTCCTGGATAGTGCCGCGGTTGAAAGTACAAAATTCGCGTATGGTGTTATGGTCACCGATTTCCAGTGTCGTCGGCTCGTCCTTGAACTTCTTATCCTGTGGTTTGGCACCCAGCGAAGAAAATTGGAAAATTTCGTTTTGTTTGCCTATGGTGGTCGGACCTTCAATCACCACATGAGAGCCGATTTTGGTGGCCGCATCAATGCGCACACCGGCGCCTATGGTAGTGAATGCACCCACTTCAACCGAACTGTCAAGTTCAGCGTTGGGGTCAATAATGGCAGTAGGATGAATCAGACTTTGCATCTTTATAATGTGTGCTGCATACCGCCAGCAATACGGAGATAAGGGTTATTTTTCAATCGCTTTGAGAATACACATCATGCTGGCTTCAGCCACCACTTCGTCAGCCACTTTGGCGACTGCATTGTATTTCCAGATACCTTTTAAAATACGGTCAATTTTAACATTCAGGATAATCTGGTCACCAGGAGAAACAGGCTTTTTAAAGCGCACATTATCGATTCCGGCAAAGTAATACACAGAATCATTAGTCGGTTTGATGTTCATGGTTTTGAATGACAGGATGGCCGCTGCTTGCGCCATTGCCTCCACAATCAATACACCGGGCATCACAGGATGATAAGGGAAATGACCTGGGAAGAATGGCTCGTTCACTGAAACATTTTTCACTGCCACAATTTCTTTGCCTAGTTCCATCGATAAAACACGATCCACTAATACGAACGGGTAACGATGCGGCAAGTGTTCCAAAATCTCATGAATATCCATGCTATTCACTGCATTCTCAGCCATAAATTCTCTCAATCTTCTGTATGTTTTTTTATACTGCTTACTGCTTGCTCAAGCTGCTTGAGCTTGAGATTGGTTTGTTCTAAATGCCGGATATTCGCAGCCGTCCGCAACCAGTCTTCATGCTTCTGGAAAGGCATCAATGCAGTGTAAGTGCCCGGTTGCTGGATTGACCGCATGATCATGGAGCCTGGTGATATCGTTACGCCATCAGCAATCTGCAGATGACCCAGAATCATGGCGGCGCCGCCAATTTTACAATGTTGTCCAATCACAGCACTGCCGGCAATGCCTGTACAGCCTGCAATCACAGTATGCGCGCCAATGCGCACATTATGGGCGACCTGTATCAAATTGTCCAACTTCACGCCATCTTCGATGACTGTATCATCAAGAGCACCACGGTCAATAGTGGTATTGGCACCTATGTCCACATGATTACCTATCACAACGCGGCCTATTTGCGGTATTTTAACCCATTGCCCCTGCTCTTCGGCATAACCAAAGCCGTCATTTCCGATGATACTCCCAGAGAATAGATGACAGTCCTGACCGATGACAGTGCCATGTTTGACGACTACGCGTGGCTCAAGAATCGTGTGGGCGCCAATAGTGACATCATCCTCAATCACACAGCCCGCGCCAATACGCACGCCTGTACCCAGGGTGACCCGATCACCCACCGTCACCATCGCATCAATGGTAAGTTCGTGGGAAAGTTTAGTCTCATAGCCAATCACAGCACTGGCATGGATATGATTGCTATATTGCTTGGGCGGATTTAGCAGAGCCGATAACTTGGCAAAATAGGCATAGGGATTTTCTGTCAGTATGCACGGTAATTCAGTCAGATGCCTGTGCTCAGCACGCAAAATAACCGCTGAGGCTTGCGTCGCTTGCAAGGACTGCGTGTATTTGGTGTCATTGAAAAATGCGATTGAGCCTGCTTTTGCATGTGCCAGAGAGGACATGCGCGAGACTTTAACTGCTGTATAGACAGGCGATGACCCAGCATCGACCTCGCCTCCCAATGACGCTGCAATATCTTGCAATGAAAAAAGTTGCGTCATGGACACCTGGCCTCAGAATACTTTCTTGCTGTACCGCAGGCTATTTCTTGCCCAGCAGTTTGAGTACTTTATCGGTAATATCGATACGTTTGCTGGCGTAGGCAATGCCACTGTAAGCGACCAGATCATACCCTTCGTTTTCAGCAACGGTCTGCACGGCTTTGTTAATACGCTCCTGCAATACTGCGAGCTCTTCGTTCTTGCGCAAATTGATATCTTCACGCAATTCACGCTGCTTGCTTTGGAATTCCAAACGCATATTATTCAGTTGACGCTCTTTGACTCGACGATCGGACTCATTAATACTGGTGCGATCATGATCAAGCTGTGCTTCCAGATCGCGAATTTGCTTTTGTAGTTTTTCCAGATCCAAAGAACGTGGGCTAAACTCTTTTTCCAGCTTTTTACCTGTTTCAACCGTTTGCGGTGCTTCTTGCAGCAGTTTATCAACCTGCACATAGCCTACCTTGAAATCGGCTGATAAGGCTTGGCAGCACCACAGCATAAGGCCTAGCCACACCACCAGAATATTTCTCATGCAGCCACCCCTTTCTGCGTATGCGTTTTTGCTGATTTAACCCAGGATGCCATTAAAATTGCTGACCAAACTGGAATTGCAATGTCTGTGTATCGTCATTCTCTTTTTCTTTAAGTGGCTTGGCAAGAACCAGTTTCAATGGACCAAATGGTGACACCCAGGTCACACCCACACCGGTAGAGAATCGCAAATAGTCTGAATTGATCGAATCATTTTCGCCGAAAACACCACCGCCATCGACAAATGCACTTAACCTGAACTGGCTAGATTGCGATACGAAAGGTACCGGCATAAATAACTCAATGTTTCCTACCAGGCGCTTGGTACCACCAATTGCAAAATCAGAGCCGGAAATCGGGTTAGTATCACGGGGACCTAATGAAGAGTTAAGGAAACCACGTACACTGTTTACACCACCCGCATAGAAGTTCTTGAAGAACGGATAGTTTTTACCGCCGTAGCTTTTCGCATAACCCGCTTCACCGTTCAGCATCAAGGTAAAATCTTTACCCATGTCTTTAAACCAGCTATGTTGGTAACTGACTTTGTAGTACTGCAAGTCCAGCCCTGGCAAGGAAACATCGCCAGACAATCTTTGCAACACACCACGTCGCGGGAACAGGATATTGTCCCTCGAGTCAAAGGTCCAGCCTGCGTTCAGCACCACTGAGTTACTGCTACAACCACTACTGTTCTCACAGAATCTCAGATATTGAATCGGGCTATCAGCAGACAAATCTACATCCGTCATGTCCAGTGTGACCCCTGCGCTCAGGAAGTCCATTTCAGACAGTGGCATACCAAAGCGCATACCGACGCCGTACGACTGGCTGTTATAGGTACCCACGTTCAATGTAGAGGAATTTCTTCTGCTTGTATCTACATCGCGGCGATACACATCAAACCCGCGGCTGATGCCATCAGGTGTGAAGTAAGGGTCTGTGTATGAGAGTGAATAAACCGTGTTGTAGCTACTGGTGTTCACCTGCAAAGCCACACGGTTACCTGTACCAAGGAAGTTAGGCTGGTTGACGTTAAAGCCCAATACCACGCCATCACTACTCGACAAGCCGGCACCAAACTGGACGCTACCAGTGGCTTTTTCAGCAACCGTCACCGTCATATCGACCTGGTCGTTGATGCCTGGTACGGAAGGTGTTTCCAACTCAACGCTATCAAAGAAGTTCAAACGCTGGATACGCTCTTTAGAACGCTTGATCTTATCGCCGGCATACCAGGCTGACTCCAGCTGGCGCATCTCGCGACGGACTACGGCATCGCGTGTCCTGGTGTTGCCTTGTACATTGATACGGCGGACGTACACTTTGCGGCCGGGATCAACAAAGAAGGTAAAAGCAACAGTGTGTTCCAGTTTATTGATTTCCGGCACTGCATTCACGTTAGCGAACGCGTAGCCTTCTTCACCCAGCTTGTCATTAATGTTCTTGCTGGCATCCGTCACTTTTTGACGGTTGAATACATCGCCATCCTGGATATTGATCAGTTTCCTCAGATCCTCTTCAGGCAATAGCATCTCGCCAGCCAGCTTGGTTTTGCTGATGTTGTATTTTTCGCCTTCAGTGATATTGACGTTGATATACACATCACGTTTGTCGGGCGAAATCGATACCTGCGTTGAATCAATGGAGAATTCAAGGTAACCCTGGTTCATGTAAAAAGAACGCAAAGCCTCAAGGTCGGCGGTTAGCTTTTGCTTGGAGTACTGGTCATCCTTATTCCACCAGCTCATCCAGTTTGGCGTTGTCAGCAAAAAGTTGGCACGCAAATCTTCAGTTTTGAACAAGTGATTACCGACAATATTGATATCGCGGATTTTGGCAGCAGGGCCTTCTGTAATTTCAAAGCGGATAGAAACACGGTTACGTTCTAACGGGCTGGAAGTGGCCTTCACCTCAGCACTGTATTTACCTTGCGAGAGATATTGCCGCTTGATTTCCTGCTCTGCACGATCTAGTAAGGATTTATCAAAAATCTGGCCTTCGGCAATCCCGATTTGTTTAAGGCCTTCTTTTACTTTGTCCGTAGGGAAAGATTTGTTACCACTAAAGTCAATCTGTGAAATGGAAGGTCGTTCCTGGACGGTCACCACTAACACATCACCATCATTTTCAATACGTACATCCTTGAAAAAACCGGTGGAATACAGCGATTTAATCGCCTGTGAGGCCTTTTCATCGCTCATCACATCACCTACCTGCATAGGCAGGTAATTAAACACAGTTCCGGCTTCGGTACGTTGCAGACCTTCTACACGAATGTCAGAAATGACGAATGGCTCTGTCGCGTAGGCATTCAGATGGAAAGTGGCGGCCAACAGGCACAACAATAACTTGGAACTAGACTTTATTCTCATTAACTATGCTCTCAACCTACCAGGTAACGATTGATGTCATTAAAAAAAGCAATGAACATCAAAGCACCCAGTAACCCCAAACCAAGACGCTGGCCAATTTCCAGCACCCTGTCAGGCAAAGGTTCTCCTCGAATCAATTCCGCCATATGATACAACAAATGCCCGCCATCCAATACTGGTATCGGCAGCAGATTCATGACTGCAATGCTGATACTTAACAATGCGATAAAACCTATATAAGGCTTAAGCCCTAATCCTGCAGTTTCTCCAGCGGCATCAGCAATACTGACAGGCCCGCTAATCGCTTTTAAAGAGGCTTGCCCGGTCAGCATTTTACCAATCATTTTCAATGTGAACACGATGGTTTCCTGCACGCGCTGCACTGCACGTAGAGCGGCCTCTGCCACCGTATAATGGCGCTCAACGCGATATGGCGTGAGATCAACAGCATCCATATTGACTGCGGCTCCCAGGCGCCCGATCTTCTGCCCGGCCTCTACTACCGTTTCAGGTAACAATTTCACCTGCAATGTTTCGCTACCACGCTGGTAAGCCAGTTTTAATGGCTGCGATGGATTGGCCCTCACCCACTTCACAAACTGTTGCCAGTCTTCAACCGGTTTATTATTGACGCTAAGAATACGGTCGCCAACTTGCAGGCCACTGTTTTCCGCAACCGAGCCTGGCAGGATCTCGCCCACCACGGCAGGGATGACAGGCATCTGCATGGAAATGCCGACTTTCTGCAAAACATCCCCTTCAGGTTCACCAGGCAAAGCAGCCATCGGCAGGATATGCGTATGCAACTCGCCCTGCACGGTGCGAGTTACTACTTTAAGAGATCGATGCGCTACCCAGGCTTCAAGCAATTGCCATTGGGCGTCTTGCCAGGTTTCTACCGGCTTGCTATCAAGTGAAACAACCAGGTCGCCTGAGCGCAATTCAGCCTTGGCTGCCAGTGAGCCTGACTCTACCGGGCCGATATATGGTTTAAAGCCCACCTCGCCCTGGGCAATCAGACCCCAGTAACAGACAAAAGCCAGTAACAAATTAGCCAATGGCCCCGCAAATACAATCCACATTTTTGCGGCAACGTTTTGGCGGTCAAAAGCGCGTGACCAATCGGTGGGAATCGCTGGGTGTTCTGGAGACTGCAGTGCCTCTGATTCACGGCTATCAAGCATTTTGACGTAGCCACCCAGTGGAATCCAAGACAGCACCCATTGTGTGGATTGCGGCGAATGCTGGTATTGGAAAATAGGCTTACCAAACCCAATCGAAAATTTGAGCACCCTGACGCCGCAACTACGTGCAGCCAGGTAATGGCCAAATTCGTGAATGGTGACCAATACACCGATGGCGACAATAAAGGCCAGTACAGACATCATAGCGCTACCGCTTTATAAACAGAGACTGTTGTTTTTGTCATGGCATTCTTGACACAGATGCGAGCTTTTGCATCAATTTCCAGCAATTGCTCAATAGAATTAACTTTTTCAACTGGCAGCTTTTGCAGCGTTTCATCCAGCAAACGCGGGATATCCAAATAATGAATCTCATCCTGAAGAAAGGCTGCCACCGCGACTTCGTTAGCCGCATTGAGTACGGCAGGCGCAGTCCCACCTGCTGCCAAAGCATCATAGGCGAGTTGCAGGCAAGGGAAACGATCCGTATCAGGCGTTTCAAATTCGAGTCTAGCGACATCTACCAGGCTAAGTGGTTTAACTCCTGACGCAATACGCTCTGGGTAACCAAGCCCATAGGCAATCGGCGTGCGCATATCAGGGTTGCCCAGTTGCGCCAGGATACTGCCATCCACATAAGAGACCATGGAATGAATCACACTTTGCGGGTGTACCACGACCTCGATCTGGTCAGGTCTTGCATTGAACAACCAGTGTGCCTCAATGACTTCCAGGCCTTTATTCATCAGGGTAGACGAGTCAACGGTGATTTTTGCGCCCATGACCCAGTTTGGATGCTTTAGCGCCAGTGCAGGCGTCACGTCTGCCAATTGCGCGTGCGTATAACAGCGGAATGGGCCACCGGAGGCGGTCAGGATAATCTGGTTAACACCGACATCGGCGAGGTCAGCATAGGCCTGGCTTGGCATGGCCTGGAAGATGGCATTATGTTCGCTGTCAATGGGCAGGAGAGTCGCTTGCCCTTGCTTGACGGCATCCATAAATAACTGGCCAGCCATCACCAGTGTTTCTTTATTAGCAAGCAGTATTTTTTTGCCGGCTTTGGCGGCGGCAAGCGCGGGCAACAACCCGGCAGCCCCTACGATCGCGGCCATCACAGCATTGACCGTTTCATGCGCTGAAACCTCAATTAAACCCTCAATCCCGGAGAGGACTTTTATTGCGAGATTTTCAGCCTTTAGTCGCTGGCTTAAATGTTGCGCAGCGTCTGCATCCTGCATCACTGCATATCGAGGCTGATAACGGACGCACTGTTGCAACATGGCCTCTACATTCTGGTGCGCGGTCAAGGCAAACACGGCGTAGCGTTGCGGATGCTGTGAAATCACATCCAGCGTTTGCTGACCGATGGTGCCGGTACTGCCCAGTATGGTGACGTATTGCAAAATGGCCTTTTAAAATGAATAAGACTGTTGCCAGTAATGAAACCAGAATACCAGGCATAAGCCCACTGGCAGTGCCGGGATGACACCATCTACCCGATCCAGGAATCCGCCATGTCCGGGTAAAAACTGCCCGCTATCTTTCAGGTTGGCGCGACGCTTGAAAAAGGATTCGAATAAATCGCCGTATACACCGACAATCGTAATAATCCACAACCCAGGCAATATCCACCAGGTGGCGACGGCGCCGGTAGCTTTTAAAGTGACAGCATACACCGCAACGGCCAGCAAAGCACCCAGCACGCCTTCCCAGGTTTTACCGGGGCTGATGGATGGCGCAAGTTTGTGCCGGCCGAATTGCTTACCAAAAAAATAAGCCGCGCTGTCAGCCAGCCAGATGGTGGAAATAATGACCAGCAATACGTAAGGGTTCACCTCTTGCGCGGTTACAAGTGCCATCCACAATGACAGCATCAGACTCCAACCCAGGAAAAGATTAAAGGCCTGTTGTTTGAAAAAGGTGTTATAAAACATCGCCAGTGGCACAATGATCAACCAGAAAAACGTCATCCCCGTAAACACATGCAGGGCATGATAGAAAAACCAGTGGAAACCCCATTGTTGCAATAAAATCAGCAAGACAATGCCAGTCAATGTAGAAAAAAACAGGAAAAAGTGCGTATGAAGCGGTGTCAATCGCAAAAAACCGGCCCATTCATGCAAGCAAACCAGTGTTAATAGCAGCATGGCGGACGCCCACCACATCATGGGCAGGTAGAATAACGCCGGGAGAAATAGCCCCAGCAATATCACGGCCGTAATCACTCTGGTTTTCAACATAGATCTGGGTTTGGGATATATTTAAGTCGCGCTGCTATCGCTGCTGAATTGTTCACTGGTGCGTCCAAAACGACGCTCGCGTTGGCGGTAGGAAACTAACGAAGCTTCAAAGGCGGCCTCATCAAAATCCGGCCACAAAGTATCCGTAAAATAGAGCTCGGTATAGGCAAGCTGCCACAACAGGAAATTACTGATGCGTGTCTCCCCGCCGGTACGGATAAACAAATCCGGTTCAGGGGCGTAAGGCATGGAGAGGTGTGGCGTCAGGTCAGACTCACTGATTTCAGTTACTTTGCCGCTGTTAGCCTGCAACAAGGTATTCACTGCATTGATCACATCCCAGCGGCCACCATAATTAACAGCAATCGAGAGGGTCAGCCCGTTATTACCTGCAGTTTTTTGCTCGGCTTCGAGCATTTTTTGTTGTAACACCTCATTAAACAGGCTGCGGTCACCAATCAACTTGAGGATGATATTGGCCTCGTGCAATTTGCTGACCTCGCGTTCCAGCGCTTCCAGGAACAAACCCATCAGGAATGTCACTTCGTCTGAAGGGCGGCGCCAGTTTTCGCTGCTGAACGCAAACAGGGTTAGAAACTTGATATCTAGCCGCACGCAGGTTTTCACCAACTGCCTGACAGACTCCAGGCCACGCTGGTGACCGGCGACCCTGGGTAAAAATCGTTTTTTTGCCCAGCGGCCGTTGCCATCCATGATGACCGCCACATGTTGCGGCAACGCATTGGTGTCAGGTACTTGCTTGGTAGAACTGGAAAAGAAACCCAAAATATATATGCTCAGCTATATAGCAGCTTACACCGCCATCAAATCGGTTTCTTTTTGCTGCAAGAGTTTATCTACTTCGACAACCGCTTTATCAGTCATTTTTTGCACTTCTTCTTCCGCACGCCGCTCATCATCTTCTGAAATCGCTTTGTCTTTTTCGAGTTTTTTCAATGCATCATTGGCATCGCGGCGTATGTTACGGATCGCCACTTTGGCGCCTTCACCTTCTGTACGTACAATTTTCGTCAAATCGCGACGACGTTCTTCCGTCAGCATAGGCATAGGTACGCGGATCAAATCACCATTAGTTGCCGGATTGAGTCCCAGATCACAGTCGCGAATAGCTTTTTCCACTTTTGCAATCATGTTTTTTTCATAAGGCTGCACATTAATCGTACGTGCGTCCCCCAGGTTAACGTTGGCAACCTGGTTAACCGCCACCATAGAACCATAGTACTCAACCATGACATGATCCAGCAAACCCGCATGTGCGCGACCTGTGCGTACCTTTGCCAAATCTGTTTTTAATGCGTCCAGAGACTTTTGCATTTTCTGCTCGGCAGATTTTTTAATGTCTTCAACCATGATCTTTCTCCAATTTCACTTTACTTCCGCAACCGTTAAGCATCAAGCCTTAACGCGTGTGCCTTCGTTCTCACCCAGAATAATGCTCTTAAGCGCGCCTTGTTTGAAAATACTGAATACCACAATCGGCATTTTCTGGTCACGGCATAAAGTAAATGCCGTAGCGTCCATTACTTTCAGGTTTTTATTAATCGCCTCATCAAATGAAACGGTCTCGTAGCGGATTGCTGTCGGGTCTTTCTTCGGATCAGCCGTATAAATGCCATCGACTTTGGTCGCTTTTAAAACGATTTCTGCATCAATCTCTACGCCACGCAATGCCGCAGCGGTGTCAGTGGTAAAGAACGGGTTACCGGTACCGGCACCAAAAATCACCACTTTACCTTCTTCGAGATAGCGAATCGCCTTACCACGAATATAAGGCTCAGCGACTGCTTCGATATTCAACGCACTTTGTACGCGAGCAGCCACACCAGCGTGTTTCATGGCATCCTGCAATGCCATGGCATTCATGACTGTAGCCAGCATACCCATATAATCCGCTGTTGCCCGGTCCATGCCTTCGGCAGCTGGGGCGATGCCGCGGAAAATATTGCCCCCGCCAATCACGATGCCGACCTGCACACCCATATCAACGATTTCTTTGACTTGCAAAACAATCGCATTCACTGTCTCACGATTAATGCCGTAAGCATCATCGCCCATCAGCGCCTCACCGGATAATTTAAGGAGAACACGCTTGAAAACAGGTTGTGCCATTGCTATTTTTCCCAAACTCAAAATGTGCCTATTTAATCACAAAACGCGGTTTCTTGGGCCAGAAAGCGACCCATGAAGCATAAAAAAAGTGGAATCCGCAGATTCCACTTTTAGATATTGCCTGATAAAAATTAAACTTTTGCCGCAGCAGCTACTTCAGCAGCGTAATCCACCACTACTTTTTCAATGCCTTCACCAACGACATACATAGCGAATGAAGCAACACTTGCATTGTTATTTTTTAACAATTGCTCAATTGACACTTTGTCATCTTTCACAAAAGTCTGGCTCAGCAAAGTCACTTCTTTCAAGAATTTTTGCACGGTTCCGTCAGCAATCTTTTCCAGCATGGCATCTGGTTTGCCAGCTTCTTTCGCTTTTTCAATCGCTACGCGACGTTCGGCTTCAATCAAGGACGCATCCACACCGCTGGCATCCAGTGATTTTGGTTTTGCAGCAGCAATGTGCATAGCCAGGTCTTTACCTAAATTCTCGTCACCACCAACCAGATCAACCAGCACACCGATTTTGCTACCGTGTACATAGCTGTACAACTGGCCTTTGGCTTCAGTACGCACAAAACGACGTGGCGTAATGTTTTCACCGATTTTACCAACCAATTGCGCACGCACAGCTTCAGCAGTCTCACCACGCATCGGCAGAGCGGCAACCGCTTCGATATCGGCCGGGTTATTTTCGTTAACCACTTGCGCCAGTTCAGACACAAACTTCAGGAACTCTTCGTTTTTGGCACAGAAGTCTGTTTCAGAGTTAACCTCGATCAAGGTGCCCAATTTGCCATTAGCAGCAATACTGATACCAACCGTACCTTCAGCGGCTACACGGCCAGCAGCCTTGCTTGCTTTGTTACCAAAACGCACGCGCAGAATTTCTTCGGCACGTGCCATATCGCCTTCAGCTTCAGTCAATGCTTTTTTACAGTCCATCATTGGCGCATCAGTGCGCTCACGTAACTCTTTCACCATGCCTGCGGTAATTTCAGCCATTTACTACTCCTTTTGTTAGGATTCCTGCTTGAGGATTTACTAAATATTCTTTTAAACAATACACTGACGATGTGTCAGCCATATTGCATGCGATGCAATAGAAAAAGGGGCGAATAGCCCCTTTTTTAGCTGCGAGCAATTACTCGGCAACAGCCTCTGTCGGCGCTGCTGCTGGTGCAGCTTCTTCTTGTGCTGCTTTCACGATTTCAGTAATCGCGTTAGCACGGCCTTCCAACACTGCATCAGCCATACCACGAGCATACAGGCGGATCGCACGTGATGAGTCATCGTTACCAGGAATCACATAAGTGATGCCATCTGGTGAGTTATTGGTATCAACGATACCAATCACAGGAATACCCAGCTTGCGTGCTTCAGTAATCGCGCCACTTTCATGACCAACGTCAATCACGAAAATCGCATCTGGCAAACCGCCCATCTCTTTAATACCACCGATGGAACGCTCCAGTTTTTCGATTTCGCGCTTGATGCCTAAAGCTTCTTTTTTACCGAATTTTTCGATGCTACCGTCTTGCATCATATTTTCAAATTCAGTCAAACGTTTGATAGATTGTTTAACAGTTTTGAAGTTAGTCAACATACCGCCCAACCAGCGGTGGTTAACATACGCGCAACTTGCGCGCTGCGCTTCTTCTTTAACGATATCGCGGGCTTGACGCTTGGTGCCTACGAAAAGGATACGACCTTTATTTGCTGCCAGGGTACGCACATATTTTTGTGCATCTTCAAATAATGGCAGGGTTTTTTCAAGGTTAACGATATGGATTTTGTTACGATCACCAAAAATGAACTCAGCCATTTTCGGGTTCCAATAACGAGTCTGGTGGCCGAAGTGAACACCAGCCTCCAGCATTTGACGCATAGTCACTGACATAATAAGTCTTTCTATTTCAAAGGGTTATTCATTCACATGCATTCAATAACACCCTTGCGGGCACCCTATGTGAATACATGCCAAGTTAATTGACCAAAAAGCCAATCCGCAATTATATGGCAGAAAACGCTTGTTTTCAAGCACTTACCAGCAATTATAGATACTAAATGGGTGTCCCCGTCAGGACTCGAACCTGAAACTAGCCCTTAGGAGGGGCTGGTGATATCCTGTTTCACCACGAGGACAGCGGCGGTATTTTAAACGCTAGCGAGCAAAACACCTAGTACGGCTCATGAAAAAAGTACGCTTGCTGTACGCGATGGCTTATATGTAACATGGAGATATGCCTGACAACCACTTAATCCTCAGCAGGCTGCCTGACAATGAATGATGACACGACACTCACAATGAATAGCGACACAATAAATCATATGGCCTCAGCTATCCGCAATGCCATTTTGGCGCATGAAGCGGATATTGAAGGCCTGGACCGGGAAATTGGCGACGGTGACCATTACATTAATATGAAGCGTGGTTGCGAGGCGATCACCAATATTTCAGCTGAACTGGCAGCTTTACCAGCCGCCGATGCGCTGAATAAAATTGGCATGAAGCTGCTGAGTACGATAGGTGGTGCCTCAGGTCCGTTATTCGCCAGCTTTTTTATGAGCATGGGCAAAAGCTTAAAAACCAGCGAACACACCGACACGCTGGCCATTGCACTGGCGTTTGAATCTGGTGTGCACGCCATTATGCAGCGTGGCAAAGCGCAAGCCGGTGAAAAAACCATGCTTGATGTACTGATTCCAGTAGCCAGTGCTTTTAAGCACTTAGCGGAGCAAGGTAGATCTGCAAAAGAAATTGCATTGGGGTTAAAGAATGTCGCCAGTGAAGGCCTCGAATCTACACGCAACATGTTAGCCACCAAAGGCCGCGCTTCAGGGCTGGGCGAACGTGCTATCGGTCATCTGGATGCCGGCGCCAAAAGCTGCCAGGTCATGATACACACGGTGTGCGATCTGGTTGGCAATAGTTAATATGCCTGGCGGAAACTCCCGCCGATGCTATCACCGCAACCTGACACTTAATCAGCCAACGCTTTCCCATTCAGCACTTCCAGGGCAACAAGAGCAAACATGAAAAAATTTCTGAACAATGTCGATCATATGCTGGCTGAAAGCCTGAGCGGATTTGCCACTGCGCATGCCGATCTGGTTGAAGTGCAGTTCGAGCCTACCTTTGTCACCCGTAAGCAAAAAGCACAAAACAAGGTGGCGATTATTTCCGGTGGCGGCTCTGGCCATGAGCCATTGCACGCAGGCTATGTTGGCAAAGGCATGCTAGATGCTGCCTGCCCTGGCCAGGTATTTACTTCGCCCACACCAGACCAGATGCTGGCAGCCGCTGAAGCGGTGCATGCCGATAAAGGCGTATTGTTTATCGTGAAAAATTATGCCGGTGATGTCATGAACTTTGAAATGGCTGCAGAAATGTTGCCATTTGAACATGCAAGCCTGTATACCTCGGATGATTGTGCTGTGGTCAACAGCACTTACACTACCGGCCGCCGTGGCGTGGCTGGTACGGTCATTGTAGAAAAATGTGTAGGCAACCTGGCAGAAACCGGCGCGGATTTAGAAGCATGCAAAACACTGGGTGAAAAAATCAACCTGCGCACATCCAGCATAGGCGCAGCTTTGACCAGCTGTACGGTGCCAGCAGCTGGCCGCCCTACTTTTGATATTTCTGGTAGCGAGATCGAAATGGGCGTTGGCATTCATGGGGAACCTGGCCGCCGGCGTGAAGCCATGCGCGAAGCCGACGCCATCGTCAATGATATGGTCGCCGCCATTTTGCATGATATTGAAGCCAAGCAATTACCACTAACCGGTGAAATTCTTTTATTGGTAAACGGCCTGGGCGCAACGCCATTGATGGAGCTATATCTGATTTACAACACCGCCGCCAGGCTTCTGAAAGAAAAAGGATTTTCCGTCTCCCGCAGCCTGGTCGGCAATTACATTACAGCCATAGACATGGCCGGCGCTTCAATCACCGTCTGCCTGCTGGATGAAGAAATCAGGCAGCACTGGGATAGCCCGGTGCACGCCGCAGGACTACGCTGGGGCCTATAGCAAGACTGCGGCCAGACTAAGGCTCAAATACTGCCTGCCATAATTCAATCACTGGTTGCTGTAATGGTGCTGCCAATGTTTTCTCCACCTTTGCTGCATCGCCTTGCAATTTGCTGGCGTGTATCCAGGCACGGTATTGGCGATATGACGTTTGCACTTGTTTCGCCAGCGTGGCATTGATTAAGCCGTTTTCTGCGAATACGCCTAGCAAGGCAATATTGCCGATATTTTCGGTGAGTTGTGGATAATCTGCTGCGTGCAAAAGTACCAGGTATTGCACGATAAACTCGACATCGATAATGCCGCCCGCTTCATGCTTGAGGTCAAACATGGCAACATCAAAGCGGTGTGACTCACGCATTTTCTGGCGCATTTCTTTGATATCTTGCTTGATATCTGCCTCATTGCGCTTTGTTTTGAGAAGTTGCAGGCGGATCTGCTCGAACTGCTCGCCGACTTTCGCCTCTCCCGCGACAAAACGGGCACGGGTAATCGCCTGGTGTTCCCATACCCAGGCTTTATTTTTCTGGTAGTCCTCAAATGCCACCACGCTGCTCACGAGTAAGCCACTGTTACCGTCAGGCCTTAATTGCAAATCGGTTTCATACAAAAGACCGGCATTGGTGATGGTATTGAACCAGGTGTTCAGACGTTGTGCGTAACGGCCATACACTTCCTGCGCGTTATCGGCTTCATCGTCATACAGAAAGATGATATCCAGATCGGATAAATAACCCAGTTCCTTACCACCTAGCTTGCCGTAGCCAATCACGGCAAATTGCGGTATTTCACGATGCTTGAAAGAGACGTTCTGCCAAACGGTTTGCAGGCTTACCTGCAACACAACTTCAGCCAATGCACTCAAGTCATCCGAAATCGCTTCCAGCGGCAATGCAGTCATCAAATCCTGGGCAGCGATTTTCAGCACGTTGGCATGCTTGAAGTGGCGCATGGCATCCATTTGCGCCTCTACATCGCCAGCCAGGTGTGCCATGTGCTGGATTAACTCAGTTTTTAATTGCGCCGCATCCAGTCGCTTAAACAAGGTTTGTTTATTCAGCAATTCATCCAGCAATACCGGGTGTGCTGACACATATTGGGCAATCCACGGGCTGGCAGCACACAATTTCACGATTAAAGACAATGCATCAGGGAATTCAGCCAGCAGCGCCAGGTAACTGGCGCGCCGGCAAATACTTTCCAGCAAATCCAGCGTACGAATAAGTGCCGTGTCTGGAGCTATGCTTTGTTGCTGCATCGCCTCACGTAGCAGCAACGGCATCAGTCGATCCAGACGGCGTTTACTTTGTTCGGGTAATTGCTGGATTCTCTGGCTGGCACGCGTGTTTTGCAGCAATTGGACAATATCGGCAGCCCGGGTATAGCCTTGCTCCTGCAACCATAGCTGTGCTTCACTCGCTGCAATCGTGCCTTCCCAGATAGCGATTTCTTTTTCTAACCCATTCGCTTGCTGATCGTTACTTTTTTGATCTTTGAATGTCTCGTCAAAGAACCGCTGCACACGATCCCGGTGCTGATTAAGCGCTGCGATAAAACTCTCCCAGTCCTGTTGCTTAAGCATACATAACAGGTAGCCACGATAGGTTTCCGAGTCTGGCAAGTCCTGTGTTTGCTGGTCGTCGATATACATTAATCGATGCTCAAGATTACGCAGGTAGATATAACTTTCCTTAAGCGCCGCCTCATCTTCCGCGGGCAACATGCCGCGTTCCGCCAGACGTGCAAGTACCGACAAAGTAGGTTTGATCTGCAAATCAGGCAACTGGCCGCCACGGATCAGCTGGAACAACTGCGCAATAAACTCGATTTCACGAATGCCCCCGCGACCCAGCTTGATATTGTTCGACAAGCGCCGTTGCACTACATCACGCTGTATCTGTGTCTTTAAATCACGCATCGAGGCATATGCATTGAAATCAAGATATTTGCGGAAAACAAATGGCCGGATCAATTTATTCAGCGCTTCGGCTGGACCGTAGACTACCCGCCCCTTGATCCAGGCATAGCGCTCCCATTCCCGGCCGTAATTCTGGTAGTAATCTTCCAGCGCATCCAGATTACACACCAGGGCGCCTTCAGAACCATAGGGACGCAAACGCATATCAACACGGAATACAAACCCATCAGCAGTGACATCATCCAGCGCAACAATTAATTTCCTGCCCAGCCGGGTAAAGAAATCCTGGTTGCTGATGGATTTTTCACCATCGGTCTCGCCTTCATGCTCGTAGGCAAAAATCAGGTCAATGTCTGAAGACACATTCAGTTCGCGTCCACCAAGCTTGCCCATACCGACTACAATTAATTGCTGGGGATGACCTTGGGCATCACGAGGCGTGCCGTAGGTTTTAGCCAGTTCGCAGTGATAAAAGTCTGCCGCTGCAGTAATCGCCGATTCCGCCAGCGCACTGGTGGTCTCTACCACCTCTTCAAAACTGGCCAGACCGTTCAGGTCACGCACGATCAGATGCGCCATCAGGCGTTGGCGTATCTGCCTGATTTGTTGCAAAAAAACCGCTTCCGCTACATTTTTTTCGCTGGAAAACAATGCAGCAACATCTTCAGTCTTATAGGTCTTATATAAGTTATCTAACAAATCAGTCAGAGAATCTGTATTTTTTGTAGCGAATCTGGCGAAAAAGGGGCTGCATGCTGCAGCATGCAGCAAATAGGCCGCTTCTGTAGACGGCACCTGCTTTTCTGTTAGAATTTGTGCAAGCTGTTGCATGGGATATCGCTCTTATGGGGTGTCTTGTGTGCTCGGAGAGTTGGTCAATCAGAACCAGAATAATAATACCTGAGGTTCACTCAGACTTTCATTTTTTGACATTGATTTTTGGGGGACGCTATGTCTATCGAATCTGTACTTCATGAACACCGCGTATTTGCACCGGACAAAGATTTTTCCAGCAAGGCAGCGGTGAGCAGCATGGAGGAATACCAACGTTTGTGCAAAGAAGTCACACAGGATTACCAAGGATTCTGGGCCAAACTGGCACGCGAATTATTGATCTGGCACAAACCTTTCACCAAAACCCTGAATGAGGAACAAGCCCCTTTCTACAAGTGGTTTGAGGATGGCGAATTAAACGTCTCAGCCAACTGCCTGGACAGGCACCTGCAAACAATCCCGAACAAAACCGCCATCATTTTTGAAGCGGATAACGGCGACGTCAAGAACGTCACTTACAAAGACTTGTATCACCAAGTATGCCAGTTTGCCAACGGCCTCAAATCGCTAAACCTGGTCAAAGGCGACCGGGTCATTATCTACCTGCCTATGGGCATTGAAGCGATTGTCGCCATGCAAGCCTGTGCGCGTCTGGGCATTATCCACTCTGTGGTGTTTGGCGGCTTTTCGGCCAAAAGCCTGAATGAACGCATCATTGATGCGGGCGCTGTCGCCGTTATTACTTCCGACGGTCAATTCCGTGGTGGCAAAACCTTAGCTCTCAAACAAGCTGTCGATGAAGGCATTGCCATGGGCGGCTGCGACAGCCTCCGCAATATCGTGGTGCTCAAGAAAACCGGGCAGGAAGTTGCATGGAATGATCAATGTACCTGGTGGCATGACCTGATCGCAGGCAAAGAAGATGAATGTGCGCCGGTGATGGTGGATGCAGAACATCCGTTGTTCCTGCTTTACACCTCAGGCTCTACTGGCAAACCCAAAGGCGTACAGCATAGCTCGGCGGGCTATCTGCTCCATGCCATGAATACCATGCGCTGGACATTTGATATCAAGCCTGACGACATTTACTGGTGTACCGCCGATGTGGGCTGGATCACCGGCCACAGCTACGTGACTTATGGACCACTTGCCATGGGTGCGACACAAATCGTGTTTGAAGGCATTCCGACTTTCCCGAATGCTGGCCGTTTCTGGGAAATGATCCAGCGGCATAAAGTCAGCGTGTTCTACACCGCGCCGACTGCTATTCGCTCGCTTATTAAAGCTGGTGAAACCGACTATACGACGCATCCCAACCACTTTGATTTATCCAGCCTGCGCTTGCTGGGCACCGTGGGTGAACCGATTAATCCGGAAGCCTGGATGTGGTATTTCGAGCAAGTGGGCGGTAACCGCTGCCCGATTGTAGACACTTTCTGGCAAACCGAAACCGGTGGTCATGTGATCACGCCATTGCCAGGGGCGACGCCACTGGTGCCAGGTTCCTGCACCTTACCTTTCCCCGGCATTGATATTGATGTGGTGGATGAAAACGGCAAAGACATTCCATGGGGAAATGGCGGCCTTCTGGTCATTAAAAAGCCGTGGCCGTCCATGATACGCACCATCTACAACGACCCCGAGCGTTATAAAACCAGTTACTTCCCGGCCGAGTTGGGGGGCAACCTTTATTTGGCAGGCGATGGCGCCATTCGTGACACCAGTACCGGCAACTTTACCATCATGGGCCGTATTGATGACGTGCTAAACGTGTCAGGCCATCGTCTGGGCACGATGGAAATCGAATCCGCCTTAGTTTCCAACCATTTAGTTGCCGAATCTGCTGTAGTGGGTAAACCGCACCCGATTAAAGGCGAGTCTGTGGTCGCCTACGTGGTATTAAAGGGTAAACGCCCGGAAGGTGAAGAAGCCAAGAAAATCGTGGCCGAATTGCGTGACTGGGTTGGGAAAGAAATCGGCCCGATTGCCAAACCGGACGAGATCCGTTTTGGAGACAATTTGCCAAAAACCCGCTCTGGAAAAATCATGCGCCGCTTGCTGCGTAGCCTGGCAAAAGGTGAAGAAATCACCTCTGATATCTCGACACTGGATAACCCGGCGATTTTAGATCAGTTGAAACTACCTGTCAGCTAAGCAAGGCGACATTTAAAAAGTCACAATATGGAAGGCCTGATAATCCTGGTGGTGTTTATCGCGATTGCAATTTTCCTGATGCGAAAATAGGCATCGACTAAGCTGCACAAGTTCTTCCTGTAGCAAATAGGTTAAAATAGCGCTTTTTCCCAAAGCGCTATTTTTTCATGTCCAGTTTGCAGCAAGAAGTCCAACGTCGTCGCACCTTTGCCATTATTTCCCACCCGGATGCGGGTAAAACCACGCTGACTGAAAAGCTGTTGTGGTTCGGCGGTGCGATCCAGGTTGCCGGTGAAGTGCGTGGCCGAAAGGCTGCGCGCCATGCGACGTCTGACTGGATGGAGCTGGAAAAGCAGCGCGGCATTTCTGTGACCTCTTCTGTCATGCAGTTTCCGTATCGTGAACATATGGTGAACCTGCTGGATACCCCCGGCCATGATGACTTCTCCGAAGATACTTACCGTACGCTGACAGCTGTGGATTCAGCAGTGATGGTCATTGACTCCGTCAATGGCGTCGAAGCGCAAACCATCAAGCTGCTCAACGTCTGTCGTATGCGCGACACGCCTATCATCACCTTCATCAACAAGCTGGACCGTGAGAGCCGCGCGCCGATTGAGTTACTTGACGAGATTGAAACAACCCTGGGCATGGAATGTGCCCCTATGACCTGGCCGATTGGCATGGGTAAAACCTTCCGTGGCGTCTACAACCTGGTGACTGACAGTATCCTGTTCTTTGATCCACGTGCTGAAAAAGGGACTTCAGAAACAATCCAGGGCATAGACAATCCACGCCTGGATGAACTGATTGGCTACCAGGCAAAAGAATTGCGCGTAGACATTGAACTGGTACGTGGTGCTTCCAACGAATTTAATAAAGAGCGTTATTTAAGCGGTAAACAGACGCCTGTATTTTTTGGTTCTGCAGTGAATAACTTTGGTGTGCAATCTTTGCTGGATGCAGTGGTTGACCTTTCACCGCCGCCACAGGCTCGCAATACAGCCACGCGTTCGGTCGCCGCTAATGAAGAAAAATTCGCTGGTTTCGTGTTCAAGATCCAGGCCAATATGGATCCGAAACACCGCGACCGCATCGCCTTCCTGCGCGTCTGTTCCGGCCGTTTTGAACGTGGCATGAAAATCAAGCAAGTGGCATCCGGAAAAATGCTCAATGTAAACAATGCGATTACCTTTATGGCGCAAGATCGCACCATCATGGATGAAGCGTATTCCGGTGACATTATCGGTATTCCTAACCATGGCACGATCAAATTGGGCGATACATTTACCGAAAACGAAGCCCTAAAATTCACCGGCATTCCCTCATTTGCGCCGGAGTTCTTCCGCAGAGCACGGATCAAGAATCCGATGAAGATGAAACAGTTGCAGATAGGCCTCAAGCAATTGTCCGAGGAAGGCGCTGCGCAGTTATTCCGCCCGCTGCTGTCCAATGATTTGATTCTGGGTGCGGTAGGTATGCTGCAGTTTGAAGTCGTGTCGCATCGCCTGGAACATGAATATGGTGTGGACATGATCTTCGAGCCATACGACTGTTACACCGCGCGCTGGTTGAAAGGCTCAGATGCAGACCTGAAAGCGATTGCCGATAAATATGGTTTTAACGTTGGTCTCGATAGCGCAGATGATTATGTTTACCTGGCACCCAACCGCGTGAACCTGCAAATGGCGCAAGAGCGCTACCCGGATATCCAGTTTATGGAAACACGGGAAATCGCCTAAGCCCCAGCCACCCCATCGTCCAGCCATGTCAACGTTAACGCCGTCCGGTGTCATCAAGGCATTATCACTCAAGCAACCCTTTGCCTGGCTGATTGCAAATGGCTATTTACTGGTAGATGACCGCAGCTGGGGAACGCAATACCGGGGACCTATCCTCATTCATGCCAGTAAAGGCCTGTATGAAGAATATTACCAGCACATCAAATCCAATACCGATGTCCCCATCCCGGACAGAGATAAACTGGAATATGGCGGCGTCGTTGGCATCGCCAAACTGGTGTTGTGCAGCAAGCCCGGCGAATTACCCGCTGGCATCAGTAGCGAGCAGCGGGCGCATTTTGGCGGCGTGCACCAAGCGTACTATGGCTTTTTATTTGAGCAGGCAAGACCATTACCGCTAATGCCCTGTGCTGGCAAACTCGGCATATTCGAGATTGATATAGACAAGGTCATGGCGGCACCACCTGCCGCTCAGAAAGCTTTATTTTAATGTGTAAGCATGG
>NZ_DATHWZ010000023.1:0-110404 GCF_035460085.1 Methylophilus sp.
ATCAAACTTGCCGCGGTGATTAGTGACCAACAAAGAAAAACCGCCTTCTGGAGACGGTTTGATATTTACCAGTAAGCATTATGAATAATGATAGCGACAACCCACAATCTGCAATTCTGACTCAGTCACCTGATAAACCAGCCGATTGACATCATCAATCCGGCGAGACCAAAAACCTGTCAAATCCCCTTTGAGTGGTTCTGGTTTGGCAATTCCCGTAAATGGCTCTCTTGCTGATGCTTCAATCAACATATTAATGCGCTTGAGTGTTTTCTTATCTTGCGTCTGCCAATAAAGATAATCATCCCAGGCTTTAGGTGTAAAGACGATTAACCTTGCCATGAGATATTTATTCTTTAATAAGTGTCTTAAGTTCGGCTTTGCCTGCTTTGAGTTGCGCGATAGACTCAGCCAGATGCGCAGCATTGGCCGGGCTTTGGAGAAGATGCAATGTCTCCATCAAGCTGTTGTAATGATCAAGTGACATGACCACGGCATCAGCTGCATCACGGCGGTTGATGATGGTGACATCCACATCATTCACCACTTGATCGAGGACTGTTTTAAGGGAGTTGCGAGCCTCAGAATAACTAATGACATGCATAACGCCTCCGACTTGTTCAATTAATTGTGCAAGTATAGCGCTAATGAATAATGTTTTCAAATAGCTTGTGAAAGCTCAATGCACAAGAAAATGTGCCTGATAAATTATTGAATAATCTTGTTCATCAATATTGCCAAGTCATTGAATTAGTCCAAAAAGAAAAACCGCCTTACACGAGGCGGTTTAGTTAATGGCCAAACATTAGTCAACAATCATCGCCCTGCTTTTGGCAATGCCGCTTTTGCTTCTGCCAAGCGCATTTGTTTGGCGGCTTCTTCATCGCGGACGGCATCAATCACACGGACTACGCTCTTCAAATCCACAGGTTTGTTATCTTGCTTGAATCTGCCAGTCAGCTCGGTTTCAAGGGTAAGGTCGCCATGCGCGTAGAGTGCCCAAATCTCTTTGCCATATTCTGTGGTGAGTAGCTCAGGCGCAAATTGGCCGAAGAAATCAGCCAGGTTGCGGACATCGCGTTCCAGCATGCTCATGGCGTGGTTGTTGCCTGCGGCATCTACCGCTTGCGGTAAGTCGATGATCACCGGGCCGTTTTCACTGAGCAGTATGTTGAATTCGGAAAGGTCGCCATGCACGATACCGGCACACAACATGCGCACGACTTCTTTGAGTAGCGTTTGATGATGCTGGCGGGCTTCTTCAGCGGTAAACACAATATCGTTTAGCCTGGGCGCGGCGTTACCTTGAGCGTCAGCAACTAAATCCATAATCAACACACCTTCGTAGAATTGATATGGGGTTGGCACGGTGACTCCCGCGGCAGCCAGGCGGTACAAGGCATCGACTTCGGCGCTTTGCCAGGCTTCTTCTTGTGCCTGTTTGCCGTATTTGGAGCCTTTAGCCATGGCACGCGCCTGACGGCTGCTTTTGACTTTGCGGCCTTCGGTGTAATCGACACTCTGGCGGAAGCTGCGTTTATTGGCTTCTTTGTAGACCTTGGCGCAACGGGTTTCGTCTCCACAGCGTACGACATATACGGTGGCTTCTTTGCCACTCATTAACTGGCGGATGACATCATCAATAATGCCATCTTCAATCAGGGGTTCTAATCTTTGCGGGGTTTTCATAATGCAGGCTAATAATAATTTTGGTCAGACTACCATTAAATGCCAAAAACGTGGCAAGTCTTGCAAATCAAGCGAACTTTTGAATCGTATGTGCGTCATGTAAAGGTCATGCGCAGTTTATCGATGTGAAGGGCAATATTAGTAAGGCATTGAGAGGAATTGGCTGATTCAATGCACTTGAACAAAAACTATACGCAGTGTTTATCAAAGCAGGCTAAAATGAAAATGAATACACCACATAAGGATCACACAATGTGGCTACGTACTGAATGTGACATCACATTTAATGTCAGTATCCCTACCCCCTTTATTTTAATGTTGCGTCCGCGTAGCGGTGTGCAGCAGTGGGTAGCGCGACAGTCTTATACGATTACTCCCAGTGTGCCGGTAATGGAGTATACCGATACGTATGGCAACCTTTGCCAGCGGCTGGTAGCGCCTGTGGGCAAATTTAGTATCAGCACATCGGCCGATATTTTAACGGCGGACGGGATTGATACCGCACCCGGGGCGCCGTTTGATGATGTGCAAAACCTCCCCGATGAAGTACTCACCTACCTGTTGCCTTCGCGCTATTGCGAGTCGGACAAGTTGCTTGATTTAGGCCAGCAGATCGTTGCCAATGCGCAGCCTGGGTATGACCAGGTGATGGCGATTGAACAATGGATACGGCAAAACATTAACTACAACACAGACTCTATACACTATCAACTCTCTGCCGTTGAGGTTAACCAGGAGCGGGAAGGTGTCTGCCGTGAACTGGCACACCTGGGCATCGCCTTATGTCGCGGATTGTGTATCCCTGCGCGGATGGTGGTGGGGTTTTTACATGAACTGCAACCAATGGACTTCCATGCCTGGTTTGAGGCTTATGTGAATGGCAGATGGTATACCTTTGACCCTACCCAGGCTTTTCCTCGCGGTGGACGTGTGACCGTCGCTTATGGGCACGATGCTGCCGATGTGGCTATTTTTAACCAGTTCGGTCCGGCACTGAGCCCTGAAGAGATGCTGGTGCGCGTGACCCAACTTCCGGGCGCCCCTGGTTAACGTGGCCTGATGCAGACACTATGAAACGCATTAGAATCAAACATCTTACCGAGTATCGTTTTGCCTCACCGGTGACGCTGCAACAACATTGCCTGCTGATACGGCCGCGAGAAGGCCACGATCTGCGTATCGAATCTTCTATCCTGAACATATCGCCGGCTTATCAGATCCGATGGTCGCGGGATGTGTTTGATAATTCGTTGGCGACTGTCAACTTTTTGCAGCCGAGTGACAAGCTGACCATCGCCAGCGAAGTGGTGATACAACATTATGAAGAGGCACCGCTGGATTTCTGGATGGATGCCTATGCGGTGAACTATCCGTTTAGTTATGCACAAGCCGAATGGGCCGATCTGGCAGCTTTCCAGCGCCCGGTGTTTGCACAAGACGAAACTCAGGTGCATCAATGGCTGGTGCAACTTGGGTTGCTCAATGGCCAGCGCAACACGTTTGAGATGCTCACTACCTTGAACCAGGCGATTTATACACAATTCCGTTATCAGGTGCGTGAGGCAGCAGGCGTACAAACCCCCGCCACTACCCTCCAGTATGGCAGCGGTTCATGCCGCGATTATGCCACGCTGTTCATTGAGGCTTGCCGTCATCTGGGGCTCGCCAGCCGGTTTGTCAGTGGTTATCTGCATGCCCCTGCCACCGAGGCAGGCAACGCCACAACCCATGCCTGGGCAGAAGTGTATTTGCCGGGTACCGGCTGGAAAGGCTTTGACCCGACTTCTGGTCTAGTCACAGGGACACACCACATCGCCGTGGCGGTGGCTCGCGACCCGGAAGCGGTTCCTCCGGTTGCTGGAAGTTTCATCGGGCCCAATGTGGCGCCTATACTGCAGGTCAATGTGCAGGTGAATTTACTCTGATTCGTGAAGAGTGATTGCCGGTTTGCCCACTATGCTCTGCAATAACCAGCGCCTGATACTCACATAACTGAGTGACCTGGGTGGTTCTTGGTGCTGACGCCAAAAACTTGATGCCTCACACCTTCAATAAAGAGACATAAAAAAACCGCCCCACAAGGAGGCGGTTTTTATTCGGTCAATCTGTCTTAAATTACAGAACAGATTTAACAGTAGCTACAACGTTCTCTACCGTGAAACCGAAGTGCTTCATCAGTGCGCCGCCAGGAGCAGACTCACCGAATGTGTCGATACCGACAACAGCACCTTCTAAACCTACATACTTACGCCAGAAGTCTGGGTGAGCAGCTTCAACAGCTACGCGAACAACGCCTGGAGTCAGAACGCTGTCTTTGTAAGCCTGGTCTTGGCGGTCGAATACGTTAGTAGATGGCATGGAAACCACACGTACTTTAGTACCGGCAGCGTTCAACTCAGCAG
Source organism: Methylophilus sp. (assembly GCF_035460085.1). GTDB lineage: Bacteria > Pseudomonadota > Gammaproteobacteria > Burkholderiales > Methylophilaceae > Methylophilus. The sequence continues at coordinate 4,092 of NZ_DATHWZ010000023.1, forward strand.
CCGCTTTCACAGCCAGATCCAGCTCGGAACCGTTAGCGATGATGATCACTTGTGCGCCAGCAACGTCGGAGAGTACGTAGCCACCCTTGCGGATTGCGTCGAAGTCTTTAGCGTCGTGCTTGATACCTGGCAGGTTTTGACGAGACAGAACCAAGCTTGTTGGACCGTCTTTCTTCTCAACTGCAGCAACCCATGCCACTGTTGTTTCAGTGGCATCAGCTGGACGCCATACATCCATACGTGGAATGTAACGCAAGCCAGATGTGTTCTCAACTGGTTGGTGAGTTGGGCCATCTTCGCCTTGACCGATAGAGTCATGGGTCAGTACATAGATCACACGTTGATGCATCAACGCAGACATACGCATACCGTTCTTCATGTAGTCAGAAAACATGTGGAATGTACCACCGAATGGCAACAGGCCACCGTGCAATGCCACACCGTTCATGATCGCAGCCATACCGAATTCACGTACACCGTAAGAGATGTAGTTACCTGGCTCTTTCGCATTTACGTGTACGAAGCTACCAGTTGAAGTCAGGTTAGAACCAGTCAAGTCAGCTGAGCCGCCCAGGAACTCTGGCAACAATGGAGCCAAAGCGCCAATCGCGTTTTGTGAAGCTTTACGTGAAGCAACACCTTCTGCTTTTTCGTTGATAGCAGCGATGATTTTGTCTGTTTCTGCTTTCCAGTTAGCTGGCAGGTCGTTGTTCATACGACGCTTGAACTCTGCAGCTTCAGCCGGGAATGCTTTTTCGTAAGCTGCGAATTTTTCATTCCAGCTAGACTCTCTGGCAGCACCTTTAACTTTTTGGTCCCAGCCTTCATATACATCAGCAGGAATCACGAATGGCTCATGTGCCCAGCCGATTTCAGCCCGTGTAGCAGCAACTTCAGCGTCGCCTAATGCAGAACCGTGGCAGTCATGTGAACCAGACTTGTTTGGTGAACCTTTACCAATGATTGTTTTACAGCAGATCAATGATGGTTTGTCAGTCACTGATTTGGCTTCGTCAATGGCTTTTTGGATTGCAGCCTGGTCGTGACCATCTACTGAAACAACGTGCCAGCCGTATGACTTGAAGCGGCCTGCGGTGTCGTCTGTGTACCAGCCTTCGATGTGACCATCGATAGAGATACCATTGTCATCCCAGAAAGCCATCAGTTTGCCCAGGCCCCAGGTACCGGCCAAAGCACAAGCTTCGTGAGAAACGCCTTCCATCATACAACCGTCGCCCAGGAACACGTATGTGTAGTGGTCAACGATGTCATGGCCTGGCTTGTTGAACTGGTTAGCCAGCAGTTTTTCAGCCATTGCGAAACCAACCGCATTAGCGATACCCTGACCCAATGGACCGGTAGTGGTTTCAATGCCTGGTGCGTAGCCGTATTCCGGGTGACCAGCACAGCGTGAGTGCAATTGACGGAAAGTCTTTATATCTTCGATACCTAAATCGTAACCTGTCAGGTGCAGTAAAGAATAAATCAGCATTGAGCCATGGCCGTTTGACAACACGAAGCGGTCACGGTTAGCCCATTGTGGATTTGTAGGATTGTGGCTCAAATTGTGGTTCCAAACCACTTCAGCAATTTCCGCCATGCCCATAGGAGCGCCTGGGTGACCGGAGTTTGCTTTTTGTACAGCATCCATGCTCAAAGCACGGATAGCGTTGCACAAGTCGACACGTGTTGCCATTGTTTTCTCCCAAATGAAAATAAGAGCGGTCTTACACAAAAAGCTGCAAAACCTTGATTGAATTCTTTAAAAAGGGCGAGAATCAGCCCTTTTACGGAAAGGGTAGATTATTCCTTAGAACCCGTTTTTCATCAAGGGTTAATGAGTATTTAATTATCGTGGCAAGCGGTAGCAGTGAAATCAAAAACCTGATAAATCAATGCTGGCGGATAGCAATGACTGGCGTTTTCCCCTACCATGTAAAAAAATGCATTGACCACAAAGGAGTATGTAAATGTCTGACGATAGAATCATTATGCGTGTCGGTGAAGCCCTGGTAGCTGGCGGCCCACCGGGAACTGCAGCCGAACCTGAAGTAGCGATTGGTGAAATGAACGGCCCGATGGGCACTGCGTTTGCCAACCTGCTGGGCGACCAGGTGAAAGGTCACACCCGTGTGCTGGCGATTATGAACACTGACATCATGGTGCGCCCGGCGACTTTGATGGTGAGCAAGGTCACGGTAAAAGACCCGCGCTATACCAATATCCTGATGGGCACCGTGCAAGGCGCGATTGCCAATGGCGTACTGGATGCCGTGCGTAGTGGCGATATCCCGAAAGAAAAGGCCAATGATCTGGGTATTATTGTCTCGGTATGGTTAAGCCCGGCGATCCTGGAGCAGGATAAAATAGACCACAAAGCATTATTTGATATCCATCGCGAAGCGACTTTCAAGGCGATCCAGAAAGCGTTGCGCAATGAGCCCAGCATAGACTGGTTACTGGAAAATCAGGAAAAGATTGTGCACAAGTATTACCAGATGGGTCTGGACAATAAAATCTAACCTATCCATAGATCTGCATAAAAAAAGGATGCCTGAGCATCCTTTTTTTATGCGCGCTTTTACTGCGTCAATGCAGAAATCACCATTTCAATCGCCCTGCAATTACCTTTGGCATCCGCAAACGTCAGCAAAGGTGATTTGCCATTCAGCACACAGTCACTGAAGTGCTCGATTTCGAGATTAAAGTGATTGGCTTTGGGTAATATGATCGTTTCTGATTTACCACCGGCCTCCCAGCTGATCACCGGATCATCCGTTGGATAACTCCACATATTATGGCAACGGATAAAGCCTTTATCGCCGATCAACTCATATTCCGCTTTGCGTCCACGCTCGAAACTCACATCAAAATGACCTAATTTCGCACGCCCTTGTGCATCAGGACCAAAATCCAGAATCCCGCTGGCAACGACATCGGCGCCATGCTCATTTAACTTTCCGTATGCGACTACATTGATCGGCTCGGCAGGTTCGCCGCTTCTCCCGAAACACCAACGCAAGGCATGAATGGCATAAGGCCCGATATCCCACATCGCGCCGCCGCCATGCGCCATATCACGGCTAATGCGGTACATACGTGCCGGCGCCATCAGGAAAGAGAAGCTGGCACGACAGGACAAAACATCACCGATCAGCCCACTTTCGACCAACTCACGTACTTTGGCTTGCTGAGGGTGAAAGCGGTACATAAAACCTTCCATCACTATCACGCCTTTAGCTTTAGCTGCGGCTTCAATCCTGCTGATATCCGCCAGGCTGGTGGCCATCGGTTTTTCAATCAGGATATGCTTGCCCGCTTCAATCGCCTTCAGCGCCCACTCAGCATGTTCTTCATTGGCCATCGGGCAATAAATCGCCTGCACATTGCTGTCGTGAATCAGGCTATCCATATCGTCATAGCAAGTCACGCCGCTGACATTCGGCGCATACTTATCCAGAATGGCTTTTGCGGCCCCGGCACGACGGCTGGCAATTGCGACCAATTGGGAATTTTCAGCTTCTACAATGGCCGGCAGTAAGCGTTCATTGACGCGGGCGGCACCTAAAATGCCCCAGTTGAGTTTTGTTGTCATGGTTGTTCCTGTCTTCTGATTTTGGCTGATTATACCCCGCAAAAAATGGCGGGATATTTAACTCGTCATGAAGGGAAGACAAAAACAGGCCAGCATAAGTGCCGTGTTAATTCTAAATCAGGCCCATTTTTTGCGCAGTGATAGCGGCTTCAGCCCTGGAGGATACATTTAACTTGCGGTAGATTTCTTTGACATAGCCGGCAATGGTGTTGCGCTTGAGGCCAAGCATACTGGCGGTTTCGGCCATGGTCATGCCTTTGGCAATAATCGACAAAACCTCTTTTTCACGCTCTGTCAGTAATTCTTGCGCCTGGGTACTGTAGGGCTCGTGAAAGTGGCGCAATAATTTCCGGGCAATGGCAGGGGACAATGGCGGCTGGCCGGTGACGATGCCATTCAGCGCCTGGATCAATGCTGCTTGAGGCTGGTCTTTAAGCAGGTAACCATGCGCACCCGCACGCAATGCAGGGAAAATGTGTCTATCGTCGTCAAAAATGCTGGCAACTACACAAATTGTGTGTGGAGAATGACGATTAAACCATTCAATTACCGTGATACCGCTCCCATCTGGTAGACTTAAATCTATCAAGGCAATATCAACAGCCTGGCTAGTCGCAATCAACGCAATCGCTTGTGCGATATTATTTGCAGAGCTGATCTCAATGCCAGGAAAGCTATTGTGTAATACTTCTGATAACCACAGCTGTGATTCCGGCGTATCTTCAAGTATGAAAGCAGTTTTCATTGGTGGCTTGTGCGTGCGCTCAAATAAATACCAGTGACTATATACGAATTTAAAAAGAATACACTCCCGCAAACGGGGGTATCAAAGACCCACAACAAGAATAATGCGTACTCAATTTAATAGCACAATGACTGAAGTTTTGCCTATGCACGGGAATCACCCAGCCGTTTTGCTGATGTTAATCGCATCTTCAATCGTTATGCCGGATGCGCTGGCTTCGGACAATATCCCTACAGCATCCTATTTCGCGCTGGACACCATGGCACCCGAAAATAGCTGGGCGATCCGCTTTGAGCAGCGCAGCAGCCATTTTGATGAACGTTATGATGACCGCGGCCATTTGTCGCCATTAGGGAGCAGCTTTAATAACCTGAACCTGAATGCCAGCATGTTCCCGGCGCTCTCAGCGCTAGGGCCCGGTGCCTCTTTGGGTACCACGCGGTTTGATCATAAAACCGATAACCGGATCAGCATTTTAACCATTGGGTATGGCCTGACACCCGACATTACCGTGGGCGCCATTATTCCCTATGGTGTTTCTCAGTCGCGGGTTAATTTCAGCGTCGATGGCGGCAATGTCGGCTTCAACCCGGCTTTCAATGCCAATCAGCCAATTGGACCTGGCAATTTCCCGTTTGCACCGGCAGGTGGCGGCATTCCGGCAATGGGGACTACGGGCGTGCAAAACATCCTGACCAATCCGGCCTTCGGCTACCAATACAAAACCTTGCAAAATACGCGCAGCGAAGGCTTTAGTGACCCCACATTAGGCGTGTTATGGCGTGCGATGAAAACGCCCGGCGAAAGCTTGATTCTCGGAGTGGGATTACGCTTAGGCCTGGCAAAAAAAGATGACCCGGATAATTTACTGGATACCCCTTTGGGTGATGGCAGCACCGACATCCGCACCCGTGCGGAATATTTTTATGATCTCGGCGCTAACTTTGACTTGCGCCTGCTGGCTGATTACAACTGGCAATTTTCAGACAATGCCCGCATGCGGTTGCCAGCCCTCAGCCAGGAGCTGGCATTAGCCAGCTCGAAGCAAAAGCTGGACAGGGATTTGGGTGATTACTATGAAGCGGATATTGAATTAGGTTACCGTTGGTCAAACTGGCGGTTTGCGAGTACCTGGCACCGCTTTGAGAAAAAATCCGATGATTACAGATCACCTGTTGGCACGGATACTTCAGCCCTGGAGGCTTACACCGACAGGCGTGCCGATCAATACCGGGTCAGTGCGACCTGGAGTGGCGTGCAGGCATGGCAGCAGGGAAAGTTGCCGCTGCCAGTGATTGTAAAACTGGAATTTCAGGATACGTTCGCCGGACGTAACTTTGTCGATGTGCAGGATATTTACCTGCAAGTCATCACTTTGTTCAAATGATTAAACAGCGCATTCCAAATCATTTCATGAGGCTGCTGGTGGGCGGGCTGATCGGCTTTTGCCTTCTCTTGCAAACTGCTTTTGCTGAACAGGCATCACACACTGCGGTTACACAGTCATTTAAACCCAGCCAGGCCTCCTTTATACCCAGCGCCCTTGAAACACCGCCAGATGCACAGGCAACATGGAAGCCTGTCACGCTGCCTGACTTGTGGAAACTTAATCACCCGGCGGTTGATGGCGCCGGCTGGTATCGTTTTCAATTTGATTACAGCAACCTCAATGCAAATGAAATTTATGCTTTGTATCTTTCGAGGATAAGCCTGAATGCGGAGGCCTACCTGAATGGAAAAAAAATCGGCTCGGGCGGCTCATTTGCCGAACCCATTGCTCGCAACTGGAACCGGCCACTGTTATTTACCATACCGCCGGACACACTGAGAGTGACTGGAAACACGTTATACATCCGGCTGATCGCCCCGCAATACTCGCAGGGCATGCTTTACCCGCCAGAAATCAACCTGCTGCATAGCCTGCAGCCAGCATATGAAAAAGCGAGATTTATCCGCATCACCCTCAACCAGACCTCCAGCCTGCTGATCGTCGGCATCGGCCTGCTGATGCTCAGCCTGTGGTGGCGCCGGAAACAGGATACCGCCTATGGCCTGTTTGGGTTGGCTGCCTTCGTGTGGGCGTTGCAATCCCTCAATTTTTACATTATCACTGCACCGCTACCCACGGCGTTGTGGGAGGTACTGGTGAATGCCAGTTTCCAGGCGATTGCATCCTTGTGGCTGATTTCACTGCTCGATTTTGTCGGCATCCGCTTGCAACGTTTTAATCAGTTACTGTGGGCAATACTGGTTCTCGCTCCTGTTACATTACTGCTAACGCCTCCAGCCTACTTTACTTACGCCACTGATTTCTGGCATTTGATCACCATGCTGGTGGTGATTTTCGGCTTGGTATTGCTCGCAAAAACCGGGGTTGTCGACCGCAACAAGGATGCCAAACTTTTATTAATGACGCTGAGCATTATCCTGCTGTTTGCGTTTCATGACTGGCTGATTCATACAAACCTCCCAGGCATCAATGCCTGGCTGATCACCGAAGAAGAATACCTGATGCAGTTTTCGGCACCGGTGCTGTTCCTGATTGTCGGGCTGATGATGACCTCGCGTTATGTCGGTGCGCTCAACAATTACGAGCAACTCAACCAGGAGCTGGAACAGCGCGTAGTGAGCAAACACCAGGAACTGAACGATAACTTCCACCAACTGCAAACCAGCCTGAAGGAACAGGCAACGCTGGAAGAACGCGAACGCATTTACCAGGATTTGCACGATGACCTGGGCGCCAAACTGCTGACACTGGTTTACCGGGCGCAAAATTCCAATAACGCTGAACTGGCGAGATCTGCTTTGCAAGATTTACGCGATGTAGTCTCACGCGCCGGCGATGAAAACACTACGCTCACCTACATCATGGCCGATTACCGGATTGAGTGCGAAAAGCGTTTGGGCGATGTGCAGATACAACTGCAATGGGATAACCAGGTTGATGATGATCGCTTGCAACTTAGTCAACCACAGGCATTGAATTTGGGCAGGATCATCCGTGAAGCTGTTTCGAATGTCATCCGCCATGCACAAGCGACGCTAGTCACGGTGACACTGCGACTAGATGCTGATCATTTGCTGCTAGAGATCCAGGACAATGGCATGGGCTTGCCTCCCGCTACTGACAAATCCATGGGGCGTGGCTTAAGCAATATTCAAAAGCGCGCATCTTTATTAGGGGGTGAAGTGCACTTTGCACACAGTGCCTCTGGTGGTTTAAAGCTAAGCATTCAATTACCCAGACGATTACTTCACCACCACCCAGCCTCGCTTACCTGAATTTACACCCTTTGGCTGCTAAACCACCCCAATACCCCCTGTTCAGGGGGTGCACGCTTTTCTCATGATCCGTTAGTCTTAGTCCAAATTAGAAAAATGCTAATAGTTACTATTGAGAGAGGAAGTCAACATGACTTTTACAAAACGCGTGAGCATCACAGGCGCTATGAGACAGCAAGCCAGCGATGGATTAACAATACTGGGAATTGGGTTGAGCCTACTGGTACCGGTCTCATCCCACGCCAGTGAAATCGCCACCAATATCTATTTATCCTTCAGTGAGTCGGCAGATTTCAGTCAGGGCATAGACAAACTCCTTTCACTGGATAGTGCGACCGCAGATGCGCGGCTACTGACCACCCGCCTGGGCACCTTCAGTGGCGGCAGTATGGTTTTCACGCTAAATGGCCGCCAAAGTGTTTCCATAAATGATCCCGGTGTCGCCACCCTCCCCGAGGCACAACGCAATTTTTTACAGGCGAATGCCAGCGCAACAGCCACTGGTGGATTAATCGCTGAGCCAGTCGCATTAAACTTAAACACGCTCTGGTTCTGCGTAAATACCTCGTTGAAATGCAATAGCAATGAGGTGTTCAGCCCCTTAAGAAGCAACACACCGGCGATGAATGCACCTGCAGATGCGTCGGCGCTGTTAGCCCCGATCCACTTGCAAGCCAGTGCAACCGCCACACTACTGAATGACAATGCCACATTGAACTTCGGTAAACTGCACTTAAATGGCACTTGGCAAGTCAATGCACAATTCACGGCCAAAACAACGACACAGTATGTGACCGACGCATTGAACGCTACCTCAGGACTTGGTGGTACAGGTTCTGCCCGTTGGGGATCCGCAGCGGCAGACGTGCTGGCACTGCGAACCGCTAACTGGACAGATGTCACAGTGGTCAACAACCTGAAGGCCAGCCGCACACCTGAGCTTGAAGCTGCACAACGGCTATTGGCAGTCGCGCGTGACAGTGCCGCGTTAGTGGCAACAGGCAACGCCGACGGGACCAGCTTCACTTCTCAATTTTCGCTCACTCAACAATTATGGAATGTGGTGGCTACTGCTGATCCGGCACTGGGGCGTAGCGCGGCCGGCAGTCACAGTGAAAATCTTTTGAACACAGATGTAGCGGCAGAACTGGCCGTGATGCGCATGATATTAAACGGTGCAAATGACACCAGTTTTGTCTCAGATCTGGCACATGCCCTGGGCAACCCATTGACGGTGAGCTCATCACCCGTGTTAACGCTAGATGGCGCACTTCTGGGCCTGACAGACGCGACGCTATCAGTGTTCTATTTGGGTTCAGACAGCGGGCGGGTAGAGATTGAGCTGGCAGGAGCCGAACGTTATGCACTTTGGCGCACGGGCTTTGAAAATATTGCTTTTCTGGAAGGAGCAGCGGATGGCGTCACCGTCCTTGGCGGTAATTATGACGGCACACAAATCCGTCTCGGAGAAACACAATATATCGGTGAAGGTTTTGGTGGATTGCTATATTTGAGTGGCAATCAAACAGCATCCAGGCTGCAACTCAACAATTTTTACAGCAACCAGCTGTTAGTCGTTGCCAGCTGGGCCGTCACACCCGTACCAGAGCCCAGTGTATGGTGCTTGCTGCTGTTTGGCTTGGTGCTGATCGGGCGTATGAAAAGAAACTGACACTCAAACTAAAAACAATAAACTGGTTGTAGTCACCTCAAGCAATCTTTAAGCGCACTTGCGGCCTGCTTAAAGATTGCAGTTTTCTCTAACTAACGATCCGAGTAACGCTGCATTTGCGAGCGTATCGAAGTAATTACTCTTTCCACTTAATAGAACAACCGATGCTCTGTACCTGATCTTTCGGCCCATGCCCGGTTTGACTAACCTGCTTCATTGCCCTGAATAAATCGCGTGTACTTTCGGGGGCAGTTTCTTTACGGCTTTCATCAAAGCGTCCGCGGTATTGCAGCTCGAAATTTTTATTAAAGCCAAAGAAATCCGGGGTGCAAACCGCATCATATGCCTTGGCAACCTTCTGAGCTTCATCCAACAAATAAGGGAATGGCAGCGCCAATTCTTCAGACAGTTTTTTCATATTCTCCGGACTATCTTCCGGGTAATCAGAAGGGTCGTTGGACATGATGGCGACTGTATTGATGCCTAACGTTTTCAACTCAGTGACATCGGCAATCAGGCGCGGCAAGATGGCTTTGACATACGGGCAGTGGTTGCAGATAAACATCACCAGCAGGCCTTTTGGACCCATGCTTTCCTGCAGATTTACCAGTTTGCCGTTGACATCCGGCAGATTAAATTCAGGAGCTTTCCAGCCAAAATTGCATGCCGGGGGATTGATACTAGCCATATGATTCCTTTCAAAAACTTTATAGACCATCACTATATAACTTTGTGCAATTTCGGCGAAGGCTCACGCGGGGAGCCAATATTCTCCGTTGCAATACTCCAGCAGATGAGCAATCAAACCACTATGGTACGTTATTCAGGGGCACAGGTGAGTGTCAGAACCGAATGTCGGGACTGAATGCCAGTATCCGGCATTTTGGTTACAATGTGATGCATGAGTAACTTACGCTTTTTTAGCCCCTCACCTCTCGCCATCGGCCAAAAGACTGCACTCAGCGAAAATGCTGCTGCGCATGCCATCCGCGTCATGCGCCTTAAAGAGGGTGATACGCTGACATTGTTTTGTGGCGATGGCTTTGATTATCAGTGTGTACTAACTCACGTTGGGAAAAAAGTGGCCGATGTAGAAGTTCAGAGTCGCACAGCGGTGAGCAATGAGTCGCCACTACACATTCGATTGCTACAGGGGATTTCCAGTGGCGACCGCATGGATTACACCATCCAGAAAGCAGTTGAGCTAGGAGTGACCGAGATATTTCCGCTGACCACAGAGCGCTGCGTGACAAAGTTGAGTGGCGACCGTGCTGAGAAACGCGTAGAACATTGGCAAGGCGTGGCGATAGCCGCTTGTGAACAAAGTGGCCGCGCCCTAATGCCGATCGTGCATGCGCCAGTCACATTGCCACAATGGTTTGGCCAGCATGAAACACAATCCAGCCTGAGTATCCTGTTAAATCCGGTGGGTGCCAGCCAGCTGGCGCAACTGGCAAAACCCGATAGCCACATCAATATTCTGATCGGGCCTGAAGGCGGCTTAAGCCCTGCCGAAATTGCCTTAGCCAGTCAGCATCACTTTCAATCTATTGTGCTTGGTCCAAGGATATTGCGTACTGAAACAGCGGCCCTGACTGCCATCGCCAGCATGCAAACCCTGTGGGGTGATTTTTAGAGAGATGGCCAGATGCACAAGAAAGTGATCAACGATGTTTAATGTCATGCTGCAAATGGCGCTGCTGATTCTGGCAGGCATCGCCTGGCAACGATTTGCACCTGCGCATATCTCCCCGACTTCGCACAGACGCGCACTGACAGATCTGGTGTTTTATATTTTGCTGCCCGCGCTGGTGATCGACGTATTGTGGCAAGCACCGCTGGATTCAGATACGTTCAGTATCCAGTTGACCGCTGTGTCGCGGCTGGCTTCTGCTGCTTTAATGATGTGGCTGAGTTTGAAAGTATTCCATTATCTTTTGCCTATTCCGCGTGCGCAGCAAGGCGCGCTGATGCTGGCAGCCACCTTTCCCAATGCGACTTACCTGGGCTTACCAGTGACCAGTGAAGTGCTAGGTGACTGGGCACAGGAGATGGTGCTGAAATTTGATCTGTTCGCATGTACACCTATCCTGCTTTCCATCGGCATCATGATGGGGCAAGCCTATGGTCATAGTGAAACCCGTACCCACCCTTTTAAAGAACTGCTGAAAGTACCGCCTCTATGGGCACTTGTTATTGCCTGCATCCTGAACCTGACGCATACACCCCAACCTGAAATGATAGGCCATACGCTACACACGCTGGCAGGTGGCGTGGTGCCCCTGATGTTGATTGCATTAGGCATGAGCATACGCTGGGATACTTTCAAAATCGCCTTGCTGCCAAAATTATTGCCGGTGTGCATCATAGGTTTGCTGATTGCGCCATTGATAGCCCTGACGGTAGCGCAATCCCTTGGCCTCGGCGGTCATACGCTGACCGCGATTACATTGTTGAGTGCGATGCCGACAATGGTGTTTGGTGTCATCATCTGTGAACGCTACCACCTGGACGGCGCACTCTACGCAGCTGCTGTTTTTTCTACGACCCTGCTTAGCATCCTCACCCTGCCAATCTGGTTCCAGTTCCTGTCCCGCTAAGCGCTTTTGCGCTGATAGAACAAATCACAAAATGGCTGGTCAACCTTTATACGTTATATAACGAGTTTTCATCGATCAGCCCGCTCTTTAATATAACTTAAAGAACAGCCTGATTACTTATGATCCGTATGCGTTTTGGAGGAGTTGATCGCGATGCCAAAAACTACCGTCAATCATTATGTGGAACACCCGCCCGCTCCTCCGGAGACGCTGATCAGGCTGCTTGAAAAAACAGGAGTCACCATCAATGGCCATGCGCCATGGGATGTGCAGGTTTATGATGAAACCGTTTACCGTGACGTGCTGACACGCGGCACACTAGGTTTCGGGCAAGCCTACATTGAAGGCCGCTGGGATTGTGCCCGTCTCGATGAGTTTTTTACCCGCGTGATGCGCGCCGATATTGATCAGGAAATGGGCGGCTGGGGCAAGCTGCAATTATTAGGAGATATCCTTCGACATGCCCTTTTCAACCTGCAGGCACCTGACCGTGCGTTTCAAGTCGCACAACTCCACTACGATATAGGCAATGATGTATTTGAGGCGATGCTGGATTCCAGCATGAGTTATTCCTGTGCCTATTGGGAACATGCACATACGCTGGAAGAAGCTCAGGCACACAAACTGGATATGATCTGCCGCAAACTGGATTTGCAGCCTGGCGAGCGGGTGCTTGAAATCGGTTGTGGCTGGGGTGGGTTAGCGAAACATATGGCGCAACATTATGGCGTTAACGTGGTCGGCATCACGGTATCTGTAGAACAGCAAGCCATGGCGAAAGAACGTTGCACAGGGTTGCCGGTAGATATACAGCTGCTGGATTACCGTGAACTGCAAGGCCAGTTCGACAAGATCGTCTCCGTGGGCATGTTTGAACATGTCGGGCCAAAAAATTACCTGGTGTATTTTGAAACGGCGCAACGCCTACTCAAAGATAATGGCCTGTTTTTACTGCACACCATAGGCAATCACAAAACCGCGCTGTATACCGATGCCTGGATAGACCGCTACATTTTCCCGAATGGCAAACTCCCCTCTGCCAGTGAAATCACCATGGCGATTGAAAAGAAGTTCCTGATTGAAGACTGGCATAATTTCGGTCAGGATTATGACCGCACCCTGATGGCCTGGTGGGATAAATTCAGCCGTGCCTGGCCAGAACTGCAGTTTAAATATGATGAAAGTTTTTACCGTATGTGGAAATACTACCTGATGTGTTGTGCAGGCTATTTCCGCTCGCGGCAAGGCCAACTTTGGCAACTGGTACTCAGCAAACGGCAGAGCACCCGCATTTACCGATCGGTGCGTACGGTAGCGACCAGTTGATGTGAATAATTCGTCTCTCTCTGTAACATTTGACATGACGGCTCAGGCCGTCATTTTTTATGTTTAATTTGCATAAAAAACCATATTGATTTATTGTTTTGCAAATTAAACTCAAATAAAAATGAAATGATCGGTTCAAATATTAGGAATTTGCGAAAATCGCAAAATCTCACCTTGCAGCAACTGGCTTCGCGCATGGGTACCGACACCAGTAATTTGTCGCGCATTGAACGCGGTGAGATCGGTATTTCTGAAGCCCTGTTACGTGCCGCTGCGCAGGCCCTGAGTACCACCCCAGGCCGCCTGTATGATGCCGATTTAACACCCAGCAACCTGACCAATACGCCGCAGGCTATTCTCTCCAGCGCCAACAGCAAAGACTTTGTGCACTGGTTCCGCTCGGCAGCACCTTATATCCATGCGTTTGGCGGTAGCACCTTTGTGATTGCGTTTGGTGGCGAAGTGGTCAGTGAACAACAATTTATCGCGCTTTCCCATGATCTGAACCTGCTTGCCAGCCTGGAAGTCAGGCTGGTGCTGGTGCATGGCGCTCGTCCACAGATTGAGCATAGACTCAAGCGCGACCACCTGATCCCCCAAATGCATAACGGCCTGCGGATTACTGATGACAACGCGATGGAAGCGGTAAAAGAGGCTAATGGTACGGTACGGGTAGAAATCGAATCCCTGCTTTCAATGGGCATCAGCAACTCACCAATGGCGGGTAGCGATATCCGGGTCGCCAGCGGTAATTTTGTCACTGCAAAGCCGTTGGGCGTGCGCGACGGTGTAGACCTGCAACATACAGGAGAAGTACGCAAGATTGATGCGATCGGCATCCAGAAACGCCTCGACGATGGTGAGTTGGTGCTGCTTTCGCCCATGGGCTACTCGCCGACAGGTGAAATATTCAACCTGACACTGGAGGATGTGGCCGTGAGTGCCGCTATTGCCCTGGATGCGGAAAAGCTGATCTTCCTGATGGGTTCTGAAGGCATACATAACTTGCGCGGCGAATTACTGCGCGAGATGACTTCGGCAAAAGCCAAGAACCTGCTGCGTAATGTGCAGGAAAGCGATGAGCCGATTAATTATTCCGAAGATGTGAACTATTACCTGCCTGCTGCCGTGCGCGCCTGTGAGCATGGCGTTGCCAGGACGCACCTGATTTCACGGCATATCGACGGTGCCATCATCCAGGAACTGTTCACCCGGCAGGGCATAGGCACCATGATCACTGAACTGCCGCTGGAAACCATGCGCCAGGCCAATATCGATGATGTCGGCGGTATCCTGATGCTGATCGAGCCGCTGGAAAATGAAGGTATCCTGGTGCGACGCGGGCGTGAGCGGATTGAAATGGAGATCAACTATTTCTACGTGATGGAACATGATAACCGCGTCATCGGCTGTGCAGCACTCTACCCTTTCCCCACAGAAAAAATGGTGGAATTTGCCTGCCTGGCCATCGACCCCGCTTACCGCGGTGGTGGACGTGGCGACAAACTATTTAATTATTGCCAGGAACAGGCGAAAGCCATGGGCAATAACGTATTGTTCTGCCTGACGACACGCACTGAGCACTGGTTCCTGGAGCGCGGCTTTACCGAGCAAACTGTCGATCAATTGCCGCAAGAAAAACAGCAACTTTATAATCTGCAGCGGAAATCCAAGGTATTCGTGAAGGTGCTGACCTAGCAATTATTTCAACAAAAGCAATCTTCGAAATGGCTGATGTAGGTGTCAGCCATTTTTTTGCCTGCGATTCAATGCTTGCAGACTTTATTATTAGTTAAAAATCTGAACGAAGCCCACAAAAACATTTCTTATTGAACATCTACAGTAAAATTCTCGCTCAGTCATTCACTGTTTAACACCCAGCAGATAGAATACACATATTCTCAATAGCCAAATCCATATGATGAACATATCAAAAGCCGCCCAAAAGGCGCAAACCCTGTCCGAAGCCCTGCCCTACATCAAACGTTTTTTCGATAAAACCATTGTAATCAAATACGGCGGCAATGCGATGACCGATGAACGCCTGAAAGAATGTTTCGCGCAGGATGTGGTCTTGCTGAAACTGGTCGGCATGAACCCTGTGGTGGTGCACGGCGGCGGCCCGCAGATCAATGAAATGCTGGATAAACTGGGCAAAAAAGGCGAGTTTATCCAGGGCATGCGCGTGACCGATGAAGAAACCATGGACGTGGTGGAGATGGTACTGGGCGGCCAGGTGAACAAAGAAATCGTCAACCTGATCAACCGCCACGGCGGCAAAGCAGTAGGCTTGACCGGCCAGGATGGCAATTTCATCCACGCGCAGAAACTGCTGATGGAAGACCTGAAAGACCCGACCAAAATGATTGATGTCGGCCAGGTCGGCGAAATCACAGCCATTGATCCCAGTATCATCACTTTCCTGGATAGCGGTGATTTTATCCCGGTGGTGGCACCGATTGGTGTTGGCCGTGAAGGTGAGACTTACAACATCAATGCTGATGTGGTCGCAGGCAAGCTGGCAGAGATCCTCAATGCCGAAAAATTGATTTTGCTGACGAACACACCCGGCGTATTGGACAAAGAAGGTCAATTGCTGACCGGGCTCACGCCTAGACAGATTGACGACCTGGTTGCCGATGGCACGTTAAGTGGCGGCATGTTGCCAAAAATCAGTTCGGCATTGGATGCCGCACGTAGTGGTGTGAAAACCGTGCATATTATTGATGGTCGCGTGGAGCATGCTTTATTGCTGGAAGTACTCACGGATGAAGGCGTAGGTACTTTAATAAAGGCTAAATAACGACTATAGCTTAATTAGTTAGCCATCACTTTCATTTAGCCTCATCACATACAATGTCTCGCAGGGTGTGGATTTTCGATTTGGATGACACCCTGCATAACGCCTCCGCACACATCTTCCCGGTGATGAATCAATCCATGACGCGTTACATCATGGAACTACTGACACTGGAAGAACCGGCCGCGCATGTGCTCCGCCAGCATTACTGGCGCATTTATGGGGCCACCTTGAAGGGGCTGATGCGTCACCACGGCGTCGATCCCCACCATTTCCTGGCAGAAACACATGCATTTTTAACCGATGACATGGTGCAGGCAACCAAACAATTACGCCAGTTGCTGCAGCGCCTGCCGGGTCGAAAATGTGTATTCACCAATGCGCCGCGTGCCTATGCGGCGCAGGTGCTGGATGTATTAGGCATCAGTGACTGCTTTACGCTGGTCTTCAGTGTGGAGTCCTCACGCTTTCACGCCAAACCATCCATGCGGGGTTTTCGTATGCTGTTACGCCAGTTAGGTTGCCGCGCCGCAGATTGCACCTTGTTTGAAGATAGCCTGCCGGCCTTAATGACTGCCAAACGGCTGGGCATGCGTACGGTATGGATCAGCCGCCGGTTGCACAAACCAAACTTTGTGCAATATAGATTACCGCATGTGTTGGCACTCACTCACAGCGCGCTGAAAAAACAGCCGTCATGCATTCCCGCCCTTGGCGAATCCGGTTAAAATAGCCGCAAAATAACAACACGCATTAGGGATTCGGGATCACATCATGGCTGCCATCAACAAAGAAGTAAGAGCAAACCGCAAACAACAAATTCTGGAAACCCTGGCGAGCATGTTGCAAACGCCGCGTGGTGAAAAAATCACCACCGCGGCCCTGGCCGGTAAGCTTGAAGTTTCTGAGGCTGCCTTGTATCGCCACTTTGCCAACAAAGCCAAAATGTTCGAAGGCCTGATTGAATTTATTGAAAGTGCATTGTTCGGCGTGATCAATAAGATCACAACCGATGAAACTGATGGCCTCAAGCAAGTACAACTCATGCTCACGACCATGCTCAAATTCGCCGAGCGCAACCCCGGCATGTCCCGCGTGCTGATTGGTGATGCACTGGTGAATGAAAATGAAGCCTTGCAGTCACGCATCAACCAGCTGATAGACCGCCTGGAAGCCAGTGTTAAACAATCGCTGCGTATCGCAGAAGCACAAGGCAACAAAATCACTGACGCCAGCATTGCGGCGAATACCATGATCAGCTTTGTGGTTGGCCGCTGGCACAGTTTTGCGAAGAGCGGTTTTAAACGTAAGCCCAGTGAACAAATTGAACAACATTTGGCGCTGCTCATTACTGGCAGTTTGCAATAAGCGTTAGTTCCATATGGCCTCAACGACAATCCCCCTCTTGTGCCTCCGGGCAATGGGTCCAACATAAAGGTAACAGGCAAGCTCTCCCATTTTTTTCAGTACTATGACTACGATACACTAGCGCACATCTGAAATCTCTTCGCAGGCAACTAGTATTTTTATCACCCGGCGCATTGTTGCGCCCCCTAAAGCAGGAAACACAATGGAAGCCACCATTTTTGGCATGAATGAAGCCCAGATCACGGAACTGGGCATGACCTACGGTGTTGGCGGACTCATGCTGCTGATGCTGTTGATTGTAGGCAACCTTGCCCGCAAATCCAATGCAGGCAAAACCGGCACCTTTGCATTATTCCTGGCACTTACCCTTGGCTTGGTGGGCTTCATCGCCAAATTTGTCATCCAGTATTATTTGAATATCCGCTGAAGCTACCTGGACGCTGCTTGCCTGTTGCATAGCCAGCGTCGTTCGCGCCGTCTGTTCCGCCAAACTATGCATAAAGCACATGAATATGTGTCACACCTTTGCGCCACCCAGTTACAAATGTGTTACATTTTAATTTAAGCAATTGCACAAGCAACGCCCGCTGCGACGCATACTAATTGTGTTGATGTTCGAGAATGCGCCATTAGCGGAACATGAAACGTAACATGGGGGCAGGGTTATGAGCAGAAGCAGAGTAATTGAAACCAGTAATGTGCATGAGCCAGTAAAGATCAAAAAGCACTTACACCCCGCAATGGTGATCGACTGGTTGCATGCTGGCGTGGAGGATACTCATCTTGGGGGATGGGCCAGCCTGTCTTATGGTTTTGCCTTCACTATCACCGGCATACTGATCCATGCTTTTTTTGCTGAAAATTACTGGCTGCTAGCCGGCCTCACCACTGGCTTTTTCCTGATTGGCCCGTTTCTGGCGACTGGTCTTTATGATATAAGCCGCCGCATTGCATTGGGCCAGGCCCCTTCGCTGTTGCCCAGCCTCATCGCCTGGCTCCCCAACCTCGCAAACATTGCCTTGTTTGCTGCTTTTCTCCTGATAGCACTGGTTGCGTGGATTCAACTGTCTTTTATTATTTTCGCCTATTACTTTAACCACCAGTTGCCCACTTTTATTGATATTGTATTTAACGTCCTGACCTTCAAACAGCCGGTTTTCACGCTGGTCTATTTTTCTGTCGGGGGTTTATTTGCTGCGTTGACGTTTGCCATCAGCGTCATTGCTATCCCGTTGATGCTGGATAGCAATACCAGCGCCGGAACAGCCGCATGGGCCAGTTTGCGCGCCTGCTTGCGTAACCCTGGCGTGATGGCTCTTTGGGCATTTTGCATTGTAGTACTGATAGGCGTGGGCTTTGCCACCAACTTTCTTGGACTGATCGTGACCATGCCGGTGGCAGGCCATGCCAGCTGGCATGTATATCGCGATGTGATCGAGATTCAACCATAATCCATCCCAAAAATACCGAAAGAAATGATGGCGGTATCCAAGCCTCCATGTGTATACCGCCATCATTCTTCTTCCGTCTGCCAGCTAGACAGCATGAACCAAAAATCGAGTTAACGCTTTCTTACTTGAATGCGATTGCCGGGCTATTGCGAAGTGCATGCTAGTTAGATACCCTGCACAACATGTTGTGATAAAGATGTCCGCAAAATGAATAACTCCCCAGATGAAAATGACAGCACCATCTATAAAACGCTGCTGGAATCCACCAAAGCCATTCCCTGGAAAATTGACTGGGCGTCCAAACAATTCGCCTACATTGGCCCCCAGATCGAACAATTGCTTGGCTGGTCACAGGAAAGCTGGAAATCCGTAGAAGACTGGGCCACCCGTATCCATGAGGATGAACGTGAGCGTATCGTTAATTTCTGTGTGGAACGCTCATTACAGGGTGAAGACCATGAGGCCGATTATCGCGCACTGACCAAAGACGGCAACTATGTGTGGATCCGGGACGTGGTGCATGTAGTACGTACGCCGACAGGAGAACCGGAAGCGCTGATTGGTTTTATGTTTGATATCAGCGAGCGAAAAAAAACCGAGCAGAAACTACTGGAGTTGCAGAAACAACTGGAAGAATATTCATATAAAGATGGATTGACAGAGGTTGCCAACCGCCGCATGTTTGATACCGTGCTGGAGCGGGAGTGGCACGAAGCCAAGCGTAACCAGCATCCGCTGTCGTTAATCATGATCGATATTGATTTTTTCAAGCAATACAATGACCTGTATGGCCACCTACAGGGCGATGAAGTGTTAAAACGCGTCGCGCATACCTTGAATAACGCTGGGCTGCGCGCCAAGGACTTCTTCGCGCGCTTTGGTGGGGAGGAGTTTGCATTGATCCTGCCGGAAACCAGCGAAGCGTCTGCCATCAAGATCGCCGAACGCTGCCGCAACCTGATTTTTAAGGAACAAATTCCGCATGCGGCTTCAAAAATCAGCCAGATTCTGACAATCAGTCTCGGTGTTTCCAGCACAGTGCCGGTAAGCAATCATGAACCGAAAGCGTTTGTAGAGTTTGTAGATAGCCTGTTATATCAGGCCAAGAATGCCGGTCGCAACAGCATCAAACAAAGCAGCAAGTAGCTGTTATGAAGTAGTTTTGCGGCTAAGCGCCAGAAAAGCTTCAATTGCATGCGTTCTGGCATCTGCCACGGCTTGTTTAATTTCAGCAGGCGCGGAGAAGTTTTTTGCGATGGCACCCGCATCTACTGAGAGTGCTGCCTGCAAAGCCTTGCGCAGATGTACGGCATCATCCAGCGGACAATTTTCCAGCCCCAACCTTCCCCGGCTGTCACACTCGCACGCCAGCAGAAAATCATCGAACCGCGTGCGCTGACGAAAAGCATCCAGCTCTTCAAGAAAGTTTAGCAAGGTGCTGGATTTCATTTCGCGGGCGGCATGCAATTTGCCATGGTACTTCGCCACTACTAGCGCCAGGTCCTTACAATCGTTAGGCACTTTCAGTCGTGCAACTACATCGCGAATCTGGTCCACACTGCGTGATTCATGACCTATATGCCGCGGCAATACATCTGCCGGGGTCGTGCCTTTACCCAGATCATGCACCAGCGCAGCAAAACGCACCGGCAGGTTAAAACCTTGTTTGGCGGCATAATCAATCACCATCATGACATGCACGCCGGTATCCACTTCAGGGTGATAAATGGCTGTTTGCGGCACACCCCACAAGCGAGCCAGTTCGGGAAAAATCACCTGCAAGGCGCCACAGTCACGCAGCATTTCAAACATGCGACTGGGCTTTTTTTCCATCAGGCCTTTAGCGATTTCCTGCCATACCCGTTCCGGTACCAGTGCGTCTACTTCACCATTTGCCACCATTTCACGCATCAACGCCATTGTTTCCGGCGCGACGCTAAATTCGGTGAAGCGTGCTAAAAAGCGACCAGCGCGCAAAATACGTACAGGGTCTTCGCTGAACGCTTCAGTGACATGCCGTAAGCGTTTTTCCTGAATATCTTGCTGCCCGTGGAAAGGATCTACCAGCTTGCCATCTTCGGCCTGAGCAATGGCATTCATCGTAAAGTCACGTCGGGCGAGATCTTCTTCCAGCGTCACTTCGGGCGACGCGTAAACGCTGAAGCCTTTGTAACCTTTACCTGTTTTACGCTCAGTGCGGGCCAGCGCATGTTCCTGATGCGTTTCAGGGTGAAGAAATACCGGGAAATCCTTGCCGACTGCACGATAGCCTGCCGCCAGCATTTGATCTGGCGTGGCGCCCACAACCACATAATCCCTGTCTTTGACTGGCAAACCTAGCAGGCCATCACGGACAGCGCCGCCTACCTGATAGATTTGCATATGCATTTACCCATAGAAAAATACGCAGAAACGACGCTGTTAACGCCTGGCGTTAATCACACGCCCTGCTGCGGCACGGAACTCATCATAAGCGCCACGCGGATTATTTTCCACAAGATAGCCGGAAATTACAGCGAACATATCAGTGGGTACCACGCCTAATTCGTTTGCCATTGGCTGTTGACAGACGTTGTCGACTTGCATGGATTTGACATTGTCGCGCGACAATAACTTAACCGGCAACCATTGCATAAAACTACCCTGCAACAGCGACATCCTAGGGCTTAAACCGATAATACGGCGTTGCACACCAATCGTCTTCATGACGGCTTCCATCACTTGCTGCAAAGTCATGATCGCCGGGCCACCGAGTTCATAAATCCTGCCATAGGTCGCTGGCTCATCTACAGCCGTGACGAAAGCAGTTGCCACATCTTCAACCCAGATAGGCTGAAACTTGGCTTGTGGCATTGCCAGCACCAGCACGGGCACATACTGGATCAATTTGGCGAATAAGTTAATAAAGCTGTCACGCGCCCCAAATATTACCGAGGGGCGGAAGATGGTGACATGCAATTTTTTACTGGATTCCATCACAGCCTGATCTCCGGCCGCTTTACTGCGCAGATATTCGCTAGGCGCGCTAACTGAAGCCTGTAATGCGCTCATATGCAGCAATCTGGGGATGCCTAATTCAACACAAAGTTGCGCCACGCGTCGCGGCAACTGGTGATGCATTTTTTCAAAGCCGTTGTCGCTGGTCTGGTGCAGAATACCGATCAGGTTGATGACAGCGTGACTACCTGCCAGCTGTGCTTTGAGTGCGGCATGGTCGTTGATATCGCACTCGACCACCTGCACATAAGGCAACAAAATCAGGTGCTTGGCCTGCTCCCTGCGTCGCGTTAGCACTTTCACCTGATACCCGGCCTGGTCCAAACCGGCCACGACACTGCTACCTACAAAACCGCTACCGCCCAACACTGTGACTGTCTTCATATCGCTTGTTCCTGATGCATGTTCGTATTAAAGAAAGTTTTGATTAAACTAATTTAGTCGCCACATTTTTTGCCCAAATAAGATACCCGTAAAACCTATTCATCGCGTCTTATCTGACTGACCTACTCACTTAAGCCTTACTTCAAAGGCTTGCTTAAAGATATTGTACAGAAAAAAGTCAGGCTACTCTTGATCTGTAATCGTGATGGTCGTGATCACGCTTTCAGCATCCGCCACCGCACCGCTATTACGCGCAGGAATAGTACCCAAACGCTTTTTAAGCGTGATGGCCGGCAAGCCCAGCCGGGGTGCGTACATGTGGGCGTTTGCCAGCACTTTTTTCACATAATTGCGTGTTTCACTGAACGGGATGGTTTCGGCATAAATCGCGCCTTCCAATGGCACGTTGGCTGCCCAGCGCCGGGCGCGGCTGGGGCCGGCATTATAGGCGGCGGTCGCCATGGCTTCCTGGCCATTAAATGTATCCAGCGTATAACGCATGTAATAGGTACCCAGGTTCACATTGGTATCTATGTCGTGCAACATGCCATCACTGTAGCTGATCCATCCTAGTTTTTTGGCAATCCACTTGGCGGTCGCCGGCATCACCTGCATCAATCCGCCAGCGCCGACTGACGATTTGGCATAGTGCATAAAGCGGCTTTCCTGCCGGATAATGCCGTATACCCAGGCTTCATCGATCGCACGTGCTTTTGACGCTTTTTGCAGGTAATCGCGGTAAGGTGTTGGGTAGCGTAATTCAAAATTATGGGTACGGCTGGTTTTATCAGCTGCCAATACCGTTAAGTCGTACCAGCCTTTCAGTAAGGCATATTGTGCCGCGACTATCCGAGAAGGGTCGTCCAGTGATTCAAGTAAATACATCCATTCCAGCCGGGCTTCATATCGCGCTTCGGCATCAAACAGCGCCTCAATCCGCTTAATGCTAGCCAGCCGGGCAAACTGCCGGATTTCGTCATCAGCGGGTTGATAAATAGCCATCGGCTCACCGGCGACAGGTCCAAGCTCTTCCGCCGCCAGCCAGCCGTAAAAATGTCTTTCCTGCGATAACTTGGCCAGCAAAAGGTTGGCTTCCGGCGCCTGGCCTTTGCTTTTAAGCGACCGCGCTTTCCAGTAACGCCACGTATGCTCTTCAGATAATGCATTCGGCATGCTATTAATGATCTTCAGCAATGCCGTCCAATCCTGTTCCCGTAGCGCACTACGGGCATACCACTCCCATTGCTCATTATTCAAAATGCCAGGCTCGACTCTGGCAAACGCCCTCACAGCCTCAGGCTCATGTTTTCTGGCTGATTCCAGCGCGATATAAGCTTGTATCAGTTGCCGCTCTTCATTAGAGAAGAGCCCGCTGTATTTCTGGTAACTGGTTTGCGCCAATGCGATATCCGCTTTGGCCTGGCGATGGATGGCAAAAAGATACAGGGCACGGCCATAAGCTGACTTATCCTGAACATTATTCTTTTTAAGCACCAGCGCGGGGTTTTGCGCCACTTCATCCATCTGCTTGAGCAAAGTAACATCGGTTTTACGGCTACGTTTGGCTAATGTTTTTGCCAAGCCCGGTTTATTGGCAAACAAGGCATTTCGGTACACGGTGAGTAGCAAACTCTCATCGAGCACACCCACTTGTTGCAGCGCTTCCAGCATACCCTGGCAATCGGCTGGCAACTCTTTGCCTGACAATAGTAAGGTTTTGCCATCCTCATAAGCATTCGGGTCATCCAGCGCAATGCCTGCCTGCACCTGGAAACACTGGTTGCCCATGTCATTCAATGAGTAATAGTTGGGAATCTGCGCGCGAATTTCAACAAACTGGTCCCAGAATTGCACCCGCCCCAGGCGTTTCAGCCAAAGTTCTCGCACGCGCTGGGATAACAATGATTCGTTGTTTTCCTGCAGGAAAGCCTGGATCTGGTAATAGGATAATTGATCCATGGTCAGGATCATTTGCCAGTATTGCAAATAAGGCGTGAGCGGTGATTTACGTTGCTTGAGCGTCTCCAGTGACTCGCTCAGTAGCGGCAGGTTTTTAGTCTGGTAAGCCTGTTTGGCTTGCAAATAGGTTTCAGTATCGCCAGCGTAAACCGGCGCTGCAAGCATGAGCATGCACGGTGCCAATAAACAGGCAGCAATGGAAAGGAGATGACGGAATGTATTCTTCATGAGTCAATAATCACAGAGTCTTACTATGCTCACGTGAGCACTTACGATAGCGCCCCACTTTACGCAAGTGCACCTGACTCATCACGTGGATCTAGAGGGAAACAATCAAATTCTGGCCAGGCGACTCAGAAAGAAAAACAGTAACAAGAGCAGTAATACCACGAAACCGACTTTCCACACTTTTTTAAGCCATTGCCAGTAGCGCAAGTTGCCGGTTTGCCAGCCTAGCAATGCCAGCACCAGTGTACTGAGCACCAACACTGCAAATAATATCCGTATCCACCACATAATCTTGTTTACTCTTAAGCAGCAGGCATAAATGGCGCTGGACTAAAGTAGTCACGTTGCCGCACAAACCCTACCGGTGCCTGGCTGTCAGCAAACGTGCAGTATTCCCATGCGGTGTCATCTCTGAGTAATGCCCTTAGCAACTGGTTATTTAAGGCATGTCCGGATTTGAAAGCCGAAAACTGGCCGACAATCGGATAACCCAGGATATATAAATCGCCGATGGCATCAAGTACTTTGTGTTTAGCGAATTCATCTTCGTAGCGCAAGCCACCACCATTCAGTACTTTGTATTCATCGAGCACAATCGCGTTATCGAGGCTGCCGCCTTTGGCGAGGCCATTTGCGCGCAGGTATTCGACTTCGTGCATAAAACCAAAGGTACGCGCACGACTGATTTCGTCGACATAACTTTGGCTATCGTAATCAATATTGACCGTTTTACCTGAAAACTCGAACACAGGGTGTGCGAAATCAATCGTAAATTCGGCTTTGAAACCATGATGCGGTGTAAATTTTGCCCATTTATCGCCATCTTGTACTTCTACCGGTTTCAGGATACGCACAAATTTCTTTGGCGCCTCCAGCTCAGCTAAGCCGGCCGTTTGTAATAAATAGATAAACGGCCCCGAGCTGCCATCCATGATGGGCACTTCGGCTGCCGTTAATTCTATCAATACATTATCCACCCCCAGACCGGCGAGGGCGGACATCAAATGCTCCACTGTGGCAACGCGCGCACCTGAAAACTCTAGGGCGGAGCTCAGGCGAGTGTCATTCACTGCCGTCGGGGTGACCCGCATGGCAGGCGTATCGGGCAAATCGATGCGCTTGAACACCACTCCATGATCAGCAGGCGCAGGTTTGAGCGTCAGCGTGACTTTCTCACCGCTGTGCAGCCCAACCCCGGTCGCGCTAATCTGTTGTTTAAGCGTGCGTTGCTTTAACATGGTTTTCTCTTTTATCAGTGTCTGACTAGTATTATAAGCCAATCCCACTTCCAAGCCGACAAGCAATCACTGCCTGAAGGTTAATCAGCCTGCTTACGCAGGAAAGCCGGAATATCATATTCTTCAATACCGGAATTCTTCATGGCTTCAACCTGGGCACGACGGCTGTTGCTGGTAAACACGGCCGGCTCATCTTCTTCGACCACATTCTGAAAGATAGGCTGATTGGTGGTACCGTCACGCAATGTGCTCGTGGTCATGACTTTCAACTCAGGTTTGGCCTGACGCTTGCCGATAGAGCCGTTCAAACCGGTCGCTACCATGGTCACACGCAGGTTATCAGCCATCTCTTCGTCAATCACGTTGCCGATAATCACGGTTGCATCTTCTGCGGTAAATTCTTTGATGGTGTTCATCACATCATAGTATTCACGCATTTTAAAGCTGCTACTGGCAGTAATATTCACCAGTACGCCACGTGCATTGGCCAGGTTCACATCTTCCAGTAACGGGCTGGCAACGGCTTGCTCAGCTGCAATACGCGCACGGTTAGGACCAGTCGCTTCAGCGGAACCCATCATCGCCATACCCATTTCAGACATCACGGTGCGTACGTCAGCAAAGTCGACGTTCACCGTACCCGGGCAGTTGATGATTTCGGCGATACCTGAAACCGCATTCTGCAACACGTCGTTGGCCGCGCGATAAGCTTCCATCACTGTCACATCTTCACCCAGCACATCCATCAGCTTTTCGTTAGGGATAACAATCAGAGAGTCAACGTACTGGGAAAGTTCTTCCAGGCCCTCTTGTGCGACTTTTGCACGTTTGCCTTCGAAAGCAAACGGCTTGGTCACCACGGCAACGGTCAGGATACCCATTTCACGTGCCACTTCCGCAATGATAGGTGCAGCACCGGTACCAGTACCACCACCCATGCCTGCAGTGATAAACAGCATATCCGCACCATCGATGGTCTCCGCAATGCTGTCACGGTCTTCCAGTGCGGCTTCGCGGCCGATTTCAGGCTTGGCACCAGCACCCAGGCCCTTGGTAATATCCGCACCAATTTGCAATACTACTTTGGCATTACTCTTCTTCAATGCCTGCATATCCGTGTTGGCGCAAATGAACTCAACACCCGGCACCATCTTGGTCATCATGTGCTCAACGGCGTTACCACCGCAACCACCGACACCAATTACCTTGATCACAGCGCCTTCATTCTCTTTATCAAAAATTTCAATCATACTAACCCTCCATTGCCTATTATTTGAGTGATTGGTTTGCCCCGCACACTCGCCCTAAAAAAGTTAAAAATTACCCGTAAACCAACTCTTCATTCTCTCCAGCAGTCGACCAACCGAGCCCGACTGTAAATTCCCTACCATTTGTTTTTCTACCTGCTGCTTGGCCATCAATAACAAGCCTATGCCGGTGGCATAACGCGGATTACCAACGACTTCGGACAACCCTTCCACATAACGCGGAACACCCAGGCGCACCGGTGTATGGAAAATCTCTTCGCCCAACTCAACCATGCCGCGCATCTGCGCAGCGCCACCGGTGATGACGATGCCGGAAGCAATCATCGATTCCATGCCACTGCGGCGCAGTTCCTGTTGTACAAACTCGTATATCTCTTCCACGCGATCTTCAATCACCTCAGTCAATGCCTGGCAAGACAATTGGCGCGGCTCACGGCCATCGACTGCCTGCACTTCAACCACTTCACGTGGATCAGCAAGCTGCCGCAAGGCGCAGCCATGCTTGACCTTGATCTCTTCCGCTGACTGGGTAGGCGTACGTAATGCCACCGCGATATCGTTGGTAATCTGGTCGCCAGCGATAGGGATCACAGCGGTATGGCGGATCGCGCCATTTTTGAATACAGCGATATCAGTGGTACCGCCGCCAATATCCACCAGGCACACGCCTAGTTCTTTTTCATCTTCAGTCAGCACAGACTCACTGGAAGCCAATGGCTGCAAAATCAGGTCGCTCACTTCCAGGCCGCAACGCTTGATGCACTTGACGATATTCTGGGCCGCGGCAATGGCGCCGGTCACAATATGCACGCGCACTTCCAGGCGTATACCGCTCATACCTAATGGTTCACGCACATCCTCCTGGCCATCGATAATAAATTCCTGGGTCAGGATATGCAGGATCTGCTGGTCAGCCGGTAAGGCAATCGCCCGCGCGGTATCGACCACGCGGTCAATGTCGCTCTGTGACACTTCACTCTCTTTAATCTTCACCATGCCATGTGAATTCAGGCTTTTGATATGGCTGCCGGCAATCCCTGAATACACGGTGTTGATTTTGCAATCTGCCATCAATTCGACTTCTTCGATTGCGCGCTGGATGGCTTGCATGGTCGAATCGATATTCACCACCACGCCTTTTTTCAGGCCGCGTGACGCATGCTGACCCACCCCGATCACCTTCAATGTGCCTTCAGGCAATATTTCAGCCGCAATCGCCACAATCTTGGATGTGCCGATATCCAGACCGACGATTAAATTTTTATCTTCTCTGACTCTACTCATGTGTTTTCCTTGCTTCTGGCTATCCCTTAAGCCCCGTTGCGCGGCATACGCAACGCAAAGCCATTGGGATAACGTAAATCTGCATACCGCCAGTCGCTTTCTGCGATAGCTGGCTGCTGGGTGTAGGCAGCCACAAATTGTTGTAAACGCTGCTTGGCGGCTTCACGCCCCAGCATCATTTGCCGCTTATCAGTGGTCTTGATCTCCCACGCCCGGCGGGAGGACAAGCTCAATTGCTGAATCTGCAACTGCGTCACCGACAACGTCTGTGCAAAACTGGCATAGCCCTGGGCCAGTTCTTTTACCGCATCGCCTGGCCCGTAAAATACCGGCAACTGCGCATCGGAAGCTGCCTGGAACAATTCACCATGGCGATTCACCAAGGCCACGCCACCCCAGCGGCCCAGCGCCTGATGCTCTTCAATCTGAACCACGATGGTGTCCGGCCACTGGCGACGCACACTGACCCTGCGCGCCCACGGCAGCTTTTCAAACGCAGTGCGGGTGCGCGGCAGATCCAGCGTATAAAAATTACCTTTTAAATATTTGCTGACGATCAGCTGGATCTGTTCATGATTCACATGGTCCAGATTGCCTTCCACCTGCACATGCTTGACCGGGAAGATCGGCAGATGCAATACCACAAACAATAGGGCGTACAGCATCAGCACCACTGCCAGTGAAAACAGCAGGTTGGCAGTCCAGTTCAGCAATGTCGGTCTATGCCACATCGTCTATTCGTTCCCGTGTGAGGCCTTCAATGTTTGCTGCAAAATGCTAATTACCAGCGCATCAAAATCCAGTCCAGCCGCTTTGGCTGCCATTGGCACCAGGCTGTGGTCAGTCATGCCCGGGCTGGTATTCACTTCCAGGAAGTAATGCTTGCCAGCCTCATCCATCAAAAAGTCCACTCGTCCCCAACCACTGCAACCTAACACCTTGAACGCCTGTAACGCTTCTGCCTGAATCTGCTTTTCCTGGGCTGCAGACAGACCGCTAGGGCAACGATATTCGGTATCGTCACGCAGGTACTTGGCTTCGTAATCGTAGTATTCGTTTTTCGGCACGATGCGTATAACGGGTAGCGCGATATCACCCAGGATGCCGACCGTGTATTCACCACCCCCAACAAACTGTTCGGCAATCACCAGCGGGTCAGAGGCTTTTGCCAGCGTATAGGCCTGAGCCAGTTCACCAGCCTGTTTGACCTTGCTGACGCCTATGCTGGAACCCTCATTGGCGGGTTTTACAAACAGCGGCAGGCCCAGCTTCGCAACTACAGCATCATTAACCGTAGTGTCGTCCATCAATACGTAATCAGGGGTGACTACACCAGCGGCAGTCCATAACAGCTTGGTGCGCCATTTATCCATGCCCAGTGCAGATGCCATCACGCCACTGCCGGTGTAAGGGATATCCATCAATTCCAGTGCACCCTGTATGGTGCCGTCTTCACCAAAGCGGCCATGCAAAGCAATAAATACACGGTCGAAGCTTCTCAAGGCAGACAGCTCTTGCGTGGCAGGGTCAAAGGCATGCGCATCCACACCCTGTCGCTGCAGCGCAGCCAATACTGCAGAACCGCTTTTTAGCGACACTTCACGCTCGCCGGAACGTCCACCGAATAACACGGCCACCTTGCCAAATTTTTGCTGTATTGCACTCATGCTCTTGAAACGCTTTCCCCAATGACTTTCACTTCCTGTATCAATTCCACACCCTGCTTTTCATGCACTATGGTTTTGACACGCTCTATCAGTGCCTCAATATCTGCTGCACTTGCATTGCCCAGATTCACAATGAAATTGGCATGCTTTTCTGATACCTGTGCCCCGCCGATGGTGGCGCCTTTTAAGCCAGAGGCCTCAATCAACCTCGCGGCAAAATCGCCTTCCGGATTACGGAAGGTTGAACCGGCACTTGGCATATTCAGCGGTTGGCTCGCCAGGCGCTTGGCCAACAGCTGTTTAATCTTTTCGGCAGATGCTTTGCCATCGCCGTGAGGCACGGCAAACCAGCCCCCTAGAAACCACTCATCCGCCACCGGGTGTGTCACATGCCGATATACCGGCTTGTACTCTGCCCGGTCGCGCACTTGTACCGCACCACTGCGGTGTATGGTTTTCACCTGATCTACCCATTGCCAGGTTTCACCGCCATAGCAACCGGCATTCATCGCCAGTGCGCCGCCGACTGTGCCGGGGATACCAGCCATAAACTCGGCACCAGCACGATCATGACTGGCAGTAAAGCGTGCCAGCTTGGCGCAGGTGACGCCGGCATCGGCATACACCCGCTCACCTTGCATTTCCAGTTGCTGCAAGGCCTGATGCATGACCACTACCGTACCGCGCACACCACCATCACGTACCAGCAAGTTGCTACCCAGGCCGATGAATGTCAGTGGCTCATCCGCTGGCAACTGTTGCAGGAACTGTTGCAGTTGCTCGACACTTTCTGCCAGCACCAGCTGGTCAGCCTCGCCACCGACACGCCAACTGGTGTAGCGGGTCAGTGGCTCGTGCTGCAGCACTTGCAAGGCTTGTGCACTCATAGCGTCGCCAGCTCCCGCGTTTTCGCTGCCACGCTACCAATATTGCCGGCACCCATCACCACCACCACGTCATCAGGTAACAGGCTCTCGAGGATTGCCTGCGGTAAAGCTTCTGACGTTTCTACAAAACGCGGTTCGACTTTGCCATTGACGCGCACGGCACGAATCAGGCTTCGGGTATCGGCAGCCACTATTGGCGCTTCTCCGGCTGAATAAACCTCTGTGAGCAATAAGGCATCAACGGTAGACAGCACATTGACGAAATCTTCAAAGCAATCCCGCGTGCGGGTGTAGCGGTGCGGCTGGAAAGCCAATACCAGGCGTCGTCCAGGAAAAGCACCCCGCGCAGCCGCAATCACTGCCTGCATTTCAACCGGGTGGTGTCCGTAATCATCGATCAAGGTCGCATGTCCGTTGGCGACGGGGATTTCGCCATAGCGCTCGAAGCGGCGGCCTACACCCCTGAACTCGGCCAGCGCTTTCAGGATCGCCGCGTCAGGGACACTCAACTCGGTGGCAATCGCAATCGCCGCCAGCGCATTCAGCACATAATGATGGCCTGGCAGGTTAAGGGTGACTTCGTTGCGCACCGTGGTGCCATTCTTGCGGATCAGTGTGAAATGCATCCTGCCACCATCAGCGACAATATTTTCTGCACGGATACTGGCATCTTCATGCGTGCCATAAGTCGTCACCGGGCGTGTCACGCGTGGCAGGATTTCACGCACATTGGCATCATCGATGCACATCACGGCCATGCCCCAGAACGGAATCTGCTGCAGGAATTCCACAAACGCAGTTTTCAGCTTGTCGAAGCTATGCTCATAGGTATCCATGTGGTCCTGGTCAATATTGGTGACCACCGCCAGCACCGGGTTCAGGTGCAGAAAAGAGGCATCCGACTCATCGGCTTCCACCACTATCCATTCGCCGGTACCCAGTTTGGCGTTGGCACTCGCTGCTTCCAGCTTGCCGCCAATCACAAAGGTCGGGTCCATGTCAGCCTCTGCCAGGATGCTGGCAATCAGGCTGGTCGTCGTGGTTTTACCATGTGTGCCTGCCACGGCTATACCCTGCTTGAAACGCATCAGTTCGGCCAGCATCAGCGCACGGGGAATCACCGCGACCTTGCGGGCGCGGGCAGCGATGATTTCCGGATTTTCTTCATTGATGGCACTGGAAACCACCACTACATCGGCATCACCCAGATGCCCGGTCGCATGGCCCTGATACACAGTGGCGCCAAAGCCTTGCAGGCGTTTGGTGGTTGCATTGCTGGCCAGGTCGGAGCCGCTGATCTCAAAGCCAAGATTCAGCAACACCTCGGCAATGCCGCTCATGCCTGAACCACCGATACCGACAAAATGGATTTTTTTGACTTTATGTTTCATACAATGCTTTGTTTCTCATTTGCTGTTGCCAGCTGCTGGCAAATTTGCGCTACTTGCTGTGTTGCGTGCGGCCGGGCCAAAGCCCGTGCCTTTTGTGCCATGACCATGCAGATGCTGCGGTCCAGCGATTTCAAGGTATCCGCCAACTGCTTCACGTCCAGGTCTGCCTGCTGTATCAGCAAGGCAGCCCCCGCCTGTTGCAGATAGGCGGCATTCGTCGTCTGATGGTCATCTACCGCAAACGGGAATGGCACCAGGATGCTGGCTGCACCTACATTTGCAAGTTCAGCCACAGTCAATGCGCCGGCACGGCAAATCACCAGATCAGCCCACGCATATACTTCTGCCATATCCTGGATAAAGGCACGGCAATCGGCTGATACACCGGCCTCGGCATAAGCTTTTTTCAGTGCTTCAATATGTTTTTCACCCGCCTGGTGAATAATCTGTGGGCGTTCATTGTGTGGCAGTTGTGCAAATGCTTTTGGCAGCAGCGTGTTCAATGCCGCTGCGCCCAGGCTGCCCCCCACTACCAGCACACGCAGCACACCACGGTGCTCTGCAAAACGCGCTTCCGGTGCCGGCAAGGTCGTAATGGCTTCACGCACAGGATTACCCACCGTTTCGCCTTTATTGCCGAGCGCATTCGGGAACCCGGTCAACACGCGGTCAGCTATGTTGGCCAATACCTTATTGGTTAACCCGGCAACGGAATTCTGCTCATGGATCACCAGTGGAGTGCCTGCCAGTTTTGCCATTACTCCGCCCGGAAACGCAGCAAACCCGCCCATGCCTAATACCACATCAGGTTGATGCTGCTTGATCGCCTCTCTGGCCTGTGCAAATGCGCGTGCCAGTTTCACCGGCAATGCCAGCCAGCCCTGCAAACCTTTGCCACGCACCCCTTGCATGGTCATCATGGCTTTGTCATAAGGCTTGTCGGCGATCAGGCGATTTTCCATGCCACCTTCGGTGGCCAGCCAGACGATCTTCCATCCCAGCGCGTGCAAAGCGTCAGCCACAGCAATTGCGGGATAGACATGACCGCCGGTCCCGCCAGCCATCACCATTAAAGTTTTTTGATAGCTCATGTTTGCAGACCTTTCTGCAAACGCTTGTTTTGGCTTCGACCGCTACGCTTAACTTGTTCAGCGTGCGCTGAACAAGTTAGCCTGCACCGAAATAGGCGGCCGTTTTCCATATCAATGCGCTCGAAAATTTCAGGTTGCATCATGTCGTCAACCCTTTTTGAAGCCGTCTATTTTCAAAGTCGATACGCAGCAGCACTGCCATGGCAATACAATTCGCCAGGATGCCGCTACCTCCATAAGACAACAGCGGCAAGGTCAAGCCTTTCGTCGGCAGCAACCCCATGTTCACACCCATATTGATAAAGCCCTGTACGCCCATCCAGACGCCAATACCTTGCGCCAGTAATGCAGCGTAATAGCGCTCGTTTGCCACTGCTTCTTTAGCGATGCTGAATGCGCGGATCACCAGCCAGGCAAATAGCAGCACAACGACCATTACGCCGACGTAACCGAGCTCTTCTGCGACCACTGCCAGCAGGAAATCGGTATGTGCTTCAGGCAGGTACAATAATTTTTCAACGCTGCCGCCCAGGCCAACGCCCCAGAACTCCCCGCGACCAAATGCGATCAAGGCATGTGACAGCTGGTAGCCGGTATCAAACGGGTCATCAAACGGGTTCAGAAAGCCTTTCATGCGTTCCAGGCGGTAAGGTTCCATCACCACCAAGCCCACCACAGCTAGCGGTAATGCGCCCAGCATGGCAAGGAATATTTTGATATGCACGCCACCCAGCCACATGATGGAAAAGGCAATCGATGCGGTCACTGCAAACGCGCCGAAATCCGGCTCGCGTAACAGCAATACGCCAACGAAGACCATCACACCGAGCATCGGCAAAAAGCCTTTGGTAAAGCTGTGCATATTGCTGGCCTTGCGGATCGCATAATCAGAGGCGTACATGGCAATAAATAGCTTCATTAATTCTGACGGTTGCAGGTTCATGACCAGCAGTGATATCCAGCGGCGGCTGCCGTTAACCACTTTGCCTATACCGGGAATCAGCACCAGTACCAGCAGCACAATGCCAAACACAAACAGGTAGGGCGACATTTTTTGCCACCAGGCCATAGGCACCTGGAATACAACAATGGCAGCCGTCAGGCCAACTGCGATATACAGCGCCTGCCGCATCAGGAAATACGTGCTGTTATGCCCGAACATTTTGCTCGCGTCCGCATAGGCGATTGAAGCGGAATAGACCATGACCATGCCAAACGCCAGCAATGACAACACCACCCACAGCAGCGACATGTCGTAGCTGGGGGAGTTATAGCGCTCACGGCTCATCATCAACGGACCAAGCATGCGTCCTCCATGGCTTTGACAGCTTCAACGAATACCTGCGCCCTGTGCTCATAGTTCCTGAACATATCGAAACTGGCACAGGCAGGTGACAGCAGTACGGCGTCACCAGCCTCAGCCAAGGTTTTCGCGATATGCACAGCGGCAGTCAGGTCCACAGCATCGACCACCGGCACTTGTATGTTTTGCAATACCTGTTGAATTTTTGGCCCGTCACGCCCGATCAGCACCACCGCTCTGGCATGCTGCATAACCGCATCTCTTAGTGGGCTGAAATCCTGACCTTTACCATCACCACCGGCGATCAATACGACTTTCTGTGGTCTACCCTGCTTGAGCATGCCGCTGATAGCCGCAGTAGTGGCCCCGACGTTGGTGCCTTTGGAATCATCGTAAAAATCGACTTCCTCAATATTGGCGACCCATTCCACACGATGCGGCAAGCCGGTGAATGACTGCACGGTATGCAGGATGGATACTTTGTCTATGCCAATTGCCTGGGTCAGTGCAATCGCTGCCAGCGCGTTAGCGATATTGTGTTTGCCACGGATATGCAGGCTATCCGCTTCGATATAGTGCCGGTGTCCGGCGCACAACCATCCCAGATCATTCAAGCCGTAATCGTTGATGGTCGGTGCGGGATTCACTCCGAATGACACCTGAGGTAACTGACCTGCCAATGCGGCACTGGCAGGATCATCGCGGTTCACAATCGCAATTCGAGCATGCTGGTAAATACGTGCTTTGGATTGCGCGTAATCTTCCATGCCGGAATACCGGTCCATATGATCTTCAGACAGGTTCAAAATGGTGGCTGCATCTATCTGTAATTGTTTGGTCGCTTCGAGCTGAAAACTGGAAAGCTCCAGCACATATACATCCGGCGCCGTCATCTGCAGGGTATCCAGCACGGGCACACCTATATTGCCAGCGACAATGGTGTTCAGGCCCGCCTGTTTGCAGATTTCACCGACCAGTGTGGTCACCGTGGTTTTACCGTTAGAACCGGTGATCGCAATCACCTTGGCATAAGGTGCACGGAAACGGGCAAACAGTTCGATATCGCCGATCACGCTCTTGCCTTGCGCCATCAACTGTTGCAACACGGGTTCTTTCAGTGAAACGCCAGGGCTGGTCACTATGGTATCCATGCTGGATAACAGGGCAGCATTGAATGGCCCCAGATGGCATTCCACAGTTGGAAACTCTTCCAGCAGACGGTCTTGTCCTGGCGGATGTAAACGTGAGTCGAACATCACGACTTCTGCACCCATTTGACTCAGCCAGCGCAAAGCAGAGAACCCGGTATCACCCAGTCCAATCACGCCTACCCGCTGTTGTTCAAATTGTTTTTTCATTGCATCTACGCTCGACAGAATTTCCGCTTTATCTCGTTATCTCAGTTTCAGGGTGGATAAACCCACCAGTACCAGCATCATGGTGATGATCCAGAACCGCACAACTACCTGCGTCTCTTTCCAGCCTTTTTGTTCATAGTGGTGATGCAACGGCGCCATCAGGAAGATTCGTTTGCCGGTACCGGTCATTTTTTTAGTGTATTTAAAATAAAGTACCTGTGCCGCGACCGAGAAAGTCTCGACTACGAATACGCCACCCATAATGAACAGCACGATTTCCTGCCGCACCACCACCGCCACCACACCCAACGCCGCACCGAGTGCCAGCGCACCCACATCACCCATAAAGACTTCTGCCGGGTAAGCGTTAAACCACAAAAACCCAAGGCCGGCACCCGCCATTGCGGCACAGAACACCATCAACTCACTGGCGCCTTCAACATACGGAATACCCAGGTATTTGGCGAATACGATGTGGCCGGCCACATATGAGAACAGCGCCAGCGCAGCCGAGACCATCACGGTAGGCAAAATGGCCAGGCCATCCAGGCCGTCAGTCAGGTTGACGGCATTGCTGCTGCCCACGATGACCAGATAAGTCAATACGATGAAGCCAATCGCGCCTAACGGCAGCGCCAGGTGTTTGAAAAACGGCACGATCAGTGTGGTTTCAACTGGCGTAGTCGAGGTTGCGTATAAAAACACAGCCACTCCAAATCCGATCAGGCTTTGCCAGAAGTACTTCTCTTTCGCAGCCAACCCTTTAGGATTTTTATAAACCACTTTGCGATAGTCATCGACCCAACCAACCGCGCCAAAACCCAGTGTGGTAATCAATACCACCCAGATAAAACGGTTATGCAAATTGCCCCATAACAGCGTTGAAATCGCGATAGCTACCAGGATCAATGCGCCGCCCATGGTCGGCGTCCCGGCTTTTACCAGGTGTGTCTGCGGACCATCATCACGCACTGCCTGACCGACTTTGTATTGAGTCAGCTTGCGGATCATGGCCGGGCCGACCATGAATGAAATGGCCAATGCAGTGAGTGTTGCCAGTACCGCGCGCAACGTGATGTAATCGAATACGTGGAAACCCCGTACATCTGACGCCAACCATTTTGCCAACTCCAATAACATAAGCTTCCCTATTTCCCCACCAGTTCGGCGGCTTGTGTTTCCACCAACGCATTCACTACACGTTCCATTTGCATGAAACGTGAACCCTTCACCAGTACGATGTTTTCTGCGTTTGTATTTGCTTGTAATGCTGCAATCAACGTTTCTATCGTGTCGAAATGCTGGCCATGCCCGCCAAAGGCCCGGATGGCGGCTTTGGTGTGATTTCCCAGGGCGTACATGGCATCCACACCATTTTCCCTGGCGTAACGACCAACGGTCGCATGCATGGTTTCAGCGTCATCGCCCAGTTCACCCATATCGCCCATGACAAATACTCTGCGTTGACGCGATTCACGCAATACATCCAGCGCGGCTTTCATCGAATCAGGATTGGCGTTATAAGTATCGTCAATCACTTGGGCGCCATTAGCAGCGGTTTTTTGTTGCAACCGTCCTTCAACGCCGCCGAAACCTTGCAGGCCCTGCGCTACTTCTTGCAGGCTGGTGCCGGCGGCCAGGCTAGCCGCAGCCGCAGCCAGGGCGTTCATCACGTTATGCTTGCCGGGCACCGCCAATGTCACTGCAACCGATTCGCCTTGATAGTGCACGCTGAATGAAGATGATTCGCCTGCTGCCATTTCGCCGCGCACTTCTGCTTCAGGACTGATACCGAAAGTGATCACGCGACGCTGTTGGTTCAACCCACGCCAGTAATCAGCAAATTCGCTATCCCCATTGATCACCGCAATGCCGCCATCAGCCAGTCCGGCAAAAATTTCGCCTTTGGCTTTGGCAATATTTTCACGTGAACCCAGTTCGCCGATATGCGCTGTTCCGGCATTATTAATCACGGCAACATTTGGTCGCGCGATGCGTGTCAGGTAGTCAATTTCACCCAGGTGGTTCATGCCCATTTCGATGACGGCGCTGCGGTGAAAAGGACGCAGGCGCAGCAGCGTCAATGGCATGCCGATATCATTGTTAAAGTTTCCGGCGGTCGCCAGCACCTTGTCTGCCCCGCCGACATGCACTTGCATAATGGCGGCGATCATTTCTTTGGTAGTGGTTTTACCGTTGCTGCCGGTAACTGCGATCATGGGCGTGCCCAGATACTGACGCCAATACGCCGCCAACTCACCCATCGCCAGGCGTGTATCTTTCACTTCTATGGTTGGCAACTCGGTTTTGACCGGATGTGTGACCAATGCAGCCGCTGCACCTAATGCGGTTACCTGTGGCAAATAATCATGACCATCAAATTTTTCACCAGGCAAAGCCACAAACAACTGGCCTGGCTGTACACGGCGGCTATCGCTATCTACAGATGTCACGGTGAGCTCTGCACTTTGCCCATGCAGCGTATGTAATGTGCCGTGTAATACGTTGGCGATGGTTTGCAAGGTCATCATGATTGCGCCCTCTTTTTCAGCGCATTCAGCACCCACTCGGCATCGCTGAATGGGTAGCGTATGCCTTGAATTTCCTGGTAGTCTTCATGACCTTTACCGGCCACCAGCACCACATCCCCCTTGTTCGCACGCGTAACCGCCAGTGCAATCGCTTTGGCGCGGTCAGTTTCCATCGTAAATTCACGGATCAGGCCTTCAGAGATGCCTGCAATAATCGCGTAAGGGTTTTCGCTACGTGGATTATCATTGGTGACCACTACACTATCTGCCAAAGTGCCGGCAATACGGCCCATTTCACTGCGCTTGCCCGCATCCCTGTCACCACCACAACCGAAGACGCAGCTTAATTTGCCGCGCGCCTGTATACGTAAGGTCTGCAATGCTTTTTCAAGGGCATCCGGCGTGTGTGCATAATCCACCACTACTAATGGCAGGTCACCACCACCGAACATTTGCATGCGACCAGCAACTGGCACCAGACCAGAAACCGCCTGCAAAGCCGCTGGCAGGGCCACTTCATTGGCCAGCAAACACCCAAGCACGGCCAATACGTTATAAACATTAAATTGACCCAGGGCATGCAGTTGCACCAGACCATTGCCTTGAGGTGTGCGCACATGAATTTCAAAACCAGTCGCATGCATGGTGACGGCTGTTGCGCATATATCCGCCTCTTGCATGCCATAACTTAAAACCTGCTTGCCCTGTTTACGCAGGCGATCAATCAGTTCGACTCCGAACGCATCATCTGCATTAATCACGGCCGCAGACAACGTCTGCCAGTCAAACAATTTTTGTTTGGCCGACTGATAAGCTTCCATGGTCAGGTGGTAATCAAGGTGATCACGCGTGACATTGGTGAATACAGCGACGTCGAATGACACGCCATTCACACGGCCTTGATCCAGGCCATGCGAAGATACTTCCGTGGCCACCATCTGCACGTCTTCCAGCAGGAAATTAGCCAGGATTTTCTGTAATTCAACCGGCCCTGGTGTGGTGTTTTGGGTGGGCTGCAAATCATCCAGCGTTCCGTTTCCCAAGGTACCAATGACTGCCGATTTGCGCTGCAGGAAGCGGTAAGCCTGTGCCAGCCAGTGGGTAACAGTGGTTTTGCCATTGGTACCGGTGACGCCAATGCACCACAATTGTTCGGTCGGGTCTTTGTAGAATTGGCTCGCAATGTGGCCAACCTGCGATTTCAGGTCTGGAATGGCGATATTGTGCACAGTCCATTCTGGGTTCCAGTCGAAACCCAGGCTATCCCAGATAATCGTATTGGCACCTTTGGCAATCGCATCCGGAATAAAGTCGCGGCCATCGCCATGCTGCCCGGGGTATGCCAGGAACAAGCCATGCTTTTCCACCTGACGGCTATCAGCCGTAATCCCATGTACCGGTGCTGGAATAATGTATTTACTCACATCGCCTCCGGCACTGCAGCTGCTTCCGCAGGGGTGGCTAAAGGCGCAGCATTACCATCCTGGGGAATCGCCAGCATACGCAACACATCATTCATCACGGCACTGAATACCGGCGCAGCGACGCTGCCACCGTAATATTCACCATTATTTGGCTCGTCTATCATTACCGCCATGATCAGGCGCGGATTAGAGGCAGGCACCATGCCAACAAACGAACCTACATACTTGTCATGCTCATAACCATGCGCACCCAGTTTGTGCGCAGTACCGGTTTTGCCGCCGACGCGATAACCGTTTACTTGTGCTTTCAGCGCGGTGCCGCCTGGCTGTACGACCAGCTCCAGCATGTCTTTGACGGAATTGGCGACTTTGGCAGAAAATACCTGACGGCCTACTGGCGGCTCAGATAGTTTGGTTAGCGTCACAGGCAGCAATTCGCCTTCATTGGCGAACACGGTGTAGGCACGCGCTAATTGCAACAAGGTCACGCTGATACCGTGACCGTAAGACATAGTTGCCTGCTCGATAGGACGCCAGGTTTTGTAATCGCGTACCTTGCCGGAAGCTTCACCCGGAAAACCAATCTTAGTCGGCGAACCAAATCCGAGTTGAATATAGGTATTCCATAATTGTTCGCGGTTGAGCTCCAGTGCCATTTTGGCGGAGCCAACGTTGGAAGACTTCTGGATAATTTGCGACACGCTCAGCATCTGGTTGGGGTGCGCATCATGAATAGTGGCTGTGCCTACACGCAAATAGCCAGGTGCAGTCTGGATTTTAGTATCCGGCTGGTAAGGACCAAACTCCATTGCCGCCGCCGCGGTGACCGGTTTCATGGTAGAGCCAGGCTCAAAAATATTCACGATGGCCGAGTTGCGTAGTTTGCTGGCGACATTGCCTGGATTGTTCGGGTTATAAGTAGGGATATTCACTAACGCCAGCACTTCACCGGTTTTCGCATCCAGCACTACCGCCGCACCCGCTTTCGCCTTGTGTTTTTCCACCGCGCGTAACAGTTCGCGGTGCACTACATATTGCACGGTGCGGTCTATGCTCAACACCAGGTCCTGGCCGTCGTGTGGCAATTTAATCGCAACCAGGTCTTCAACCACATGGCCTTTGCGATCGCGCACAAAATCACGTTTGCCGGAAGTGCCGGACAAGACACTATTGCGATAGAGCTCCATGCCCTCAACCCCGGTGTCATCCACACCAGTGAAGCCGACGATATGCGCCGCCACTTCTGCCGCAGGGTAGAAGCGTTTGTATTCTTTCTGACTGAATACGCCGGGCACTTTCATCGCCATCACCAGTTTTGCCACATCGGGCGCTACTCTCCGTTTGATATATACAAATTCTTTTTTCTTTTGCTGCACTTTTTGCTGCAACTCTTTTGGCCGCATTTCCAGCAACTTGGCCATTTGCTTCAACTGCGGCGCCGAAATTTGCACATCGGTCGGGTTCATCCATAACGACTCCACCGGCAGGCTGATCGCCAATGGTTTGAAGTTACGGTCATAAATCTTGCCGCGGTGCGGCATCAATTCCACCTTGCGGCGTGAAAAAGCCTCACCTTTTTTAATCAAATAATCCTTGTGCAGGGTTTGCAGATAAAACCCGCGTCCCAGCAACAGTACAAAACTCAGCAGCAACAGCACCAGCAGTGTTCTTCTCCGCCAGGCCGGCAATTTCACCAGCTTATGTTGACTCTCTTTAAGCAGCATGACCGTTCACTAATTCACACTACTTAAGGCGCAGCCGGCACAACAACCGGTGCTGGTGCCACTACACTTGGCGCCGTTGGCACATCTACCACGATAACCTGCGTTTGCTGCATGCTCGGGCTATGCATATGCAAACGCGCGGTGGCAAACTCTTCCAGCCGTGAATGCATGGCCCAGGTACTTTGCTCAATCTGCAACTGGTCATACTCAGTCATATATTGCTTGGTCAGCATTTCCTGTCGGTCCAGCTCAAAATACAACTTGCGTGCCTTGTACTGCGCGGTCACCACACCTAATGCCATGGCAATCGTTAATGCGAATAAAATCAGGTTGAGACGTATCATTCAAAACCGTTACTGCACACTTGTGCGCTCAGCCACGCGCAACACAGCGCTGCGTGACCGTACGTTCGCAGACACTTCGGCCTGGCTTGGCTTGCTGGCCTTACCTACTGAAATCAGGCGTGGCTGCGGTATATCCTTGGCACGCACCGGCAAACCCGCTGGCAAGTTATCCCTGTCCATTTCGGACTGGATAAACCGCTTCACGATACGGTCTTCCAGTGAATGAAAACTGATCACCGCCAGGCGGCCACCTTCACGCAGCAAGCGCAAACAGTCAGGCAACACTAGCGAGAGTTCCTCAAGCTCTTGATTGACGAAAATCCGTAGAGCTTGAAATGTGCGCGTTGCAGGGTTCTGGCCCGGCTCAACCTTAGTGATGGCGCCTGCCACGATCTTGGCAAGTTGTCCCGTAGTGGTGATGGCATGCCCATCTTCGCGCTCCTTAACAATCGCCCTTGCAACCTGCTTAGCAAACCGTTCTTCACCATAGTCCCTTATCACCTCAACCAATTGCTTCTCTGAAATTGTCGCTAACCACTCGGCGGCGGTCTTGCCACGACTCTGATCCATACGCATATC
Organism: Methylophilus sp.; assembly: GCF_035460085.1. GTDB lineage: Bacteria > Pseudomonadota > Gammaproteobacteria > Burkholderiales > Methylophilaceae > Methylophilus. Next base: position 46,591 of record NZ_DATHWZ010000023.1, read on the forward strand.
CAGCGGCCCGTCAAAACGGAAACTGAATCCACGCTCACCTTCATCAATCTGCGGGGAAGAAATCCCCAAATCCAGTAAAATGCCATCTACCGCTTTCACACCCAACTCCGCCAGCACCGCTGTCATGCCGGAAAAATGGGCATGCGCGATGTTAAAACGTGTATCGGAGATGTTTTTTGCATGGGCGATAGCCGCCAGATCGCGGTCAAGCGCAATCAGGCGACCTTGTGAACCTAACCTGGAAAGTATCAGGCGGCTATGACCGCCTCGCCCAAATGTGCCATCTACATAAACACCATCCGCACGCACATTGAGCGCATCCACCGCCTCATGCAATAACACCGTGATATGGCTGGCGGCTGGCGACACAGACGTTTCCGTCAAAGACGCGGGCGCTGACTTCGCGCCCGCCATCATAGTGAGAATCCCTCTAGCTCTTGCGGGATTTGTAGTTGATCAGTGGACATCAGTTTCTCCAGCTGCGCATCCCAGGCGGCGACATCCCACAGCTCAAAATGGCTACCCTGGCCAACCATCATCACCTCTTTATCAAGCCCGGCAAATTTGCGCAGCACTGCATTCACCAGCAAACGACCTGCAGAATCAAGATGCATGACATCCGCCTGGCCGACGATCATGCGCTGGATACCACTGATTTGAGGATTAAAACTGGACAAACTGGTCAGCTTGGTTTCAATAGGCTCCCAAGCCGCTTGCGGATATAAAATCAGACAGCGATGCGGATGCGCAGTCAGCACGACCTCGCTTTGACCACCAGCGGTCAAGGCGTCACGGTGCTTGGCCGGCACACTTAGCCGTCCTTTAGCATCCAAACTTAACTGTACTGCCCCGCGAAACATGGTTAACTGATCACCTTTTTGTTCGTTTATGAGAGGATTTCCCACAATTCAACACAAAACCACCCTTTTGCACACTATAGATAAATTAAAAGTGCTTGGCAAGCACTTTCATGGAAAATTTTCTTTAAAGACAAAGACTTACGCCATTTTAACAAACCAATTCAAATCAACATATTGCAGCAATGAATACATAATGTTGTTTAATAAAAATAGCTATCCCATTGAAAGTATTGAATAATTAAAAAATATTAATATTCAAGCTGTTTTCTGGATTAAATTTAGTGATTGATGGTCGAATAAACAGCATTTAAATACACACATTTATCCAATATATATGTCGCGAAAACTGAAGTTCTTCTTGATAGGCACAGGCATTTTGTTAGCCATGGAATGGCGCTCTTTGCTTTATTACTTATCGCCGCCACCAGATTTCGGCCAGGGCAAAGTCACCCTTTACGCAACCGACTGGTGCCCTTATTGTGCAAAAACGCGCGCATTGCTTGAGCAAAAGCAGATTCCATATAAGGAATACAACATTGAAACGTCAGAACTAGGCAGAGATCAATACCAGCGCCTGGCCGGCAAAGGTGTACCAGTGTTATTGATAGATGAAGAAGTGGTGCGCGGATTTAATGAAAAGACCATTGTTGCTGCCCTAGCGCATTGGCAAGACAGCCAGCCTCAAAACAATAAAAGCAAACCGTAAACAAAGTATGAAGAGTAAAGCCAACCGGTAAGCCGGGTTCTGTAACTACTTGCGTAGCTGACAGTCATTCCTCTAGGCGTGCAATTACTCACACGCTCAAGCTATCTACCCGCTGGCAGCGCGAGCCACGCCTTATCACTTGCGTAAAATGCCAGCCTATTTGATATTGCTGCAGATGGAGGTTACCGCGTTTCACCCGTTTCGACGCAAGCTCGCAACAAGTTGCTCCCAGGTCGAACCGACTCGTCTCTGTGGCCCTATTCCTCACCTTATACTGTTACCAGCTTTCAGCGTACGGCCGTTAGCCGTCATCCCGCTCTGTGCAGCCCGGACTTTCCTCCCCTTAGCAAGCGCTAAGCGGCGACTGTCTGGTTGGCTTCCAGATCATTTTAACATGCTACAAGCCAGCTACGCTTATGATCTGCCAGGCGTCGTATAATTTCAGAATCTAATCTTTTACATCTCATTATTTATGTCTCAAGAAAAAACCGGCCAGCTCGACCCTTCATGGCAAGCACAAATTGGGGCAGAGTTTGATAAGCCTTATATGCAATCACTCAAGTCATTTTTGCAGCAGGAAAAAGTCGCGGGCAAAACCATTTACCCACCCGGGCCGCTGATTTTTAATGCTTTCAACCATACGCCATTCGATAAAGTACGCGTGGTGATTATCGGACAGGACCCTTACCATGGGCCGGGGCAGGCGCACGGTTTGAGTTTTTCGGTACAGGCAGGGGTGGCTTTACCACCCTCATTGATGAATATTTTTAAAGAAATAGAATCAGACATTGGTATCCGCATGAGCGGCAACGGCGACTTAACGCCCTGGGCAGATCAGGGTGTGTTGCTACTGAATGCCACACTGACTGTGCAGATGGCAACTGCGGGCTCACACCAGAACCGCGGCTGGGAGCAATTTACCGATGCCGCAATCACTGCACTGAATGCAGAGCGCGAGGGATTAGTGTTTGTGCTGTGGGGCAGTTATGCACAAAAAAAAGGAGCCATGATAGACCCCAACAAACATTTAATTTTAAAGTCTGTGCACCCGTCACCACTATCGGCGCATCGCGGTTTTTTTGGTAACCGTCAATTTTCCCAAATCAACGATTACCTGGTTTCGCGTGGACAATCGCCAATTTCATGGCAGCTTTAGGGTAGTTACCGTGCTGCCAGCAGGTTGAACCTGACCTATGCAGATTCGTGTATACCGCAAGTCAGTATCAACTTTTTTACGCCAGTTTCCATGCGATAGTCTGCCCGGCACGCAGCGGCACTAACACATCATCGGCGAAGGGGATTGATTCCGGCACCAGCCATCCCTCTTTACGTAAAGTGATTTTGTCAGTGCTGCGAGGCAGATGGTAAAAATCCGGCCCATGAAAACTGGCGAAGCCTTCCAGCTTGTCCAGCGCGCCTGCCGCTTCAAAAGCTTCTGCATACAGCTCAATCGCGGCATGTGCGGTGTACATGCCGGCACATCCGCAACTTGCCTCTTTGGCAGACTTTGGGTGCGGCGCACTGTCGGTACCAAGGAAGAACTTCGGCGAGCCTGAGATCGCCGCCTTGACTAGAGCCTGCCTGTGCGTTTCACGCTTAAGCACCGGCAAGCAGTAGTGATGCGGGCGAATGCCGCCGGAAAACATGGCATTGCGGTTCATTAACAAGTGATGCGCAGTGATAGTCGCCGCCAGATTATCCGAACCTTGCGCCACAAACTCAGCAGCATCTTTGGTAGTGATATGTTCGAATACTACTTTCAGGCCAGGGAAATCTTTCAGCAAAGGCTGCAAGTGGCGGTCGATAAACACTTTTTCGCGGTCAAACACGTCAATCTCGGCATCAGTCACCTCGCCATGTATCAACAATGGCATGCCCAGCTTTTCCATCTCAGCCAACACAGCGGCACATTTGGCCAGGCTGGTGACGCCGGAATCACTGTTGGTAGTTGCTCCCGCCGGATACAACTTAACCGCTTTAACCACGCCATCCTGATGCGCACGGGAAATTTCTTCAGCCGCCATATTATCGGTCAGATACAAGGTCATCAGCGGCTCAAAAACCAGCGCTGCCGGCAAAGCCTGCTTGATGCGGCCATAATAAGCACGCGCGGCATCAGCCGTTGATACTGGTGGACGCAAGTTAGGCATCACGATGGCACGGGCAAACTGCTTTGCCGTATCCGGTAATACTGCTTTTAGAGTCTCGCCATCGCGCAGGTGCAAGTGCCAGTCATCCGGCCGGGTAATCGTCAGTTGGGTTGTCATCTTAATAGTATCTTGAAAGTTTAAACGGCGCCTTTTAATGCCAGTGCCGCTTCATAAAGTTCGTTTTTCTTATGGCCGGTAATATCTGTTGCCAGCGCAACGGCCTGCTTCAAAGGCAGCTCCTGCAACAAACGCTTGAGGATACGCTGGGTTTCATCATCCAGCCCTTCCGCTTTTACTTCCGGCGCGGGATGTATCAATAGCACGAATTCGCCGCGCTGCTGGTTACTGTCTGCCTGTATCCAGTCTACAGTCTCTGTCAAGCTACTGGTATGAATGGTTTCAAAGGTCTTGGTGAGCTCGCGTGCTATGGTGAGCAAGCGCGCTCCGCCAAATACTGTTTGCAGGTCTAGCACGCACTCGATAATCCGGTGCGGTGCCTCATATAACACCACTGTGTAAGGATAAGCTTTCAACAGCTCCAGCCGCTTGCGGCGCTGCGAGCCACTGGCGGGTAAAAACCCTTCAAAGCAGAATCCTGTTTGCACAATACCAGAGGCGGATAAGGCGGTAATCACGGCACTGGCACCGGGGATAGGCACTACTTTCAAGCCCGCCTCCAGCACTGCATGCACGACTACCGCTCCGGGGTCACTGACTGCGGGTGTACCAGCATCTGTCACCAGCGCAATGGATTCACCTGCCTGCAAGCGCTTTAACAATGTTTCAGCAGAGTGCTGCTCGTTATGCTCATGCACCGCGATTAGTGGCTTGCTGATACCAAAGTGTCGCAATAAACCCACGCTATGCCGGGTATCTTCAGCTGCGATCGCATCGACCAGTTTTAATGTTTCCAGTGCACGCAGGGTGATATCACCCAAATTGCCGATCGGTGTTGCCACCACATATAATGTACCCAACTCACTCATGCCGTTATTTTAAGGCATCGTGACATTTTCGCTAAGCACTATAGTTTTCGCAAAGTATTTAAGAAAGATGATCATATCCGCCAACTATGAAACTCAACCTCAATAATAAAGGGATTGCTGCTGAAGCGGCAGCGGCCAAGTTTCTTAAACAACAGGGACTGGTATTGATTGAGCAAAACTATAGTTGCCGCTTTGGCGAGATCGATCTGATTATGCACGACAAGAGCACACTGGTATTTATAGAAGTCAGGTTACGCAGTAACCAGAAGTTTACGAGCGCCGCGGATAGCATCCATCACCACAAACAGCAAAAATTGATACGCGCTGCGCAGTTTTATCTGCAAAGCCAGGATATTAATCGCCCCTGCCGTTTTGATGCTGTGCTGTTTGACGAGCCTAGTTTTAAATCCCCGAACTGGATTCGTAATGCAATCGAAACATAAAAAGCGTAGAATTTTATTTAACGTCCGCTGTCCATCATTGATCGATAACTAATCTTATAGTTTTTCTCGTAGTTTTTCTCGCGAACCTTTGTGTTGTAAATCAAGGAAACCTCATGAATAAAAAAATCTCCGCCATTGCCCTGTTGTTAATCAGTACACAACTGAGCGGCTGTTTTCCCGCTATTGTAGGTGGTGCAGCAGCAGGTGGCGCGATGGCAGCAGATCGCCGCTCTTCAGGTATTTATGTGGAAGACGAAAATATCGAACTGAAAACATTGAAACGTATTTCGCAATATATGGATAAAGAATCCCATATTAATGTGACCAGCTACAACCGTATTGTTTTGCTTACCGGTGAAGCGCCGAACAATGGCCAGCAGACCCAGGCTGAAACATTGACGCGTGAAGTGCCCAATGTGCGTGATATCCATAATGCAATTACTGTGGGCCCAGCTTCATCAATTAGCGATCGCAGTAACGACACTTATATTACTACCAAAGTTAAGACCCGCTTCCTCAGTGAAAACCTGTTCCCATCCAATGTGGTAAAAGTAGTGACGGAAGCCAGCGTCGTCTACCTGATGGGGATCGTGTCTGAAAAAGAAGCTGAAGATGCAGTAGAAATCGCCCGAACAACAGAAGGCGTGACTAAAGTAGTCAAAGTCTTTGAGTACACCAAATAATTTTTATATAAAGCTTTAAGGAAACTGAATGGAAGACCAGGAAATTATCATTCAAGGGATTACGCTTGCCGGAAAACCTTTTCGCCCCAGCGATTGGGTAGACCGCATGTGTAGCACCTTCGCCAGCTTTGGTGTTGATAAAAAATTACGCTACTCGCCTTATTTAAAACCCAAGCTGGTAAATAATGTGCGTAGTCTTTCGGTAGATATGAAATTGAAGCAGGTCAACCCCGAAGGGTTTGAACAACTGATCCAGTTTGCTACAGAGAATCAGTTGAGCATCATCAATGCGGCGGGTGAAGCGGTCACTATCGACGCTTAGCATTTGTATTATTAGCGCTGTCGGACGCAGACGCGGCCTCTTTTAGCAATTGTTCTAACCAGCGCTTGCTGATAGCGCCGCGTTTCACTTTGTATAGTTGCCCATCAGGCTTATAGATATAGGTAGTAGGTAATACTTCGGGCTGCGGCAGTGCCTTCTTTTGTGCATCTCCCAAAATGATGGGATACGAAATCAGCATATCTTCCGCAAAGTCAGTCACAGACCTTTCAGTTTTGTATTGCACCGCAACACCCAGCACCATGACATTTTTCAGCCGTTGCTCATCATAAAACGCGACCAGCTCGGGCATTTCTTCAAGACAGGGTGGACACCAGGGCGCCCAGTAATTGACCACCACCCATAGCCCTTTGTAGTCAGATAATTGATGTGTTTTACCTGCCGTATCCTGCATGACCCATGGTTGGGGTGGGGCAGCTTGCAGGCTGCTCATCCAGAGCATGCAAAGTAACCCTATCCAAAAGCTAAAACGGTTATCGCGCATAATTACCTTTAAATCCGCAGACTTTCTGCTATTGAAAACCACACAATAGAACACATATAAGGCTATGTTCGAAAAAAACTTGATTATGCTGGAAATCTGTTGCTATACTTGCTGCAGACACTTTTAGTAATTTCATATTTTCAGCAAATTACTAATTCAAACTATTTAGCCAAAACAATATTTAGCGCCAAAACCAGAATTTTTCTGTGCAATTCCACTCTATCCATTCTTCACCCATTCTTACGAGGCAATAATGAGCGACAACATTACCCATTTAAGCGATGCCAGCTTTGAACAGGAAGTTTTACAATCTACGGTTCCCGTCCTGGTTGATTATTGGGCTGAATGGTGTGGCCCTTGTAAAATGATTGCACCTATCCTGGATGATATCAGCAAAGAATACGCAGGCCGTCTGAAAGTCGCCAAACTGAATATCGATGACAACCAGAATACGCCACCTAAGTACGGCATCCGTGGCATTCCTACCTTGATGCTGTTTAAGAACGGCAATGTAGAGGCCACTAAAGTAGGCGCACTTTCCAAGTCACAACTCAGCGCGTTTATCGACAGCAACATTTAATCTATTCGCCCGGTTTCAAATAACTTCGAAACCGGGTTTTCTCTTCTTATTCTCCGACGTCTCAATCTAGCGAGTCACTCATGCACTTATCCGACTTAAAACATCTCCCCGTTACCGAACTGGTAGAAATGGCCACCAGTAACGAAATCGAAAATGCGAGCCGCATGCGCAAGCAGGACCTGATTTTTGCCATCTTGAAAAACAAAGCAAAAAAAGGCGACAGCATTTTTGGAGATGGGACGCTGGAAGTGCTGCCAGACGGCTTTGGTTTTTTGCGCTCACCAGATACTTCTTACCTGGCAGGGCCGGATGATATTTACGTGTCTCCTTCGCAAATCCGTCGCTTCAACTTGCACACCGGTGACACTATCCAGGGTGAGATCCGCACCCCAAAAGATGGCGAGCGTTATTTTGCGTTAGTTAAAGTTGACAGCGTTAATGGCGAAGCGCCGGAGAATACCAAGCACAAGATTCTGTTTGAGAACTTAACACCATTATTCCCAACCATTCCGCTCACACTTGAGCGGGACATCCGCGGTGAAGAAAACATCACCAGCCGCATGATCGATATCATTGCGCCTATCGGCAGAGGCCAGCGTGCCTTGCTGGTTGCCAGCCCCAAAAGCGGTAAAACAGTCATGCTGCAAAATGTGGCGCATGCGATTACAGCCAACCACCCTGACTGTGTGATGATCGTATTGCTGATTGATGAGCGGCCAGAAGAAGTGACAGAAATGACCCGCTCAGTACGTGGTGAAGTGGTGGCTTCTACGTTTGATGAACCGGCGACGCGCCATGTGCAAGTTGCAGAAATGGTGTTGGAAAAAGCGAAACGCCTGGTTGAACATAAAAAAGATGTGGTGATTCTTTTAGACTCCATTACGCGCTTGGCACGTGCTTACAATACGGTCATCCCCTCATCTGGCAAAGTGCTGACCGGTGGTGTGGATGCGAATGCACTGCAAAAACCTAAGCGCTTCTTCGGTGCAGCGCGCAATGTGGAAGAAGGTGGCTCACTGACGATCATCGCCACAGCGCTAGTAGACACGGGTTCACGCATGGATGATGTGATTTACGAGGAGTTTAAAGGTACCGGCAACATGGAAATCCACCTGGATAGACGTATGGCCGAGAAACGTATCTACCCGGCGATTAACGTCAATAAATCCGGTACCCGTCGTGAAGAGTTGTTGCTGGATAAAGATATCCTGCAAAAAATCTGGGTATTGCGCAAATTGCTCTACCCAATGGATGACCTTGAAGCGATGGAATTCTTGCTGGATAAAATCAAGGCCACTAAAACCAATAACGACTTTTTTGACAGCATGCGCCGGGGTTAATGTCCAATAGCGTGGAATTATTACCAGAAATCTATTGATTAATAGAATGAATTGGGTGATAATCGCGCGCTTACCGCAACTGCTTAAAGATAGAGAGAAAGCATGAAAGCCGACATTCACCCAACATACCCTGAAATTAACGTCACCTGTAGCTGTGGCAATAAATTCAAAACCCGTTCTACCAGCAGCAAAGATCTGAGCATCGAAGTATGCTCACAATGCCACCCTTTCTACACTGGCAAACAGAAGATCGTGGACACCGCTGGTCGCGTTGAGAAATTCCGCCAAAAATACGGTATGTAATTGGGTGGGATGTATTATAAAAAGGCAGCATAGCTGCCTTTTTTGTTTTTAACGCATGTTGCCTTGTCTACTGTTTACCCCTAATGGGTTACACTAAGATGGCAGTACCGGAACATAACTCGAGCACACAGCTGAAACATGCAGTTTTTTATTGATCACGACTGGCAAGAAAATATGGCCACCCCGCGCGCCAAAGTAGGGGAACGTGCCAAAACGCATCTGCTGATTCTATTATGCTCCATCTGGTTATGCGTCGGCCTGATCGGGCACTCGCCCTGGAAGCCTTTCGAATCACAGTCAGCCAGCATTATCCAAGGCCTGATCGAACATCCGTTCCTGTCACTGCAAAGTTGGACAGATGGTCACTGGATAGCGCCTGTTTCTGCTGGACACCCAGCCCTAGAAACGCCACCTCTGTTTTACTGGATTGCCACAGCCTTTTCGCAGGCCCTGTCTCCTCTGTTACCTATTCATGATGCAGCACGCTTAAGCGTGGGTGTCTGGATGCTGGTTACGCTGCTGATGATGGGTTTGAGCGGCCGTGAATTATGGAACCTGGGTGCGGGACGTCAGACCAACTTTATTTTTATCGGTTGCCTGGGGCTGGTCGTCAGTGCACATACCGTCATGCCGGAAGTGGCTGCCCTCAGTGGTATCAGCATGGCGTTTTATGCACTGACGCTGGCGATACGCAAGCCAGTGCGGGCAATGTGGCTACTTGCTGGCGGATTATTGATTGCTTTTCTATCGGCAGGCCTGTTACCTGCCGCCATGATTGTGGGCACGACTGCAGCTGTGATTTTCTTGCCTGCTATCCGTGAACATGCGACCGCCAAACGCGCTTTGCTGCTTGGCACAGCATTGGCTTTGCCCGGCATTTTTCTCTGGTGCTGGTCATGCCAGCAATGGGCAAATGACTTGTGGGCAGGATGGTGGGCAACACAGGTGAATATACAAATACCTAGCAACCATGTGTATTTTACCCGTACGCTGGCCTGGTATGCGTGGCCCGCGTTACCACTTGCATTATGGGGGATTTGGCGGTTCAGGCATGCAGTGCTGCAGACTTACCGTTTTCAGCTTAGCGTGATTTTCTTCCTGTGGGCATTCGTGCTGATCGGTTTTTTTAGCGACAGAAGCGAAGTAAATGCATTGCCGTTGCTGATCCCTCTAACCGCACTGGCGGCCGGTAGTATAGAAACACTCAAACGGGGCGCAGCCGGCGCATTAAACTGGTTTGGCCTGATTTTATTTGGCTTGCTGATTGCCATTGCCTGGCTCGGCTGGTGGGCGATGCTGACTGGCCACCCCATCAAACTTTACCAGCGCCTGGCTTACTTATCCGGCTTACAATCCATACATCTCAGCGTCTTGTATGGCGCCATTGCGGTGGCAGTAACATTGATCTGGCTGTCTGGCGTGATTCGTTCCAAACATTCAAACCGCTCCAGTGCCACTAATTGGGCAATCGGTATGACCTGCGCCTGGACTGTATTCATGAGCTTATGGTTACCGATGATTGAAGCCGCCCGTACCTATCAGCCTATTTTTGAAGATTTGCGCAATCATCTGCCTGCGCATTACCGTTGCATCAGCAGCCGTAATATCGGCTCCTCACAAGCTGACTTGCTGCATTATCACTCCGGCATTCGTCTGTCGGCAGAACCATCAGGATGTGATTTGCTGTTAATTGAGGATCAACCTGGTAAACGGCACACCTCACCAGGGACTGAGTGGTCGTTAATTTGGGAAGGTGAACAAAGCCGTCAAAGCAAAGAGTCTTACAGGCTGCTTCAGCGTCGTTAAGTGTTAGAGCGCTGCGGACTGGAAAAAGCCGGAATCATCAAGCCTGCATATGCTGCTGAATGGCAGCCAATACCTTGGGGTGCAAGCCAGCGCCCTGATGCTGCTGCACATGCGTGACCAGAGACTTAATCATCACCGAGTTCCAGAACTTTTTAAGATGGCCGGCAATTTCCAGCTTGGCATCATCCTCATCCGGATTCGCCTCAAAAAAATCGCCAATCTGGTTGGCCATCTTGATCAATTTATCGACTTCCATCGCTTGCTCTTTTCAAATCCATCATAAATTAACTACAGTTACCGACATTCAGTGCTTAGTTGATCAGGTAAGCATATTTTTATTTACCCGTTAATTCGCCATGGTAAATCACGCATTGTGATGGCCTGGCAAACCCGACCAGTAAAAAATTCTGCTCTTGTGCCAGGTTCACCGCTAAGGCCGTCGGCGCAGAGATGGCGACCAAAGCCCGACCCCCAGTCATAGCGACCTTCTGTACCATTTCGTAACTTGCACGGCTGGTCGTCAGCACCCAGTGCTCGCGCCACACCTCTGAAAACTCAATATCCTGCCGCAACAATAATCCAATCAGCTTATCCAGCGCATTATGCCTGCCGACATCCTCACGGACATGTAACACATCGCCCTGATCATTAACGATTGCACACGCATGGGTAGCACCGGTCAGTTGCTGCAGTGGTTGCCGAGATTTGAGTTGCTCTATTGCGGCATCAATCGCTTGCAGCGAAAGGTTTGGCACTGATGTTGTTGGCAGCCCAGGTTTTTTGAAAACCTGGTCCAGGCTTTCCGCACCACATAAACCGCAGCCGGTACGGCCAGTCAGGTTACGGCGCTGCTCTTTCAGTGCCGCAAACTGCGCAGAGGCTAATTCGATATGCAACTCGATGCCACGCAACAAGCCATTAGCATGCTGGATGGCTTTCGCATCTATTCCGTATATTTGCGCACGCTCGCTGATAATGCCTTCAGTAAATGAAAATCCGTAGGCGAAATCTTCCAGGTCAGCTGGCGTTGCGAGCATCACCACGTGGGAGATGCCGTTATACACCAGCGCTACCGGTACTTCCTGCGCAAGCGTGTCCATCACCCTCTGTGGCTGGCCATCACGCCAGCGGGTTACTGCAAATTCGCAGCCCGTTTCATTGGCATCGACTGCCTGCCAATCGCTGCTACCGGCAGAGATTGGGCAGCCCTCATATTCGATAGCTGGCTGAACCATCAGGAAACAACCGTTTGCGGATCCATCCCCGATAATTCGATTTGCGTATCGCTAAAGCTACGGTAGTCTTTCTGCCATTCAGACAACTGGTTCACCTTAGTCACCTGCACAGCCGTGACTTTATATTCCGGACAGTTGGTCGCCCAGTCAGAGTTGTCGGTGGTGATCACGTTGGCGCCAGATTCAGGATGATGGAAAGTGGTATAGACCACACCTGGCTGCACCCGCTCTGTGAGCTTGGCGCGCAGCACAGTTTGCCCGGCACGACTAGTAATCCCTACCCAGTCACCTTCCAGAATGCCTCGGTCTTCAGCATCATGTGGATGAATCTCGATTTTGTCTTCCGGATGCCAGACCACATTCTCGGTACGGCGAGTCTGTGCACCGACGTTGTATTGTGAAAGGATGCGGCCGGTGGTCAGGATCAGCGGGAATTTGCCATTGACTTTTTCAGTGGTTGGCACATATTGCGTGATAAAGAATTTACCTTTGCCACGTACAAATTCTTCCACATGCATGGTTGGCGTGCCATCAGGCGCTTCATCGTTGCATGGCCACTGGATACTGCCCAACTCATCTAGTTTTTTAAAGCTAACCCCCTTGAAGGTCGGCGTCAGTGCTGCGATCTCATCCATGATATCACTGGCATGATGATAGTGCATGGGGTAACCCAATGCCTCTGAGAACCTCGCGGTAATTTCCCAGTCTTCCAGACCGGCTTCATGCTTGCCATCTTCCCGGAGACCATTTTTTGGTGTCATCACCTTACGCACTGGTGAAATGCGGCGCTCGGCATTAGTAAACGTTCCGTTTTTCTCCAGAAAAGAAGCACCAGGGAAAAACACGTGTGCAAACTTGGCTGTTTCATTCAGGAACAAGTCCTGCACGATCACACACTCCATGCTTTCGAGCGCATGCGTCACATGCTGAGTATCCGGGTCTGATTGGGCAATATCTTCACCTACGCAATATACGGCTTTAAAACTGCCTTCTGCTGCCAGGTCGAGCATGTTAGGGATACGCAAGCCGGGATCTGCGCTCAGAGGTACGCCCCAGGCTTGTTCAAACAATGCTCGGGTTTCGTTATCGGATACATGGCGATAGCCGGGGAATTCATGCGGCATGGAACCCATGTCACAAGAACCTTGAACGTTATTCTGTCCACGCAGTGGGTTAACGCCAACACCTTCGCGGCCAATGTTGCCGGTCGCCATCGCCAGGTTGGCAATGCCCATGACGGTAGTTGAACCCTGGCTATGCTCGGTCACACCCAGGCCATAATAAATCGCTGCATTGCCTCCGGTCGCAAACAGGCGCGCGGCTTCACGCACCTTTTGCGGATCCAGCCCCAAATCCTTTGCCAACGCCTCAGGAGAGTTCTCCGGTTTGGCAACGAAATCACGCCAGGCAACGAAAGAGTCCCATTCGCAACGCTCTTTAACAAAGTCTTCTTTAACCAGGCCTTCGGTAACGACCACATGTGCCAATGCACTGATCAGTGCCACATTGGTACCTGGGCGCAAATTAAGGTGATAGTCAGCACGGATATGTGGTGAGTTTTCTACCAGGTCAATCGCGCGCGGGTCGGCCACAATCAGTTTGGCGCCTTCACGCAGGCGTCGCTTCATCAGTGAACCGAATACCGGATGGCCATCTGTAGGGTTGGCACCCATGACAAAAATCACATCGGATTTCATAACCGAATCAAAGGTTTGTGTACCGGCAGATTCACCCAATGTCTGTTTCAGGCCATAGCCAGTAGGACTATGGCAGACACGCGCGCAGGTATCTACATTATTACTGCCAAACACGGCCCGAATGAGTTTCTGTGTAACATAGACTTCTTCGTTGGTACAACGGCTGGAAGTAATACCGCCGACCGCATCCTTGCCGTATTTTGCCTGGATACGTTTGATTTCACTGGCCGCATAATTGATCGCTTCATCCCAGCCCACTTTTCGCCATGGGTCATGAATACTCTGGCGTATCATCGGCGTGGTAATGCGATCAGCATGCGTAGCATAGCCCCAGGCAAAACGGCCCTTGACGCAGCTATGCCCGTGGTTGGCGCCACCCGCTTTGCTAGGCGTCATTCGCACCACTTCTTCACCCTTCATTTCGGCATCGAAGCTACAACCTACACCACAATAGGCACAAGTGGTGGTCACAGAATGTTCAGGTGTACCGGCCTCAATCACCGTTTTCTCAATCAAAGTAGCGGTTGGACACGCCTGTACACAGGCACCGCAAGATACACATTCCGATTCGAGGAAATTCTGGTTCCCTGGTGATACTTTGCTCTCAAAGCCTCGGCCCTGGATAGTTAATGCAAATGTGCCTTGCGTTTCTTCGCAGGCGCGCACGCAGCGGGAGCAGACAATACATTTAGATGGGTCAAAAGTGAAATATGGATTAGATTCATCCTTGGCCTGACCCAAGTGGTTCTCGCCATCGTAACCATAACGCACTTCGCGCAGGCCAACCGCGCCGGCCATGTCCTGCAGTTCGCAATCGCCGTTGGTTGCGCAAGTCAAGCAATCCAGCGGATGGTCAGAAATATATAACTCCATCACACCGCGGCGTACATCAGCCAGTTTTGGCGTTTGCGTTTTGACTTTAATGCCTGAAGCGACAGGCGTAGTGCACGAAGCCGGGTAACCGCGACGACCTTCAATTTCCACCAGGCACAGTCGGCAGGAGCCGAAAGCTTCCAGCGAATCAGTTGCGCAGAGTTTAGGCACAGTCACGCCACTCAGTTGTGCCGCATGCATGATCGAAGTACCTTCAGGCACAGTCACGTCGACGCCATCGATATTGAGCGTCACCATGACATCGCTGTCAGATTTTGGTGTGCCGTAATCTTTGTGCGGGTCGTACTTCAATGCTGAAGGTTGGGAAGGGGTATATTTGATGTCATCCATAATGTCACCTTTACTGCCTAGGCAGCAGCTTCTTTATTACTCAGACCGAAATCTTCGGGGAAATGATTCAGCGCACTCAACACCGGGTAAGGCGTCATCCCACCCAGTGCGCATAAAGAACCATTCAACATGGTGTCCGACAAGTCGCGCAGCAACTGCACATTCTGCGGGTGGTTTTTACCGGCCACAATTTTATCCATCACCTCTACACCACGGGTAGAGCCTATTCGGCAAGGCGTGCATTTACCACAGCTTTCTACGGCACAGAATTCGAATGCGTAGCGGGCCATTTTGGCCATGTCCGCCGTGTCGTCGAATGCCACGATTCCGCCATGGCCTAGTACCGCCCAGATTTTGCTGAATTCTTCATAATCCAGCGGTGTATCAAACTGGCTTTCTGGCAGGTAAGCGCCTAATGGGCCGCCAACCTGCACCGCGCGGATCGGTTTACCGGAAGCAGAGCCACCGGCATAGTCATACAGCAATTCACGCAGGGTGACGCCAAACGCCAACTCAATCAGGCCGGTTTGTTTCAGGTTGCCGGCCAGCTGAATCGGTAAGGTGCCGCGCGAACGTCCCATGCCGTAATCAGCATAATATTGTGCGCCTTTGTCCAGGATGATAGGTATGGTCGCCAGCGAGATCACATTATTGACGATGGTGGGTTTGCCAAACAGGCCTTCAATCGCCGGCAATGGCGGCTTGAAGCGCACCAGGCCACGCTTACCTTCCAGGCTTTCCAGCAGTGAAGTCTCTTCACCGCACACATAGGCCCCGGCTGCGCGACGTACTTCCAGATCAAAAGTCTTGCCTGAACCCAGGATATTCTCACCCAGGTAACCCGCCAGTGTTGCTCTACGGATGGCTTCATTCAATGTTTTGAGCGCATGCGGATATTCGCTGCGTAAATAGATATACCCCTGGGTAGCGCCGACAGCAATACCGGCAATCGTCATCCCTTCAATCAGGACAAAAGGATCATCTTCCATGATCATACGGTCGGAATAAGTGCCAGAATCGCCTTCATCGGCATTGCAGACAATATACTTCTGTTCAGCAGGTGCATTCAGCACCGTATTCCACTTGATACCGGTAGGGAAAGCCGCACCGCCACGCCCGCGCAAGCCTGAATCTGTCACTGCTTTGACGATATCGGCACCGGTCAATATCAGTGCATTCTTCAGGCCTTTGTAACCATCATGGGCCAGGTAATCTTCCAGAGATACCGGGTCGGTAATCCCCACGCGTGCAAATGTCAGGCGTTGCTGTTTCTTCAGCCAGGCAAGTTCTTCGGTTAACCCCAGATATAAAGGATGCGCTTTGGCTGAATCCGACAGTGCATCAATAAAATTAGCATCAAACAGGCCGGCAACCTCCTTAGGTTGCACCGGACCGAAAGCGACACGACCTTCGGCAAGTTCAACTTCTACCAGCGGTTCCAGCCAGAACAGTCCACGAGATCCGTTTCGGATGAGCTGAATATCAATGTTTCTGGTTTTCGCTTCCGCCACGATGGCTTTGGCGGTGCGCTCAGCACCTAGTGACAATGCGGTCGAGTCAATCGGCACATATACCTTAATCATGACAGACCTCTGCGATCAGCTCAGAAACCTTTTCGGTGTTCATGCGTCCATATACTTCATCATTCAACATCACCGCTGGCGAACAACCACAGTTCCCCAGGCAATACACTGGCAACAAGGTGATTTGGCCGTCTTGTGTAGTTTGGTGGTAATCGACGCCTAGTTTGGATTTGAGTTCCACTTCAAGTTTTTCGGAACCCATGGCCTGGCAAGATTCAGCGCGGCAAATTTGCAACACATGCTTGCCAATCGGATGCGTACGGAAATGATGGTAAAAACTGACGACACCGTGCACTTCAGCGACTGAAAGTGCCAGTGCCTTGGATATATCGGGATAAATAGTCTCAGGCACATAGCCAATATCATCCTGAATCGCATGTAAAAGGGGCATCAACCCCCCCGGCACATGCTGATGTGCTTGGATATGTGCTTGTATGAGCGCCTGCTGCTCCTGGCTTAATAAATGATCCAAACTAACCTCACAGTTACAATTTAGTTACATTCTACCACCCCGAAATCATACGCTCTATTCATCCCTTGTGAAACCATGAAAAGGGCATAGAATATTGATTACTTTAAAATTCATGCACACAATGTACTCTTCGGCAAATATTCCTTCCCAGCTTATCGACCAGTTTGGCCGGCATGTGGACTATATCCGCCTGTCAATTACCGATCGCTGCGATTTCCGTTGTCAGTACTGTATGGCAGAAGAAATGACTTTTTTGCCCCGCGACGAAGTTTTGAGCCTGGAGGAATGCGCAAGACTGGTTAAATTGTTTGTCCGTATGGGCGTCACTAAAGTTCGTATCACCGGCGGTGAACCGTTAGTGCGTAAAAATGCCATGTGGCTGTTTGAAGAAATCGGCCATCTTCCAGGCTTGCAGGAATGCCTGCTGACAACCAATGGTAGCCAGTTGGATAAACACAGCCTGGCTTTAAAAGAGGCCGGGGTTGACCGCATCAATATTTCGCTGGATAGCCTGGATGAAGATCGCTTTCGCAGGATCACCCGCGTAGGCGAGCTGCCAAAAGTACTTTCCGGTATAGACCATGCCATCCAGGCCGGGTTTGGCAATATCAAGCTGAATACCGTGCTGATGCGCGGCATTAATGATGATGAAGCAATTGAACTGGTTAATTTTGCAATGCAGAAGCATATTGATATCAGTTTTATTGAGGAAATGCCGCTGGGTGAAGTCAACCATGACCGCGAAAACAGTTGTGTGAGTAACAGCGAAACGCTCGGGCGTTTAAAAAGTAAGTTCTCACTCACACCGAGCAACCACAAAACTGGTGGACCTGCCCGTTACTGGCAAGTGAATGGTCACAAGACCAGAATCGGATTTATTTCACCGCATAGCCACAACTTCTGTGAAAGCTGTAACCGCGTTCGCATCACCTGCAAAGGCGAATTATTTTTATGCCTGGGACAAGAACATAAAATTGAACTGATGCCGCTGTTGCGTGCGCATCCCACTGACGATGGCCCACTGGTGGAAGCTATTTTGCAAGGTATGCGCATCAAGCCGCAGGGGCATGATTTTGATTTGCAACGCGCCGCGCCCGCAGTCATCCGTTTTATGTCCCACACAGGTGGTTAATGCAGATTACCGCAGTTATCCTGGCAGGTGGTCGTGGCATGCGTATGGGTGGCATCGACAAAGGGCTTGCTGATTACAACGGCAAAGCCATGGTGGCGCATGTGCTTGACCGCATCCAGCCACAAGTTACACAGGTCATTATGAATGCGAATCGCAATCTGGATATCTACCAGCAGTTTGGTATACAGGTAGTGACTGATGCCACCAACCAGTTTGATGGACCGTTGGCGGGTTTTCAGGCCGGTCTGGCGTACGCAAAAACAGAATGGGTACTCACCGTACCATGCGACTCCCCTTTATTACCGCTCGATTTAGTCGAACGTATGTCCAACGCCATCCGTAAATCTAATGCGTTAATGGCAATAGCGCGAAGCAGCAGCGGCGACCATCCGGTTTTTTGCCTGTTGCATACATCATTGAGCGACGATCTTGATACGTTTTTGAATGAAGGCCAACGTCGCGTAAGTGCCTGGCAATACCGGCATACGCCTGTTTTTGTAGATTTTGCAGATGAGCAAGCATTCACTAACATCAATCATCCGGTAGAAAAATCGCTACCGTAAATCAACCATTTAATCAGAGTAGCATCATGCAACCACAACTATCCGATTTCGTTTCAAATGCTTCATGCATGGATGACTATGACCCGAATGCCATGTCAGTGACACAGGCGCGTCATTACATCCAGCAGTTCTTAAGCCCGGTCAGCGAGACTGAAACGATAGTACTCAAAGAGAGTTTAGGGCGTGTTCTAGCCGTGCCGGTGATTTCAGGCATGAATGTGCCTGGCTATAATAATTCGGCTATGGATGGCTTTGCCTTCAGGCATGCAGAGGCAGGAAATCCACTCAAAGTGATCGGCACAGCATTTGCGGGCATTCCGTTCACTTCAGATATTCCGGCCGGTTGCTGTATCAAAATCATGACTGGAGCGGTTATTCCTCCTATCGTCGATACGGTCATGATGCAAGAACATACCTCAATCGAAGGTGAGTTGGTAACCTTGGTAAAATTGCCTGCTATAGGCACAAATATCCGCCTGACCGGAGAAGATATTGCTGTTGGTCAAACGGTGTTGACCCTTGGCCATCGTATTGAACCAGCCGATATGGGTCTGCTGGCCTCTTTGGGGATTGGTGAAATCGAGGTTTATCGCCGATTAAAAGTGGCATTCTTTAGCACGGGTGATGAGTTGGTAAGCATCGGCAAGCCTCTGCAGCAAGGGCAGATTTATGACAGTAACCGCTATAGTTTATGGGGCTTATTACAGGCAATTGGTGTATCAGTGACTGACCTTGGTAATGTGGCCGATGACCCGGCCACTTTAGAAAAAATCCTGCTGGAAGCATCTGAAAATTATGATGTAGTAATCACCAGTGGCGGTGTTTCGGTCGGCGAGGCAGACTTTATGAAACAGTTGCTGGCCAAGCACGGACAGGTCTTATTCTGGAAAATCAATATGAAGCCAGGCCGACCTCTGGCCTATGGAAAAATCGGCGCTGCCCATTATTTTGGTCTGCCTGGTAATCCGGTTTCTGCCATGGTGACTTTTTACCAGTTTGTTCAGGAAGCGCTGAAAACCATGATGGGAGCAGCCAACCTGACCCCACCCTCTTTTCAAGTCGAATGTGTCAACGCTATTAAAAAGGCCACCGGCCGTACTGAATTTCAGCGCGGCATATTGTTTAAAGAAGGCGAGACCTGGAAAGTCAAAACCACAGGTGAACAAGGCTCAGGCATTTTAAGCAGTATGAGCCGGGCCAATTGCTTTATTGTGCTCAATGAGCAAACCGGCGCACTCGATGCAGGCAAGATGGTAGAAGTACAACCTTTTCACGGGGTTTGTTAGATAATCAAACCCTCAGACACTGGCAGGAATGCTAAAAAATAGCTTATAGTGTCGGGTCGTGATGGGGGTTTAAGGTTAGGGTTTAAGCGTGCAAGCGGTTCTACAAGAATCAAAAACACAGTTCAAACATGGTTTGGAGTGGTGCCTGATTGGCTCGCTGCTCGCTCATGCATTGATCATGCTTTATATTCCCAAACCCACTTATGAAAAGCCTCCCGTCCAAAAACAGGAAATTCAAATCGAACTGGTGAAAGAGACACCGCCAGCAGTGGTTTCTCCTCCAGCCGAGCCTGAGCCAACGCCGCCTACACCTGAACCATCCAAGCCTGATCCGGTAAAACCACCACCTAAGCCGGTAGAACCCAAGCCTGCAGAACAAAAACCAACTCTGCCGCAAAAGACATCGCCCCTGCCGGAACCGCCCGCAGAGCCTACCCGGACAGTCACAGAAGCGCCAGCGCCTTCTGTGATTACAGCAAAACCTAGCGAGAGTAAAGCCGAAGTGGTGCCACCACCACCAGCACCACCAGCACCACCTCCGGAGCCACCCAAAGCGACCGGACCTAGTGAAGGTGATATTGAAGCGGCGCGAAATGCATTTAGAAATGCAGCACACAGGGAACTGAAGAAAAACCAGCGCTACCCTAGAATCGCACAAGACAGGGGCATTGAAGGTGATGTCAAACTGAGTATCAACATTGATGACCATGGCAACATCACAGGCATCGAGGTGCTTGAGTCGAGTGGCAATAAAGCAATCGATGACGCAGCACTGGCAGCCGCACAGAAATCACAGCTAAAGCCGCATTTCAACGAAATTCTGCGCGGTAAAATCAGTAATATTGTAGTGACTGTCAGCTTCAGGCTTTCCAGTTAGAATATGGCACTTTCCAGCAGAAAACTCAAAACGGCTTTTACGCAGCGGACTTATGGCAAGTCCCTCAGGCATTTGCTGCTGTTTCATGACCTCTATTTTATTGCGCTGATCATTCTGGCAGTTGCAAGCGGCGGCTATGGCATTTATCTATGGGATAAAGCCTCCAAGCAATCTCAGCGTATCAACATTGTTATCCAGGAAATTTATCTGGTCAGGGGTGATTTATATCGCCAGGTAAAAGAATTGTTTGATGCTTTTTTCCTGCAGGAAGAGAATGCCCTGAATGAATATAACCACTACACCAGCTCTATCCTGCTGCATTTGCACCGTTTGCAAGAGATAGCGATTGATGAGGAAGAAAGAACCGCCCTCAGTGAAATCGAGAGCAAATACCGCAGATTGGTGAATGAAGCACCTACCCTGTTCTACCGTTATCAAAACAACCCCAACAAGCAGGCACAAAAATCCATTTACCAGGATATTGAAACAGGCATTTTCACGCACTATGAAGAAGTATCCAAACGGGCCGAACACCTGTTGATGATCAAGCAAAGTGAGATTAAAAATCGCCTGGAAGATGCGAGGAGTAGCTCGATTGCAGTGTTGTCACTGCCCCTGTTACTTGCCTGTGTGCTGATTATTTATTCACGGCGGATTTTAAAACGATCCATCGTCAACCCCATCAATGACATCATGATTGCGACCAATGCCATCAGTGCCGGCAACCTTAGCCACCAGGTCCCTGAAATGGGCGCGGAAGAGCTGGCTGTGTTATCCAAAGAAATCAATAAGATGGCGGAGGACCTGGCTTTGAGTCGGGATGCCCTGGTCAAAAGTGAAAAACAGGCGGCACTGGGGCTGCTGGTACCGATGCTGGCACATAACATCCGCAACCCGCTGGCGAGTATCCGCGCCACAGCCCAGGTGATTGACGCACCGGATAAAGATACGCAGGAATCGGTACTGGGTATTATCCATACCGTTGACCGCCTGGAACGCTGGACCGGCAGCCTGCTTTCTTATTTGCACCCGATCAAACCGATGTTGAACCAGCTGATGCTTTCTTCGATTGTGCAAGGCGCAATCATGACGCTGCAACCCAAGCTTAGTGAAAAAAATATCAAAGTGGTAGAAAACAGTGCCAATATCAAACGCCTGATATTGACTGATGAGCACCTGCTGGAACAAATGCTCTACAACTTGTTGCTCAATGCCTCGGAAGCTTCTCCCAAAGGCTCAGCGATTCACATCCAATGTGCGCTTTTGGACAATATACTCACCTTGGTCATCATCGACCAAGGTCCCGGCATGCCTTTCAAACCGGACCCGCATGCCATCACACCGGGACCAACCACTAAAAGGTTTGGCACCGGCCTTGGCATCCCTTTCGCATTTAAAGTCTGCGAAGAGCTTGGCGGCGCCATGCAGTTTGACAGCCAGGTAGGTAAGGGCACCCGCATCACTATTTCATTACCCCAGTAACCTGGCCTGATTTGAAGCGATATTGCGTAAGCTACTAATTTTCTTTTTCTGCTTGCTTAATTTTGTTTTTTTATCAACAATGTGATTAAGCATTTGCCACGAATATTATGTTGAATTCACCAGCTCCCGCGTTATCCTTGCCAGCAACCTCCGGCCTTCAATTCAAAGTCAGTGACTATTTGGGAAAATATGTTGTTTTGTATTTTTATCCCAAAGACGCCACGCCCGGCTGTACTACACAAGGCGTTCAATTCCGTGACATGCACGACGAATTCACTGCGGCCGATGCAGTGGTTTTCGGGATTTCGCGTGATACGCTCAAATCGCATGAAAACTTCAAAACCAAATACACATTTCCGTTTGAGCTTATCTCCGATAGCGAAGAGATTGCCTGCCAGGCGTTTAATGTCATTAAAATGAAAAACATGTACGGCAAACAGGTACGTGGCATTGAGCGTAGCACGTTTTTAATTGACCCTAAAGGCAACATCATCCGCGAATGGCGCGGTGTTAAAGTCGATGGCCATGCCGCAGAAGTGCTGGCCACTATCCAATCTTTCCACTCATAAAGTGATTTTCTATGGCACGTGTTCCACAAACTAAGCTGTTCGTTCTGGATACAAATGTATTGATGCACGATCCTTCATCGCTGTTCCGGTTCGAAGAACATGACGTGTATTTGCCAATGGTGACCCTGGAAGAGCTGGATAATGGCAAAAAAGGGCTGACGGAAGTTGCCCGCAATGCGCGCCAAGCCAGCCGTTTTCTGGAAGAAATCATGGGTAGTGCCGATACTAACAACTTGGAAGCTGGCTGTTCGCTAGCGATCAAGGGTAATCGCCACCTGCCAGGAAAACTGTTTTTCCAGACAGAACATGTCCCTACAGATCTGCCAGGACTGGCAGGCAGCAAAGCCGATAACCAGATTATCAGCGTGGTTCTGTCACTCAAAAAGCAAACCCCGGACCGCAACGTCATCCTGGTCAGTAAGGATATCAATATCCGCATCAAGGCACGCGCCATGGGTGTGCCTTCCGAAGATTACTTCAATGACAAAGTGCTGGAAGACAGCGACATGTTGTACACCGGCTTGCGTGAGCTACCGGAAAACTTCTGGGAGGAGCATAGCAAAGACATGCACTCCTGGCAGGAAGCAGGGCGTATGTTTTACAAGATCAATGGACCGATTGTCAAATCATTGCTGATCAATGAGTTTGTATTTTATGAATTCAATAAACCATTTCATGCGATAGTCCGCAAACTTGAAGATAACTCTGCTGTGCTTGAAGTGGTGCACGATCACGCGAACCCCAAGCATAATGTGTGGGGCATTACCGCACGTAACCGCGAACAGAATTTTGCCTTGAACCTGTTGATGGATCCTGACATTGACTTTGTCACGTTGCTCGGCCAGGCCGGTACCGGTAAAACATTATTGACCCTGGCTGCCGCACTGACACAAACCTTGGATAAAAAACGCTATTCTGAAATCATCATGACCCGTGTCACCGTGCCGGTAGGTGAAGACATCGGTTTTTTACCAGGGACGGAAGAAGAGAAAATGGCACCATGGATGGGTGCCCTGGAAGACAACCTGGATGTGCTAAACAAGACAGATGAAGATGTCGGTGAATGGGGCCGTGCTGCAACGCAAGACCTGATCCGCACGCGAATCAAGATCAAGTCTCTAAACTTTATGCGTGGCCGTACTTTCCTGAATAAATTCCTGATAATTGATGAAGCACAAAACCTGACGCCTAAACAAATGAAAACGTTGATTACACGTGCTGGCCCCGGTACCAAAGTGGTTTGTTTGGGTAATATCGCACAAATTGATACCCCATACCTGACAGAAGGTAGCTCAGGCCTCACTTATGTGGTCGACCGCTTCAAAAACTGGGAGCACAACGGCCATATCACCTTGATTCGCGGCGAGCGCTCACGCCTGGCTGATTTTGCGGCAGAGGTTTTGTAGACGTTCGTCTGCCCTGCTGTCATGGTCAAAGGCTTTTATACATTACTGATTGCCCAGTTTTTATCGGCAATCGCGGATAATGCGCTGTTATTTGCAGCCATTGCGCTGCTCGCGCAACTGAATGCTCCCACTTGGCACGAACCCCTGTTGCGCGAGTTCTTCGTTATTTCCTATATTCTGCTGGCGCCCTTTGTAGGCCCTTTTGCAGACGCCCTCCCCAAAGGCCGCGTCATGTTCTTGAGCAATGGCCTGAAGTTCGTAGGTTGTTTACTGGCTCTGGCAGGTGTACCGCCACTATACGCCTACGCCGTGGTCGGTATCGGCGCTGCGGCTTACTCCCCTGCCAAATATGGCATCCTGACCGAAATGCTGCCTTCACATTTATTGATTAAAGCCAACGCATGGATGGAAGGCACGACAGTTACCGCAATTATTCTAGGGCCAGTATTTGGCTCGACCATTGCAGCGGCGACCAGCCCTTATGTAGGGATTGCATTTATCACCCTGCTTTATTTAATGGCAGCAGCCTTTAACTACTTTATTCCTAAAGTACCTATTGACCACAAGGTAGAACAAAAAACCCTGAGGTTTCTATTAAAAGACTTCTGGCATGCGTTTGTTACCTTATGGAAAGACCCTCAAGGACAGGTTTCACTGGCAGTGACGACGCTGTTTTGGGGTGCAGGGGCCACTTTACAGTTTGTGGTCTTAAAATGGGCCGATGTAAAGCTCGGGTTTACACAGCAGGAAGCCACTTACCTGATTGCGATCCTGGCCGTCGGCATTGCTGTAGGCTCAATTATCGCTTCGCGATACGTACAATTGGAGAATGCAGTGAAAGTGCTGCCGGCCGGGATTTACATGGGCATTCTGGTCATCAGCATGGTATTGATCACCAACCCGATTGTAGCGGCCGCCTTACTGTTTGTGATTGGCGTTTTATCCGGCTACTTCCTGGTGCCGCTTAACTCACTGCTGCAACACCGCGGACATCATTTACTTGGCGCTGGGCACTCGATCGCAGTGCAAAACTTTAACGAAAATATTGGCATCTTGTTGTTGCTGGGCGCTTATACCTGGATGGTAGGTGCAAAGTTCGAGATTAATACCATTGTTGCGATCTTTGGCGCGTTTATTATTATCAGCATGTCATTGATCACATTCGTCTACCGGAAACAAATTCAACATTAAGCTGCTTTGAATAAAATACAGGGCGCTTCATGCGCCCTGTATTTTATGATTCTTTGTAATGTTTAATAATTAGTGCAGTTTCACATGCGGCTCGGTACGTCTTGAAATGAGGCGGCCAATACTGTGCACAATCACCGCCAGCACACCATGCAATGCCATCAAATGCATTTTATACAGGCTACGGTACATCACTCTGGCAAATAAACCTTGAATGTACATGCTGCCACCTGCCACTGCGCCCATCAAACTGCCTACAGTCGAATATTTACCCAAGTTGACCAGTGAACCGTAATCGCGGTAATGAAACTCCGGTAGCGATTCTTTGCCAGCAACACGCGCTTTTACTGTTTTTACCAACAATGATGCTTCCTGATGCGCTGCTTGTGCGCGTGGCGGCACTGTCGTATCGTGCCCCAGCCATGGGCAGGCGGCACAATCACCAAAGGCGAAAATATTTTCATCCCGCGTGGTTTGCAGATGCTGGTTGACGACTAGCTGATTAATTCTATTCGTCTCCAGACCATCAATATCCTTGAGGAAATCCGGCGCTTTAATGCCCGCCGCCCACACCACGAGCTCCGCAGGAATAAAGCGACCACTGTGAGTGGTGACGCCTTTGGGAGAAACTTCAGTCACCCGTTCGCCGGTAAAGACGTTGACCCTTAGTTTACGTAACTCAACATCCACGGCGTAAGAAAGCTTGTTTGGCAGCGCCGGCAAAATCCGGTCGCTAGCTTCAATCAGCGATATCTTTACATCCCGGTCAGGATCAATCTTGTCTAACCCATAGGCAGTTAATTCACGCGTCGTGTTGTGCAACTCGGCAGCCAGTTCAACACCAGTAGCACCCGCGCCTACAATGGCGACTTCCAGTTGACCAGGTTTCAAGGCTTCAGTCTGTGTCTGTGCACGTAATAATGCGTTATGCAGATAACGGTGGAAGCGTTGCGCTTGGGAATGTGTATCCAGTGCTAGTGAGTATTCACGTGCACCGTTAATGCCAAAATCATTAGTAGTACTACCAACGGCAATGATCAAGGTGTCATATTTAAAGGTACGGCGTGCGATGACTTCATTGCCATCTTCGTCCATAAAGGGCGCCAGACTAACTTCACGCGTGGCTCGATTCAAGCCATCCATACGTCCCAGGCGGAACTTGAAATGATGCCAATGCGCCTGTGCCAGGTAATCCAGTTCATGACGATCCGGATCCATGCTGCCAGCTGCGATTTCATGCAATAACGGTTTCCATACATGTGTTCTGGTGCTATCAATCAGCGTGATGAGAGCCTTGTTCTTTTTCCCAAGGGAATCTCCCAGTTTTGTCGCCAACTCCAGTCCACCTGCGCCACCACCTACGATGATGACATGGTGCAAATTATTTTCATCCGTCACACTATATCCTTCAATAAAAAAAGCGCGCCTGCCGTACTGCCAAGCGCGCACAACAACACCATTATACCGCTATTCGTTACCCGTGATTTTGGCATGACTGCGAATAAAAGCGATCACTTTCAATACGTCATCTGGTTTTAAACCATCATCAGGTGCCATCAGGCCAAAACCTTTGGCACCCATGCCGCCATTTGTACCATGCCATATGGTCTCAAACATGCCTTTATTAGTTGCATTTTTGGCATAACGGAAGTTTTCACCGATCAGGCCTGGCCCAACCGCGCCTTCACCGTGACCACCGTGGCAAGCCACGCAGGAAAACAGGTTAAATTTCTTTTTGCCTTCCTTGATTGCATCTTCTTTACCAATGTAGGGATTTTTACCTGTGCTTAAAAACTCTTTCGCAGCCGGAGTATCAAACATTTTGACATCGATTTGTAACGGCTGCCCATCCTGGGTAGCCTCAAATTTAATGGCCTTGATATCTTCTGCAGAGGCCTCAGAGCCTGAGCCTGACTGACCATCATTACCACATGCTACCAATAACGTAGCGAGAACTGACATTAACAACAAACTTCTCATGATTTCCCCCATAGATTCACTTGGATGTTCTTTAAAATAAAACAGTTTTATTGTTTTTATTATTGATAAAACCGACTGAATCATTGTGCCATAAAAACAAAAAACGGTCACCAAGGTGACCGTTTTAAGTGAGCATTATTATTATTCGTTACCAGTCATCTTTACGTTGCTGTTGCTACGAATAAAAGCAATTACCTTCAACACTTCATCTGGCTTCAAACCATCATCTGGAGCCATCAGACCAAAGCCCTTGGCACCCATACCGCCATTAGTACCGTGCCAGATGGTTTCAAACATACCTTTATTGGTTGCATTCTTGGCATAACGGAAGTTTGCGCCAATCAAACCAGGACCCACTGCGCCCTCACCTTTACCACCATGACAGGCTACACAAGAGTACAGATTGAAAATCTTTTTGCCTTTTTTAATGGCTTCCTCATTACCGATGTAAGGGTTTTTACCAGTAGCCAAAAATTCTTTAGCTGCGTCTGTATCAAACATGGCTTTATCGACGCTGATAGTTGATCCATCTTGAGTAGCAGATAATGTGATATCAGCCATCGCGCTTGTAGCAAATGTCAGCAGAGAAACCACCAATGCTGATTTAATTGTGTTCCCAAACATGTTGTCTCCTAATCCTAAACAAAATGAGCGGCGTTAATTAAATAACCAAATAATTAACGCATGCTCATTTAACGAATCGTTTCAGAAACGGTTGACGAATATTTCCGAATAATACTCAGAATCTTTCACGTGACCGCTTCAAAACAAGTGCTCGATTTTACTGGGTTTTTTTTCCATTGTCATTAATCAAGGCCTGTTTATAATATTTTTTCAATTCACTGTTATTTTTTGTACACACTGTCGCCATCAACCACAGGCACGGTTGGAATACCATATTCTTTCAGGATCGCATCGATCTTGTCTTTATTACGCTCCAAGGCTTCATTGATCATTTTGATGCGGTCTTTGTCTTTCATCCTCACGGCAACTGAAATATTCCAGTATTCCTTACCTTTTAGATTCACTTTGTTGTATTCAGGAATCAAACGAACTTCGAGTGGCACCTTGGATTGTTTTGCATAGTAACCAGCTATCGGACCCCACATAATTGCCACGTCAATTTTTCCAGCAACCAGATCATCAATCACAAAGCTGGTCGGCAGATTCAAATCACGCTGCAAACGATAGGGTCTTGCATTGGTCATCAAGTTGTAATCATTGAGAGGAATAGTAGCCGGACTTTTGTCCACGATACCGATGATACCCTTTTTCAGATCCGGGGAATCCCAGTTGGTAATATCGTAATTACTATCTTTGCGCCATACGAAGACGTGGCCGGAACGATAGTAAGGCTTGGAGGTACGCAAGCCATCAAAATCTGAAGTCATGCCGATAATCACATCACATCGCATGGCGTTAATCGTATTGCGCAAAAAACCCTGACGGTTATAGGCATACTGGAAGGTCAGTTTTTTTCCCAGGTCATCAGCCAGCACTTTCGCAATTTTGTCTTCAAAGCCTTCCAGTTTGATATTGGAATAAGGCATATTCTCCGGGTCAGAACAGACCTTGAATTCAGATTCATCTGCTACACGCCGCACTTCGCCAATACGGCCTTCATCTGGATTAATAGAGGGAATATCAATCTCTTCGGCAAATGCCGTTGTTTGTACTGCCCACACCAAACCAATCGCACCCAGTAACTTCCATGTCATTTTCATCTTGATTTCATCCTTATTGTGATTTTCACCTGTCGTCTTTGGAGTGCTTTTTTAGTTCAAAAGTTCTGCTAACGTACGACAAGAGCCATCATCTTATCTTGAATAAGTTTCTATTTGTAGCCAAAACTTACTTTAATTTATTTTGCTTTTACTAATCATGAATTTCATGAAAAAAAACACCCTGCCGAAGCAGGGTGTTAGAGGAGTCAACGTATTTCTTAAGTTAACTTGAAATAAATTTCAAATTACAGTGAGAATACATTCAATGCACCGCCGCCAGGAGCAGCGTTGTATTTTGTCAACTCTTTGTAACCACCAGCAGCACCCAGTGCATCGGTGTCGTTAGTCATACCCAGGTTCATCGCAACACCAGCCCAACCGCCGATACCGGACAGTACGCCAACGTATTGTTTACCTTTGTGGCCGTATGTGAATGCGTTACCGATTACACCTGAACCAACTTGGAATTTCCACAGTTCTTTACCATTTTGTGCATCAACAGCCTTCAACCAACGATCCAAAGTACCGTAGAACACAATGTTAGTAGAAGTAGTCAGAGCACCACCCCAAGCAGAGAATTTCTCTTTGTTGTACCAAACTTTTTTGTTGGTCATCGGATCGTAAGCACCGAAACCACCCATCACGCCGTCAGGACCAGCAAACATGGTCAATGTAGCACCAACCCATGGTTGACCTGCAACGTATTTGGATTCAACTGGCTCGTAAGTCATACAAACGTGGTTCAATGGTGTGTACATCAAACCAGTTTTTGGTGAGTAAGCAGCTGGTTGTTGGTCTTTAGTACCCAAAGCAGCCGGGCAAACACCTTTAGCGTTGTAGTCTTGGTGAGTAGAAGCTGAAGCCAATTTGTCTGGCACACCAGTTTTGATATCTACGCTGTTAGCCCAGTTAACAAATGGATGTACTTTTTCAGCAGCAACCAATGTACCGTTGTTAGCTTGCCATGTGTAGATGAAACCGTTACGGTCATGGTGCCATGCGTATGTTTTGCCACCTTTGTCGAACAGGATCACTTCGTTAATGCCATCGTAGTCCCACTCATCGTGTGGAGTCATTTGCATGCCCCATTTAGCCACGCCAGTGTCCAGATCACGTGCAAATACTGTCATAGACCATTTGTTGTCGCCTGGACGTACGTCTGGGTTCCAAACAGATGGGTTACCAGTACCGTAGTAAACCAGGTTTGTTTTAGCATCATATGGCCACCAGCCCCATACGGAACCACCACCATGTTGCCAGCCATCTTTAACAGCCTGTGGTTTCAACCAGGTACGTGTACCCAGTTCTTTTTCGCCAGTTTTCATTTGATCGCTAGCTAATTTTTTGAAAGAACCACCTTCTTTGTTACCGCCGTTTACGTCTTGGTAAACTGACAGCGCATTGTATTGTGGGTTTTCTTTGTTGAAGTCAGCACCGATCAGAACTTCAGCGTCAGGGCCTGTTGAGAAGGCTTTCCATGCCAAAGAACCGTCTTTGATGTTGTAAGCAGCCAGGAAGCAACGTACGCCAAATTCAGCACCTGAACAACCTGTCAATACTTTGTCTTTGTAAACGTGTGGAGCATTAGTGTTAGTAGCACCGACTTTTGGATCAGTGTTTTTAACATCCCATACTTTAGCACCGGTTTTTGCGTCCAAAGCGATCAAAACGCCGTCGTTTTGTTGCAGGAAGATTTTACCGTCGCCGTAGCCCAGACCACGAGATACGTTGTCACAGCACAGAACTGCTTGAACGCTTGGGTCTTGTTTAGGGAAATAGGACCAAACGATTTTTTGATTGTCGTTCAGATCCAGTGCGTATACGTTGTTTGGGAAAGCAGTGTGAACATACATCATGTTACCAACAACAACTGGTGAACCTTCGTGACCACGGTTTACACCGGTTGCGAATGTCCAGGCAGCTTTCAGGTTTTTAACGTTACCTTTGTTGATTTGTGACAGATTGCTGTAACCTTGGTTGAAGTAGTTACCGCGTGGGTGTGTCCAGTTGTTTGAATCTTTCATTGCAGCTTCTTGGTCTGCAGCAGCAAATGCGACCATTGGCAACGCTGCTACCAGGCCCAAAGCCAGTTTGATTTTGT
This sequence comes from Methylophilus sp., assembly GCF_035460085.1. GTDB lineage: Bacteria > Pseudomonadota > Gammaproteobacteria > Burkholderiales > Methylophilaceae > Methylophilus. The sequence continues at coordinate 77,791 of NZ_DATHWZ010000023.1, forward strand.
TAACTTGCATATTGATCTCCAAAGTTGAAACTAAGGGTTTAATATAAGCACACGGTCAATTTGCATCCACTAGGATTGGCATACTGAATTGTCCGCATACTTTACACATTCTCGGCTAGGGAAAAATTCCCGACTAACTGTAGAAATTCACACTTTGCCGCATGTGAGGATTGCAATATAGAACAATTTGTTTTCAATTGCAACACTTTAGTTACAAATTGGTTACACTTTTTTCAGCTTTGATTTTGTTATTTTTTCCCACTAAAATCGCTTTGAAAAAATATTCAATAAATCATATAGTTAATTAAACAGCCAAAAGAAAACAAGCAATATGAATCTTTTAAGTCTCTATCCAGAATGTACGCCTTTCCACTCTGCGCTTTTGAAAGTCAGCGATTTACATTCTATTTATATCGAGCAATGCGGCAATCCGAATGGTATCCCTATTATTTTTTTACATGGCGGGCCCGGCAGTGGATGCAATCCAGCACAGCGACGTTTTTTTGACCCAGCTTATTACCATATCATCTTGTTTGATCAACGCGGGTGCGGTCGCAGCCAGCCCGCTGGTGAAACACTGGAAAACACCACCCAGGCACTGGTTGCAGACATCGAAACCATTCGCAACCACCTGAATATCAAGCAGTGGCATGTATTCGGCGGTTCATGGGGGAGCACATTAGCTTTGGCCTACGCGACCCAACATGCTGACAACATTATCAGCCTGGTGTTGAGAGGAATATTCTTAAGCAGGCCTCGGGAGATCCAATGGTTCCTGGGAGCAGTTGCGCTGTTTTTCCCTGAAGCCTGGCAAACCTTGTTACAAGACGTGCCCGACGATCAGCACGAGGCTATCCTGGAATATTACGCAGGCCTAGTCTTCAATGCCGATACTACCATCAGCATCCCGGCAGCGATCCGGTGGAATGCGTTTGAATCAAGCATCATGAGCCTCGTTCCCAAACAAGAAACGCCTAAGCCAGATAGCACGAGTAAAGACAGTCCAACTGTAGATGGCGCTATTGAATTGGCGCGCGCACGCGTACAAATCCACTATATCCGGCATGGATGTTTTGTTGATGGCGATCAATTACTGAATTCGGCAGCCAAGGCACTGCGCCATATACCCACCATGATTGTACAAGGCCGCTATGACATGGTCTGCCCACCGCAAACAGCCTGGGAGCTTTCACATGCGATGCCGCATGCAACACTGGTGATGGTGCCTGACGCCGGACATTCAGCGATGGAGAGTGGGACTTGCCAGGCATTACTGGCCGCGACTGAGCACTTTAAATCGCTTTCGCCCTTATAAACCATTGAGCAACCGGGGCCTGATGAATGTTAAAAACAATCGCAAAGCGCGCCAAGAGTCAATGGCAGGCACTTGCGCAATACTTTTCACCCTATATTTATTCCACTCCGCTATTTGTCATCAAAACCACACTGCAAGGGGTCAGCAAGCATAGACTGATGGGCCTCTCGGCCGCATTGTCTTTTTATGCCCTGTTTGCGCTGATTCCGCTGATCATTCTTATTTTCTTTTTGATCAGCCACATGGTGTATTCATCTGATTATGCGATTGTTAAGCTGGCCATACTCACCAGTAATTTGTTACCGGAATTCAGTCAGCGCATCATGATTGAAGTCTATAACAACACACAGACAAAAGCCGCGTGGGGCGCAGTCGGTTTCTTTATTCTGTTATGGACCATCACTCCGCTGGCAGCCAATATGCGCTCCAGCTTTTACCTGATTTCCAGTCGGCATGATGTGCCGTCTTTCTGGAATAAAAAGATCCGAGACGTGCTGGCTGTATTAGGTGTGCTATTGGTTTTTTTCCTGTTTACAGCGGCTGGCTTTGTACTGGAATCGGTGATTGTGTTTCTTGCAGTGCATTTACCTTCCGCATTGATCAACTTCGTTGGCGGCGTGCTTTCCTTATTATTGACCACGATTTTGATCGCGGGTTTTTACCGAACGTTTTGTCCGCTGCATGTGCAATGGCGGCACTTACTGATATCAGCACTCTTGACTGCCGGGCTATGGTTGCTGATGAGACCGGCGTTTGGTTTATTCCTGAGTGTTAACAAAAACTTCGGCGCTGTTTTTGGCAGCATGAAAGCCATGTTTGTTTCCATCAGCTGGCTCTACCTGAATTTTGCCATTTTCCTGATTGGTTTCGAGTTGATGGTAACGCTCAGGCAAAAAGATGTGTTACTGCTGAAAGGGTTGTTCGACGACTTTCCCAATCAACAGCATTACCTGCAAAGACTCATGCACAAATACGGTAAAACCTACTCGCAAGGCAGTTATGTTTTTAACCAGGGTGAAGCAAACCATCATTATTATATGGTGGTAGAGGGCACGCTTCACCTGGTTCAACGTCAAGCGGATGATTCGGAAAAAACCATCCGCATCTTGCAATCCGGCGATTTTTTTGGCGACATCGCTTTGTTTTCAGCCCAGCCGGTGACGGCTAGCGCTATTGTTGTTTCAGAAGAAGCTTCGATTATTGAGATCTACGCTGAGTCCATTGAAGACTTACTACAGGAAGAGCCAAAAATCGCGGTGCGCTTGTTAAAACAGTTATCGCATCATGCCCGGATAAACAGTACCCCGGATTAGAGCCTTTAACTGGACTGGATAGCTCTTTTTTACCGTTTACCACATGTAAAACTGAATAGATATACGATTTTCAAATAGTGAAGGATTGCAGAATTGTAAAATATGTTACAAAATTGTAACTATGTCCCGGAATTCTGCATGATGGCGCTTTCTCTTCCCCAAGAAATTAATGCACTGATACAACAACTTAATGCCAGCAAGTTTGCTGCGGTAGCCAATCGCGCCAGGCAATTGTGCGCACAATACCCCCGTGAATTTGTATTGCATCATCTGCTGGCATTGGCATTAGATCAGAGCCAGCAATTTACCGGGGCCGAACAGGCATATGCGCAGGCGCTCAAGCTCCAACCTAATAACGTCGAGCTTTGGTTTAACTATGCCATTGTATTAACGCACCTGGATAGACCTGCCGATGCTGAACAAGCCTATCGTCAAGCCATTGCCCTAAATCCATCTTTTTTTGAGGCGCACGGAAATCTTGGTACCTTGTTACAGAAACAAGGTCGTTTAGACGAAGCGATTGGCTGCTATCAGACTGGCTTGCGTCTTCAACCACAAGATGCGCGTGGATACTTCAATCTGGCCACTGCTCAGCGTGACAAGGGCCAATTAAAGGAAGCGGTTGGTAGCTATGAACGTGCCATCGCATTGTTTCCCAATTACACAGATGCGTATAACAATCTCGGGGAAACCTGGCGTGACCAGGGCGATATGACCCGGGCAGTGCAATATTATCAGCAAGCTCTTCAGCGAAATCCCGGGCATGCGGGCGCCAATTACAATATGGGTGAATTCCTTTATCTGGCTAAGCGTTTTGAGGAAGCGATTCCACACTTTGAACGCTCGCGCCTGGACGACTGGCAATCCAGGGTGCTGTATTGTTTATACCAGGCGGAAAAGTTTGATGCTTTTAAACAGTTACGTTATGAGGTGATGCAGCAAGGGCCGCATACTGCGCCTTTTATTGCCACTTTATCGACGCATTACAGCTTGAACCATCAAGAAAAAGATCCTTACCAGTTCTGTCCGAACGGGCTGGAATTTGTTTACCACCGCCGCATCCCCGAGCTGGCACCCGGCAGCCCATTACTGGCCGAGTTACTGGCGAATATTGCACAGACAGATATCGCGGAACGCAAGCAGGCACGGCTCACCAACGGCAAACAATCTGCAGGCAACCTGTTCAAGCGACCTGAAGCGGCTTTCCGCACCTTAGGTGAACTGGTAAAACGCGAGTTCCGCAATTACCAGCAACACTTCCAGCAAGCGCAATGCGCATTGATCACGTTTTTCCCTGAAACGCTTGAATTCACCAGCTCGTGGTATGTGAAGATGCAGAAAGGCGGACACCTGGACGCACATATCCATGAAATTGGCTGGATAAGCGGGGCGGTTTACCTGGCTATGCCAGAGACGGAAGACCCGAAGGAGGGAGCTTTTGAGTATGGCACGCATGGCGATGGTTACCCAAAAGTCCATGACAGCTTTCCTGTGGACTTCATCAAGCCCGGCGTTGGGGATATCGTGCTTTTCCCCTCATCACTATTTCACCGAACCATCCCGTTCAATGCGGATGCAGAACGTATCTGCGTGGCGTTTGATTTAAAGCCTGCAGCCTCTTTAGCAACCGCCAGTAGCCAATACTAGGTGCTATCCCCAGCCTTTTATCATCAAGTATAAATCAGCAGTTAAGGTTTATTTATCAAATACATACAGAATTTATCAATCTTTTAGATTGTAGATTGTATGCTTCAAGGTATGATACTTAATAGTTTAGCGCTTATTGCCTGCACATTTTTTTGAGCATAGTCAGTGGCGCTCCCCGATGACATCTCAAGGGAGTTAGCCCGGAAATGAAAGCAAGCCTTTACAGGAGGACGCAGCAATTGAGCCTGATGATTTTTCTGCCTTACCATGTCATTCAACCACTGCAAATATTGCAATGCGGCCGCTGGGTTAACAGCCTGTCATTTTTCAAGACGCTCACTCACCCTCTACGGGTCATAGCGGTTTGTTACCTTATTATCACCGCCAATACCGGCTGGGCTGCATCACAGGATATGCGTGAAATCACCAGCGAGCTGATTTATAACTTTGCCCTCCTGAGCCAGACACCCAACCGCATCATTCAGGAAGCCTACAATGTCTGCGCTTTTGAAGAAGATATCGTTCATCTGCAAGCCGCCACATTAGAATCGCAAAAAATACAGAATGTGCCGGTGTTTTTAGTCCCGTTGAAAGCCACCACTGACGTTAAACGCTGCAATCTGTTGTATATTCAGGCTTATGTTCCACAGAAGCCAATAGAACTGCAACAATCCATCCAAAAAGATGTGGTATTGACCGTGGTGCATGCCACGAACAAATTCACCGAGCATGGTCATGTGGTCATCAGCGCCCAGGATAAGCGCTACCAGTTTGATTTGCGCATACAGCCGGCCAAACAGGCGGGGATTGTGTTTGATGCGCGCCTGTTGAAGCTGGCGACTAATATTATTAACGATTAACTGTGTATGTTGAGATTGTTGCGTAACCTTAAAATTGCCGAGAAATTACTGCTGACAGAGTTGGCAATGACACTGAGTATGCTATTGGTGTTTAGTATATTCGCCCTCGGCAATCATTATCACAATCTACGCACTCATCTTGCAGAGAGCATTTTGCTGCAGATGAATGTGGTGACCACTTCTATTGGTCCGGCAGTCATGTTTGGCGAGCTGGATTCTGCCACGAAAACGCTGGAGCCTTTATCGGATAACAACAATATCCGTACCATTGTGATACTCGACCAGCAGCAGCATAAGCTGGAAAGTCTTCACCCTCAACACCTCCCGACCTCCTCTGCCTGGCAATGGCTTTACCCGTTTTTTGGCGATATGGAGCTCAATGTCCCTATTATCGTGAACGAGAAAACAGTTGGCACTTTAAGGGCGATCATCAAACAGGAACAGATCGTCGATATGCTGATTGGCTTTGCCTGGTCCAATACCATTGCCGCGATTGCTGCCGCCCTGTTCGGTTATTTCGTGATGTGGCGGTTAAACCGCTACATTGTCAGCCCGATCCACACCCTGCAAACCTTCGTCAGCAACATCACCCAGAACCATCATTACGACCAGCGCATTCACACCACCAGCAATGATGAAATCGGCCTGCTTGGCAAAGACATCAATAACATGCTGGAAAGCATCAGCCAGCGTGACGCGCAATTGCAGAAAGAGCTGGAGCACCGCAAGGAAATCGAAGAGAAACTCCAGTTTCTGGCGCATTATGACAAAAGTACACTATTGCTAAACCGCCATGCGTTTGAAGAAATCATTACAAAAAAAATCACCACCCCGATTGATGAACGCAAACATATTTACTTGCTGTTGCTGGATCTAGACCGCTTTAAAATCGTCAACGATACCTTCGGCCACAACACAGGTGACAAGTTATTACAGCAGGTTGCGCACAGATTGCGCGGCAATATGTCGCAGGAAGATGCTATCTTCAGGCTAGGCGGCGACGAGTTTGCAGTTATTCTGGAAGCGCCAAAACGCAGCACCATAGAGCAGGTCTGCAACCGGGTAATCCAGAATATTTCCACGCCATTTATTGTCGATGAGCACGAAATCCATATTGGTGTCAGCATAGGCATCGCGACTTTAAGACCAGGGTTTGATTCAAAGACAGAAGTCATGAAAAACGCGGATATCGCGCTTTACCAGGCCAAAGATGCAGGTCGCAATACTTATCGCTTTTACAGCGACGAGGATGAAACCAATACTTCTGAATTACGCACCTTGCGTGAAGAGCTGCATTTCTCTTTACAAAACCAGGAACTCGAGCTGTTCTACCAACCGATTATTCATACCCAGCAACTCAAAACCATTGGTTTTGAAGCCTTGCTCAGGTGGCGCCACCCGACCAGGGGATTGCTCGCCCCGGACCAGTTCATCCATTTGGCTGAGGGTTCAGGGTTGATCATCAGCATAGGCGCATGGGTCATTCACCAGTCATTGAAACAACTGGCCATGTGGCAACAGATGTTTGACCAGGACTTGTTCATGAACGTGAACATCTCTTCTCGCCAACTGGATGATGACAGCTTGTCGGGCACCATACGCCACGCGCTGGATTTTTACCGTATCGCGCCGCGTACGCTTAATTTGGAAATCACCGAATCCATGGTGATGCGCAATATCGAATCCGCCAAGCATATCCTCTATGCGTTGAAACAGCTGGGCATAGGCATCGCGATTGATGATTTTGGCATTGGTCATTCCTCCATGAACTACCTGAAGCAGCTGCCGGTAGATATCCTCAAAATTGACAAGCAATTCACTGGCGGCATCCCCCATGACAAAGTCGATATCGCCATTGTCGATGCGTTGGTAGCCCTCGCTGTCAGCCTGAACCTGAAAGTAGTGGCCGAAGGCGTAGAGAGCGCAATCCAGTTTGAATACCTGCAATATAAACTCTGCCACCATGTACAAGGCTATCTGTTCAGTGCCGCATTGTCTGCCAGCCAGACCACTTCATTCATGGCGGAGTTTCCAGAAAGTATTCCGGCTGGCTTCCGCAAGGTTGCACAGCCGGAATTGTAGTCAATATAATTTAAAGATACATTAAGCACGCGTTAGGGGGATTCATGTCACGCTTTACGTCGCCACTATTGGCCGGCCTTATTTTGTCAGGTTATCAACTCACGGGCCATGCCGCTGGTTTCGCCCTTTCCGAGCAAAGTGGTAGCGGATTGGGTAACGCCTATGCCGGCGCGGCTGCAGTCGCTGAAGACGCCAGTACCATCTATTTCAATCCGGCCGGCATGACCTATATTCAGGGGCGCCAACTGGTCGGTGCCTTGCATACAATCAGGACAACCGGCGACTTTGATAATCAGGGCAGTATCGCAGGCGGCGGACGTCCACTCGGCGGTGAAGGCGGGGATTTTGGCGGCTGGGCATTTTTACCTAACCTATATTACAAACAAGACCTGACCGAGCAACTCAAATTCGGTATTGGCGTAGGTACACCTTTTGGGTTGAAAACTGAATACGACAGAAACTGGTTGGGACGCTTTCAGGCAGTCAAATCAGAACTTAAGACTGTCAATATCAATCCGTCACTGGCATGGAAAGTAAATGATCAGTGGTCTTTAGGGTTAGGATTTTCTGCGATGTGGGCAGAAGCCGAGCTTACCAGTGCAGTGAATTTGGGAGCTGGTGAATCATTTGTGAGAAACAAAGGCAAAGACTGGGGATTCGGTTATAACTTGGGTGCTATTTATCAGGTCACGCCAGACACCCGATTAGGGTTAGCTTACCGTTCCAAAGTCGAGCAGCATTTAAAAGGCGACGTACGCTCGCCTTTGGCTGCATTCAATGGCAATCCTGCAGCGACGCTGAACACCGATATCAGTGCCGATATCACGCTGCCGGAAACCTTATCCTTCAGCGCTTTCAGCAGACTGGATGAACGCTGGGACTTGTTGACTGATATTACATGGACCCGCTGGAGCCAGTTCAAAGAACTGAAAATCCAGCGTGAGAATGGCAGCGGTACTATTGTAGGCTCTCCCGTCATCGAACATTGGAACAACGTACTACGTTACTCGGTAGGCTTGAATTATCGCTATACCGATACTCTAAAGCTCCGCACCGGTCTCGCTTATGATGATGAAGCCATAGATAACGAACACCGTACAGCCCGCATTCCAGGCAATGACCGCATCTGGTTATCTTTGGGTGCAAGCTGGCAATATAGTCCGGAGACAAAACTTGATGTAGGGTATACCCATTTATTTATCAGGGATGCACGCATTTCAGATGATCAAACACCGCCGGCAGCTCCCATACCGGGCCGAGGCCTGATCGCAGGCAAATACGAAGGCAGCGCTGATATTCTGAGTGTGCAATTGACCCATAATTTCTAGCACTGTCCTTTACTTCAAATATACACTTTAAATAAGCTGTGATCGCTACCCGCATCACGGCTTTTTCTTTTATCCCTCGGCGTCATTTCCAGCTTGTCAGGTTCATGTAAGCCGGCTGTCATCTAAGATTCACACACAAAATCCAAACTCCCCGTTCTGAAACAACCCGCAACATCGCTTTCAAGGACAGAGGATGAACATCAAGCATTTTTTCAAATTGGCACTATTACCATTGACTATTCACCAGGCATTTGCCGCCGAAGCACAAACTCCGGCTGATGAAGCAAACAAAATTTCACAAGAGCCACCCTCTCTTGTATCACGCTTTATGAATGACGATAACCCGTTCCGGATCAATTTCGACCTGGGCGACCATCCTTCCTATTTCCAGGTATATGGCCTGGTGGATATCGGCCTGACCCATATCAATCATTCCTTGCCCGAGAGCTACGAACTAGCCAATAACTTTTACCCTTATGCAGGCGCAAAAAAAACGCCCAGGACCACCTCAAGAACTAATTGGGTGAATGGTGGCTGGCAGGGTTCACGCCTGGGTTTCAAAGGCGAAGTAGCCAAACTTCAAATGTGGGATCATGACTTTAAATTCATTTATCAGTTTGAAGCCGGCTTTAACACGCTGGACATGAAATTGCATGATGCTGCACAAACACTGGCAGACAACTCCGGTACCAATGCCAACTCCAGCGTCAGCACCAACTCATCCATGAACGGTGAATTGTTTACCAGGCAAGCCTGGGCAGGGTTGGATGGTGGTTCATTGGGTAAGTTGACCTATGGTACCCAATACAACCCGTTTTTTGAAATTACAGTCACCTATGACCCTAACGGTAAAGCAGACAGTTTTTCACCCTTGGGTGAAAGCGGCACTGTTGGCGGCGGGGGTGGCGTATCTGAAAACTCGCGCATGAAGAACTCGATCAAGTATGCCAATGTGTACGAATTAGAGAGTCATGACAAAATCAATTATGCAGTGATTAATCAGTTCGGTAATTCCGCGGGCACAGAACACGGCAATGGCTTCACCACGCAAGTAGGCTACGAAAGCAGTGAATTCGGCGTGCAGTTCGCCTATGATAAATTTTTCGACTCGGTGCGCTCTGGCGTTGCAGATCAAGGCAATCCTTTAGCGAATGACACCATTGCAGTGTCCCTGCTTAATACAGAAGCTGCATTAATCACCGGCAGATGGTCTCCCACCAAAGACCTGAAAATCATAGGCGGTATGGAGTGGTATCAGTTAAAACCTTCCTCATCGCCTTCTATCAGCTACCACAACCTTTACGATCAAACCGTGTTTGGTGGTGTGGCAACGTCGGCATTACAACCAGGTTTCAAACAGGATAACCACGTGTATTACCTGGGTGCCAATTTTGATTTTGCGCAACGTATACCGGCGCTGGCTGGCCTGACGACTTCCATTGGTTTTTATGAAACCAAGGCGGATGCCATTGAAGGCCCTACCATTTCCACCACCTCGCAAGGCAAAATTGATACCTGGACAGCAATGGCTGACTACAAGTTTAACAAACGCTTTGATACCTACCTGGCTTACACCACGAACCATTTTTCAGGGGACAAATACCCGAGTGCCACCACCTATCGCGACGTCAACAGTGTAGGCGCTGGCTTGCGTCTCAAATTTTAAAACCGGTGCTGAAACAAAAAAGACTCAAGAGCTCTTGAGTCTTTTTTAATTGGATGCGCGCACTTAGTGCAGCAGAATACGATTAAACAATAGCACTACGTCTGCGCACCAGCCGGCAACGCCTACATCAGTACAGCTGCCTATGCACCACAAGCTTGCACTGACAATGCGCTGATCACTACCGCTTTGATAAGTAATTTCATATTGCCTTCTATTTGATTTGTTGCCAAATATGAGAATTTGGCATGCTAATCAATAACACGGTCTCTAGCATGTGTTTTAACTACTTTTAAGTATGGAGCAATGGATTGCAACAATCCTCAGCCAAGGCAGAAAGCAGGGGCTTTCAAGACCAGTTTTTTTGAGATTCGGCTTTCAGCAACTGCTCAAAAGCCTCTGCTGCAATAGGTGGGGAATAGAAAAACCCCTGTGCGTAGTCACAGTGGATGTCACGCAGCAAGTTGCGCTGCAAGGCGGTTTCCACGCCCTCGGCGATCACCTTGAGGCCCAGTTTATGGGCCATGACGATAATCGCCTCGCATAACACGTAGCTTTCATTGCCCTCGTTCAGGTTACGGGTGAATGACTGGTCGATCTTCAGGTAATCGATATCAAATTTGCTTAAGTAAGACAGCGAGGAATAACCAGTACCAAAATCATCAATCGCCACCTGGATTCCCCTGTCCCTGAAATGCAGCAAACGCTGCTCCACCACCGGGTCAGGGTGCAATAAAAGACCTTCGGTGATTTCTACCACAATGCGTTTGCCTTCTACGCCAAGCGTTTGCAGGTGTTGCACCCAGTCGTAGCTGATCGCAGAAGGCTCAACAAACTGCATCGGTGATTTATTGACACTGATGGCAAATTCATCGTCTACCAGCGATTGCCATTTCAATACATTTTGCACTGCCTGCCTGAAGATCCAGTCACCCATGCGGGTGATCTCACCAATTTCTTCAGCCACCGGGATAAACAATGTCGGACTGATCAACCCGCGTGTCGGATGCTGCCAGCGCATCAGTGTCTCGGCTTTGACTATCTTGCCGGTGCGCAGGCAGATAATCGGCTGGTAATAGTCGCGCAGCTCGTTATTCTCCACCGCGCTACGCAAATCTCTGGCCAGCGAAGTACGCTGGGCCAGTGCATCGCGGATCGCCAGCGAAAAAAAACGTACGTTATTCCGGCCGCGACTCTTCGCTTCATACATGGCCTGGTCTGAATGCTGGATCATTTCATCCGCATTCACCGCATCATCCGGAAACTGGCTGATGCCTATGCTGGCGGTGACGAATATACGCTCACCACCAAGGGTATAGGAATGCGAGATATCCTGTAGTAATTGGTTGCATAATGTTTGCAAATCCGCGTCATCCGCAGGCAGGATAATGGCGAACTCATCACCACCGAGGCGGGCAGCAGTCGCCGCTTGCGGAAGGTTTTGCTCGATGCGGCGCCCGACCTCAACCAGCAGATCATCTCCACGGTGATGCCCAAGCGTATCGTTGATATCTTTAAACTGATCCAGGTCCAGGAATAGTAATGTAAGGCGCTGTTGTTTGGCAGATGCTTGCTGAATGGCTGCAACCAGTTGCTGGTTGAAATAATGCCGGTTGGGCAATTGGGTCAGGCTGTCATAATTCGCCTGCCGCCAGATGACTTCTTCAGCCGCTTTTTTGTCTGTGATATCAAAATGCGTGCCGCGCATGACCAAAGGCGTACCGGCAGAGGTGCGCGAAATCAGGCTGCCACGGTCAGATACCCATATCCAGCGGCCATCTTTATGGCGCATCCTGATATCGCACTCGTAGAAATCTATTTCCCCGTTAAGGTGGCGCTCAATCATCTGCATGGCCACTTGCAAGTCATCCGGATGCATCAGGGATTTGGCCACATCCAATGTCAGCGGCTGCAACTCGTCCAGGGTATAACCAACAATCTCGGCCCAGCGTGCATTGAACTGGCATTCACCGGTTTGCATATTCCATTCCCAGGTACCTGCGCGGGTGGCATCAATAATCTCTGTCAGGCGTAAGCGCTGGTTTTCAATCTCTTCACTTTTACTTTGAATCTCTGCAGTCTTGCGCCTGACGGCAACACGCAATGTATAAATCAGCAACACCAGCAAAAAGCCAATCACCAGCATCAGTGCAACAGCGAGGATGGCTTGCCTGGAATAAGCATTCCGCGGCACATGGCTGCCTTTCCATTTCGACTCGATGGCTGCCATTTCTTCAGCCGTAATCATCGCTGCCCCTTGTTCCACCAGGGCCAGCATCTGCGGATTTTCTTTTTTGACCGCGCGATGGAAGCGGCCCTGATAAAGCGTGAAGGCCCGCAAGATGTTACTTTCAGCGCCAAGCCTGTATAAATAATAGCGGGCAGGATAATCATCCATGCAGCTGATCATGACTTTCTCGCTCAGCGTCGCCTGAATGATTTCATCATAGGAGTTATAGACCCGGAACGACTTTACCCCGGCTTCTTTCAGTTTGAAAATGCAGCCATCGCCTTTTTGTACACCGACGGTAAACCCGGTCAGGGAGTCGGCAGAGATCAGGCCACTCATGCTTTCATGGGCATAAATGCCTACCGGCACCGTGGCATAAGGCGCGGAAAAGGCATATCTGATTTCTCGCTCAGGATTGCGGAAAATCATTTCGATCACATCGGCATGACCACTCAACAATTGCTGTTGTGCCATTTCCCAACTGGTAGAGAGCAACGTGACGCTGATGCCGGTTTTCTGCTCCCATAGCTTCCAGTAATCGGCCACTATGCCGACGGTATTGCCCCGGTCATCTTTGAATAAATACGGTGGGTAATTATCATCACTGATGACAGTGATGGCTTTACCGGGTGCCGCATTCACCTGGCAAACCACTACCATGCTTATGCATAAAAAGAGTAGGTATCGAATGAAATTCCACATGTCGAATAGGAGTGACCACTTACATCAATTCATCTTTCGTCACATGAAAAAACTGTTATAAAGATTTTTAAGGATTATGAATGATAAGAAAAATTAATACTATCTCATACAATTAAATTAATAATAATGGTGACAATATATGCGCTGGTTTTGGCTAAAATCATACATCATGCCCAGCCCTGGATTTCTCCCTTCAGATTTCCACCTGATATCAGGTGTGGATCCCTGGTTTTTCTTGCATCTTCGCCCCACCCGGACTGTTTGAATACCGCGGATATTTCACCACTGGGCTTGTACCTTGCAAACGCATACCATGCGACCTATCAAACAGGATAGTGATATCATCTCCCACTAAAACACCCTGATCACCCTGAAGCTCCATAACTTTTCTGCCTTGCCTATGGGGTTGAGCGTTGAATGTGCAGCGCCCGCCTGCACTGTGTAATGCTGATCAATATCGTAATGCAGCTGTGGCGTGACTCTGTAACGCCAGGTGCCACCGGTGCTGACTTCCTGATTCAGTTCCAGGCCCAGCGTCAACCGTGTCGATACATCATAAAACACAGTATTGTTGATCAGGTATTCGATATCGGCACTGCGGTTGATGCCATGCATGCGCAACCCCAGCATACTCAGTGAAGACCAGTTGTCAGCCCATTTAATGGCATGAATATAGGTCGCATCCCCAGAAAGGGTTTTAGTATGTTTGTTCAGGTCCACAAATGCCTGCCAGCCATTAGCCATACCGAGATGGTTGTAAACGCCCAGCGTTTTCTGGATAGCAAGCTTATATCTCTCGTGGCTGGCATTCTCAAAAGGTAATTCAAGCTCGAATGCCAGGTCATCCGCCAGGCCGTACTCAACCTCTGGCGCCCAGCTGGCATCACTTGTCTGCTGATTGATATCCACCAGCGCATTGATTTCCAGGTCACCCTTTTTCACGCCAAGGGGGCGTACAAGGTCATAGACCATAGGCTCAGGAATTCTCAGGCTGCGATCACTGTGGGCGGCGTCAGTTTCATGAAAAAGTGTTTCTTCAGAGGCTTGAATCAACGGGCAAACGACCAGGACAGCATTTACCAGCAAACAACGAATGTACCTGAATCTCATAATTGCATTTATATCAATAAAATATGCAATGCTAACATGTATCCGCGAATATGATTTTTCACCAGCGCACAGTTTCTTACCAAACTATCTTTAGGACAGCAGCATGTGAATGAAGGGTTTGTATTGTATTGAACGAGGCCACCAGTAAAGGTTGCGTAAAACTTAATGACGATGTGATGGCTTATCGATTAATTCGGTCACACGGCTGTTTGCCAGGCTGAATGGAGGTAACGCTGAGAGCCTTATCATTGGCTATCGCCAAAAACTGTAGGTATTGCGGCCTCTTTGTTTGGCCTGATATAAAGCGATATCCGCTTGCTTGAACAGCTGTTTCAACGCGACTTCAGAATCCGGGTCAAACAGCGTCAAGCCTATACTCAGGTGTACAGTAATCTCATGCTCGTGGATATGCATGGGTTTTTTAAATACGCTCAGTAACTTGGTCGCTACTTTGATCAGGCTTTCTTCCGAGTGCTGGTCCTTTACCACGATCACAAACTCATCACCTCCGATGCGGCTGACCGTATCCACATCACGGATATTGCTTTCCAGGATGTAAGCCACCGCCTTGATCACTTCATCGCCTACGTCATGACCAAAAGTGTCATTGATACTCTTGAAGTGATCGACATCCAGCGCAATCAACCCGAACCTCCTCTTGAAGCGTTTAGCTTCGGAGTGCACATAATTCAGCCGGTTTTCAAGCAGCCTGCGGTTTGGCAGGCCGGTCAGGCTATCCATGAGTGCGCCTTCGGACAGGTAATAACGTTCCTTGGCAAAAAAGTAGGAAAACAATCCAACCAGCGTGCTAAACAACAAGCTCAGCAATACTCCGAACCAGCGGTCACGCAAGTTATGCATTTTCCTGTTTTCAATTGCCCATTGCCATTTACCATTAGGAATCAGGCTTTCCTGGATATAGACATGCTTCTGCCTGAACAACCTGGGGTCGCCATAAAACACCTTTTTGTCCTCTGCCGTCCTGATTGCAAAAGCGAAATCGTTGCGACGGTTGTTTTTAAAGGCATCATCCAGAAATGCATGGGTATCGATGACTGTCGATATAATGCCCCAGTACTTGCCCTCGACAAAAATCGGGAATCGGTAAATCATGCCACTTCCCCCCTGGATCAGCTCCAGTGGCCCATCTAGGACACCTTGGCGGGAATCTATTGCCAGTTTGACTTTTGGCCATTGCGAGGCCACTTCACGGTAGTCTATACCAAAGATTTTTTCATTGGATTTGTCAGGGTAGACATAGGTAATCTTGTAATCCACGGCCACTGCCAGGTTCCTGACATGCCGCGCCTGAGCCCATAAATCCGCCAGGATGGACTGTACTTTTTCAGTCTCGAGATCATTCCGGTAGACCTTGATAAAGCTGGACAAACCATTGGAGATGAACAGCAAGGAGTTCAGTTCACGGTCCATCTCGGAACGCAACACGTTGCCATAAGATGCCGCTTCCAGATAGGCTTCACTTTCTTCTTTCTGCCGCTGGTATTCAAACAGGAAATACCAGAACAAAAAGGCGAGCAGCGTCGCTAACAGGCCAACACCAAAGCTTTTCTCAGTTTGATTAGGTTTACGAAACACTTTGCTATTTCATGAAAAAATGTCTGAAACGATTTTATTTTAACTATCGTGCGCGCTTTTCATGCAAAAACGCGGCAATTGTGGGCTAATTTTCAATTTAATTACCGCGATAAACATAAACCAGCCAATGTTTAACGAATAGCCTTAGTTTTTTAATCTGTGACTATCCATTCAATTTAAGCCTTGGCGTCAATATTAATCGCAAATCTACAACCCTGTGTTTTTACCTTGCGGGAATAAAATAATTGATTAACTTCATGCAAGCCATTGAGGTAAAAGCGTTTTATGCCGGGAATAGGAAGATATCCCGAACCAGTAAAGATTAGTTGCAGGGGTGATTCATTAATTTCCTGAGCAAGCACTCAAGAATATTGCTAGCAGGTAAATCATGAATTGGGCAAGAATAGATTCTTTATATACAGATCTGTATACATCCATAAAAATGCTTCACCTGATGAGAGGAATTTCAATGAAAACACTGTCACTATGTTTAACCCCGTTCATTTTTTGCCTGGCGAGCGCTGCTTCTGCGCAGGATGATATTGAGCGCATGCATGCCAGCACCATGCAGTCTTTCACCCCTGAAAATATTCAATGGAAAGACGAGCCTATTCTGCCAAAAGGGGCGCAAAGCGCCATCGTCGTGGGTGACCCGACCAAAAAAGGCGTATTCATCGCCTGGCTGAAATTCCCGGCAAACTACCCTATTCCACCGCATACGCATCCATATACCGAAGTGGTGACCGTGTTGAGCGGCAAACTGGGAAATGGCATGGGCAAAGTGCTTGATAAAACCAACGGAGAGTTGTTGAATGCAGGTTCCAGCTTTGTATTGCCACCAGGACATACCCACTATGTATGGACTACAGATCAGGAAACCATCGTTGAACTGATTGCGACCGGGCCTTGGGATATTCAATATACCAACCCTGGTGATGACCCAAGAAAAAACGCGGCGGCACCCAAAAAATAATTTTCAATATCTTCATCAAGAGAACAATCAGGGCTCTACCTTGTTGTTCTCATTTTTTACAGGCTTGCTTTGACCTGCCATGTGTCTGCCTGTTATTAAATGTTTCCCCATGTCGCAAGAAGTGAAAACGAATCCGCCTTGTACTTGTCACACAGCAAACTGAAGAAAAACGCCATTAAATTATATTATTTATCGCTATGTTTTTAGCACGTAATTTTATATAGTTTGCATGACAACCGTCAGGAGTAAGCTGTGGCGACCCAAGAAAAAACTGCATTCGGCAAACAAGACATTGAGAAACTGAGGCTGGAGAAATTAAGATCATTAGGCTTGCTGGACTCAGATCCGGATGAGTTTTTCGATTGCCTTACCCGTGTAGCATCCACGATTCTCGGGACCGAGATTTCGGTGATTTCCCTGATAGACGAACACCGGCAATGGTTTAAATCAAAGCATGGCATAGACGTTTCCGAGACGCCCAGGGATATTTCCTTCTGCACCCATGCAGTCAGTAGCGGCACCGAATTAATTGTCGAGGATGCCAGCAGTGATGCAAGATTTCTCAGTAACCCGCTGGTAGTCAATGCGCCTAATATCCGGTTCTATGCCGGCATCCCGATCAAAAGTATCGAGGGTTATTCGCTCGGCACCTTGTGTGTGATCGACAGTAAACCCAAACGTCCAAACGCAAGAGAATTAAAGGCATTGAGTGACCTTGCCCAGCTGGCAACCAAAGAGATCCAGTTTCGTGAGCGCATGCTGAGTGCACAAGATACGATTGATCATGCGCACGGTAAATTCCAGAGTGTCTTTGAAAATGCCGGTGCCGGCATTGCCCTGGTAAAACCCTCAGGACCATGGCTGCAAGTGAATGACGAGCTCTGCAAAATCGTCAATTACTCCAGGGAAGAGCTACTTGACCTGACTTTCCAGGATATCACGCACCCGGAAGACCTGAACAATGACCTGGTGCTGCTGGAGCAGTTGCAAGAAAGTAAAATCGACCGCTACCAGCTGGAAAAAAGATACATCAGAAAAGATGGTTCACTCGTCTGGGTAGAAATCACGGTCACCAAACAAATGACAGAAGGCAATGAAATCGACTACCTGATTGCCATCATCAATGATATCAACGTGGCCAAAGAAACCGAATTTGCGCTGGATGCCTTAAGAAGAACACTGGAAGAAAAGGTCAGCCAGCGCACGGATGAACTCAGGCAAGTCAATCAATCGCTGTCGCATGCCTATCAGGAAAAATCAAAATCTGAACAGGAACTACAGAATAAAGAACTTGAGCTCAGGACTATTCTTGCCAATGCCAATGAGGCGTATATCTGCATGGATTCCGAAGGATGCATCACTGCCTGGAATAAACAGGCAGAGCATACTTTTGGGTGGCTGGAACAAGAAGCGATAAGCAAAAAACTGGAAACCCTGATTATTCCGCCCGAGTTAAGGCACGCCCACCAGTCCGGCATGAGTCGCTATCTGCAGGAAAAAAACTCCAGGATAGTCGGTAACCGGATTGAGCTGGAAGCAGTGCGTAAAGATGGCATACGCATCCCGATTGAGTTGCAGGTGAATGCGCTGGAGATTAATGGGCAAGTGTTATTCACCTCCTTTTTACGCGATATCACCGAACGCAGGCAACTAGAAAACCTGCTCAAAAGTGAAGCCAGGAACGACCCGCTCACTGGCCTGGCTAACCGCAGGATACTGGAAGAATTGTTGCCGGTGGCTTTCCAAAGCGCTAAAAGCCACCAGACTTACCTGGCACTGGTGTTTATCGACCTGGACGGCTTTAAATTAATCAATGACACGCACGGCCATCAGGCTGGCGACCAGCTCCTTCGAGAGGTGGCTAACCGTATCAACCGCTGCACCAGGACATCTGACACTGTGGTCAGGTACGCGGGGGATGAGTTTGTGATTGTGCTGGAAAATCTCAAAAATAAAGAGGACACCAACAGGATTTCAGCCAATATCCAGAAAATGATTGCCGAGCCGGTGCAGATAGGTGACAAGCAGCTCAATATCACTTTAAGTATAGGCATCGCCTACTATGGCGGCCCGCAACCTCAACAAATAGAACCGCTGGAGTTGATCCGGCGGGCAGATAAAGCCATGTACACTGCCAAAAAGAATGGCAAAAACGGCATAGTCATCATTGATTGACAGCCGTTTGCACCGAACAGTGAACGCTTGTTCTTATAGATAAGTTAGCATTCACTCCTGGATTAATAGCCTGCGCCAGGCGCGTTTCTGGTTTCCATCCAGTCATATACCACTGGCAGGCATATCAACGTCAATAAAGTAGCAGTCAATAGGCCACCAATCACCACGATCGCCAATGGCCGCAGGATCTCTGACCCCACACCCGTGGCCAGCACAAAGGGGATCAACCCGACAATCTCCACCAAAGCAGTCATCATCACTGGCCGTAAACGCAGTGACGTACCCTCGAGCACCGCTTCGCGGATACTTTTACCCTCTGCGCGTAAACTGTTGATGAAAGAAACCAGCACAATCCCGTTCAGCATCGCCACGCCAAACACCGCAATAAACCCGATGGCAGCTGGCACCGAAAGGTATTGACCGGAAATAGCCAATGAAAATATGCCGCCCATGGCGGCAAAAGGTACATTAGCAAGTATCAAACCGGCATAACGCAGCGAATCAAACGCGGTATATAACAGCACAAAAATCAGGCCTATGGTCAACGGCACGATGATTGCCAGTTTGGTGAGTGCGCGTTGCTGATTTTCAAAGGCACCACCCCATTCTATCCAGTAGCCGCTCGGCAAGGTGATGTGTCGATCAATGCTGGCTTGCGCCTCTTTGACAAAACCATCAATGTCGCGCCCTTGCACATCCATCTGGATCACGGCATAGCGCTGCAACTGCTCACGGCGGATAAAGGCATAGCCTTCTTCAGTCTTCAATGTCGCCACCTGCGATAGCGGAACCAGTGCGCCTTGCGCTGTCGTGATCGGAATGTCGCCGATGGCTTTCAGATTGTCACGATAGGCAGGCGGCAACCACACCTGGATCGCGAAACGTTTAACGCCCTCGAGCACCGTTGAGACTCGTTTACCGCCGATACCGGATTGCACTACCTGTAATACCTCATCTACATTGATGCCATATCTGGCTATGGCTTCGCGGTTCACGTCGATAATCAGTTGCGGTTTTCCCACATTGGCTTCCAAGGCCAGGTCAGTCACCCCATCCACTTTTTCTATCGTACTTTTCACCTGGTTTGCAATACGGTCCAGCGTCGCCAGGTCTTCGCCATACACCTTGGCAGACAGGGTTGCCCTTACCCCGGAAATCAATTCTTCCACCCGCATCTGTATCGGTTGCGTGGCGGCAATCACTGCCTCAGGGATTTCTTTTTCCAGCTGGGATTGTAGTTTTTGCGCGAGTTGCTGGTAGCTGATTTTCTGCGGCCAGGCCGACAACGGCTGCAAGTGCACCAGAATTTCCATGTAATTCACATCGGCAATTTCGCCTTTTTCAGCGCGCCCTATCATGGCAACACTGCCTTTCACTTCCGGCATATTTTTCAGGCTTTGGTAAACGCGGTCTGACACAGAAATGGATTGCTCCAATGACGCTGAAGGGATACTGGTGACCCTGAATAAAATATCCTGTTCCTGCAAATTTGGCATAAACGACTTACCCAAAAACTGGAACATGAGCATAGCCGCCACAAATGCGATGGCAGTGACCGCGACAATGATTTTCTGATGACCCAGGCTCCATTGCAGCCATCTGTGATAGCGGGGTTTGCAATAGTGAATCAACCACGGTTCTTTTTCGAGAGGTGCTTTCGAGCGCTTAAGCATGAGCGATGAAAGCACAGGAATCAGCGTCAGTGTCAGCAGCATTGAGCCTGTCATGGCAAATATCATATTGATCGCTAGCGGCTTGAACAGCTTGCCCTCAAGCCCTGATAGTGAAAATATCGGCAGGAAAACGACCGTAATGATCAACATCCCGAACGCAATCGGGTGGATGACTTCTTTGCAAGCTTGTAATATCACTTGGGTTTTATTCACCTGGTTGCCGGCATGAGCCAGGCGCCGGAAACAATTTTCCACCATCACCAATGGGCCATCAATCGTCATACCAAGACCGATGATCAGTCCGCCAAGTGACATCAGGTTGGCCGAGACACCATATTGCGCCATCAGGATAAACGCGATTAACCGCCCTAAGGGAATAGCCACCACAACCACCAGCGCAGCACGTATTTCGCCCAACAACAGGAAAAGCACTGCGATCACCAGCAACGCGCCTTCCAGCATGGCGCGGTCTGCCATGTGGATTGCCTTATCAATGATCGCCGTGCGGTCATATACCGTTTCCAGCGTTACATTTTTTGGCAGTGCCGACTTCACCAGTGCCAATTTTTGCTTGGCGGCATTCACCACCTGCTGGGCGTTTTCACCCATGCGGGCAAGTACCATGCCCATCACCACTTCCTTACCATCTTGCGTGACTGCACCGAAACGTAGCCCCGGACCTTCTACGACTGTCGCAATATTTTCCACATAGACCGGAATACCCTGGTTTTCTGCGACGACAATTTTCTGGATGTCGGCAGTATTCTTGACCAGGCCCAAACCACGCACGAGAAACTGCTCCTGGCCGACATTAATAAATTGGCCGCCGACTTGCCGGTTATTGGCGGTAAGCCGTTCAACCACCTGCGCAAAAGTTAAGCCATATTTAAAAAGTTTTTGCGGATCTATCTGCACCTGGAATTGCTTTTCCTGTCCGCCCCATGTCGTAACGTCATCTACCCCGGCAGCGGTGCGTACCATCATGCGTACGGTCCAGTCCTGCAGGCTGCGTAACTCCATGCCACTCATGGTGTCCGACTTCAAGGTATACCATAGCACTTGCCCCAGGCCTGAAGTATTCGGCCCCAGGGTCGGTTCGCCATAGCCAGTGCCGCCGTCGCCCATCGTGATACGCGCCTTCACATCTGACAGTTTTTCGCTCACCAGAAACCTGGCCTGCTGGATATCTGTATCGTCTTTAAAATAAACGCTGACATACGATAAACCAAACAGGGAAACTGAACGGATATGCTCAATATTCTTGAGTCCGGCCAAGGCACTTTCCACCGGGAAAGTCACCAGTTTTTCGACATCCTCCGAAGCCAGTCCAGGCGATTCAGTATAAATATTCACCTGTGCCGGCGTGACATCCGGAAAAGCATCCAGCGGCACATTCTGCCAGGCTTTCACCCCAAAAAATATCAGTAACACTGCGGCCAGAATCACCAGCAACCGGTAACGCAGCGACGTTTCTAACATCCAGTACAGCATGTGCGTCCCCTAATGTTCATCACTGATTTGTGATTTGAGCTGCCGCGCTTTCAGGGCATATACGCCAGCCTCGGCAATGACTTCCCCCTCGCGCAAGCCATTTTTAATTTCCACATAGGCATTCATGCGCTGACCTATCGCAACCGGCCTGGCTTCGAACGTATATTGTTGACCGGTTTTATTTTGCAGAATATAGACATGTGGTACGCCCTGGATGATCACCACCGCATCATTAGCTACCACCAGACTTTCCTTCGCGGCTGCATGACTAATCACTGCATTAGCAAACATATCGATGCGTAATTTATGGTCTGGATTTGGCAACTCGATCCGTGCTTTGACCGTGCGTGTGGTTTTATCAACGATACTCGCCAGATAACTGACTTTTCCTGAAAAAGTCTCTTCAGGATAAGCACTGACGCTGACGGTTGCGGTTTTGCCTATCGCCATGTCTTTCAAGTCTTTTTCCGGCACGTCTGCTTCAATCCAGACGGTAGACATATCGGCAATGGTAAAAATACTGTCAGTGGTTTTTGCCAGCTCGCCTATCACCGCGTTCTTTTCCAGCACAATGCCAGCGAAGGGCGCAGTCAGCACATAAGTTGAGCCACCATTTGAACCATTCTGTTTACTCAGGCCGCCATACATTCTCAAACGCTCCGAGTCTGCATAAGAAGCTGACTTTGCTCTCTCCAACGCGGCTTGCGACTCTATCATCTGCTTTTGCGGCACGACCTTATCGGCGTACAAGCGCGAGATACGCTCAAAGTTGGCTTGCGCTAAAGATAATTCACTTTGAGAACTGCGGTATTGCGCCCGCGCTTCACCCATCTGGATACTATCAATCTCAGCCAGTGCCTGACCGGCTTTGACCTGGTCACCAAGATTAGCAATCACCTTGGCTAACTTGCCCTCAATACGTGGCGTGACATGCGCCAATTTATTCTGGTTGGCGACGATATTGGCCGTGAATGTGAGTTGATCCTGCAATGGTTGCTTAACCACCGGCGCCACAGAAATACCGAACTGCTGTCGCTCTGCCTCGCTAAAGGTAAGTGCTGCCTGAGTGTCACGATGCTCGGTATTTTCTTGATCTTCAGCTTGCTGTCCTGGCTTGGCAGGATGTGCGGATTCAGCACCTTGCTCAGGGCTGCAAGCGCTGAGCAATACTATCAATGACAGCAGCCAGAGTGCATTGCGTGGTGCTAGTTGTATGGATGTTTTATGCATTTTTTATTGTCCTGTCATGGCGTGGGCAACACGGGCGTAGCCCAACCGGAAATATATTCAAGTTCGATTTGCACCAGCCGCATGTCTTTTTGGGCGTCGATGATATCCCGTTGTGCATCCACCGCCTGGCGCTGGAGTATCAGTAATTGCGGCAGGCCGATTTCACCGTTTTCAAAAGCGAGTTTGGCCAGCGTGAGATTTTCTTCGAGCCGGGGGTAAACCTCTTTATCTAAGCGGCTGATGCGCTCGCGGATGTTTTCGCGGCGTAACCAGGCGGCCTGAATGGCCGCTTTCGCATTACGCGTCAGCGCTGTTCGATTGATTTCGGACTGCATTAATTCGGCTGTGGCGCGCCCGATACCGGCACCATTGCGGCGAAAGATAGGCAGCGGCAGCGACACCCCTAGCGAAGTGATATTGTCATCGCCGGCGATGGTCGCCTCGCGGCTATTGTTCAAACTGACAGTCAGGTCCGGGTAGGTCAGGTTTTTCTGTAATGCTAATCTGGACCTGGCAGCGGATTCTTTGACATCCAGCGACTGGATGCCAGGCCGGGCAGTTAATTTTTCGAGCAGGTCGGTGAGGGTGTAAGTGTTTGCCACCGGCATTAACTCGCCTGACACCACAGGCAATTCAGCTTCCCCTAACTGCAAGGTAGCCGCCAGTTGCGCACGCGCACGCACCAGTTGCTCGTTCAATGCACTCAGTTGGTTACGTGCGCGTTCAGTATCCACCACGGCCAGGTTGCCATCCAGCAGGCTGTCTTCACCTGCTTGAACACGTTTGCGTGATAAAGCGGTATTTTGCTCTATCAGCTTCAATATGCGCTGTTCAACCTCCATCCTTTTCTGGATGGCCAGCACCGTCACGAACTGCTCTTCCATTTGTGCGTGCAAAGTGCGGTATTCCTCGGCGATATCCAGTGCTATCGCCTGCTGGCTGAGTTGCGCTGCATTTCTTCGCCAGCCCTGTTGCCCGGCAATCTCAAAAGTTTGCGCAATGCCGGCACCCCATTCACCACGCCTGCTGTTGGCGCCGGGTGATTGGGCAATACTGCGTTGCCGCATATCCATATTGACGACGGGATTGTAATAAAGCAGCCCTCTGGCATCCTGGTAATCGCCATCAGGAATGTCCTGGTTTGCAATCTGGCGCTGTAATTCCGGGTTGCTTCTGGCAGCCAGCTGCCAGGCCGTTTCCAACGTTAATGACGCCGCATGTAATGACACAACGGGCAAGCTTGTCGATAGCCATAAACCAAGGCTGACAGTGGTTGCAATACGCTGCAACGCTGTCTCAAACATAGGGATAAACACAGTGAATACCTCTCTAGATCAATCACGATTTCAGAAGCCAGGTTGCCTCTGACTGACAAATGATTTACAAGAGGATAGGAGGGCGGTAAAGACCTTGCAGAAAAGGATGGCTCACCTGATGCGGACGATGAAAACTATAGATGCCTGAATCCAGCACCGGAATCACATGCAATACGCCATGGGAAATCAATCCCAGGATATGTGCTGAAAAATGGCAGGCATGGTTGCAGGTGGATTCTTGATGTTGCTGAGGGCTCTCCTGCGTTTCATTCTGTGTATGCACGTCCTGCAATAAGGTGTTTTCAGACATGAATACATCATCTGCCATGACAACAGGCGATACCGCCCACGCTGACGAGCTAATGACAGAAAGCAGCGCGATAAAGGCAAGAAACTTTTTAAACAAGGGATGCATGCGCTTTCAATTTAGCAATTACCATTTTAATAGTCAAGGAACCTGCCCAGGAAGACCTGAAGACAGATGCAAACCAGACCAGGTTTGCAGCAGAAAAATAAACACCCTCTAAATACATTTAATTAAATATTTCAGATACATCGATAACGGAGTAAGCTGGCTTTTGATGCTAACAATCAGTTTATGTGACTGAGTGCTACGGTAATTTTTAGGCATCAGCAGCTCAGTGCCTGAACAGTAGTTCGGTCTGGTAATTTTCTGCAATGCGTGATGACTGCGGAGGATATCGCGATGAGTTTCGAAAACATGACAACGGATGAATTGATCCGAATCGCTAATGCAGGATTGGGCTTCACGCTGAAGGCAAATAGCAAACCACTGGATGATTTAATCCGAATTGCTGAAGCAGCAAAAAACAAAGGCGCAACCATCACCTTTACCGATCTGGAAAACTTAAGTGCTGATGACATCAAACGTATACATGTACATGCGATATTTGATCGCAATCAAGTTACTTGAATGTCGTGCTAGTGACTTGAATATCGTGCTAGTGATAAGCAATAAGCACCATGGGAAGAAGCCTCGCGACTTCGATCAAGCGCCAATCACCAACCATCTAAACATCAATGAACCCTGCGGTAAACGAGAGGATAATCAATGCCGCAACGACAACGCCGATGACGCCTTTGCTGGAATGATTTTCAGCCCACGGGATATTGTAAGGCAAGCTGCGCGCCGCACTGATGGCGGCTAAAACGACAAATACAATAAGTAATGTACTAATCATAGCGTTCTCCTGCAACTTAATCCTACATTATCGTTCCTGCTGGTAGTGTGGGATTCTCTAAATTAATTGGGTTGATTGATAGTTGGTTCATCATCTCCAAAATCAAGAATTTATGCCATACAACTCAGGCTGAATTTTTTGTAGGAAAGTTCAGACAACGTTAATCATGTGCATTTTTTAGGGCTTTTGAATGCTTGATCGCCATTGCTTGTTTTACTGTACGGGTAGCGGATTTGCCTTCCCGCCGCTTGAGGTTACTTTCGCGTGATTTTTCTGTTACAGCGTCGCTGCGCTCGTCTCTGTCTGCTGAGCTTATTTCAGAGAATCGATCGGGATTCAGGTAATCCAGGGTGAATCTGTCTAACATATCAATCTCCTTATCAAAAAATTATTGCCACGTGAATGGTGGATTGCATGATGGTGGATTGTCACTGCATGGAGGTTTTACTGAAGATGCACTAATGTTCATAATTACTAGTGTTCATAATTACTAGTGCAAAATAACTGAAACTTATATTACACAATTCCGACTTAGCCTACTGTCAGTCGCTCTATGAAAGCGACGTAGGAATTTTCAGCGTCATCATGTGCTTTAAGCACTCCATAAATTCTTACAAGACTTTAAGCAATTTACCGATAAAAAGACTGCGTGCCGACCAGTATCTTGAGTTCATTCGATCAACTTACAGGGATAGAAAAATGTCTTTTTCACTGATAGAACAATATTTTTTCGGGCAACAGAATGATACTGATCATCCAGTATTTCCTGAAGAAACCCATAAACCGATCAAACCTGATCCAGATACTCCTTATCAGCCGGTTGAACCAGCTGAACCTGATGTCCAGCGCGATATTATTGGTTAGACAGTACAATACCAACGCTGTGATTTACCCGAAGGGGCATGCATATGTGCATGCCTTTTGTTGGATTATTGAAGGTGTGTCTCACAAATGCCAGCGATTTATGCACAGCCATGAGTGTTTTGGATGTCAGCCTGAAATAAGTGCTTACACTGGTAGCTGTTTTGCAGATTCGTAGCCAGCTTCCGTTAGCCTGAAAGCATCATCCAGCGGTGTAATCCATTCCTGTTTTTTTGCATATTCAATGCCACTCACCATATCTTCTTCACTTTTTTGCTTGTCGTACCAGACACTACTTAACTTATTGGTCAGTAAAGCTTCTCCAGTCAGCAATTTGAAATGATCTACAAAAATGCTCATTAACAAATGCGCATTTTGTTCCGGCGTGTGGAGGTTATCCGTTTCAACAGCGTGATTAGGGTCGGTTTGATCAATGCGTGTTTCTCCGCACATATTAGCGCTCCTTCAATCGTAATCTATTTTGCAAACCTATCATGCCGCGCTGATAAAAAAGCCGCTATGCCAAACTGGCTGAATTGCATGTAGGAATGATAAGACGTATACAGCGCGTATTAATCAAGGGAAATTAAGATTTAATTCAGCTGCATCTCCTAAACTTTCCTAAATGTAAAAAGACGAGGCGTATTGCAATGAAAAAAAGAGGTGCTTTGCTACATGGTTTTGTATTGAGATTTCTAATGCTGATATCACCAGCTTTAACAATGCTGGGCTCCAGCCACGCTTATGCTGGACCGCAAGTGGATGGGGGCTATTGGTTCAACCTGCGTATGCAGGGTGAATTACCGGTTCATCATTTTTATTGGGATATGGATATCAATCCTCGCTGGCGGGATGAAGGCAAGCATCTGGATACCCTTTATCTGCGACCTGCGGTGTTTTATAAACCTGATGCTAAAACCAGTTTATGGTTGGGACATGATACGATTGCCAGCCATCCCGATGGAAAATCTTCTTACCAGGAAAATCGGTGGTGGCAGCAATTCCAGTATCAGTTCGAACCTTACCATTCAATCACATTTACCAACCGCAGCCGTCTCGAAGAGCGAACAAGAGAAGGATTCCATGACACAGGTCATAGGCTACGGCAAATGTTCAGGGCCGCACAGCCGGTAACAAATCATCCTGCCCTTTCTGTAGTCGTGTCTGATGAAGTGTTTATCAATGTCGACCAGACGGATTGGGGCGCACACCGTGGCCTGGACCAAAACCGTTTTTTTGTCGGCGTTAACTGGAAGATCGATAAAAGCTACGTTCTCGAAACCGGTTACCTTAATCAGCTCGTCAATAAAGCCACCCGCAATCTCGAGAACCATGTCGTCACCACTACGTTAAGCTTTAAATTTTAGTCTATTGTTTTTATTGTTTTGAATCTGCTATGAAAGCATCCGCTTTAATTTCAGCCTTTTCCTACATCACTTTACGCGTGATCTGACAAAGAAAGTATTTGCAGTTTTGTAGCATTCAACCCAAGGTGGACTCAATGTGAGTGATTGAGTGTAAACATCATTTAGCGAGAAATAACCGGGGTAAAGCATATGGATCTGTCACCGTTTCATCTCACTGTCCCGCTTTGGGAAATCATCCTTCGGGGCTCGGTGGTTTACTGGTTTTTATTCATCATCTTCAGGTCTATCCTGCGTCGCAGTATGGGAAGTGTCGGTGTCAGTGACTTCCTGTTTGTGGTGATTATTGCCGATGCCTCCCAGAATGCCATGAGTGGCGATTCCAAATCGATTTCAGATGGCCTGGTACTGATCGCGGTGTTGGTGTTCTGGAACCTGTTGATTGACTGGCTCAGTTTCAAATATAAATGGGTAAGAAAAAGGGTGGAAGCGCCGCCACTGGTACTGGTAAAAAATGGCGTATTGCAACTCCGCGAAATGCGCAAGGAATTCGTCACCAAAGATGAAATCATGGCCAAATTGAGGGAAGAAGGCATAGGGCATGTTTCGGAAGTCAAGCAAATGCAAATCGAGATGGATGGAGAAATCAGCGTTATCCTCTATGAAGAAAAATGATTCAGCAATCTCGCGCCTAGCGGGGTTTTACTATTCCACCGCATAAAATAAAAAAAGTTAACAATTAACCCCTGTTTACTCTTCAGACTCGCCCACCTGTGCCGATAACATGGATACAGAGACAATTTGTGTCAATATAATTGCCTCCATCAGCTTCAAGAACGATATCCAAACAACACTAACGAAAAAATAAATTATGTTTATCACTCTTGTACATCAGGCGCATTCAATCATTACAGGCTTGTCCACGTTTACTCCCTGAACACCATCGGCCAGCGTTTACCAGGGCCGATGTGTATGAACCATGCAGCGATAAGACTGACTTTTGGAAGGGTGCAAAATTGAATAATCTATTAAATATAGGTTGGCGGAACAACCGGGTTTTCACCGGCATTACTATTTTACTTATTCTGTTAACGGCCTTTGTTTCAATCTTCCTCTCATTAATGATTGCGCAAAAACAGGCCATTTCAAAAGAAACCAAGCACCTGCGTGAAGTGACCACTGGTGTGTTGATGCGTATGGATGCAACGCGCACCCAGCTTACCAATGTCGTAAACCACTTTGCATCCGTACCGGAAAAAGAAGCTTGTTCCCCCCGGCATATCCAAAAAATGCAGGAATTTAATATCACCGGTTTCTTTCTCCAGGCAGTCGCCCATGTCAAGGATAACCGGATAACCTGCTCCTCTATCTCGGAAATATTTGATGGTTTAGTCCTGGGGCAACCTTTCCGGATCGAACCTGATGGCACCAGGATGTGGGTAAACATCAAGGTGGCTGATTGGCAAAATCACCACCTGGTAATGATGGAGAAAGCTGGCTGGGCAATCGTACTGGTACCCAGCCACACGATAGAAGCCTTGGGGAGTTCGGATGTTTCTGTAGGTATATTCGGGATTGAATCGCAAAAGTTATATACCTCAAGGGGCCATATCGCAACTGACTGGCTTAAACGATATCAAGGAAAGCAAGCGCTTACTTTCATCGATAAACAGCGTCACATGCTGGTATATATGGCGTCCAACAAATTGAATTTAACCGGCGTTGTCACTGCTATACCATTAGAAGATATCAATGATGACCTGACCTCCTTTATCCAGATCCTGATTCCGCTGGTGATCGTGGTGGGCATCTCGTTAGGCGGCATTTTCGTCTATATGCAGAAAACCAGGTACTCGACAAAATCAGCCATTTTGCGGGCATTGGCGAATAATGAGTTTTACCTGGAATACCAGCCCATCATACATCTGGAAACTAACCACTGCGTCGGGGCTGAAGCACTGATCCGCTGGAGAACGTCAGACAATCACTTTATCAGCCCGGATACGTTTATCCCCGCCGCTGAAGCCTCTGGCGTGATCTGCCAGATCACGCAGCGAGTGTTTGAACTGGTTGCCAAAGATATGTATACGGCCCTGAATATGCATAAACACTTTTATGTCGGCATTAATATCTCGTCGCAGGATATTCGCTCGGGCGCTTTATTACCGATGATAGAACACCTGAAAAAATCGACAGGCGCACAAGGCAACCAGCTATTGATTGAAGTCACCGAACGTGGTTTTCTGGATGATGAAGAAGCGCTTACCACTATAAAAAATATCCGTGAATGTGGTGTGATGGTGGCGATTGATGATTTTGGTACCGGTTATTCCAGCCTGTCTTACCTGACCAAGTTCCAGCTGGATTACCTTAAAATTGACAAGATTTTTGTCGACTCGGTTGGCACCGATGCGGTCACCAGCCATGTCGCTTTCCATATCATTGAAATGGCAAAAACATTGCAGCTGGGAATGGTGGCCGAAGGCGTGGAAACAGCGCAACAGGCAAAGATATTACAAGCGCGTGGGGTTAAATATGTGCAAGGCTGGTTGTTCTCAAAATCTTTAAAAAGAAAAGATTTTTATAATTATCTTGAAAAACATACCTAAATAATGACAGGGTACTGCCCGCGCAATATCCGCTTGCCAGCGACTTTATTTTTTTTGCTGCCGGATCTCAACCAAAGTCTGGTCAATTTGCGCCTTCAGTTTTTCATTACTGCCTGCGAGCGACTGGCCTTTGGTAGCGACCGTCTCTGCCAGCGTAATTTGATTTTGCGCCAGTAGTACATTGGCTAAATTATTATAGGCCGCAGCTGATTCAGGATGGACTTCAGTGATATGTTTAAAACTGGTGGCAGCCAAAGGCAGGTCACCTGCGGCATAGGCCGCATTTCCCAAACCCATCAATAACACAAGGTGATCAGGCCATTGTTCCACCGCTACCTGGTAAGCTTTCTTCCTGGCTGAAACAGGCGCATTTTTTTCATAAGCGACCAGCGCTTTGGCAACATCATCCGCACTTGCGCTGGCTGGCAACTGCCCTGGTGGTAAAGCCACAAACGCCCAATATTCGCTGCGCGCCCAGGTACGCTGAAATGCACTGAGCGACATTTCCTGGCGCTTATAGGGGCCTGAACGTAGCCAAACCAACTCTTGGTCAGCATCATAGCCAATCACCACTGCATAATGCCAGGAGGGAACCCAGGATAATCCCAGGTTTTGCATCACGATCACGACATGACCTGAGGCAACTTCCTGCATGATTGCTTCGAGTTTTGCTGGTATCTGTACCGCGACAGCACCATGGCGCCTGGCAGCGGCCAGCATTTCAATTTGCAGGCTACCTTGCCGGCTGGGCACGTAGACTTCCGGCGTCAATTGCTCTGGGGTAGCAGGAATATGGACTGCAGTCAATGCAGTCGCTAATGCAGCAGGGCCGCACTGGTACTGGTCTTGCGGAAAGAACGGTGTTTGTGTGAGCTCAACCCGTCGGGGCAGCTGGGAGTTCTGTGTCGCTTCACGTACCCCGGTGGCAGCACACGCTGTCAGCAGGCACAAAAAAGCCAGCATGCTTAAACGAGCCAGACTGGCTTTGATGTTACCCATGTTCAATTACGCATCTCGCAATCATGAGCGAGATGATAAATCATTAACGCACTGAACGTGTAAATGGGAAGATTTTAGTGAAGCCCAGGATATCAGTCAGCAACAATACCAGGAACACCAGTACCACTGCACCAATGATGCCACCACCTGCCGGGGCTTTGTCCAGTTGAGTAGCCAGTGAGTTGGCTTCTTCATCTGTCAGCGCTGCAACACGTGACTTGGCTTCGACCGGGTCAATACCACGAGCCACCAATGCTGATTGCATGTCTTCACGCGAAAGCATGGCAACAATCTTTGCGCGATCTTGTTCACCTTTCACAGTAATGGCTGATTCAACTACCTGGTCGGTACTGATCATAGCTGCCTGCACTGTTTGAATGGAGCCTGTAAAAAAAATCGAAAGTGCCACAAAGGCGCTTAAAAAACGTTTTGCCATGATCATGGTGGGTTTCCTCTTATTGAATTAATTAAAGTAGATTGGAAAAAGATTGCTTTAACAGATGACAAAGAAATTGGCTTAGAAATTATTCTAAGCCAATCGCATTTATAACCTTCCAGTGAGCGCCAATATCAAAATGATAAGTACCACTAACCCCAACCCGCCGCTTGGGTAGTAACCCCAGCTGCTGCTGTAGGGCCAGGCTGGCAGAGCCCCGACTAAAGCAAGAATTAGAATCACAAGCAGGACAGTTCTAAGCATAGCGCGGTCTCCTAAACAGATAGCATTGCCAAATAAGCAATTTTAATTTTTGAGTTGTTTACTAATTGAGGCTCAATCATGGCGCCCCGTCAATAAACACGCCATGCAAATATGGCTGAATTATTTGTAGGAATATTCTGATACATCATTGGACCGCTTTGATAGCCGACCAGTT
>NZ_DATHWZ010000024.1:0-23352 GCF_035460085.1 Methylophilus sp.
TATTGCTTCATCGGCGTGGTTTTAACCGGGCCCCTATCTGACGCGCCGAGTAGCGCAGGCGAAATAAGGAGGAAGGGAGCGACTGTTCGAATCCCGCAGTAGCTCACGTTTTGTGTGAGCTACCAGGTTGAGTTTCGTGACCGCTTATTTTGGCGAGCAACGCAGGAAGCAAGCGGAAGCTAGGGTGCCCTTTACTTTGGTGACTTTGCTTTGGGCAAGCAAAGGAAAGCCACTCGCCTAGAGGCGAAACAGTACGTTACTAACATTCTGCATAGTAAAAATAATCTGCTAATAAGCAAAAATAAAATTAATTATCTAGGAGCAACAATTGGGATTATTCGATAACTTAGCCAATAACGTGATGAACAAAGTTATGGGCGACAAAGCACCCATGGCAAAAATGGCAATGGAGCTATTTCAGCAATACGGTGGCTTGCCAGGTATTTTACAAACATTGAAAGATGGTGGCTTGGCTGAGCAAGTCGATTCCTGGGTAGGCACTGGCGCTAATTTAAATGTCTCTGCGCAGCAAATTGGCGTAGCATTAGGCACTAGCGTATTAACCGGCATAGCCACCAAACTGGATATGAGTAATGAAGAGCTTACCGCCAAAATTGCGGAATATATTCCGGATGTCGTGGACCAACTGACGCCAAACGGTGCGGTGGAGAATAACCCGGCACTCATCATGTCCAGATTAATGGGGATGCTTAAACAAAAATAGCGAGCTGGATGCCCGCTATTTCAATACGGCAAAGATTACACGATGCAGTATTGCGCCCTGTATTGCTGTATCGCGGGGAAATACTGCGCCAAATCGTCATTGCCTTGCAAGTAAGCGAATAAATCAGCCAGTTTCGCAATGCTCACCACCGGCATCTGGTTGGTTTGTTCTACTTCCTGTACGGCCGATAATTCGCCGAGGCCTTTTTCCTGCCTGTCTAATGCAATGCTGACACCACATGGAATTGCGCCTGCCTGGCGGATCATTTCTACGGATTCACGGATAGAAGTCCCCGCCGAGATCACATCATCAATGATCAAAACGCGGCCTTTGAGTGGCGCACCCACCAGCGTACCGCCTTCGCCATGGTCTTTGGCTTCCTTACGGTTATACGCATAGGGGTAATTTTTCCCCATACGTGCAAATGCAATGCTGATCGCAGCTACTAGCGGAATCCCTTTATAGGCGGGGCCAAACAGCATGTCGAATTGCAAGCCAGACTGTAGAATACTGTGTGCGTAAAATTCGCCCAGTTTGAGCAGGCTTTCCCCATCATCAAACAGGCCGGCATTAAAAAAATAAGGGCTTAACCGTCCGGCTTTGGTTTTGAATTCGCCAAAACGTAACACCTGTTTCTGGATGGAAAAAGCAATAAAATCGGCACTGAGTGTGTTTGCAGTCATTTGAGAAAAACAGAAAGATTTAAACAATGCGTATTATAACCTTGAACCTGAATGGCATACGGTCGGCCTGCAACAAAGGCTTTCTGCCTTGGCTGGCAGCTAGTCAGAGCGATATCGTCTGTTTGCAGGAACTCAAAGCCCAAGCGGCGGATATGCAACCGGAAATGCTGCAACCGCCCGGTTATCACGGCTACTTTCACTACGCCGAAAAAAAGGGCTATAGCGGCGTCGGCATCTACAGTAAACAACCGGCCGATAAAGTGATTATCGGCTTGGGACACGCACATATCGACGCTGAAGGTCGTTACCTGGAATGCCAGTATGGGAATTTGAGCGTGGTGTCTTTATACCTGCCTAGTGGCTCCAGCGGTGAAGAGCGTCAGCAATTCAAGTTTCAAGTGCTGGCCTTATTCTTGCCGCATCTGGAGCAACTGATTGCCGGTGGCCGCGAGGTGGTCATTTGTGGTGACTGGAATATCGCGCACCAGGAGATTGACCTTAAAAATTACAAAGGCAATCGAAAAAACTCCGGCTTCTTGCCTGAAGAGCGCGCGTGGATGACTGATATTCTGGGGCGTGTCGGCTGGGTAGATGTATACCGCACTTTACACCCGGAAACTACCGATGAGTGTTATACCTGGTGGAGTAACCGTGGCCAGGCATGGGCAAAAAATGTCGGCTGGCGGATTGATTATCAGCTTGCTACGCAAGGGTTGGCGAAGCGGGCGACGGCCGTGAGTGTGTATAAAGCAGAACGCTTCAGTGACCATGCGCCGCTGATTGTGGATTATCAGGACTAAGTTTGGTTTTTTTTAGGCGGCTTATGCGAAATCTGCTGCGTGCTCCAACAGGTCGCCATTCCGGCGTTGGGTGGAATCCAGGCAAGGTTAATACTTAGCTTGGTCACAATTAAGAGCAAGTGTCGCACTTGCTTAAGGTTTTAATAGGTATTCCTTTGGATATGCACCATTCTTTTTCGCCCTTAGGCGAGTAACTTTTCTTTGCTTGCCCAAAGAATAAGTAACCAAAAGAAAAGGCACCCTAGCTTCCGCTTGTTTCCTGCGTTGCTCGTCAACGCGGGCGTCCAACGAAACTCGCCCTAGCGGCTTGCAAAGAACGCAAGCCACCGCGGAACTCAAACAGACGCTGGCCGACAACTCCCACGCTGAGTGCGCTACTCGGCGCGTCAGATAGGGGCCCATAAAAAGCACACGCTTTCACTTGGATGTATCTCTTCACATTGCATCCCGCTCAATCATCGTGGCAAAAAATAAACAACAGAATAATTTGTTGGGTTTTAGTCTTGGAAATCAAAAGGCACTTAGCGCCCTCTGTCCATTACTTCTCTCTGCTGTGTCATCGTGGTGGGTTTCAACGGGCCCCTATCTGACGCGCCGAGTAGCGCAGGCAAAATAAGGAAGAAGGGAGCGACTGTCTGAATCCCGCGGTGGCCTGCGTTTTGTGCAGGCCGCTAGGATGAGTTTCGTGACCGCTTATTTTGGTGAGCAACGCAGGAAATAAGCGGAAGCTAGGGTGTCTTGTTCTTTGCCTTCTTTCTTATGGACAAGCATAAGAAAGAGGGTCGCCTAGAGGCGAAATCTATTTTTTAAAATTTCCAGAAGAGCGTAGATGAACAATGAATGTTTCCAAATCATCTGGTGGATAAATTCCAACATCCTTACGAACTAAAAACAGGAGATGACTTAATAATTTGTCATGTTCGTCTAAATCTAGACTTTTATTAATCGTTGTTGCTTCAACAAAAGTATATAGCGCGGCAAGTACTGACTGCGGTGCAAACAGCATCAGATTATTAATGGCTTTTGAATATTCTTTTTGATTTTGCTCAGTAGATTCCCCATTTACTACTCCACTTAAGCATTAAACAAAAGTCTTGTAATAAGCCAACTTTTCTCTACGCCACTCAGCTTCGCGCTCTTTTTGCTTAGTAAACCAATAGGTGGCCGCTGCGATAAACAAGCCACCCACAATGGTAAGAAACTGAGCAATAATCGGATTCATGGTTATGCTGTGAGCCACTTAGCGATATCCATCGCATAATAAGTCAATACCCCATCCGCCCCTGCACGCTTAAACCCCAGCATCGCTTCCAGCACACAAGCCTTCTCATCCAGCCAGCCATTCTGTGCTGCGGCTTTCAACATCGCATACTCACCGCTTACATGATAAGCATACGTCGGTACGCCAAACTCTTCTTTCACGCGGCGCACAATATCAAGGTATGGCATGCCCGGCTTAACCATGACCATATCAGCACCTTCTTCAAGGTCCAGCGCTACTTCTTTCAATGCTTCATCGGAATTGGCAGGGTCCATCTGGTAATTGTATTTATTGCTTTTGCCCAAGTTGCCCGCCGAGCCTACCGCGTCACGGAAAGGGCCATAAAAAGCGGAGGCATATTTAGCAGAATAAGCCAGGATGCGGGTATAGATATAGCCTTCCTCTTCAAGTGCATCACGGATGGCACCAATGCGGCCATCCATCATGTCGGAAGGCGCGACGATGTCAGCACCTGCTTCGGCATGGCATAGTGCCTGTTTTACCAATACTTCTACCGTTTCGTCATTTAGCACATAGCCGGTGTCGTCAATCAGGCCATCCTGCCCATGCGTGGTGTAAGGGTCCAAGGCGACGTCAGTGATAATGCCAAGTTCAGGGAATGCCTTTTTCAATGCGCGCACGGTGCGCGGCACCAGGCCTTCAGGGTTATAAGCTTCTTTGGCATCCAGGCTTTTGAAGGTTTGTGGGACTACCGGGAATAGGGCCAGAGCCGGAATACCCAGCTTCACACATTCTTCAGCGGTTTTCAGCAAGCCGTCTATGCTTTGGCGATGCACGCCAGGCATGGATTTCACTTCCTCAATTTTGCCTTCGCCTTCGAGGACAAATACCGGGTAAATTAAATCATTAACGGTCAGGACATTTTCACGCATCAGGCGGCGCGAAAAATCGTCTTTACGCATACGGCGTGGGCGGATAGCTAGAAATTGGCTCAAAATTATCTCCTGTTTGTCCGGCTGAAATGTGCCAGGCAGTAGGGTTAAAAGCAGTACGGGCAGTTAGCCGATATGGATTAGGCAAATACTTTGGCGAGTTCGGCACCAGGATTTTCCTGACGCATAAATGCTTCGCCAACCAGAAAAGTATGCACGGCGTTATCCCGCATCAATTTGACATCGTCAGCAGTGAAGATTCCGCTTTCGGTCACCACAATTTTGTCACTGGAAATCTTGCCCAACAAACCCAAAGTGGTGTCCAGCGTGACTTCAAATGTACGCAGGTTACGGTTATTAATGCCCAATAATGGTGTGGTTAGCTGGATAGCTTGTGTCAGTTCTTCACCATTGTGCACTTCGACCAGCACTGCCATACCCAGGCTATGCGCGACACTTTCCAGTTGCTGCATTTGTGCCAGCGTTAACGCGGCGGCAATCAGCAAAATACAATCTGCACCCATCGCACGCGCTTCGTAGACCTGATAAGCATCTACCATAAAGTCTTTGCGCAACACTGGCAAATTGCAGGCAGCACGTGCCTGTTTCAGATAGTCTGCTGAACCTTGAAAATATTGCTCATCT
Source organism: Methylophilus sp. (assembly GCF_035460085.1). Lineage (GTDB taxonomy): Bacteria > Pseudomonadota > Gammaproteobacteria > Burkholderiales > Methylophilaceae > Methylophilus. Next base: position 5,007 of record NZ_DATHWZ010000024.1, read on the forward strand.
GTTAGTACAGATAAACACGCAGCTCCGCCTTGCTCATAGCTGGCAGCGATCTCGGCAGGTTGGAAGTCTTCGCGGATCACGCCTTTGGAAGGACTGGCTTTCTTGATCTCGGCAATGACGGCAGCCTTGCCTGCGACAATTTTGTGACGAATCGCGCCAACAAAGTCACGCGCTGGTGGTTGTTTTATAGCCAACGCTTGCACCTCGGCCAATGGTAGTTTGGCTTGCGCAGCAGAAATTTCTTCAGCTTTGGTTGCCAGGATTTTATTTAAGATATCACTCATAAGTTTGTCCGTTTACTTTAATCCAACCACCCTTGATACCGCTTGGGTCATGATGCGTCCAATGCATAATGCCGCCCTTGGGGTTGTAAATATATTCACCTTTAAACTGTATCCGATCGCCTACATTTAACTCAATGCGCGGTGCCAGATCAATGTTATGCGCAAACAACAGGGTTTGCTCAGGCGAAATAGTGACCAGAAAACGCTGGTGTTTGTCGCCCTTGGCATCGTCCGGCAACAACTTTTTCACAACGCCTCTACCTTGCAGCCAGAGATGACTTTGTTTTTGTACAAAAGCCTGCTTGACTGCTGAATTGTCTTCAGTTGCCAGCCCGGAAGACAGCGATTGCAGGTTTAACGCTTGTACCTGCGATTTAACTTCAACGGTTGATTGCGGTTGCTTGTTTGAACCATGGTCGCTTGCGCTTTGCTGTGACGTTTGCTGGCAAGCTGCCAATAAACATAACATCGCAATCAGCGAATAATGCTTCATCAGACTTGGCTCAGTGCCTTTAACTGCTGCAATTTGTTTAATGCTTTACCAGAGTCGATCGATACTGCCGCTTGCGCAATCCCTGACGGTAAATCATTCGCGAGGCCAGAAACATAAATGGCGGCGCCTGCATTTAACAATACGATATCGCGTGCCGGCCCTTTTTCCCCGGACAGCAAACCAAGAATAATCTCGCTGGAATGCTGCGCGCTTTCAACACGTATGCTGTTGATATCATGCAATGGCATGCCAAACTGGGCAGGATTCAATGTGTACTCGTTGACTTTGCCATCTTTCAATTCGGCTACATACGTGTCGGCAGAAAAAGAGATTTCATCCATTTCATCGGCACTATGCACGACCATCACATGTTCGCTACCCAATGTTTGCAAGGTTTGCGCGAGCAAAGGCACCAAATCACGGTGGAACACACCCATTACCTGGCGTTTTGCTCCGGCAGGGTTGGTCATCGGGCCTAGTAAATTAAACATGGTACGCACGCCAAGCTCACGCCTTACTGGGGCTGCATATTTCATTGCCGAATGATGGTTGGGCGCAAACATAAAACCGATGCCGGCTTCGTTCACACAACGTACCACTTGCTCAGGCGTTAGGGCAATATTGACACCGAGTGCTTCCAGCACATCGGCAGAACCACTTTTTGAAGAAGCTGCCCGGCCGCCATGCTTGGCGATTTTTGCGCCTGCACCTGCGGCGACAAAGGCTGATGCCGTTGAAACGTTAAATACTTTGTTTGGTGCGCCGCCAGTACCACAGGTATCAATCAAGTGACGGGTATCGCTGATATCCACTTTGCTGGAAAGCTCGCGCATCATTTGCGCAGCCGCAGCGATTTCGGTTACGGTTTCGCCCTTCACGCGCAAGGCAGACAAGAAACCGGCTATCTGGATCTGGGTGAACTCCCCGCTCATGATCTGGCGCATGATCTCCAGCATCTCTTCATGCGTGAAATCGGTGTGGTCTATCAGCCGCTGTATTGCAATTTTAGGCGTGATGGCCATCAATAGCCTTTCAGGAAATTATCCAGCAATGCATGCCCGTGCTCAGTCAGGATCGACTCCGGGTGGAATTGCACGCCTTCGATAGCCAGGGTTTTGTGCTTAACACCCATGATCTCGCCATCTTCAGTCCATGCCGTGATCTCCAGGCAATCCGGGATGGTTTCACGCTCAATCACCAGCGAATGGTAACGCGTTGCGGTATAGGGATTAGGCAGGTTTTTGAACACACCGACGTTAGTATGGTGGATCAACGAAGTTTTACCGTGCATCAGGGTTTTGGCTTTGATGATATTGCCGCCAAATGCCTGGCCTATGCTCTGGTGACCCAGGCACACGCCCAGCAAAGGAATCTTGCCGGCAAATTCGTGAATCAATGGCACGGAAATCCCTGCCTCATTTGGCGTACATGGGCCTGGGGAAATCACGATTTTTTCCGGCTTCATCGCTTTGATTTGTTCCAGCGTGATTTCATCGTTACGGTACACATGGACGTCTTGCCCCAACTCGCCCAGATATTGCACCAGGTTATAGGTAAAAGAGTCGTAGTTATCGATCATTAACAACATATCAGGCTCCTTTTCCTGCATTTAACTGGGCTTCGCTGTCTAAACCGGCCTGCACCAACTCGGCAGCGCGAATCACTGCTTTGGCTTTGTTCTGGGTTTCATCCCACTCATTTTGCGGAATCGAATCTGCCACGATGCCGGCACCGGCTTGTACGTAAAGTTTTTTATCTTTAATCACAGCCGTACGGATGGCAATCGCCACATCCATATCGCCATTGAACCCAAGATAACCCACCGCACCAGCGTAAATGCCACGCTTGGTTGGCTCCAGCTCTTCAATGATTTCCATGGCTCTAACTTTAGGCGCGCCAGAAACCGTACCAGCCGTAAACGTGGCTTTCAGCACATCAATCGCATCCAGCCCAGGCTTGAGCTGGCCTTCAACATTGCTGACGATATGCATCACGTGTGAATAACGTTCTATGGTCATATTGTCGGTGACCTTCACTGTCCCCGTGAGAGCGACACGGCCAACATCGTTACGGCCCAGATCCATTAATTGCACATGCTCGGCACGCTCTTTCGGGTCTGCCAGCAACTCGGCTTCCAGCGCCAGGTCATGATCGCGGTTTTTGCCACGGGGCCGGGTACCCGCAATCGGGCGCGAAGTCACGGTGGTGTTATCCAGCCGCACCAGGATCTCCGGTGAAGCACCGACGACATGATGGTCGCCCATGTCGTAATAGAACATATATGGGGATGGATTGAGGCTGCGCAATGCGCGGTAAAGGCTCAATGGCGAAGCGTCAAAATCTTGCGACATGCGCTGGCTGAGTACCACCTGCATAATGTCGCCCTCCAGGATATATTGCTGGGCGGTTTTCACGGCTGCTTTAAAGTTGTCTTCGCCAAACTCAGATAAGGCCTGGGTTTTACTGGTAGGCAGCGCTGCAGGGATTTCAACCTGTGTGCGTAGTTTTGCCAGCAAGGCCTGCATACGGTCACGCGCGTTCTCGTAAGCATTTGGCTGTGCCGGATCAGCGTAGACAATAAAATAGAGTTTGCTGGACAGGTTATCGACGACCGCGATTTCTTCGGAGACCATTAACAAAATATCCGGCGTACCGATCACATCCGGTTTTTTCTGTTTGCCTAAACGCTTTTCAATATATTGAATCGTCTCATAACCAAAATAACCAGCTAGGCCACCGGTAAAGCGCGGCAAGCCTTCATACGGCGGTGTGTTAAAACGCGCCTGGTAGGTTTTGATAAAATCGAGTGGGTTTTGGTCAGTATGCGACTCAATGACTGCGTCGTTTTGGATCACCTGCAATTGCTGATCACGTACTTCAATACGGGTAGTGGCAGGCAGGCCGATAATCGAATAGCGGCCAAAGCGCTCGCCGCCTTGTACGCTTTCCAGCAGGTAAGAATAAGGTTGATTGGCCAGCTTGAGATACAGCGACAGCGGTGTATCGAGATCGGCAAAGGTTTCCATCACCAGCGGGATTCGGTTGTAGCCTTGCGCCGCCAGCGCGTCAAATTCGGTCTTGCTTAAGGTGCTTAACATGATGCTTTTTTCCAATTGAATTCGTTGAGTGTGTCGTGTGAAACCGCGCGACAGATTCAGTGTAGATAGCGTGCACGACTTTTTAGGGTCAGCCGCGTGCGGGCTGGTTTAGCCTCGCCACGAACGCCGCCAGCTTGAAACTGGCCAACTGGAATAATGAGCACAAAACATCATGATATTTAAATAGGTTTTTATTATCCCCGCTTTAAGAGAGCGGGTAACTCCAACAAGCCCACCACATCGGTGAGCTGCTGCACTGTGGCATCCACGGTCGCCACATCAATTTCGCGCCCCTGATTATACCCATAAGGCACGGTGACCACAAAGCATCCTGCAGCTTGAGCGGCCTGGACATCGGTTTCCGAGTCGCCTATCAATACTGCTTCAGCGGGCAACACGCCTAGTTTTTGGCAAATATGCAACAGTGGCAACGGGTCAGGTTTCTTCTTGGCTAAGGTATCGCCTGAAACGACAATTTTAAAGAAATCAGATAATCCTGCTTTTTCAAGCAAAGGAAGGGTGAATTTTTCAGGTTTGTTGGTGACGCAGGCGAGAGGATAGCCATCTGCTTTTAGTTGCTGCAATGTAGACATCACGCCGGGAAACGGCTTGCTGTCAGTCGCATTGTTCGCATAAAAACCATGATACAAAGGCTGTGCCTGTGCAAATAATTCAGCTTCAGGCTCGTCATGCAAATTGCCGGTAAGGCATCGCTTGATGAGGTTTTGCACGCCTTCGCCAATGTAGGTGCTGATCTGCGCCTGCGGCAGCATGGGTTTGCCTAATGCCACCAGCATACGGTTGGCGGCTTCGGCGATTTGCGGTGCGGTATCAAGCAGCGTGCCGTCAAGATCGAACATCACCAGCTTGACTTGAAACCGCATCACAACAGGCTTTTGAGGGAATTAAACGCTAGCTAAAGAGGCACGCATCGCCGCTACAACGGTGTCGTAACGGTTAGGGTCGGTGTCTTTAGGAGAACCAAAAATCGCGCTACCTGCAACAAAGGTATCCGCACCGGCTCTGGCGATGTCAGCGATATTGTTCGCATTCACGCCACCGTCTACTTCCAGCCAGATCTGACGACCGGTTTTCTCGTAGTAAGCATCAATACGAGCACGCGCTTCTTTTAATTTATTCAGTGTTTCCGGAATAAATTTCTGGCCGCCGAAACCTGGGTTTACAGACATCAGCAAAATCATGTCGACTTTGTCCATCACGTAATCCAGGTAATGCAATGGCGTTGCCGGATTGAATACCAGGCCGGATTTACAGCCACTGTCACGTACCAAAGCCAGGCTGCGGTCAATGTGGTCAGAGGCTTCCGGGTGGAAAGTAATGATGTCAGCGCCAGCTTTGGCAAAGTCAGGAATAATGCGGTCAACCGGTTTTACCATCAGGTGCACGTCGATCAGGGCGCCAGCATTATGTGACAACTCACGAATCGCATCGCACACCAGCGGTCCAATGGTCAGGTTAGGTACATAATGGTTGTCCATCACGTCAAAGTGAACGATGTCGGTGCCGGATTTGATCACGTTTTCAATTTCTTCACCTAATTTGGCAAAGTTGGCAGAAAGAATACTTGGGGCAATGCGAAATGTTTTGTCCATGCTGGTGTTCCGTATCTGAAGTTCAATGAATAAATCTAAGAAAACACATAATCAGCAGCTACGAGGGAAAATTGCTGTGTTGCGCGGCTTTTCTGGATAGAGCTTCGTAATCAAGCCGTACCATATGTACTGTCTTGCTTCCTGCGTTCCGTGCGCCTTGCACTTTATCCCGCTCGCTCGCTTATTCCGAGTTTTCTGAGGAATTTTTATTGTAAAACCAATATTTTAACGCCATTCCGGGTCAAATTGTTATTCTGGAGCCAAATTGACAGGATTCTTGCTTGCTTAACGCTAATGTAAGAAAATGTCGGCACCTTCGATCCAGGCACCATTCAAATCAACCATGAACGACTTGCATGCGTTAGTTTATCTATCTCTTTGCCTGCTCTCAAAGGTAAAATAGCGCCATGCAACTGTTTACCATTGGTGTAAACCACACCACCGCTCCTATCGCTATCCGCGAAAACGTTGCGTTCAACAACGATAACCTGCCGCATGCGCTGGAGGACCTGACCCGTCACAACGTGTCTGAGGTCGCCATTCTTTCCACCTGCAACCGCACCGAAATCTATGTGCAGTCTATCCGGCCGGAGATAGTGATTGACTGGCTGGCCAACTATCACAGGCTGGAAGCCCAGCAATTGATGCCTTACACCTATACCTTAAGCAGCCACGAAGCGGTCAAGCATGCTTTCCGTGTGGCCAGCGGCCTGGATAGCATGGTGTTGGGCGAAGCGCAAATCCTTGGGCAGTTCAAGCAATCGGTGAAAATCGCCCAGGATGTTGGTACTTTGGGCACCATGTTGCACAAATTGTTCCAGCGTACATTCGAAGTCGCCAAAGAAGTACGTACCAATACGGACATTGGCGGCAGCTCGATTTCGATGGCAGCCGCTGCCGTCAAGCTGGCACAACGGATTTTTGGTGACTTGAGCGCACAGAGCGTGTTGTTTATTGGCGCGGGTGAAATGATTGAGCTGTGTGCCGACCATTTCGCCGCACAAAAACCGAAAAAAATCACCGTCGCTAACCGCACACTGGAGCGCGGCGAACAACTTGCAGACAAAATCCGCAGCCAGGGTTTGAATATGCAGGCCATTTTGCTGAATGACCTGCCTGAACGCTTTCACGAGTTTGATATTGTGATCACCAGTACAGCCAGCCAGTTACCACTGGTCGGATTAGGCATGGTGGAGCGCGCGATCAAGATGCGTAAACACCGTCCGATGTTTATGGTTGATTTGGCAGTACCACGCGATATTGAGCCTGAAGTCTCAGCGTTAGACGATGTGTTTTTATACACGGTAGATGACTTGGCGCAAGTCGTCTCGGAAGGCATAGGTAATCGCCAGGAAGCGGCAGTGAATGCCGAGCTGATCGTCAACGCACGGGTAGAGCACTTTATGCAGTGGCTCAAGCAGCGCGAAGCAGTGCCCACAATTAAAGCCCTGCGTGACCAGGCAGATACGGTGCGGCAAGCCGAACTAGAAAAGGCGCTCAAGCTGCTGCAAAAAGGTGAATCCCCGGAAAAAGCGCTGGAACAACTCAGCAATGCATTGACCAATAAGTTTTTACATGGCCCCAGTCATGTGCTCAACAATACCCAGGGCGATGCACATGCGCATATCGAGCACCTGGTGAAACAACTTTTCCAGTTAAAAGATTAATTTAATTGTGTATGACCAAAGCTGGCGGAAGACATTGCCACCAGTATTGAATTTTAGGCAAACAAGATGAAACCAAGTATGTTGCAAAAGCTCGCCAACTTAAGCGAGCGCCTCGAAGAAATCAACCGCCTGCTCAGTAGCGAAGGCGTGACTGACAATATGGATAATTACCGCAAAATCATGCAGGAGCATACGGAAATCACGCCTATTGTTGAGCAGTACCATATTTATGTGCAAACCGAATCCGACCTGAAAGAAGCGCATGCCATGCTCTCTGACCCGGAAATGAAAGAGTTTGCACAAGAAGAGATCGAAAGCGGCAAAAAACGTCTGGAAGAAGTCGAGCTGGCATTGCAAAAACTGTTACTGCCCAAAGACCCCAACGACGATAAAAGCATTTTCCTCGAAGTGCGTGCCGGCACCGGTGGTGATGAATCCGGCCTGTTTGCCGGGGACTTGTTCCGCATGTACTCCCGCTATGCCGACCGCCAGGGCTGGAAAGTGGAAATTGTCTCCGCCAACGAAGGTGAAGTAGGCGGCTACAAAGAAATCATCGCCAAAATCAATGGCTATGGTGCTTATTCAAAACTCAAATTCGAGTCTGGCGGGCATCGGGTACAACGTGTGCCGGATACTGAAACACAAGGCCGTATCCATACTTCAGCCTGTACGGTGGCGATCCTGCCAGAAGTGGAAGAAGTCGGTGATGTGGAAATCAACCCGGCGGATATTCGCATCGATACCTTCCGCGCCAGTGGTGCGGGTGGCCAGCACATCAACAAAACCGATTCTGCGGTGCGGATCACCCATGCCCCCACTGGTATCGTGGTGGAATGCCAGGATGGCCGTAGCCAGCATGCCAACAAAGCGCAAGCGATGCAGGTATTAGCGGCACGTATCAAAGCCAAACAAGTGGATGAACAACAAAGCAAGATCGCCTCAGAACGCCGTAACCTGATTGGCTCCGGTGACCGCTCTGAGCGCATCCGTACCTACAATTACCCGCAAGGCCGTATCACCGACCACCGTATCAACCTGACTTTGTACAAGATCGAAGCGATTACTGAAGGCGATATGGACGAGTTGATAGGCGCGCTTTCTAACGAGTATCAGGCTGATTTGCTGGCAAGTCTGGGTGAAGAAGGCTAAACACTTGACGCACAGTTTTCGTCTTCCGGCAGCACCCCGCAGCATCCAAAAAGACCAGCCGATCAAATTCATTCTGGATAGTGAAGCCATCGATTGCCTGGCACATAATATTGCGCTGGTGCATGCAGGGTTTGATGAGCTACTATTTAAGAAGTTAGCGCTTACTAACATTGAATCCCTTGGTTTTATGGACCGCTCATCACATATTGCTGTTGCGTTGAAAGCTACCCTGCCAGCCAAATTTTCACAGGCAGCTGAAGTATTGATCAATACGCTTACCCCGCCGAATGTGAATACTGAACGTCTGGGATTAAGCGTATTTTTTTATCTTCCGCATACTCGCTTCATCGCAGAGTATGGTCGCGACCATACGTATAATGCAGGTGAGGATCCTTTCGATATTGCCATGCGTGCGCAGTATGAATTAACCCGCCGTTTTACCGCCGAATTCTCCATCCGCGCATTTTTGATTCACGATTTTGACCGCACGCTCAATCAGCTGAAGCAGTGGCTGGATGACCCGGATCCACACGTTCGCCGCTTATGTTCGGAAGGCACCCGCTCCCGTTTACCTTGGGGGACGCGCATCCCGCAATTGATCAAAGACCCGACACCTACGTTGCCTATTCTTGATGCGTTGAAGAGCGATCCCAGCCTTTATGTGCGGCGCAGCGTAGCCAACCATGTGGGAGATATTGCCAAAGATCATCCAGAAGTTGCTTTTGACCTGTGTGACCGCTGGTTAAGTCACGCCGATAAAGAATTGAAGTGGGTCATCCGCCATTCGGTTCGCCATCCGGCCAGGCAAGGAAATGCCACCGCGATTGCCCTGCGTAAAGCAGCTGGAGGCAGGTAAGCATGATGCAAATCGTGCAACAGTTGTTGCAGACCGCCCGGCAGCAGCTGGCGCAAGCCGGTGCACCAGCAGAGGCAAGTATGGAGGCTCAACTATTGCTCATGCATGTGCTGGGCGTAAATCGTGCGTGGTTGCTGGCCCATGCCACCGATGCAGTGTCTGCGCAAAATGCGCTGGACTTCAACCAGTTAATTCAACGCCGTGTCAATGGGGAGCCGATCGCCTATATTCTCGGTTATCGCGAATTCTTCGGCCTCAAACTCAAAGTCACCCCTGACACGCTCATTCCACGTCCTGATACTGAAACCCTGGTTGAAGCCGCGCTGCAAAAAATCGCCAAACCCATGCAGATACTGGATCTGGGAACCGGTACTGGCGCTATTGCCCTGGCACTTGCAAAACACGCACCGGATTCGCAAGTCACAGCGGTGGATGCTTCACAAGCCGCATTAGCGGTGGCTGAAGCCAACATGCATGGTCTGCAATTAGCGAATGTGACCTTGCTGCACAGCCACTGGTTTTCACGATTGGATAATCAGGTATTCGACCTGATTGTCAGCAACCCGCCCTATATTGAATCCAGCAATCAGCATTTGACCCAGGGCGATTTACGTTTTGAGCCGTTGTCTGCACTCGCTGCCGGGGTGGATGGCCTGGCGGATATCCAGCACATCATCGCGGAGGCGCCTGGCTATTTAAATAACGGTGGCTGGCTGATAGTGGAGCATGGCTATAATCAGGCTGAAGCGGTTCAAAAACTCTACCAGGCAGCTGGATTCCAGCATACGCAAACCGTGTGCGATTTAGGGGGTAATCCCAGGGTCACGCTGGCGCAATGGCTGGCAATTTGAGCCGCTGGTAAACAACTTTAAAGTCATTACCCAGTGCGCATGATTCTTGCTGCAGCAGGTCTATATCCTTGCAGCAAGAAAGGCCGTCTATGTTTAATTTCAGTGCAATAAAAGCCGTCCTGTTTGATCTCGATGGTGTCTTGTATATTGGTGATCAATTGATTCCAGGGGCGTTAGCTGCCGTCTCGCAATTGCGCAAGGCCGGAATTGCGGTGCGCTTTGTCACCAACACCAGTACGCTATCGCTCGATTCCTTACAGCAAAAACTCAATCGGCTTGGCTTCAATACAGTGCCTGAAGAAATCATGAGTGCACCACAAGCGACCATCCAGCATCTGAAAAAACAGCCCAACCCGGTGTGTAAATTGTTACTGGCCGAGGATGTCAAAAAAGATTTTTCCTGTTTCGACCAATCTGAAACCGCGGCCAATTATGTAGTAGTTGGCGATATTGGTGATGGCTGGTCTTATGCATTGTTGAATGAAGTGTTTCATTGCCTGGTGAATGGTGCGCAGCTGATTGCCATTCATAAAAACCGTTTCTGGCAAACCGAAACCGGGTTGCAAATGGACATAGGCGCATTTGTGACCGGCCTGGAATATGCCAGCAATACCAAAGCCATGCTCATGGGTAAACCTTCGCGCCATTTTTTCAATATTGTGGTGGATGCGCTACGACTGAAACCTTCTGAGGTAATGATGGTGGGAGATGATATCGATGCGGATGTGGGTGGCGCCCAGGACGCAGGCTTGCATGGGATTTTGGTGAAAACCGGCAAATACCGGGAAACCTACACACGCCTCTCTGCCGTCAATCCAGATGCAGTGATCAATTCGGTAGCCGACTTGCCGGCGTTGCTCGGATGCCTGTCAGTCGCGCCGCAATAAAAGCCCACAATAAAAGCATAGACACGCTGACTCGCCGTTTACACATGCCACATAGTATAATCGCGGCATGTCTGAATCGAACTCCGTTGGTATTGTTAAAGCGCAAGTGGCGCATTTCAACAAGCCACTCACCTTGCAAAGTGGTGCCGTATTGCCACAATACCATCTCGCTTACGAAACCTACGGCGAACTCAATGCGACCAAATCGAATGCGGTGCTAATCTGCCACGCATTATCGGGCAATCACCATGTCGCAGGCCGCTATTCTGAAGAAGACAAATACCCGGGCTGGTGGGATAACCTGATTGGCCCAGACAGGCCACTGGATACCAATAAATTTTTCGTGATTGGCCTGAACAACCTCGGTGGCTGTCATGGCAGTAGCGGTCCATCTAGCGTTGATCCGCTGACTGACAGGCCTTACAGCGCAACTTTTCCGGTAGTGACGGTGGAAGATTGGGTCGAGTCGCAGGCGCGCCTGCTGGATTACCTGGGTATAGAACAATTGGCCGCAGTCATCGGGGGTAGCCTGGGCGGCATGCAGGCCCTGCAATGGAATATTGCTTACCCGGAGCGTGTGCGGCATGCGTTTGTGATCGCCTCTGCCCCTAACCTCACCGCGCAAAATATGGCTTTCAATGAAGTTGCGCGTCAAGCCATTATTACCGACCCTGAATTTTACGAAGGTGATTATTACAATCATGGCACCGTGCCACGCCGTGGTTTGCGCATCGCACGTATGCTGGGCCATATCACCTATCTTTCTGACGATGTGATGGGCGAAAAATTTGGCCGCAAATTACGTCATGGCGAACTCAAATATAGTTTCGATGTTGAGTTTGAAATGGAATCTTATTTGCGCTATCAAGGTGACAAATTTGCTGGCGAGTTTGATGCCAATACTTATTTGCGCATGACACGTGCGCTGGATTATTTTGATCCGGCTAAGGCCTTTGAGGGCGGCTTAACCCAAGCGCTCAGCCGGGCAAAAGCAAAATTTATCGTGATTTCATTTACGACGGACTGGCGATTTTCACCTGCCCGTTCGCGGGAAATCGTGCAGGCATTACTCGACAATGCGTTGCCGGTTAAATACGCTGAGGTCACTTCAGACCATGGTCATGACGCATTCTTGATGCCGGATCCACATTATCACAACATCATGCGTGCTTATTTAGAGCAGGTTAAAGTATGAGTAATGCAAATATTACAAATATTCGCCCAGACTTTGCGTTAATTACAAATTGGGTGCGTTCAAAAACCAAAGTGCTGGATCTGGGTTGCGGCGATGGCACTCTCCTGACGCATTTGCATGAAACGCTGGAGACTACCGGTTATGGTATTGAGAAAGACGACACCAACTGGCTGGAAGCACTCAAGAATGGTGTAGATGTGATCCAGATGAACCTGGAAGATGGGTTATCCGGTTTTGAAGACCAGTCATTTGACACCGTGATTTTGTCACAAACTTTGCAAGCCATGCACAACACCGAGACGATTGTGGAGGAAATGTTGCGTGTAGGTCGCGAAGCCATTGTGACTTTCCCCAATTTTGGCTATTGGCGCAATCGGCTACAAATTGCTACGGGCAATATGCCAGTATCAAAAAGCTTGCCTTACCAATGGTTTGACACGCCCAATGTGCACTTATGCACGATTCATGATTTCGATCAGTTTTGCACTGATCATCGCATCCAGGTGATTGAGCGTAAAGTAATTACCGATGGCGAAGATGTGCATGTATTACCTAACCTGATGGGTAATCTGGCCATGTACCGGCTGAAAAGCGCTGGTAGCTGACACCCTTGCGGGCTGAGTTTTATTTGAAGCACCTCTGATGTTAAGCCATTCAAGGCTTAAACACGGCATTTACCGTTGAATTCAATCGTATTTTTATCTAAGGATTAACTTCTAAAAAAACAACAAGCGTTGACATATGATTCATTTAAGTCATAATGATAATAATTCCCATTATCATTATGACTGTGGGAATACATGGTGAAGACGTTTGTGAGTAACGCGGCCAGTTAAAAAATTCTGGCACTTATTAAAGATGCCAGTCATTAATAATTACTCAAAGGAAGTTAGTAAATGAAAGCCAAATATCTAAACATCGTTATCGGTGCAAGTCTGTTCGCAATCGCTGGTCTGGCACAAGCGAACACCACTTACAGCAGTTTTATAGACGTTGCAAACTCTGTATCTTTTGACGGCTGGAACCAGCTAAATCGTAACCGGGTGGATGATAACGGCGTTGCGAATCCATTGACCGCTGCCCAACTGGCCACAGGTACCGCAGGGAATGTTGCGGGTTCAGGCGATGCTTTGCTGACCCAGATTTCCGGTAGCTACTATCCAGCCGGTTTTGGTTTATATGGTGATGGCAACCTGACCTTCACTGATAACACGGTTTCAAACAAAATCGGCGCATTGGTGTTCCAGGGCATCGTGAATGACTTCAATGCCTCATTCGGTGGTGAGGCGTATACCATTACGCTGAGCTACAACGGCGGTAGCCAGGCGATTGCCGGCGCATTGGTAAACTTTGGGAATACCGGTACTGTGGATGACTATTACCGCTACTCCTGGGATCTGAGCGGTGTTTCTACACCCATCACTTCTTACACTTTGAGTTTCAGCGCGGGTTTCTCTCAAGCACTGGCTTTCCAGGTGGACCAGGTGGCATCAGCGTCCGCCGTTCCTGAGGCTGATAGCTATGCCATGATGCTGTTGGGTCTTGGTGTGATGGGTTTTGTAGCGCGTCGTCGCAGCAATTAAGCTCAAAATATAAAGCCATGAAAAAAGCCCCGGTTGTTGCCGGGGCTTTTTATTGACTGATCAAGCCAAGTGTAATGCTTTCAAACGACGATAAAGTGTATTCCTGCTCATACCAAGCTGGCGTGCAACGGCGGAAACATTTCCAGTATGCTGCTGCATAGCTGAACGTATCACCTCATCAGATTGCGCCTTTAAAGTTAATGCAGGACGCACGGCGTGGTGACTGATGGCGGCATCTTCAAGCTCATCCATAAAGTCCTGCGTCAAATGCATCAAATCTATGACCCCGCCATCAGCCAATGCCAGCGCAGTGCGCAACACATTATGCAATTGCCGCACATTGCCAGGCCATGGGTGACGGGCAAACAAAGCCATGACTTCTGCACTGATTTCACTTTCTGGTGACTGCTCAACCTGCAAGATTAAACTGATCAGGCGCTGTAAATCCTGTCGCTGGCGTAACGCCGGCAATTGCACTGCCAGCCCATTAATGCGGTAGTACAAATCACTGCGGAATTCCCCAGCAGCGACTTTATCTTTCAGTTTCTGGTTGGTCGCGCTGATCAGCATGAAGTTAACCGGAATCGACTTGCTGGAGCCCAGCGGTGTCACGCAGCGCTCTTGCAGCACGCGTAACAAACGCGCCTGCAGCGACAAGGGCATATCGCCAATTTCATCCAGGAACAGCGTGCCGCCATCAGCCTGCTGGATTTTGCCTGAATTACCTTTGCGCTTGGCACCGGTGTAAGCACCTTCTTCATAACCAAACAATTCGGCTTCGATCAGGCCTTCCGGCAAGGCAGCGCAATTCACCGCGATAAAAGGTTGGTCGCGTCGTGCGCTGGCATCATGAATCGCGCGTGAAAATAATTCTTTTCCGGCACCCGTTTCACCTAATACCAGCATGGGAATATCGCGATTCAATACTTGTTTGACTTGGGTGATGGCCAGTTTAAGCTGCGTGTCGCCAGTATCGAGCATTTCCAGGCTGGCCGCAGATTCGCGTGGTTGGAATACGGCTGGGCGTGAAAGTGTGCTGGTTTGAAATGAAGCACGTGCAAACAGTCGGGCGCCATTCTGTAATTGCATGGGGAATAATAAATCACCACCCTGGCAGCGTTGTTTGAATGTCACCCACGATTCATCGAATACATCACTGAATTGCACCCGCCGCTTAGCCAGCACATCTTCATCCAGTGGCAAGCCGAACTGGAATTGTCCGCTACGATTGATGGCACGCAATTGGCCCTCATGATCAAATAACGCCAGGCCTTCCCATAGCGTACCGATAAATTCTGATCGCGCATGAAAATGCACACCTATCTCACCTTGGGCAGTGGCATGAAACAAACGGTTTTCCACCATTTGGGCTGCCATTTTCACCAGTGCCAGCGTGTGTTGCTGTGGCTGGTTCAAATCATTGGATACATCTAATGTCGCAACCAGCTGGTTATTGGCCGCAAAGATCGGAACTGCCGAGCAACTGAGTGAGTGGTGATAGGCCATAAAGTGCTCGGCACCCTGCACACTGATGGGTGCACGCTCAACCAGGGCTGTGCCTATGGCATTTGTCCCGCGATGCTCTTCACTCCAGGATGCCCCCGGCAGCAGAGAAGCACGAATGTCGCCCTGCTCCACACCTTCACCCATGGTGCGCAAAATCACGCCTTCATTGTCGGTAAGAATGACCAGGCTACGCGTATGTGCAATCTGCCCGCTTAAGGTCACCATTTCAGGCTCGGCATGCGTGAGCAATAAACGATTTTTCTCCAGCCGTTGGGTCAACTCTTGTGCGGTGATGATCTGGTCATGCGCAGGCGCCTGCTCATCCACGCCTTTGACCATGCAACGCCGCCATGAGCGTTCAATGGCTTCGGCTATGGCCAGTTGATCGTCGCGCATGACTGGCAACGATGTGTGCGTAGAGGCGGGAGAAAACTTGGACATCACTACTTGAACACCTGTATCACGTGATTGAACAACTGTATCAGTTTGGCACAATCACTGAACAGTTTTCACCGTTTCAGGATGCATGACCATTGCTGGTACCTAAAAATAACCTTTTGATTTTAATTCATTTTTTTTATTACCTCAAATAAAACTCATGCCTGGCACAGGCGTTGCAATCAATGGTCTGCGAGTAACAAAAGAAGCATTTGTTTACTGGCGTGCAAATCACTTATTCCAGCTTCAAACACACCATTTTTTGGAGGTATGTATGCAACACCAAATCAAGCTTGCCATCACTGCAATGATGCTGGGCAGCCTAAGCGCCAGCGCATGGGCCACGACAGAGCTGGAGACTTTAATGAAGGACGACAACCAATGGGCCATAGCGCGTAAAGATTACGCCAACCAGGGTTACAGCAAATTGTCGCAAATCAATAAAGGCAATATTAAAAACCTTAAATACGCGTGGTCATTCGCGACTGGCGTTAACCGTGGTCATGAAGGCGCCCCGCTGGTGATTGGTAATACCATGTTTATCCATACCGCATTCCCGAACAACGTGTATGCGCTGGACCTGGACGATAACCAGAAAATTCGCTGGTCTTACTTTCCTAAACAGGATCCGGATGTGCAGTCTGTGCTGTGCTGTGATAACGTGAACAAAGGCCTCGGTTATGGTGATGGCAAGATTTTCCTGCAACAGAACAATGGTGTGCTGGTCGCGCTAGATGCGAAAACCGGGGCGAAATTGTGGGACGTAAAAGTCAACGACCCGAAAACAGGCGCGGCCAATACCAATGTCCCTCACATATTTAAAGACAAAGTAGTCACTGGCTGTTCTGGCGGCGAGTTTGGCGTACGTTGCCATATCTCTGCCTACAACATCAAAGACGGCAGCCTGTTGTGGAAAGCCTACAGCACTGGCCCGGACAGCGAAATGCTGATCGGCAAAGACTTTAATAAAGAGAATCCGCATTACAGCGCCTTGTCGGTTTACCAGGATGTGAATGGTGGCAATAAAGAAGGCGGTTCTTTCAAGCCGCTGGATAAATCGCAACTGAAATATCCTGAAGCTGACCTTGGTGTACGCACCTGGCATAAACCGCAGCAGCAGAAAGACGGATGGCAGAATGGTGGCGGCCCGACTTGGGGCTGGTACTCATACGACCCGAAACTGAACCTGATGTATTACGGTACCGGCAACCCTGGCACCTGGAACCCGGATGTGCGTCCTGGCGACAACAAATGGTCAATGACGATTTTTGCGCGTGACCTGGACACCGGCATGGCGCGCTGGGCCTACCAGATGACCCCGCACGACGAGTGGGATTATGACGGCATGAATGAAATCATTTTGTGGGAAGCCAACGGCAAACAACTGGCTTCGCACTTTGACCGTAACGGCTTTGGCTATACCTTTGACCGCACCAACGGCAGCTTGCTGGTAGCAGAAAAAATGCATCCATTTGTTAACTGGGCCAGCAAGATCGACCTGAAAACCGGTATTCCAGTGAAAGATGCCAAATATTCCACACACCAGGATTACAACGCCAAAGGCATTTGTCCATCGGCACTGGGTGTGAAAGACGAACAACCAGCCGCATACTCGCCGAAGAACAAAATGTTTTACGTGCCACTGAACCATGTGTGCATGACCTATGAGCCGGTTGAATCGAAATACGTAGCTGGCCAGCCTTGGGTAGGGGCGACCTTGACCATGTTTGCAGGGCCTGACGGCGTGATGGGCGGCTTTATGGCCTGGGATGCGCTCAAAGGTAAATCACAGTGGTACAACAAAGA
Organism: Methylophilus sp.; assembly: GCF_035460085.1. Classification (GTDB taxonomy): domain Bacteria; phylum Pseudomonadota; class Gammaproteobacteria; order Burkholderiales; family Methylophilaceae; genus Methylophilus. The sequence goes on from NZ_DATHWZ010000024.1 coordinate 22,433, forward strand.
GAAGTTCTCTGCCTGGGGTGGTGCGCTGGTGACTGCTTCCGACCTCGTGTTCTACGGTACGCTAGACCGTTGGGTAAAAGCACTGGATGCGAAAACCGGTAAAGAACTGTGGAAGTTCCAGGTGGGTTCCGGGGTGGTTGGCAATGTGATCACCTATGGTCACAAAGGCAAGCAATATGTGGGCGTATTGTCAGGGATTGGTGGCTGGGCCGGGGTGGCGATGAACCTTGGCCTGACGAATGAAACCGATGGTTTGGGGGCTGCCGGTGGCTACAAAGAGCTGACCAAGTACAATGCGGCACCGGGTGGTGGCGCCATGAACGTGTTCAGTCTGTAATATATTTTTCAAGGAACGACTCTATGCATTTATTCATTAAAAGTCTGGCAGTGGCTACCTTGTTGGGGATGACAGCTTCTGTCATGGCAGGTAGTAATGCTGAAGCACTGGCACAAAAAAGTAATTGTTTGATGTGCCACAGTGTAGATAAAAAGATTCTGGGCCCTGCTTATAAAGATGTTGCCGCCAAATACAAAGGCGACAAATCTGCCGAAGCCAAATTGATCCAGAAAGTAAAAGCCGGTGGTAGCGGCGCATGGGGTGATATGCCTATGCCGCCGAACAGCCCGCAAGTGAAGGATGAAGACATTAAAACTCTGGTCCAGTGGATATTAAGTTTGTAAGATTTTTAACGAAGCATCGTTACACCGTTTGATCTCCGAGTGTGCCAACCCGCAAGGGTTGGCTTTTTTTTGCCCGACGAATGCCTGCCAGAAAAAAGCGATTACAATGCGGACATGACCATCGCAGAAACACTGTTCACCCGCCGCATGCTGATGTGTGTGGCCCTTGGCTTCAGCTCCGGCTTACCTCTTTACCTTTTACTGCAGTTATTACCAGCCTGGCTACGCAGTGAAGGGCT
>NZ_DATHWZ010000025.1:0-61365 GCF_035460085.1 Methylophilus sp.
GCTCCCGGCAGGTTTTTCAAGCGCTCGCGCAAATCAGCTTCGATCTGGGATTGTTTCTGTTTGCGGTCACTACGGTCTGTCAGGCTGATAATCAGGCTGCCTTTGCGTACATCCGTGGTGTTTTCCGCTGCATGCGGCCCGCCACCGCCGGTACTGGCCGCGCCAGCGGCACTAAACACCGCCTTGACTTCGGGATGCTGCCTCACGATACGTTCTGCCTGATCTACCAGGCGGCGGGTTTGCGACAACGGCGTGCCTGGCTGCAGTTCGATGTTCACCTTGGTCTGGCTGCTGTCCGAAGAAGGCACAAAGCCTTTGGGCAGCAATGGCATCAGGCTCATGGAGCCAATGATAAACAGCACAAACCCCAGCACCACGGTTTTACGGTGGGCCAAACACCAGGCCACCCAGCGCAGATATATGCGCATGGTATTTGATGTTTGTTCTTCTTTGACAGGATGCGGTTTTAATAGGTAAGCCGACATCATGGGCGTGAGCAAGCGCGCCACAATCAGTGAGCAAGTGATGGCAATGGCTGCCGTAATGCCGAATTGTTTGAAAAACTTGCCGGGAATCCCGCTCATAAACGCAGTCGGCAGGAAAATAGCTACCAGCGTAAACGTAGTGGCAATCACGGCAAAACCGATTTCGTCAGCCGCTTCCATCGCCGCCTGGTACGGGGTTTTGCCCATGCGCAAATGGCGAACGATGTTCTCGATTTCCACAATCGCATCATCGACCAGGATGCCTACTACCAGTGCCAGTGCCAGCAAAGTCAGCAGGTTTAGCGAAAAGCCGAAATACTGCATAAAGGCAAAGGTTGGGATCATGGATAACGGCAATGCCACCGAGGCAATAATGGTCGCGCGCCAGTCTCGCAGGAACCACCACACCACCAGCACCGCCAGCAATGCGCCTTCGTATAACAATTGCATGGAGCCGTTATAGTTGTCTTCCACCGGCTTGACCATATTAAAGGCTTCGACAATCTTGACCTGCGGATGCAACTGCTCGAATTTCGCCAGCGCTTCCCGCACATGTTTGGCTACGGTGACTTCGCTGGTGCCTTTGCTGCGCGTGATTTCAAAACGGATCACTTCTTTGCCATCATAGCTCGCATAGGTGCTGCGCTCAGCATAGGTATCCAGCACTTCAGCTACTTGCGACAACTTGATATGACGGCCATCACTGATAGGAATATCCAGGTTGCGTACTTCATCAGCGCTGTGTAGCGCACCCAGTGTGCGTACTGACTGGATGTTGTCGCCAATATCGCCACGGCCACCAGAGGCATCCTGCTGCACACGTTTAAGTTGTGCCGACACATCGCTGACATTGACGCCTAAACCTGACATCAAGGTCGGGTCGAGGTTGACTTGCACTTCACGGTCTACGCCGCCGGTACGACTGATCTTGCCGACGCCTGTGACCGACAGCATGGCCTTGCTGATCTCGTTATCGACAAACCAGGACAATTCGCCTTCGTCCATGTTTTCCGCTGAGACAACATACGTGAGAATGGCGCTGCCGGCAGTCGTCAGTTTAGAGACTGTCGGCGTGGTCACCGCCGCTGGTAGCTCGGATCGCGCACTATCTACCGCATTGCGCACCAGGTTGAGCGCCTCTTCACTATTGGTATCTATCGTGAATTGCACGCTGATGCTGACGCCACCATCAGTGATGACGCTGGACATATGCTCAATGCCACCAATGGTCGCAATCTTGTCTTCCAGCTTGCGCGCCACCTCCGTTTCCAGCTGCGGCGGGGCCGCGCCTTCCAGCGTCGCGCTGACCATGATCACCGGCAGTTCAATATCGGGGAAATTCTGTTTGCCTAACTGGTTCAGCGAGCGGATACCCAGGAAGGTCAGCACTACAAACAGCAGGATTGCCGGAACCGGATTACGGATCGACCAGGCCGAAAAATTCATGTTTAAGCTCCGGCCTTGGCGGGTGTCACCACTTTTACGGTGTCGCCATCATTCAGGAAAGCGCCGCCGCTGAGCACCAGTTTTTCTGCGGCATCTACGCCACTCAATACTTCAATCTGCTCGCCCAGCGTACGGCCGGTTTTTACCTTACGTTGCGTGATTCTACTCATGCCATCCGCATTAGTATTACCCAGCACAAACACATAGGCAAAACCATCACGGTATGTCACGGCACTTAAGGGGATCGCCAGGCCTTGTTGCTGGCCGATATCGATTTTCCCTTGTACGTACATGCCAGGCTTGGCGCTATTTTTAGGGATATCGACATACACCAGCGCATTACGCGTATTGTTATCTACCACCGGTGAAATCAGGCGTACTTTTCCTGATACGGTTTTACCACCGGCCAGGTTAAGAGTGACGGTTTGCCCGGCATGCAAAGCGCCTTGCTGGTCAGCATTGACTTCGCCGCGCCATTCGATACGATTTTGGCGGATCAGCTTGAACAATTCAGTACCGGCAGAAACTACATTCCCCAAATTTGCAGACCGTTCAGATATCACGCCATCATCCGGCGCAACCACTTTAGTCTGGCGAATACGGATACGCTGGTTTTCCAATTCGGCTTCTGATAACGCCAGATTAGCTCTGGCAGTTTGCAGGGCAATCACATACTCATTAATTTTTTGGGCAGACAATGCACCGCTGTCTTTAATTTCATTGGCTCGGTCAGCATTACTTTTGGCTTCCGCCAGGCCTGCTTTATCTTTTTCTACCGTAGCGAGTTGTTTCTGCAAATCCGCTTTTACAGTTTCATCTGCCAACAGCACCAGCGGCTGGCCTTTGCTGACCTGTGCACCCACCTCAACTAATACTTGCTGAATACGCAAACCGGCGATCTCAGCACTGACTAGTGCTTCTTGCCAGGGGTAAATACTGCCATTCAACACCAGCGTCATCGGCCATTGCACTGCTGCGGGGCTGCTAGCCTCTACACTTAATGTTGCTTTGCTTAATCCGCTAGCGCTTTCTTTTGTGGCACGATTACCGCGCTTTTCCGCCAGTTCAGTCTTGTGCGACGGATGCTGAAAAAACCAAACACTTATGCCCACCAGCAATGCGGCAATGACCAGAAATATTCCTTTTTTTGAGCGTCCTCTAGCCATGCTATTTACCTTTTCCTGTCGTATTTTTGTTGTCTTGCTTTTCCTGCTGCTGCATCTCATACCAATCGCCACCAAAGGCTTTATAGAGGGCAATCCACTGTAAAACTCTATTCTTTTGCTGCGTCACTACATTTAACTCGGCATTGATTTTCTGGCGGCGCGCATCTTCCAATGACAGTAAATCAATACCACCAGATTTCCAGTTCAGTTCAGCGGCCTTGAAATATTGCGCATATTGCTGAGCACTAGCCTGTTCGGATTGTGCTCGCCGGTTGGCACTGTCAAGATTGACCAGCGCCTGTTCCACTTCCTTTAGGGCTTTGCGTACATCTTGTTTATAAGTGGCCATCAGGCTATCAAAATTGGCGCGCGCTTCGGCCAGGTCGGCACGTAAAGTACCACCATCAAAAATCGGCAATTTGATTGAAGGCCCATACGACCAGGTATCAGCGCGGGTGACCGTACCGCCAAAATTAGTACGGCGATAACCTATCGAACCGCTTAAGGTCAGACTTGGATAAAGTTGTGCTTTGGCTACGCCTGCATTGGCGCTGGCCTCTGCCAGGTTACGTTCATCAATCGCCAGATCCGGGCGACGTGTCAGCAAGGTTGCCGGCAATGCATTCACTTCAAACATTGCTGGTTGCGGCACGCCCTTGCCTTTGGCAAGCAAAGCTTTTAACTCCGGTTCGGGGTAGTTGGTTAACTCAACCAATGCTTTTACCAACCCTTCACATTCTGCCTGTTGGCCATCCAGTGTAGACTCACTCGCATGCGTAGCTGCCTCTGCCAGCGCAAGATCAGACGGGGCGGTAAAGCCAGCCTTGGCTGAAATGCCTGTCAAACGTGCGGTTTCTTTACGCGAGTTAAATGCCCCTTGCAATGCATCCACCGAGGCCTGGCAGGCACGATAATTCACGTAGTTGTTCGCGACTTCTGCCGCTACCGTCAGGCGTGCATCGTGCCACGCGATTTTTTTCGCTTCCAGTTGTGCTTTGGCCGCTTGTTTAGCTGCCTTTATTTTTCCAAACAGATCGACTTCCCAGCTGGCATCCAGCGTAATCGAATCAATTTCAATCGTGGTGGCAGGGAACGCGCCACCGCCACCGCCGCCTTTGCTGCGGTTCATACTACCGGTGCTGGTTAAATCAGGAATCCCCTGCGCGCGTGCGGAAAGTACATTCGCGCGTGCGGTACGAATATTAGCCAACGCAATTTCCAGCGAAGGGCTTTCTTTTTGTGCCTGCGCCAGTAATTGGTCTAGCACCGGGTCCTTGAATTGCGCCCACCAGTTGGTTAATGAACTTATATTGCCGTGATGCGGTAATGGCGCCTGCCACTCTTGAACCTTGATCGGGTTGGGGCGGGTATACTCATCAATGACCGAGCAACTGGCCAGCGGCAGTATGCATAGCCAAACCCAATGTTTACTTAACTGCATTGGCCGGCTCCATTCCCTGCAATCCGTGCAAAAACAAATTCACTACAAAAGCGAGATGCGCTTCGGCATCCCAGTCTGCGCCTAACACGCCAAATAAAGCTTTTTGTCGCGGTGCGGCGATCAGCAGCTCACAATAAGACTCGGCAGCACGCTTGAAATCCAGCGTCGGCAACATGTTTTTTGCGGCATAGAAACTAAAGATATCAGACAACATTTGATGGATGCGCTCAGGCCCCACCGCTTTCATTGCGCGGGCTAATTCCGGTAAATGTGAGGCTTCGGCCACGCCAATTTTAAAGAAAGACAACATGCGCGGTTCAAGCACTCGATTGAGCATAAAGCGGCCAATATCCGTAAGTACCTGTTGCAGCGTCTGGTTAGATAAATTATCGATTTGCACCATGGCAGAGACATCTTTTTCCACCATATGTTTGATCGCCGCAATCAGCAGCGCATATTTATTATCAAAGCGCTCATAAATGGTTCGCGTCGACACTCCGCACACGTTAGCAATGCGTGCGACACTGGTTTGCGACACGCCTTCAAGCATAAACAGCTCTAATGCCTGCTCCAGCATCAACGCGTGGCGCTCATGCTCGGTGCCCGCTTTGGGGCGGCCAGCTTTAACCTTATGAGGTGAAATGTCCATCGGGGATAAAAGTATAGGATTCTGCATAAATAAAAATAAAACGTTTCATTTTCATTTTAATTACTTTCTATAAACACGCAAGAACTTTGTTGTATCCGTCATGATACTTGAGAGTCTTGATATGATTACCAGCGCGTGTCATACAGGGTTTGCTATACTCGCATCACTTAAATTCAAACGAGATTGTTCAGGCATGGCGCTGAAATCCACCATCTATAAAATAGACCTCAACATTGCGGATATGGATAGGCATTACTATCAACAGCACAACCTTACGCTGGCTAAACATCCTTCAGAAACGGATGAGCGGTTAATGGTCCGTTTACTGGCGTTTGTACTGTATGCCAATGAAAACCTCGCCTTTGGTAATGGACTAAGCGAAGAAGATGAGCCTGATTTGTGGCAAAAAGATTTAACTGGCGCGATTGAACGCTGGATATGTGTTGGATTGCCGGAAGAGCGCGAGATCCGCAAAGCCTGTGGCAAATCAAAACACGTAGTGCAGGTGCTATATGGCGGCAGGACTGCTGATATGTGGTGGACGCAGAACAGCAAAGCAGTACTTAAGCTCGACAATGTGACAGTGATTACCCTCCCTGATACCGAGCAACTAAAGACACCTGCAGCCAGAAGCCTTGCGATCAGCTTTACTATTCAGGACCAGCAAATACTGGTGAGTTATGAAGGCGGTAGTTTCGAGCTGGAAGTGCTACGCTTGAAAGAAGTGGAGTGAAATAGAATCATGGAATTGATACTAAAAAGCCAGCAACTGCTGGCTTTTTTATCATGGAAACAAATGATGCTCTGCAGGCCATACACCAGTGTAAATAGCCTCCGGATGGCGGCTCACTAAACGGCGACGAATTTCGTTCAGCCTGCGCAATGGTACTGACACAATCATCAGGACATTACCCTGTTCGATCGCGCCTTTATATGACCTGATACGGTAACTGGGCGCGGCTGTTGCCACCGCAGCTGCCCAGGCAGCACAAGCCAGTGCGCCTAATACCATGCAGTAGGGAATCACCGTGAGCGAAACCTCGCCAAACCACCATGGCACCATATAAGCCAGTACGCCACCGAGCAACCCAAATAAAGCACCAAACAAAAAACCGCCCATGGCGCTGTAAATAACATCGGATTTTTCCATGGCGACAGCTTTAGGCAAACTACCCAATTCCTGCTCTTTTTCGGCATGAAAATGAATGTGGTTCTCATCAATTCTATCCAGCAGCAACTCGTCCATCATGGTGTGTGCAGTGCTGATATTCGGCAAAACAAAATAAAGCTTTCGTCTCATTACGTTTCTCCTCATCGATATCACATCGTCTTGTGATATTTGAAAAGGTATTGGCGCAAAGATTCATTTTTTAACAAGTGTGAAAGTCCAGTTCAATTTTCTATTCAAGCCAGCGAATTAGCTATCAGCTGCTTAGTTTTTTGCGTAATTATCTAATCTTCGAGCTTGCCCATCCATACACTTTTAAGCTTGCCCAGCTTATAGCGTAGACCTGCGCCTTCATTAGAAAGCGCGTCTAGGAATAACGATAACCTCCTGGATTTGATCACTGTGTAAAATGTGAGCAGGCTGACCGGGATAAATACCAGCGCAAAATAAGCCACTTTTTCCAGCCCACTGCTTTGGGTAAGGTCTATCAGGTTCATGCCCAGCAGGCCGCTGGTCATGGTGCCGATGAGGCCCAGTATCGTGACTACCGTGAGTCGCACCACGGTATCGGCCTGGCGTTTGATTTCTTCACCTTCCAGGTATTCAGCCATATCCATGATGCGGCGGCGGGTTTTTTCAAACAGGCTCACGGAATCCAGCTGCTTCAGCATCAGGGTAAACAGGTCTTTAGCGACCGCTTGGTCAGACACATTCTCAAACCAGTAGCGATGGGTAAACCGTAAAAACACAGCCGTCGCATGCCGGATGCGGGCGCGGAACGCCTTGACAGAATCTTCACGCTGAACATCCAGCCTGCTGATGGCTTGCACCATGCGGTCAGACAGCATCAGCAGAGCCGCTTTCTGGAAATGCGCAATCAGGAACAACAAGAAATACTGGTTCTGGTAATGGCGCTTGATACCGGTTTTTTCATTGGTAAAGACACGGTGCTGATGACTGCCAACCACCACAAAATTTTGCCCGGTGCACATGATACGCGTCGTGCTCCATGGATCTATCCGCGACTCATCCCAATAGCGGTCATAGCAGTTGTTCTTTTCAAACGCCTGCAAAAACTGTTCGGTAAATGGCAAAGTTTCTGAATGCCAGGGCTGGCAAACCAAACCGAGGCGGATCATGTCACCTCGGCTAAGCTGGCTGACATCGTCAAATGAAAGGTAAGCCATCAGTGGCATGCGCTGATACTCAATTTCACGATAACGTAGCGCGCCCTGCTGTCCGGAATAATGCGGCACCAACGGATGCAGCAACGCCAGCCAATGTAAAGACACGCAGGGCACATGGTTTTCTTTCACATAGGCAAGGTAGCGCGCCTTGTCTTCATAATCCGAGCTGGCGATTATCTCACCCTGCTTATCCAGCCATTCAATACGCTCTGCGCAATGGCCGCCTTCGCCGGTGTCATCCCAATAGTTGGGGTAGGTGCGGCCCAGACGGTAAAGAATCTCCATGGCAGATTTTAATGGCAATTCGTTGCCGGTGACCTCAAACGCCAGCATCGCGACATCGATGTCAAAAAAGAAATAAAGCTCTACATGCGAAACACGTAGTAGCAGGCTTTCGGGTTCGTCATGCAATTTAATGCGGACATGGCTGATATCACTGCGCGTAAAAATATGGATAGGCGACTCGCCATAGCCACCGGCTTCGCGTCCGTGACGGCCTTCGCCGTATAAAAAACGCTGCGCAAACGGCAAAAAGGTGACGAACTCCTGGTAGCGTGCTTCACTCAGATGTGGCGAATCCTGTAAAAATTCGTCTTTTATTTCCACCCATTTCGAATCAGGGTCGGCACTCAAGGTCTTCCACGGGCAATGCATGGCATAGGGATCGCTGTTTTCTGTCATCAGCTGTATCGGCCACAATAATGTTTGCCGGAAGTCACGTACTATGCTGCTTTGCAGGTTATCCGCCATTGTACTAACCCTATATCCGCTTTTTAGATGGTGGACTATAACGCGAGACGGCTGTGTTGAATGCTTGGAAAAGCAACTGATTTGCTGATTAAATAAGCAAATTTACAGCAATAAAAAAACCGGCACTAGCCGGTTTTCTTCAGATACAAAAAGTTATCAGACCTTCTGGTAAACCTCGCTGCCTTTTTTCACGAATTCTATCGCTTTTTCCTGCATGCCTTTTTGTAAAGCGGCCTGCTCATCCACACCCAGTTTATCCGCATAATCGCGTACATCCTGCGTGATTTTCATCGAGCAGAAATGCGGGCCGCACATAGAACAGAAATGCGCTTGTTTCGCGCCTTCCTGCGGCAGGGTTTCATCGTGGAATTCCTTGGCTTTTTCAGGGTCAAGGCCAAGGTTGAACTGGTCTTCCCAGCGGAATTCGAAACGTGCTTTGGATAAGGCATTGTCACGGATCTGCGCGCCAGGGTGGCCTTTAGCCAGGTCAGCCGCATGCGCTGCAATTTTGTAAGTAATGATACCGACACGCACGTCTTCTTTGTCCGGCAGACCCAAGTGCTCTTTCGGTGTCACATAGCACAGCATGGCACAGCCATACCAGCCTATCATCGCCGCACCAATACCCGAAGTGATATGGTCGTAGCCAGGCGCGATATCAGTCGTCAAGGGGCCCAGAGTGTAAAACGGGGCTTCACCGCAGTGCTCCAGTTGCAGATCCATGTTCTCTTTGATCAGGTGCATAGGCACGTGGCCCGGGCCTTCGATCATGCATTGCACGTCATGTTTCCAGGCAATCTGTGTCAGCTCACCCAGTGTTTTCAACTCGGCAAATTGCGCTTCATCGTTGGCATCGTAAATCGAACCAGGACGTAGGCCATCACCCAGGGAGAACGATACATCGTACTGCTTCATGATTTCGCAGATATCTTCAAAATGCTCATACAGGAATGATTCTTTATGATGTGCCAGGCACCATTTCGCCATGATGGATCCACCGCGCGACACGATGCCGGTCATACGCTTGGCAGTCATCGGGATATAAGCCAGTCGCACACCGGCATGGATGGTAAAGTAATCTACGCCCTGTTCAGCTTGTTCAATCAGCGTGTCGCGGAAGATTTCCCAGGTCAGGTCTTCAGCCTTGCCGTTGACTTTTTCCAGCGCCTGGTAAATAGGCACAGTACCGATAGGCACCGGTGAGTTGCGGATAATCCATTCCCGCGTTTCGTGGATGTTTTTACCGGTAGACAGATCCATCACGGTATCGCCGCCCCAGCGTGTACCCCAGACCATTTTTTCCACTTCCTCAGAGATGGAAGAACCCAGTGCAGAATTACCGATATTGGCGTTGATTTTGACCAGGAAATTACGGCCAATAATCATAGGCTCAATTTCAGGATGGTTAATGTTGGCAGGGATAATGGCACGGCCACGCGCCACTTCGTCACGCACAAACTCAGGTGTGATGACTTTAGGAATATTTGCACCGTAATTCTGGCCGGCATGCTGCGTTTGCAGTAATTCACTCATGTTTTCACGGCGCTGGTTTTCGCGAATCGCGATGAACTCCATCTCCGGCGTGATGATCCCTTGACGCGCATAGTGCATCTGGCTGACATTCATACCAGCCTTGGCACGTAGCGGTTTGCGATGCAGGTTAAAACGCATTTGTGACAATTCAGGATCGACCAGACGTTGGTGACCAAACTCAGAGCTAGGGCCATCCAGCTGCTCTACATCGCCACGCTCCATCACCCATTGCGCACGCAACGCAGGCAAACCGTTACGGATATCAATGTCTACATTTGGATCGGTATAAGGGCCGGATGTATCGTAAACCACCACGGGCGGGTTAATGTCGCCACCGAAACTGGAAGGCGTATCGCTGAGTGAAATTTCACGGAATGGCACCTGGATATCAGGGCGGGAACCTTGAACATAGATTTTGCGCGACTTGGCAAATGGTTTGGTGGTGGCTTCGTCAACTTTTGCCTCAGCGTTAACGAATTTAATATTTTTAGATTTAAGATCCTGGGACTGGAGATTTTTATCTATGGCGTTCATTTGGCATCCTTAAAAGAAAAGACGTAAGGATGCGAAAAAATTTTGCATTCCCTACGGTGGTATCAACCACATCAGGTTCGAAGGGTAATTCTCACTGCAAAATCTTCAATAAATGAAGGGTTTACAGACCCCTAGCAACGGACGGATTGTGCGGGAAAACACCGGATAACGCAAGTTTTAACGTGTGCATGGTCCGGGGATTGACAAGTAGACAAACTGTCTACAATCGCATTACCCGACACAATAAAAATACGGGGCATCCTTACATCAGAGCTCAGGAGAGAAAAAATGGACGTCTTATTGATAGCCGCAGTTACCTGTACTACCGTTTTAATTTTATCCGCATGGCTAATGTCTTTTGCCCGCTGGCTCCCTATTCAGGGTATCGATGCTGGATCAACTGGGTTTTTTGCTGCATGCAAAACCGCTGGCATTGAATTACATCATTTGCCTGTGTCTGCGTGGATATCGGCGGATTTACCAACCCGACTATTTTCACAATTGCGGCATTTTGACAGCGACTTCTGCAGCAAAATGAAATGGAAGGTATTTCCTGCCATCAGTTTGGTACTGAGCACCATCGGTTTTATGAAGATTTGTTACTAGCTGATTTGTCACGTGCAGCGTCATTAATCACCTAAAATCAACACTGACTGTCCTAGAAAACCCTGCATCTGCGGGGTTTTGTGCTTTTCTGACACATGCAAAACCCCTATTCATTCCGATCAACTAAACGGTGAAATAGCCTTTAAAAACAGCATTGTTCTCAATATTATTTATCGTATGCACCAGATAAAATATCGCTCGCAAGATCAACATTTTTATTGAAGGCAATCACCGCATGGATTGGTACAGTATTTTCTTTTTCAGGGAAGGGTCACCCACCACCCTGCTCTATGGTACTTACAATCCATGGTTAGTCGTCCTGTCTGCCATGGTGGCTATCGGCACCTCTGTCCTGGCATTACAACTGACGCGTCTTTCACAAAAGCAGACCTCTGTGCTCTCACAGAAATTTTCCATTCTTGCCAGCTCGGTTTCACTGGGCGCGGGTATTTGGGCCATGCATTTTATCGGCATGCTGGCCTATGAAATCTGCACTAAGGTGACGTATAACCCTGAAGTCACTATGATTTCGATGATGCCAGGCATTTTGGCGTCTTACTATGCATTGAACCTGATGACAGAGAACCGGCTTGATTATCCCAAGCTCATCAAGGGCGGGTTTTCGGTAGGTGCCGGCATAGGCGCCATGCATTACACCGGTATGCTTGCCATGCAAATGGGGCCTATGCTCAAATTTGACCTGGGCTGGGTATTGATGTCTGTCGTGGTAGTCGTCAGCCTGGCCACTCTCTCGTTATGGACAGGCATTTTTCTCAACAAGACAGGCAAGCTGCCGGCCAAAGTGAGCATCGCACTGGGTGGCGTGTTGATGGGCAGTGCCATCACCGCCATGCATTACACAGGCATGGCATCAGCACGTTTTATCGGTAAGGCACAGCCAGGATTCGATCCGGCAGATAATCAATCCATCTCACTGGCACTGGGCATCACACTAGTGACGATACTGATAGGCATGATTGCCACCGCCATTAATGTATTGATCAGTTACCGGCAGATCATGGCAAACATCCAGGCCAGTGAGACACGCCTGTCGACTATCCTGAATACGGCTGTGGACGGAATCCTGACCATTGACACCAGCGGCAGGATCATCTCCTGTAATGAGGTCGTTGAGAAGCTGTTTGGCTGGCACAAATCGGAGCTTGAAGGTAAAAACATGGCTATGCTGCTGCCGAAATCCGATTTCTCGGTCCACCTGCAACACCTGAGAAAACGCGGTAAAGGCGCGCAGGTAATGGATGAAGGCCGCGATCTCGACGCCATCAAAAAAGATGGCACACAGTTCCCGGTCCGTCTGGCGATAGGTGAGGTCGAGCTACCGTCAGAAAAATTATTTGTCGGCTTTATCACTGACCTTACCCAGCGCAAAGCGATTGAAAAAGCCATCCGTGAAAAAGACCAGCAGATCCGTTCCATGATGAATAATATCCCGGGCGTGACGTTCCGTTGCAACCTGGATGACAGGTGGAGCATGCGACTGATCAGTGATGCAGTGCTGGAAATGACTGGCTGGAAAGTGGAGGACTTCCTCAATGGCACCATGCATTTTTCGCAGCTGATCCACGTGGATGATGCGGAGCGAATCCAACCTATTGTGGAAAAGGCCGTTGCCCAACGCACCAACTATGCCATTGAATACCGCATCACCGATCGCGACGGCAATGAAAAATGGATTTCAGAGTTTGCCTCCGCGATCTACAGTAACGATGGCACGGCTGAAGCGCTTGATGGGGTGATGCTAGACGTGACCGAATCCAAACAACGAAATGCCGAATTCGAAGGCATTGCGAATGCCATTAATAACTCCACCAGCATGGCCGAATTCAGCATTGATGGTTTCGTGCTGAGCGCCAACCGCAGATTTCTGGACCTGCTCGGCTATGAGCTGGTTGAAATCCGCGGCCGCCATCACTCTATCCTTTGCTCACCGGAATTTGTCTCCACAGACCGCTATAGACAAAAGTGGATTGCGCTTAAAAAAGGTGAGTTTGTGCATGGCGAATTTTTGCGCTATGGCAAACACGGCAAAAAAATCTGGATACATGCTTCGTATAGCCCGATTCGCAATATAGATGGCAAAGTGATCAAAGTCGTGATGTTCATGATAGACATCAGCGAACGTAAACAGATGGAACAGGAGATGCTGCTGGCCAAAGAAAAGGCCGAGCAGGCTGCCAGCGTCAAAAGCACCTTTCTGGCCAATATGAGCCATGAGATCCGCACACCGATGAACTCCATCATCGGTTTCAGTGAGCTGCTGCTGGACACCGCCATGCAGCAGGAACAGCGCAATTACTTAACCACCATTAGCCAGTCGGCCAAATCATTGTTGTACCTGCTGAATGACATTCTTGACAGTGCCAAACTGGAAAGAGGCATGCTGGATCTGGAGATTGTGGACTTCTCCATGCGTGAACTGGTTGATAGCGTGATTTCTTCACTGTGGCTGCAAGCCCGCAAAAAACAGCTGGAATTAAAGCTGTCACTGGATCCGCTGGCTTCAGGCTATTACAAAGGTGCCGAACACCGCATCCGCCAGGTGCTGACTAACTTGCTCGGCAACGCGGTCAAATTTACCGAATCCGGCTATGTCGAATTAAAAGTTTACCCCACAGCCAATGGCGAAATACAGTTTGACCTGATTGATACCGGCATCGGCATTGATGCGGATCGTCTGGAAAGCATCTTCGCGCCTTTCACCCAGGCGGATGCCACCATGAGTCGCCGTTTTGGCGGCACCGGGCTCGGCACTACGATCAGTAAACAGCTGGTGGAGTTGATGGATGGCCGTATCACTGCCGCCAGCACGCTGGGTCAAGGTAGCTGCTTTACTGTGATCCTGCCTCTAGCGGAGGGCACGCGCAAAGAGAACCCGATTGAGCTTAATACTAGCCAGAGTTTCCTGCCTTCACTGAATATTCTGGCAGCAGATGATATTGAACAAAACCGCAAACTGTTAAATATCATGCTTGAAAAACAAGGTCATAGAGTGACACTGGCCACCAATGGCCAAGAAGTCATCGACGCCCTGCAAACACGGGCATTTGATATCATTTTGATGGATGTACAGATGCCGGTTGTCGATGGCTTAACCGCCAGTCTCCGCATTCGCGAGATAGAGCGCGAAGCAGGTTGGGATAGAACGCCGATTATCGCCTTAACGGCCAGCGTACTGGAGCAGGACCGTTTAGCCGCCAAACAGGCCGATATGGATGGGTTCAGTTCCAAACCTATTGAATTACCGTTATTGCTGGCCGAAATGGCGCGGGTGCTGCATGGCGTGATTGTCTCACCTCCCGCGGTGCACATTGAACAAACCATGGCCAAGCAAGATATCGACCTCAATAAAGGGGTGATGTTGTGGGGTGACCTTCACACTTACTTGAACGAGGTCAGCCAATATTTGCTGGAAACGCCAAGACATATAGATCACTTAACCGACGCTATACAGGCGAATGACCCTGCAGCATTAAAGCTCATCGCACATGCCAATAAAGGCGTGAGCGCCAATCTGGCGTTGCCACAGATCCAGTCTGTTTATCATGCCCTGGAACATATCACTGAAGAAACCTGGCAAGAATCTGTGGCATTGGTTGAGAAGCTGCGGACATTTGCCCAAGTATTGCAGCAGGCAGTTACTTCATTGAAAGACTTGCAACCAGCTATTGTTGAAAACCCGGCTGCAAGTGAAGAAAAGGATATAGACCAGATCATCAGCTGTTTGAAAACACTACGCACGCTGGCTGCCATGGCAGAACTGGATGATACGCTGGCAAACAAACTGATGCGGCATGCGCCTGTTGCCTGGCGCGAAGAATGCAATGCCATTGTGCAATCACTGAACGAGTTTGACTTTGAACAAGCAGTGATACAGATCGATCAACTACTGGAGACCCAGACGCAAGGAACACCTTCATGATGGACTACATTACCCAGCAACCGCGGATTCTGATTGTCGACGACGAACCGCTCAACCTGAAAGTACTCAAGCAAGTTTTGCAGGACGACTACCGCCTGAGCTTTGCCAAAAATGGCATGGATGCACTTGAGCTGGTGAAAAAGGAAAAGCCGCGGCTGATTCTGCTTGACGTGATGATGCCGGGCATGACCGGCTTTGAAGTCTGCAAACAGTTGAAAGATGATCCTGACACCCAGACCATCCCGGTGATTTTTGTCACCGCACTGGCAGATGAAGCGGATGAGTCACAAGGATTTAAGGCGGGTGGGGTTGATTATATTAATAAGCCAATTTCGCCATCCCTGGTACGGGCGCGCGTGAAAGCACATCTGTCATTAATTCACATCGACGAATTAAAAAGTACCCACCTGGAATTGATTCAACGCCTAGGACGTGCTGCGGAATTTAAAGACAACGAAACCGGCATGCATGTGATCCGCATGAGTCATGTATCAGGCAGGATAGCGCTGGAGCTTGGCATGGATGCAGGCTTTGCCGAGCAACTGGTACATGCCGCGCCTATGCATGATATTGGCAAAATTGGCATCCCTGACAATGTATTACTCAAACCCGGAAAACTCGATGATGAGGAACTGGCAACCATGCGTACCCATCCTCAGCTAGGTGCTGATATCCTGGACAAATCCACTTCTCCACTGATCAAACTGGCCTATACCGTGGCCTTGTATCATCATGAAAAATGGGATGGTACCGGCTACCCATTTGGGATGAAGGGGGAAGAAATTCCGATTGAAGCACGGATTGTAGCCATCGCCGATGTGTTCGATGCGCTCCTGAGCAAGCGTCCTTACAAAGAAGCCTGGCCAATTGATAAGGTAGTTGAAGAAATCAAATCACAAAGCAACCGCCACTTTGACCCGGCGGTGGTCGAAGCGTTGCTGAACTGTTTACCAGACTTGATCGCCATCAATGAAAAATGGCGCGAAGAGTAATCGTCACGCCATTATTTTTACTTTAGTCACTTTACGCTTCAGCCAGCACTTAGGCAGAATAAAGCAAGACTAACCTAATTTAGTTTTCAGCAGTTCATTCACCTGTGCCGGATTGGCCTTGCCTTTGGAAGCCTTCATACACTGGCCCACCAGCGCATTAAAGGCTTTTTCCTTACCGGCTTTGTATTCTTCTACCATCGCCTGATTTGCGGCCAGCACTTCATTGATAATCGCTTCAATGGCTCCGGTGTCGGACACCTGCTTGAGGCCTTTAGCCTCAATAATCGCATCGACGTCGCCTTCTCCTACCCATAGGCCTTCAAACACCTGTTTGGCGGCATTGTTAGAGATGGTGTTATCGGCAATGCGCTTCAATAAAGCAGCCAGTTGTGCCGCGGAGACCGGACTCGCGTCTATGGTTTTCTCATCGGCATTCAGTTTGGCAGACAGCGCACCCATCACCCAGTTAGCAGCCTGCTTGGCGTCACCACCGGCATTGACCACCGCAACAAAGTAATTTGCCACTGCACGCGAGCCTGTCAGGTTACTGGCGTCGTAGCTTGACAGTTGATACTCACTGGTGAAGCGCGCCTGCAGTGCCTGCGGCAATTCCGGCATATCCGCTCGAACGCGAGCCTTGTCCGCTTCAGTCACTTCCAGCGGTAACAAATCCGGGTCTGGGAAATAACGATAATCGTTAGCTTCCTCTTTACTACGCATGGCGCGTGTTTCGCCGGTATCGGGGTTGAACAGGATGGTCGCCTGCTGGATAGTACCGCCATCTTCCAATGTTTCAATCTGCCACTGCGTTTCATACTCAATCGCCTGCAACATGAACTTGAAAGAATTCAGGTTTTTAATCTCGCGACGCGTGCCTAATTTTTCCGTGCCTTTCGGGCGCACTGACACGTTGACATCACAGCGGAACGAACCTTCCTGCATATTGCCATCGCAAATACCTATCCATTGCACCAGTTCATGCAGTTTTTTGGCATAGGCGACTGCTTCTGCAGCGCTACGCATATCCGGTTCGGTGACGATTTCCAGCAACGGTGTTCCGGCACGGTTCAAATCAATGCCGGACATGCCTTCTACCGCATCATGTACCGATTTGCCGGCATCTTCTTCCAGATGCGCACGCGTGATGTTAATGACTTTCTCGTAAGCCTCGCTGTTTTTGCCAGCGGGCACCTGTATCGTGACTTTGCCTTTACCCACAACCGGCAACTCAAACTGGCTGATCTGGTAGCCTTTGGGCAAATCTGGGTAAAAGTAATTCTTGCGGGCGAAAATGCTGCGCGGCGCGATCTCGGCATCAATCGCCAGGCCGAATTTAATGGCACATTCAACGGATTGTTTATTCAACACCGGCAATACGCCTGGCAAAGCGATACTTACCTCGCAGGCTTGGGTATTCGGCGCAGCGCCATAAGTAGTAGAAGCGCCACTGAATTGCTTGGATTTTGTTTGTAACTGAACGTGGGTTTCCAACCCAATCACGACTTCCCACTGCATGTTAGATTCCCTCCGGCATACGTGTGTGCCAGTCAGTCACTTGTTGATAGGCATGGCCGATATCCAGCATGCGCGCCTCATCAAAATAATTACCGATGATCTGCAAACCAACCGGCAACGGTTTGCCGTCACCACTTTGGGTAAAACCTGCCGGCACGCTCATACCTGGCAAACCGGCCAAGTTGACGGCGATGGTGTACAAATCTTCCAGGTACATCGCGACCGGGTCACTGGTCTTCTCCCCAGCCTTAAAGGCTGTCGAAGGAGCAGCGGGACCCATGATCACATCACAGTGTTTGAACGCTTCCACAAAATCTTGCGCAATCAGGCGGCGGATCTGCTGGGCTTTCAGGTAATAGGCATCGTAGTAACCTGCGCTCAATACATAGGTGCCGATCAGGATACGGCGCTTGACCTCGGCACCAAAACCTTCAGCGCGCGACTTCATGTACATTTCCTGCAGGTCGTTGTATTCGGCAGCGCGGTGGCCGTAGCGCACACCGTCATAACGAGACAAATTGCTGGAAGCTTCTGCGGGAGCCAGTACGTAGTAAACCGGGATAGACAGGTTGTTATTCGGTAGGCTGATATCGACGATTTCTGCGCCCAGTTTTTTATATTCGGTAATGGCGGTTTCAATCACTTTGGCAACGTCGGCACTCAGGCCTTCAGCAAAGTATTCTTTAGGCAGGCCAATACGTAAGCCTTTTAACGGTTGCTCGCCTTGCATGTTGGCGAGGCCACGCGTGTAATCTTCTTTTTCGCGGTTGACGCTAGTCGAATCACGTTCGTCAAAACCCGCCATCACGTTGAGCATCAGTGCACAGTCTTCAGCCGATTTGGCCATCGGGCCCGCCTGGTCCAGCGATGAAGCAAAGGCAATCATGCCGTAGCGGGAGACTAATCCGTAAGTCGGTTTCAGGCCGGTAAAGCCACACAATGAGGCTGGCTGGCGAATGGAGCCGCCAGTATCTGTGCCGGTTGCGGCAGCGCACAAGCGCGCAGCCACCGCAGCCGCAGAACCACCCGAGCTACCACCAGGCACACGGTCAAAATCCCACGGGTTTTTGACGCCGCCAAAATAGCTGGTCTCGTTGGAAGAGCCCATGGCGAACTCATCCATATTGGTCTTGCCCAGGTTCACGGCACCAGCGGCATCAAACTGGCTGATGACATGCGCATCATAGGGTGCAATGAATTTTTCCAGCATTTTCGAGCTGCAAGTGGTACGCCAGCCTTTGGCACAGAAAATATCTTTTTGAGCGAGCGGTATACCGGTCAGCGGGCCGAAGTCACCGGCGGCAATGCGCGCATCAGCAGCTTTGGCTTGCGCCAAGGTTTTCTCTTCATCGAGGGTGATAAAAGCATTGATGGCCGGGTTGAGTTGTGTCACGCGCTGCAAATAGGCTTGCGTGAGCTCGACACTGGAAACTTGCTTGCTGGCCAGTTGTTGACCCAGCTGTTTGAGGCTACTGTTAATCATCATAAAAACCGTATTTTAGGAGTGGCGACTGTGGAACAACCTATTGTTCGATCAATGTCTATTCAATGACCTTGGGCACAAGATACAAACCATCTTGCGTGGCAGGGGCAATAGACTGGAATAATGTACGCTGATCGGTCTCGGTGATCACGTCTTCACGCAAGCGCTGCGTGACATCCTGGGAGTGCGACATGGGGGCAATTCCGGTGGTATCTACTGCCTGCATTTGCTCGATCAGCCCTAAAATGCCGGAAAGTTTATTTAAAGTTTCTTGCGCTTCTTTGTCACTGACTTCGATGCGAGCCAGATGCGCTATACGTTTGATGTCTTCAAGAGTGAGTGCCATAGAGGATAAGTCTTCAAGAATTCGAAATCACATCTTAATTTCATGTGCGTTTTGCGCTATTATACCTTGATTTTAAGCCACACTCGGCTGGCGCTTCAAAAGTCGGAATTTTACAGGATAAAACATGTTCGGTGCACTCAACAGCTACTTCTCCAATGATCTCGCAATCGACCTTGGCACAGCCAACACGCTGATATACGTACGTGGCAAAGGTGTCGTGCTGGACGAACCCTCTGTGGTGGCGATTCGTACCGAAGGCGGGCCGAATGGGAAAAAAGTATTGCTGGCGGTAGGCTCCGATGCGAAAAGCATGCTGGGACGTGCCCCGGCAAACATCCAGGCGATCCGCCCGATGAAGGATGGCGTGATTGCCGACTTCACCATCACCGAGCAGATGCTCAAGTTTTTTATCCGTAAAGTACACGAATCCCGCTGGTTTTCACCTAGCCCACGCATCATCATCTGTGTGCCGGTCGGTTCCACCCAGGTAGAACGCCGCGCGATCAAAGAATCTGCCGAGCGCGCCGGTGCCAAACAGGTGTTCCTGATTGAAGAGCCGATGGCAGCAGCGATTGGCGCGGATATGCCGGTAGCTGAAGCGACCGGCTCCATGGTGGTGGATATCGGTGGTGGTACGACTGAAGTCGGGGTGATTTCATTAGGTGGTATCGTTTACGCGAAATCCGAACGCGTCGGTGGCGACAAGTTTGACCAGGCGATTATCGATTACATCCGCCGCAACTACGGCATGCAGATTTCCGAGCCGACCGCTGAAGCAATCAAGAAAAGAATCGGTTCAGCATTCCCTGGTTCAGAAGTGCTGGAAATGGAAGTGACCGGCCGTAACCTGGCGGAAGGCTTGCCACGTAAATTCACGATTTCCAGCAACGAGATCCTCGAAGCCCTGACTGAACCACTCAACTCTATCGTCGGCGCAGTGAAATCCGCATTGGAACAAACGCCGCCGGAACTGGGCGCAGATATTGCAGAAAAAGGCATGGTGCTCACCGGCGGTGGCGCATTGCTGCGTGACCTGGACCGTTTACTGGTGGAAGAAACCGGCTTGCCAGTCATCGTGGCTGAAGACCCATTGACTTGCGTGGCCCGTGGTTGTGGCCGTGCACTGGAAGAAATGGACAAACTGGGCAATGTATTTGCCAGTGAATAATGTAAGGCCCGGCTGGCAATATCCTCATTATGCTCAAAGGCATACACCAACAGCTTGATCCGCATGAATCCCCGGCCTTTTTTATCCAGGGGCCGCGGCCTTTTTCACGCCTGATGTTTTTTTGCGCACTGTCTTTGGTCATGATGGCCATCGATGCGCGCTTTGAATACCTGAGCCAGGTGCGCCAATGGTTCAGTGCTGCCTTGCATCCTCTGGAAATCGTCGCCAGCGCCCCGAATGAGTGGGGGCGCAACATCAACACCTACTTCACCTCGCACAATCAATTGATCCAGGAAAACTTCAAGCTGAAGCAACAGGGCCTGATTGATAATGCCGCGCTGCAACGGCTGGCGACTGTGGATGCCGAGAATGTGCATTTACGTACACTGCTGGCTGGTGATGCGCCCATTATCCCCAAAGCGACACTGGGTGAAGTCATGCATATGGGGCGCGACCCGTTCAGCAATATCATCACACTGAACCGCGGCAGCCGCCACGACATCACGCCAGGCCAGGCAGTGGTGGATGAGCAAGGCGTGGTTGGCCAGATCACCCGTGTTTATCCGTTCACCAGTGAAGTCACGCTGATCACCGATAAAAAATTATCCATCCCTATCCAGATCGAGCGTAATCAATTACGTGCGATTGCTTTCGGGGAAGGTAAGCGCAATACATTGGACATTCCGTACTTGCCTACTAGTGTGGATATCAAAGTCGGCGACAAACTTGTCACCTCAGGGATCGATGGTGTTTATCCAGCCGGATTAGCGGTAGCTGTGGTCACGCAAATCAAACAAAGCCAGGACTCACCATTTGCCAAAATCGTCAGCCGCCCTATCGCCGGCGTCAACAACCATAAGCATGTGCTGATTCTGAAAATCCCGGAATCACCAACTGTCAATCCGGTGACTGATAACAAACCGGTGTTACCACGCAATAACGCGCAACACCTGGACCAATCGGTAGTCGATGTGCTGCAAAAAAATAATGCTGCGGTCGACCCGCACCCGGCCACAGAACTACCAAGCCTGGAGTCTACCGATAGCGACCCGGCAGCTGCGACTACAGTGCCGCCGCCAGCAGGCACTCAACCAGGGATTGCTCAACCTAATAACGCAGCCCCGGCCAACAACCAAACGCCTACCGCAACGGAGCGTCCATGAAGCCGGTTAAATTCAGCACTTTCTTTTTCACCTTGCTGGTCGGCCTGGTGTTCCAGCTATATCCGTGGTCTAACTCCGGCATCATTATCCGCCCGGACTTTCTGCTGGTGATTGCGCTTTACTGGCTGTTACAGGCGCCTTATCACTGCAATATCGGCTGGGTGTGGTTTGCAGGGTTACTTGTAGACCTGGCTACAGGCAGCCTGCTTGGCCAGCACGCGCTTTCTTTTTCGATTACTGCTTTTCTTGGTTTAATTTACCAGCGCCGCCTGGTGTTGTTTAACCGCTGGCAGTTGTACCTCTACCTGATATTCCTGTTCGGCATGCAGCGCATATTGATCATGCTACTGAAACTGTTCGCAGGCAGCGAATTGCCCGACTGGACCTATGGCTTGCCGATCATTTCCGACCTGATCCTGTGGCAAATCATGATCATGTGGTTTGGCGAATTGTCGCGCCCGAAAAAGTTATAAGCGCATGGGGTATAGCACCGAACTCAAGAACCACCAGAACGAACAACACAAGTTCCGGGTTCGACTGGTTTTCCTGGTATTAGCGGTGATTGCCGCTTTTTCGGCTTTAGCCGGCCGCTTTTATTTTCTGCAGATTTTCCGCTATGACTACTACCAGACGCTGGCGGAAAATAACCGTATTTCTATTGTCCCCATCACCCCTAACCGTGGCCTGATTTCTGACCGTAATGGCATCATCCTGGCGCATAACTTTTTTGTGTATACGCTGGAAATCACACCATCCAAAACCGACGACTTGCAGGACACTATTGACGAATTAGGCCGACTGGTAGAAATCTCGCCGACTGACCTCAAACGCTTTAAGAAACTGCGCAGCCAAAGCCACACCTTTGAAAGCATCCCGATCCGCACCCACCTGAACGAATACGAAGCGGCTAAATTTGCAGTGAACCGCTTCCGCTTTCCGGGCGTAGAATTAAAGTCACGGCTGTTCAGGCACTACCCTTATGGCACGCTGGGCACGCATGCGATTGGCTATATCAGCCGAATCAATGAGAACGACCTGAAACAGCTGAAAGAAAACAGCCAGCTTTCCAATTACAAAGGCACCGAGCATATTGGTAAAGCCGGAGTCGAGCAGGCTTACGAAGAGCAACTGCATGGCATCACCGGTTTCCAGCAGGTGGAAATTGATGCAGATGGTCGCGCGGTACGTGTGCTTTCCAGCGCATCGCCCACTTCTGGTAACAATATCGTGCTATCCATGGACGCCAAATTGCAGGAAATCGCCGAACATGAATTTGCCGGCAGGCGTGGCGCATTGGTTGCCATTCAACCCAAAACCGGCGAAGTGCTTGCGATGGCAAGTATGCCGTCATTTGATGCCAACCTGTTTGTGGATGGCATAGATTACGACAACTGGAACCTGCTGAATAATTCACTGGACAAACCGCTGATCAACCGCAGCCTGAAAGGCATTTACCCGCCAGGCTCAACCTTCAAGCCATTTGTGGCACTGGCAGGATTAGAGTCCGGCAAG
Organism: Methylophilus sp.; assembly: GCF_035460085.1. Taxonomy (GTDB): domain Bacteria; phylum Pseudomonadota; class Gammaproteobacteria; order Burkholderiales; family Methylophilaceae; genus Methylophilus. The sequence continues at coordinate 23,085 of NZ_DATHWZ010000025.1, forward strand.
CGCCAGCCGCCTTTTGCCATCAGTGACCCCGGTTATTTCATGCTGCCAAACAGCCGTCACCGGTATCGTGACTGGAAACCATCCGGCCACGGCGCGGTGGATATGCGCAAGGCAATTACCGTATCGTGCGACACCTTTTTTTACGGCCTGGCGATGGAACTGGGCATAGACCGGCTGACCGATTTTGTGCGCCATTTCGGCTTTGGCGAAAAAACCAATATTGATATCCAGGGTGAACTTTCAGGTCTGCTACCAACGCCAGGCTGGAAAAAAAGGCGCTTTAAACAGCCGTGGTATATGGGTGAAACTGTCATTGTCGGTATCGGGCAAGGCTATACGCTGGTGACCCCGATGCAGCTTGCACGTGCGACCGCCATGCTGGCCAACAGCGGCAAATCTATCCGGCCTCACCTGGTCAATGCGATTGTCAACTCCAAGACCAACCAGGTCAGTTTATTACCGCATGAAATTGCCGACCAGCTGAATTTAAGCGCCAATAATCTGGAAATCGTCAAACTCGGCATGATGGATGTGACGCAACCAGGCGGTACAGCAGCGGCGATTGGTGCCAATGCCGGCTACCTGATCGCGGCTAAAACCGGTACCGCTCAAGTGGTCGGCATCAAACAAAATGAGAAATATAACGAAAAACTGATTAACGAACGGCACCGCGACCATGCCTGGTTTATTTCCTATGCACCGGCTGATGACCCGAAAATCGCAGTGGCGGTGATTGTTGAAAATGGTAGCCATGGTGGCTCCACTGCAGGCCCGATTGCGCGCAAGGTGATGGATTATTATTTGCTCGGCAAAGTACCAGTCGACCCCGCCGCCGCAGCGGTGCCTGAAGTCACCATTCCCAATGCGCCAGAAGTTGAAGAGGAGCCCCATGATTAGGCAATTGATCGTCCGCTTTATACGGCATATAGATTCTGTCCTGCTCGCCACCGTGCTGATGGTGCTGGTGGTGGCGTTAATGGTGTTATACAGCGCATCCGGTCAGTCACTGACCAAAGTGAATGCGCAAATTGTGAATATCATGATCATGATGGGCGTCATGCTGCTGGTGGCCAACACGCAACCGCAACTGATTGAACGTATCGCGCTGCCGGTGTATCTGTTTGGTCTTACATTGCTGCTGGCTGTCGCCTTGGTGGGTGACATCAGTCACGGCGCGCGGCGCTGGTTGAACCTGGGTGTGACCAAAATCCAGCCGTCGGAGTTAATGAAGCTGGCAGTGCCTATCATGCTTTCATGGTATTTTTCCAAGCGGGAAACCATGTTACGCACTGCCGATTACCTGGTGGCAGGCGTGATTTTAATGGTACCGGTATTACTGATTGCCAAGCAGCCGGACCTGGGCACTTCTACCCTGGTATTTGCTTCTGGTTTTTTTGTGATTTTCCTGGCAGGCCTGAGTTGGAAATTCATTTTTGGCAGCGCGATTGCTTTTGGTGCCGCGCTGCCTATCTTGTGGTCCATGTTGCATGACTACCAGCGGCGCCGGGTGGAGATATTGATTGATCCTAGCCAGGACCCACTGGGAGCCGGCTATCATATCATCCAGGCGACCATCGCGATTGGCTCTGGCGGCATGACCGGCAAAGGCTGGTTGAACGGCACCCAGTCCCAGCTGGATTTTGTGCCCGAACGCACCACAGACTTTATTTTTGCCGTGTTTGCCGAAGAATTTGGCCTGGTAGGCTGCTGCCTGCTATTGCTACTGTTTACGATTATCATCGGCCGTGCCTTTATCATTGCCTCGCAAGCCAAAAACACGTTTTCACGCCTGCTGGCAGGCAGTATTGCCGCCACCTTCTTCACTTATTGTTTTGTGAATATGGGTATGGTCAGCGGTATTTTGCCGGTAGTCGGTATTCCACTGCCATTGGTCAGTTATGGCGGTACCTCTTTGTTGACCCTGGGCTTGAGCCTGGGATTATTAATGAGCGTGCAATCGCATAAGCGACTGGTAGCGACTGACTAATGCAGTCAATCTGTGAGGATAAGATGTTTTCTAATTTGAACCTGCTCGCACTTGTGTTGTTAACCAGCCTGCTGGCTGCCTGCAGCAGCAGTATGCCCCCTCGCCAGACCTCTCCCTCACAACCGCCTGCCAGTAAAACGACGCCTATCGAGCGGCCAGCTCCACCGGCATCGTCATCTCCCGCACCATCAGGCATGGGGCCGCGCATCATCAATATTGATCCAAAACCGGAATTTCAAGGCAATGCAACCGATGGCATAGACCCGAATACTCCACTGGAAACGACAGTGACGCCCAGGCTGGAACCTATCGTCAAATCCACGACCAAGCCTTATATCGTCAATGGCGAAACCATTTCCCCGATGTCTTCTATCGCCACGCCGTTTACCGAGACCGGGCATGCCTCCTGGTATGGCAAAAAATTTCATGGTCGCAAAACAGCCAGTGGTGAAGTCTATGATATGTTCAAACTTTCAGCGGCGCACAAGACCTTGCCTCTGCCGAGTTATGCGCGTGTGACTAATCTCAGCAACCGCAAATCGTTGATTGTCAGGGTAAATGACCGCGGCCCATTCGGCCGTCCACGTATCATTGATTTGTCTTACGCGGCAGCCAAGCAACTGGACATTATCCAGCACGGTTCCAGCCAGGTAGAAATTTCACTGATCGACCCGACAATGTCAGCGAGCCCGCCGGCATCCAGTGACACAGTGCAAGTCACCAGAGAGATTGTGTCGTCCTCTTCAACGGGGACCGCTTCATCAGCAAGCGCACTTTCCTCGGCGAACGCATCTGCAACTGCAGGTGCGCCTACATCGGCAAGCACCGTTACCAGCGGGCTGGAAGCCAATGGTATTTATATACAAGTAGGCGCTTTTGGCCAGGAAGAAAATGCCGACCGCTTGCAGAAACGCATCTTCACTGCCATCCCCGAGACACAAACCCTGCTCAACAAAGTGTATAATGGCAAGCTGTTCCAGGTTGTACTGGGGCCGTATCCAGATCACGCATTGGCAGCACAGGCAGCCAGTCAGATGCGTGACCAATTGCAGTTACCTGCACTGATTTTTACCCGGTAATTGTTTGTTCAGGAGAAGGTTCTTCTTCGTGAATTTATGTATCCCGTAAGGGGTTTTTCTCATTGACTGTTTATCTCGTTAAGTGACTAACCATGTGGCGCTATTGCATTGCTTTTCTATTCTCACTTCCATTTATCACGCTGGCGGCTGAAGCCATCACCCTGAATGTACCCTCGCCGACCCTGGCGGCTAAAGCGTTTGTGCTACGTGACGCCAATACCGGCGGGTTGCTGGCAGCGAATAATCCTGACATGCCGGTAGAGCCAGCATCACTGACCAAAGTGATGACCGCTTACCTGACCTTTGAAGCGGTCAAACAAAAGCGTTTGGCACTGACACAAACATTGCCTGTGAGCCATAAGGCCTGGAAAGTCGAAGGGTCTAAAATGTTCATCGACACTACCATGACCGTCACGGTGGATGAGCTTTTACATGGCCTGATTATCCAGTCGGGGAACGATGCGGCGATCACGCTGGCAGAAGGGATTGCCGGCAGTGAAGAGTTATTCGCCACGCTGATGAACAAGAAAGCCGCGGCTTTAGGCATGAAAAACAGCCATTTCATCAACTCAACCGGCCTGCCTGACCCGACCCACACTACGACAGCGCGTGATTTGTCTATCCTTGCGAATGCCTTGATCCGCGACTTCCCTCAAGATTACGCGCGCTTATACTCACAAAAATCTTACACCTATAACAAGATTACCCAGCCTAACCGTAACCGGTTGCTGTTCCTGGACCCGACCGTCGATGGCATGAAAACAGGGCATACCGAATCTGCTGGCTACTGCCTGATCTCTTCTGCCAAACGTAATGATTTCCGCCTGATCTCTGTCGTATTGGGCACCACTTCAGACAATGTACGCGCTGCCGAAAGCCAGAAACTGCTGAACTTCGGCTTCCAGTTTTTTGAATCTAAACTGATTTATCCGGCTGCTAAAGCCATTACCCGCCAGAAAGTCTGGAAAGGCACTGAAAGCGAAGTAGATTTAACTGTGGCAAAACCGGTGTACCTGACTCTTCCACAAGGCGAATACGCGAACATGAAAGCCAATGTGCGTATCGCCAAACCGCTGGAAGCGCCACTGAAAGCCCAGCAAGCGGTAGGAAAAATTGAATTTACGTTGAATGGCAAAGTTGTCCACAGCGTGCCATTGGTGACCATGCAGGCGGTTGAAGCCAGTAATATTTTTTCACGCATGATTGACCAAGTGCGTTTATATTTGCAATAACCGTTTCAAAGCAGGTGACCATATGAGCCAGCAAGACCAGACACCTTCTGAACAAATACCGGCAGCAGAAGAAACGCTGATTGAGTTTCCGACTGACTTTCCTATCAAGGTCATGGGTGAGACGCATGATGACTTTACTTCTGAGATTACCCGCACTATACAGGCACATTTACCGGAATTTGACACGCACCTGATCGAAATCCGTGGCAGCAGCAATGGTAAATACCTGAGCCTTACCTGCCTGGTGTACGTCACTTCCAAACCGCAACTGGATGAAATCTATCGCAGCCTGACCTCGCACCCGATGGTCAAGGTCGTGCTGTAGTCGCAACCCACATTCCCATGCCTGACGTGGAAATTCGCCAACTGGGCCTGACTGACTATGCAGTCACCCTGGCCGAAATGCAGGCTTATACCGCGCAACGCAATGCCGACTCTAGCGACCAACTGTGGGTGACTGAACACCCGCCGGTTTATACGTTGGGCCTTAATCGACGCGGAGTGAGGCTGCCTGATAACAGCATCCCTGTATTGAATGTAGATCGTGGCGGCAAAATCACTTATCACGGCCCCGGACAGCTGATTATTTACTGCCTGATCGACCTGGCCCGTAGCCACTTGAATGTCAGGCAACTCGTCTCCATCTTGGAAAACAGCCTGATAGACTTCCTGGCAGATCACAGCGTGGCCGCTGAAGCGCGTGCCGATGCACCGGGTGTCTATGTTGACGGTAAAAAAATAGCCTCGTTAGGGCTACGCCTTAAAAATCAGTGCTGTTATCATGGCTTAAGTTTAAATGTTGATATGGATTTGCAACCATTTGCCGACATAGACCCTTGTGGCTACGCCGGCATGCAAATGACGCAAACCACAGAATTAAAGATTCCGTTGGCCATGGCTGATATTGCGGCAGCGCTAACCCAAAAATTGAAAGAGAAACTGGCGCATGTCAGATAAATGCCAAACTGAACGCCCGGCGAAAAAGGTGGCTGGCGTCAAAGAAATTGACGCTGCAAAAACCTCACGTATCCCGATTAAAATCGTGCCCATGCCGACGTTGCGAAAACCGGAATGGATACGCATGAAAGTGCCCGATTCCGCGCGTTTCCAGGAAATCAAGCAGGTACTGCGCGACAATAACCTGCACACCGTGTGTGAAGAAGCCAGTTGCCCCAACATTGGTGAATGCTTCAGTGGCGGCACCGCCACTTTTATGATCCTGGGTGATATTTGTACGCGTCGCTGCCCGTTTTGCGATGTGGCGCACGGCAAACCATTACCGCCTGACCCGAATGAACCGGAAAATCTGGCGCGTACTATTGCGCAAATGAAGCTGCGTTATGTGGTCGTGACTTCGGTTGACCGCGATGATTTACCGGATGGTGGTGCCCAGCATTTTGTCGATTGTATCCGCGCCATCCGTGCACAATCTCCTACGATTAAAATCGAAATCCTGGTACCTGATTTTCGTGGCCGCCTCGATGTCTCTTTAAAAATCCTGCGTGAAGCACCGCCTGATGTGATGAATCACAACCTGGAAACGGTGCCGCGCCTGTATAAACAAGCACGTCCAGGCTCTGATTACCAGCATTCTCTTAACCTGCTCAAGCAATTCAGCGAGATGTACCCGCATGTGCCGGCAAAATCGGGACTGATGCTCGGCTTGGGTGAAACAGATGAAGAAATCATAGAAGTCATGCGTGATTTACGTGCGCACAATGTCAGCATGCTGACGCTGGGTCAGTATTTGCAGCCCAGCGTACATCACCTGCCAGTGCTGCGATACGTGACACCTGATACCTTTGCCTGGTTTAAGGAACAGGCAGACGCGATGGGATTTGACAATGCTGCCAGCGGCCCCATGGTGCGTAGTAGCTACCATGCCGACCAGCAGGCCCATGCAGTCATCGCCCAAGAAGCATAAATTAAAAGCCCGCTGGCCTTCACACTTGAAAAACCCAGCCTAAGAAGATTCGCACAGGAGCAAGATATGGTTCCCCATTTAACCACCGCCTTAAGCGGTCCGTTGGACAGTCTGGAAAAACGCATTTTACAAGCCATGCCGGATATCGAGCACTGGTTTCGTTCTCAATGGCAGGAAGTCGCCGCGCCATTTTATGCCAGTGTGGATCTGCGTAATTCGGGCTTCAAACTCGCACCGGTAGATACCAATTTGTTTCCAGGCGGATTCAATAACCTGAACCCGGAATTTCTCAGTTTATCGGTGCATGCCGCCCAGGTTGCGGTGGAGAAGATCTGTCCGGATGCCCGCAGATTGTTGCTGATCCCGGAAAACCATACCCGGAATACCTACTACCTGCGTAACGTTGTTGAACTGTGTCATATTCTGAAATCGGCAGGTATGGAGGTGCGCGTTGGCAGCCTGTCACCCGAGATCACTGAAGTGACCAGGCTGGAAACCCACGATGGCCTGCCTTTGATTCTGGAACCGTTGGTACGCGAAAAAAATCGCCTGAAACTCAATGCCGCATCTTTTGAAGGTGTCGATTACCCGGCATTCGATAGCTGTGCCATCCTGCTCAATAATGATTTATCAGGTGGAGTCCCGGAGATACTGCAAAACCTGGAGCAAACTTTAATTCCACCTTTACATGCGGGTTGGTTTACCCGCCGCAAATCGCAACATTTTGCCGCTTATGACAAAGTGGTAGCTAACTTTGCCAAGCTGCTGGATGTAGACCCGTGGCAGCTCAACCCTTATTTTGACACCGCCAGCGGCATTGATTTCCATAACCGCGTGGGTGAAGATCAACTGGCCGAAAAAGTTGATGCCATGCTTAAGAAAATCCAGGCTAAATATGACGAATACGGCATTACCCATGCCCCGTTTGTGATTGTAAAAGCCGATGCCGGCACTTATGGCATGGGTATTATGAGTGTGAAATCTGCCGACGAAGTGCGTGACCTCAATCGCAAAACACGCAACAAAATGTCTGTGATCAAAGAAGGTATGGAAGTCAGCGAAGTCATGATCCAGGAAGGGGTATATACCTTTGAAAACATCAATGATGCCGTCGCTGAACCTGTCGTCTATATGATGGATCACTTTGTGGTGGGTGGCTTTTACCGCGTGCACACCAGCCGCGGTGTGGATGAAAACCTCAATGCGCCCGGCATGCAATTTGTGCCACTGGCATTTGAAAAGCCCTGTACCCTGCCAGACTGTGCTGGCGCACCAGATGCACCACCGAACCGCTTCTATGCGTATGGTGTGGTCGCACGCCTGGCATTGCTGGCAGCCGGGATGGAACTGCAGGAAAACGATCCACTGAACGCATAATCTAAGGCGCACGATGAAACTGCTGTTTATACTCGACCCGCTCCGCACCCTGACTGTTTACAAAGACACCAGTCTTGCCATCATGCGTGCTGCGCATGCGCGTGGGCACGCGTTATGGGTATGTGAACAACATGATTGGCACTTGCAGCGTGAAGTTTCACTGGTCGATGCGCAGCCTTTTGCATTTGAGGGTAGTGGCTGGGTAGTCGGTGACAAGACTACACATATCCCGACTGCTTTTGACGCAGTATTGATGCGCAAAGACCCGCCGTTCGACAACGAATATTTATACAGCACCTATTTGCTGGAACTCGCTCAGCAACAAGGTGCACGCATCATCAATGATCCCGCATCTATACGCGGCTGGAACGAGAAACTATCAGTAGCACGCTTTCCACAATTTGCGCCGCCTTTTATCGTCACCAGCCAGCGGGAAAAGATACTGGCTTTTCTGGCAGAGCATGACGATATCATCGTCAAACCGCTGGATGGCATGGGCGGCAGCGGCATTTTCCGTTTGCGAAAAGATGACCCCAACATCTTCGCCATCCTGGAAACACTCACCCAATTTCAAACCCAAACTATCATGGTGCAGCGCTATATCCCGGAGATCCTTAAAGGCGATAAACGCATCCTGATCATCAATGGCGAGCCATTGCCTTACGCGCTTGCGCGTATCCCGAAAGCAGGTGAAACCCGCGGCAACCTGGCGGCTGGTGGTAAAGGCGTTGCACAACCATTAAGCGCTCGCGACCTGGAAATTGCGGAAACAGTTGGTAAAGCCCTCAAACAACACGGCCTGTTTTTAGTTGGGCTGGATGTGATTGGAGATTATTTAACCGAAGTGAACGTCACCAGCCCTACCGGCATGGTGGAAATTGCTGCACAATCAAAAGAATGGGCTACGCCTTGTGACCCCGCGCAAGTAATGGTGAAGGCGTTAGAGAAAGTGGTCGCAAGTTAAAAGTAATCCTAAAGGCGCTTGCGGTCCGGACGCTTTTTATCCTTTATCACCTAGCCTCTTCCAACCACAAACTCCGTTATTTCAAAATAACGTCGCCATTTACGATCTGATAAACCTCTGAGTAGGTCGCAAGTCACCCCAGAATCGCTTCTGCAATTCATAAAGATTATTTTTGAATTAATCAATCAACATTTTTCTCAAACCAAGCTATTTCTTTATCAACTTTGATAATATGGCCTAAACGGTTTAAATAAATGCGTTATATCATCGACTGCTGCTTCAGGAGTGTCAACCATGCGAGTGTTAGTGCTAGGTTCCGGTGTGATTGGTGTGACAAGCGCCTATTACCTTGCATTAAAAGGCTTTGATGTCACTGTGGTTGATCGACAACCGGCAGTCGGCCTGGAAACCAGTTTTGCTAATGCAGGACAGATTTCACCCGGTTATTCTGCACCGTGGGCCGGCCCCGGTGTGCCGCTGAAAGCATTTCAATGGTTGTTTCAGCGCTATGCGCCGCTCTCCATGCGGCCGGACTTAAGCCGATGGCAATTGCAATGGATGTCTCAATTTCTCAAAAACTGCTCACTCGAACGCTACACGCTGAACAAATCCCGCATGGTGCGGCTGGCGGAATATAGCCGCGATTGCCTGCGGGAGTTGCGTGCTGACACGGGCATCCAGTATGAGCAGCGCAGCCGGGGTACCTTGCAAGTGTTTCGTACCCAAAAACAGCTTGATGTTGAATTTAAAGATATTGCAGTGCTCAGTGAAATGGGTGTGCCTTTTCAGCATGTGGACCCTGCTGGCTGCGCGCAGATTGAGCCTGCTTTAATTCACGTTAAAGACCAGCTATTAGGCGGTCTGCATTTACCTGATGATGAAACCGGCGATTGCCAGTTGTTTGCTAGTCGCCTGGCTGCGCTCGCACAGACTCTCGGGGTTAAATTCAGGCAAGGGATCACCATCAATCGCCTGATCACACAGAACAATCAGTTGCAAGGCGTGGAAATTAATAGCAGCAATGGTATCGAAACCTTGGAGGCAGATCACTATGTGGTTGCCCTCGGCAGTTATTCGCGCGGGCTGATGCAAGGGATGGGTTTGAATTTGCCGGTGTATCCCGTGAAGGGCTATTCCCTCACCGTCCCTATTATTAACACCGATGCCGCGCCGGTTTCCACCGTCATGGATGAAACATATAAAGTCGCCATTACCCGCTTTGACCAACGCATACGTGTGGGTGGCATGGCCGAATTGGCAGGCTTTGACTTGACGCTGAACCCGCACCGCCGGAAAACACTGGAAAAAGTCTTGAATGGATTATTCCCGCAAGCGGGTGATATTTCTCAAGCCGAGTTCTGGACAGGACTACGCCCCATGACCCCTGATGGGACACCTATCATTGGGCAGGCGGATGCACGTTTCCCCAATGTTTGGCTCAATACTGGCCATGGCACGCTTGGTTGGACCATGGCCTGCGGTTCAGGCCAAATATTGGCAGATCTTATGGCGCAGCAAACCCCAGCGATAGAAACCCAGGACCTGCAATATTCACGTTATTTTGTTTAAAGTATGTTCGTGCAGTGAAAGGCCTACATCAGCACAAAATCTTTCGGGATAGGTAATGGGGGAATATTTGTATCGCCCAATGCTTCCTTGGTTTCTATTTCAATCACATCTGCCAGTGCACTGATAGGCAATGCATTCGCGCCCATGGCAAACGGCTCTTCCAGCTCGTTACCCAGGGCATCCAGGCCGAAAAAGGTATACGCAGCCAGGGCGGTGACAAAAGGCGTCGCCCAGCCGAGGGTATTGGCAAAACAAAAAGGTAACAGAAAGCAGAAAGTATAAGCGGTTCTGTGCAACAGCAAGGTATAGCCAAACGGAATCGGGGTATTTTGTATGCGTTCGCAAGAGGCTTGTACCAGCGCCAGCTTTTGTACCAGCTCATCAAGCATGTTGAACTGGATAGTGTCGATGCGATCGCTATGTAATGCCTCGATCAACACACATTCCATCGCGCGCAGAATCGCTTCTGCGGGGTTTTTGCTATTTGAATATTTCAGAAATACCGCTTCCGGTAGGTAAGTGCGAATTTTGTGGCTGGGATTAGTGGGCCTCAATTGCACCAGCAACGCTTGTGCATAAGCGATATTACATTCGAGCAAGATGCGACGTGGAGATCGGGTAGCATCTTCGGACTCTTCCAGTAGCTGGCTCAAGCGGGCGAGACTGCGGGAAGTCAGCACAAATTCGCCCCAGATTTTACGTGCTTCCCACCAGCGCTCATAGCAGGCGTTATTCCTGAACGCCAGAAAAATGGATAAGGTAATGCCCAGCAAGGCAAATGGGCCACCATCAAACTTGGGCAACCAGCCTGGTTTAAAGGTATAAATGGAGACGATGAGGGTGGAGAGCGTAGCCACAAATATCAGCAGCGGCATGATTCTCAACACAATCGAGCCCTTGATAATAAAAAACAGTTCAAACAAATGCGGTCTGGGTCTGACGATCAAAGAGATTCTCCTGCAAATCGAACTATTGCTGTGATGGTATACTCGATGGATTAAGTGTACCCGCCAGCGCCTCGATTACATTGGCAAAACAAGCATGGAAATCAGTTGGTTTAACGCTTTTTTGTCGCAGGCTACTTTCATTACTATCAGTGCATACCTTGAGTGAAGTGAGATTGATGATGTTGAAATGGAAAGATGTACTCAAATTTGCCAGAGAAGGCAATCCTGAGCCTAATTACAGAGTGCGTAAATCCGCCAGTGAATGGCGTGAAATACTGGATGAAGATGTCTTCACTATCGCACGCCTCAGCGCCACCGAGCGCCCGTTTTCTTCAGAGATGTGTGAAGCATTCACACCAGGCCGTTATGCGTGTGCCTGCTGTGAACAGGAACTGTTTGATTCCGGGCAAAAATTTGAGTCGTCTTCAGGTTGGCCCTCGTTTGACCAACCGCTGACGCCCAATGCGATTGCTTATATTGAGGATGGCAGCCATGGCATGCAACGCATCGAAGTGAAATGTAATGTCTGTGATGCGCATCTGGGGCATGTGTTCCCCGATGGCAAGACGGAAAGTGGCTTGCGCTACTGTATTAATGGCAAAGCCACCACTTTTGTCAGTGGCTGAAAAAAGCCCCGGCTGATGCACATCAACCGAGGCTTTTTTAATTGATCAGGCCAAGCTTTATTTACCCAGTCTTCTGCCAAAGCTCACCGCATAAGATGTCGGGCGGGCCAGCAGGATAGGGTCCTGGCTAGCTTCGATACCTTCGGTCAATTGCAACGGATTAAACATCAGCGTTTTTTCTTTTGCCTTGCTATCCGCAACCACTGATTTCAGGCTCAACGTCCCTAACTCAACGATCTTGCGGCTTTCTGGCCATTGCACCGTCGCATTATTGACTTCATCCCCTTTGTCCGCAATTTGTAGTAGCAGTTTGTATTGCACCGCGTTTGCTTTCACACGCTCGGCGATATCGGTCATCAGGTAATCCGGCGCCGCGGCATCAGCAGCTTCCTTGGTCAAATATTGTGCACCTGCCACAGGAATAATCTGGTAACGACCATAGACAGTCTGACCAGCAGCATTAGTGAATTTGAAGGCATTCACACCAAAGAACGGTTGCGTTGCAAAACTAACCGGTGCAGGCTTGGGTGTGGTCACAAATTTCAGCGCTGCCGGATGCGCACCCAGGAACTGTTCTACAGGGCTTGGTTTGGCGGTACTATTTTGTGAATCACGCACGGCATTGAGCAAACCTAAAAAATCCTCTGGCGTCGCCGCGGGAAAGTTATTCACCGAGATGCTCACGATATCAGTGCTTAAGCCATCTGGCAGTTGAAAACGGATAGCGATCCCTTTGGGGAAAGCATTGCCGTTGGCATCCGGGATATTAGGTACGCCTGTTGCGTCTGAGAAACGCACCAGCACTGGGCTAGCGGCTTTCTGCAGATGTGCAGCCTTGCTGATGCTGGCGGCTTGTGCGGAGGGCTGGAAAGAGCCTTCCAGCATCACACCCTTGGCATGGTTAGAGCGGAATCCTGCATGTGGACCGCCCGAGAGGGTGGTCAAGGTATCCACCAGTTGCTCGGTCACCGGCTTTTCCTCTGCCATAGCAGAAGTTACAGTGATCATGGAAGCCGCTGTTAGCATGCTGATCAGTATTTTTATTTTCATGATGATGTCCTTTCAATCTGTAAATAAGCAAAAAAATTAATACCGTAAAACAAATAACGCAAAATTAACATATAACGCAAAATTAAATAGCACACTATATTTATGACAAAAAAAATGCAAAACAACCCAACTACTAAAAAACTTTTTCAACCTTTTCTTTATTCTGCATGCTGAATTAAGTGGTTACGTAACACTTTCATTCTGTCGCGCAGCGACACAAGTTCGTCAACCGGACAGCCCATGGCGCATAACATCTCATCCATAATATCTGATGTCTGCTCACGCAAACTGCGTCCACTATCGGTTAGGCAAATAATGACTTGCCTCTCATCTTTACTTGAACGCACTCTCTGCAATAACTCAGCAGATTCCAGTCGCTTTAATAAGGGCGTCAAGGTTGCCGAATCCAGAAATAGTTGTTCGCCAATATCACTCACCGTACGCTGGTCACCTTCCCATAAGACCAGCATCACGAGATATTGTGAATAAGTTAGCCCCAGCTTTTTCAATAAAGGCCGGTATGCTTTGTTGATTGCCAGCGATAAGGAATAGACAGCAAAGCATAACTGCTCATTTAAAATCGGGGTTTTGCCTGCTGATGTGCTACTCATGAAAAACATTATAAATAGCGCGCTATTAAATAGCAATAAAATAAATAAATTATTTTCTGAAATAGTCCAATAGTGTCTGGATCATAAAATTGCCCTTTTTGTGCATTCTGATTTTGCTCATTTCAATCTCCTTTTTAAGCATATGAAATGCATGGTAAGACCAATCAGCCGCTAAGGAAAGTTGAATGTTTTTATGGCAATGATTAGCGAAATTTATCGCTGTCAGGCAGGAGGATTAAATCCGTCCAGCGGATTAATGGCAAATGACAGGTCATCGCCAATATCGATATCAATCTCATTCTGCCCTTCCCAGCGCTCCAGCCAGATTGAAAAATCTTTTTCAGGCATGGGCTTGCCAATAAAATACCCCTGCCCTTCATTACAACCCAGTTTGGCTAACTGAGCGAGCACTTCTTCGTTCTCGATGCCTTCAGCCACCACGGTGAGCCCAAGGTTATGGGCCAGGTCAATGGTGGATTTGACGATACTGGCATCCCCCGCGTTTTTGTCCATGAACATGACAAACGAGCGGTCAATCTTAAGCTCTTGCACAGGTAATTGCCTTAAGTAAGCCAATGACGAATAACCCGTCCCAAAGTCATCGATTGCCAGGTGCAGGCCCATCATTGCCAGCTTCCTGACCACCGTTTCGGCACGCTCTGGGTCCTGCATCAAGCTGCCTTCCGTGATCTCCAGTTTAAGGGCTTTTGCATCCAATCTATGTGTTTTTAGCAAGGCTTCTATTTGCTCTGGCAACTGCATATTGTTCAGGTCACGCGTGGATAAATTCACCGCCAGACTCATGTACAAGCCCTGGCTACGATAATCGGCCAGCACCTGGCAGGCGCGTTGCAGCATCCAGTTGGTAATTTCACTGATAATGCCGGTTTGTTCGGCAAACGGAATAAACTGGTCAGGGAAAATCATGCCTTTTTCCGGATGCACCCACCGGATCAGCGCTTCACCACCCAAGGTCTTGCGGGTTTTCACATCTATTTTTGGTTGGATATACAGCAATAACTGATCTTTCTGGATGGCTTCTTTCAAATCGGAAATCAGGGTTAAGGTTTCCGATTGGTCTATCTCAAGTGCCGTGTTATATACGATCCAGTCTGCTTTCTTGATTTTGGATTCATGCAGGGCAGTTTCGGCATGGTTAAGTAATGCCTCTTCACTGACGCCATGCTCCGGGTAAAGCGCAATACCTATTGCAATACGCACATCAATCGCCTGACCTTGCACATTCACTGGCATATCGAAGATACGGTTAATTTTTTCGGCATACTTGGTCGCTTTGGCTTGGTCAGTGTGTTGTAGTAACACGGCAAAACCATCTGCGTCCAAGCGGGCAACCACATCATCCTCGGAAAATACGTTTTGCTTCAAGACCTGGCCGACATGTCGCAATAAATCATCACCAAAATCCCTGCCCAGCGTTTTATTGATGGGCTTGAATCGATGGATGTTAATGACAATCACGCTGAGCGATTGCTGTGTTTCTGCATGTCGGATGATTGATTGGCTTAGCCCTTGGGTGAATGCCAGCCGGTTCGAGAGACCAGTCAACTCATCGTTAAACGCCAAGCGTTGAATACGTAGCGTACGCTGCAACACCGCTTCACGCATACTGTTGAGCGCCTTGCCCAGATAGCCGACTTCATCAGTGCTATTTATATGGATTTCTTTTTCATAGTTACCCATGGCGATTTCATCCGCATTTTTTACCAGCTCGGCAATCGGCTCCGTTGTTTTGCGCGACACATACGAGATCAAGGCGGCGAAAATCAGCACGCCGACAAAAGTCAGCACCACCATGCTTTGAAATAATTCATTCAGGTCATGTGTGAAAGGTGCGACTGATCCTTGCAGGACCACCAGCAACACTTCGTCTTTGGTTTCGTGTAAGGAACGGATTTTCAGGTGATAGGTTTGACCTTGTAGATCAACTTTATGCAGCGACAATTTCTGGTGATAAACATCTGAAACGGTTTTGACCAGCACATTAGAGAGTCGATTGGTGCCAGTGCCACTCGTTAGTTGCCAGTCACGCTGTGCGGTTTTTTGCAGAAAGGCCACATCAAGATGTGTCAGCTGCTTGATCTGGTCAGCTAAGCGGCCATCCACGGCAAACCCCATGACAATCCAGCCAATCACATCCGGGGCTTTCACCGGCACCGTAATCAGCTGATACGGCTTGCCATCGACAATATCAAACTTCAATGTGCCATTCTGGTTTTGCGAGATCGCCTGCCGCACATCTTCTCTGGCATCGTTTTCAAAATTGCCATCGACCGTCCCTATCACCAGCTCTTCGCTATTGCTGATGTAATAAGCCACTTGCGCATGAATACGGCCCTGATAGCTTTCCAGCGCAGACTTGATGGTCTCGGCATCATTACTGGCCACGGCATCGCGAAAGCCAAAGTCAGCTGCCAATACCTGGGTGGCTTGTTTCAGGCTTTGTGTGTTGTGTTGCAGCAGGTTAACAAATACACGCTCACCGACATTCATCTGCTCCTCGGCAAGCTGGTTAGCATGTTTGATTAATGCATACTTTAGCGGTAGGAGGCCGGCTAACTGAATAGCGACTACGACAGAGAGAAAGGTAAACGCTATTCGAGAGCGAATATGTTTGAACTGGATCATTCAGGTTTATTTTTATGGAATGGACACTTTAACTTCTGTAGCACCCTCAATATTAACTTTTTGCTCGGTAGCTGGTTTGTTCACGCCAGGCGCCCATACCTGATAAGTATATTGGCCTTCAGCCAGCTTGACGACTGCGCGGCCTTTATCATCCGTTTTAGCGAAAAATGGTGTATCTACAATGTATATGTACCCTACCATAGAATCGTGAATGTTGCACCCCAGGGTCACCAAACCGGCCTGGTTGAACAGTACCGGGTCAGTCGGCACGCCGGAGTAAAGTTTAAGCTCAAACTTTTTGGCTGGTGAGAATGAATAGACATGGTGCCTGAAGCTGTCTTCGTTAGGAAAATTGATGCTGGTGCCGGTTTGCACTACCGTCACTTTTGGATTGAACATCTTGTTCTTTTGCACAATTTTACCCTTGGCATTTGGGTTGCTGACAGGCGTTTTGCCATCATAAAAAGCCACTACCGCATCGGCCACCGGAATACCTGCTGCATTCGAAACAATGACAGTGACATCTGCATGGGCAATGCCAAAAAATGTCATCGCGATTGCAAACAGCGTACGCTTTATTATCGTCAACATGCGCTCTTTCTTCACTCTAATTAGGGACGACATCGTATTTCATCGGTGCCAATATTTTCAGCAACTCATTCTTTTCTTTAGTACCTACGCCATTCGCATCCATGCGCTCCCGCAATACATCCACCATAATCTCAAATTCCGCAACCGTATTATGCAAATCTGCATGCGCCTTCTTCATCGTCTCACCTTCATACACACAATTCCCACCGGTTTTCACGCACAGAAAATTAGTGACACTTTCTTTCAAGGTTTTCATTTTTACGCCCTCAAACGAGCGGCTGGTACGCGGGTCTTTACTGACGATATCCAGGGTCTGGTTAGACAACCTGCTTAACATCGGCAGGCCGCCAATGCGCTGAAACAATGTCGCTTCAGGCTTGGTTTGCATCATGCACCCTGCACATAACAATATCGTCATGGCGATCACAAAATATCGCATTTCTTTTTCCCTTATTCTTTCAGTCAACTATCACATCTTACATTGCGGCTCATGGATTTATATTGCAAGCACAACCATAATCCCGTCTTTTTTCATGCAATTATATTTATCGCAAAAACTAGATAATGCGTAAATCGAATAATCCTTAAAAGAGATTGTGATGTTTACAGTGAAATCTATTTCATCCGCATTGTCTGTTTTACTGGCCTTGGCGGCGTTTTCTTCCTCAGCAACCGCGGGCGACCGCCTGCTGGCCACCGGTGGTGTGACCCAGGTCGAAGGCGCGGCCGGCGGCGGATTAATGCCTTGGGCAGTGATCAGCGGTTACGGGACTGACGGTCAAATTGGCGGATCTGCTTTTTACACACATGCTGAAACCAAAGCGGACTACAAGTTGAATTCTGCCGGCATTTCGTTAGGCTTTAAGAACCGCGTGGAAGTCAGCGCAACGCAAACCAGATTTGGCTTGGGTGATACTGTACCAGGTAAGGAAATCCGCCTGAACACACTAGGCGTTAAATTGCGCCTGATTGGCGATGCTATTTATGACCAGGACAGTTTGCTACCGCAGATTTCAGTCGGCGCTCAGTACAAATATAACGAAGACTTTAATGTTGTGCCCAAATCATTAGGCGCCAAAGACCGTAGTGGTGTCGATTATTACGTAGCCGCCAGCAAGTTATTTCTCGGCGCGGCCAATGGCTATAACCTGCTAGTGAATGCTAACTTGCATGCGACCAAAGCCAACCAGTTTGGTTTGCTGGGTTTTGGAGGCGACAGACGAGACAGTTATCGCATTTACCCTGCTGTCTCAGCTGCGGTGATGTTGTCGGATACTTTCCTGGTGGGCACTGAATTACGCTTTAAACCTGACAATCTGTCAGGTGTAGAAGAAAAGAAAGCGCAAGATGTGTTCCTGACCTGGTTCCCACATAGAAACGTGTCTGTGACGGGCGCGTATATCGACCTGGGTACGATTGCCACCAAAGAGAACCAGACCGGCTGGTATTTATCTGGCCAGTTTAACTATTAATGAGGTGTAGCAAATTTAGAGGCTGAGCCCGCAAGATGTTTGTAGCGTCTTGTCTAGACGCTTAAAATCTTCACCATTGCCGGTGGCAAATGCGTAAGGGTTGGTCAACAAATAGCGATTGTACTTCACCTGTCTTGCCGAATATTTTTTTGCCAGGCCTCGACTGTAACAGTCGCATTCGGCTTCAGTACTGCTGGCGTGGAATTGTTGCTGGCAGCTTGCTTGAACAGATTGCAACTCCGCTGGTGTCCATTCTGCATGCGTTTCCTGCACATTAGTCCTTGCTTGTGTAAGCATGGCATACATCAATTCAACACTGGCCCGTAATTTACCTAATGGCGCAGTTTGCAAAACCTCTTTTCGCAAAGGTTGCAAGTTAGTTGGGTCTACAAAAAAATCTGCTTCGGCATCCTCTTGCTCAGGTATCTCGTAACCCTGAGCAGCGAGCATGATCTGTTTGGCTGGTTCCGCCTGCAGCAAGGCTTGCGCTTCAGCGATATCTTTAGCGGGCAGTCTCAACTGCCAGTGTACCTGACAATCATCACCAGCTTTTAAACGTATATGACTATGAATCAATTGGTCAGACACAGCATCACCAAAGGCCGGTGGGATACGTTGTAGCAGATATTGCATTTCCTTGTCTGCTAATGCTTGCAACGATTGTTGATCCAAACAAGCCTGTAGCGGTAAGCAACTAACTAATAACATCCCGCCAATAGAGCGGATGAATCCAGAAGTGCTTGAAAATATGTTCATTATAGTCAGGGTTGATGATTGTTCCGTTTTTTGAGCGAGTCCCGGCTAAAAAGTTTTAAGGTCTCAAACAGAAATAAACGGTACTACACAAATGACAACGGGCGCTGATAGCGCCCGTTTTTTGTAGCAAGAACAATTACTTGTTCATTACGTACATAGTTACTTCAAAGCCGAAACGCATTTCGGTAGCAGCTGGTTTTGTCCACATGATTGATTTCCTTTAATTAGTTTCGTTTTAGCGTTTGCTATTACGTGTAACCATATTAAAACCGACCCCAAATCTTGTCGTGCTTAAACTGCGCAACATGCCGTCATGATTTTCATGAGACTCGCCTAAGCATCGTTTCTGTTACGCAAGCTTTTAATCTTGAGCAACAACTTGCGCATGCCTTTGCGGCCTATAGTGCGCTTCAAATGCACTTTAAAATCATATAGATAAAATGGCAGTAACGTCCCCATATTCAGGCCGTGCCCGGACAAGCCGAGGTACAGGGCAAGGAATTGTTTACGGCCATCCCAATGTAATTTCTGCACCGCGCGGGTTAAATCGGCAATTCTTTCACTGTAAGGCGTTGCAGTTGGATAAGCATGCAAGCGGGCTGTGTCGATCAATGAAAATTCCAGTTCATCAGCTTGCTGGCTGACCAGGATGTTGCCGCCGGAAAAATCCCTGAAATAAATACCCGAAGCATGCATATGCAAACAGAAACGCGCGAATGACTGGTACAACGTCAGCGCAGGAACACCCTTAAATGACGCCGCGCCCTGGCTAAAGGCGATAAATGCCTGGGCAATCGTAAAGTCATGTCTCACATATTCGCAAATAAAGAAATTTTGCTTCAGGGTGGCATCGTCGGCACGTTCAAAATACGCCAATGGCATGGCAGTGCCTACACCGCGGCGCAACAGTTCCATGGCGCCATTCCAGCTGCGCTTGGCTTTGCTGGGTTTAAAACGATCCAGCAACGTCTTGTGCCAATGCATACGGATAGGCTGCTTGACGGTGACTTTTCTCTCTGTTGTGTTGCTGAATGCCTGATTGACTGCATTTTTACTAGCTGGTCTGGGGTCCGGTACTGGCCAGATGGCATTCCTGGCATGGCGCAAAGCTTGTTCTTTGCCTGGTGCCTTGAGCGTGCCGGGATGCCAGGCGTACCACAATTGCGCTGCCTGCTCGCTACTCTCAGCCAGGATCATGCCACGCCAGTCAGCCTCTTGAACCGGGAAATACTGCAAACCTTGTATGTGCGCGTGGATAACAGTTTGCGACAGCTTGGGGTTGGCAGTATGCAGATCAACATTCTCCGTGGCTTCCCACATCAGGTATACAGGCGTTTCTGTGATCAGCGCTGGTGGGCTGATCGTCTGACCATTGCGGTTGATACACTCCATCTGACGCAAGCTTGATTCCGCATAGACCTGATTCAACACTGCACATTGACCGTTGACTGTCCACGCGATGTGAAATAATTTTTGATGCTTGCGCAGCTGGTGAATTTCCAAGCCGTGGCCGGTCGCCAACGGGCCGATATAGTGCGCGCCATTCAGCCAGCGCGCCACTGTTCTCAGGGCAGAAAAACTCGGGTTGCGCTGGTATTCATGCAGATTACCATCGGCTGACTGGTAATAGGCTACCCGCTCCAATGCAGGATAGCGTGCATCATCCAGGCCATCATTGATCACGCCTTCACGGTGGCAGATCATGGCGCCCCAGTTTGCCTGTTGCAAGGCGCCGGAAGCCGCCAGCAAAGTGAAATAGCGCGTGACATAATCTGCCTGCTTTTGTGCCCCATCCGGTAAATGCCGCTGGATGCGGTAAATCGCCCAGAATGCCACCGGCGAGATCAATGTCTCTACCCCATAATCGGCACCGATTTTTTCCAGCAGGCGGGCTTTTTTGATCAGATTGAATTTCAAATAGCGGGTCCAGCGGAACTGGAAAATACGGTGATCCGGCTGTTCAGGCTCAATGACACGCTCCACAAACAGGTTGTTACTGTGGATATCCGGCAGCAAGTGTTCGGCCTGCAGTTTTTTAAACGCGCTAATGTTATACAACGGTTCAAAATCCTGGATATTCGGTCCAACAACTTTTACACCATATTGCCTGGCCAGGCGATGCGCGATCTGCCAGGCCTGCATAAAACCAGGCCACTGATACCCGGACCAGCGCTTGCGGTTAATGGTATTGCCGATTTCAAGACTGGCAATCTGGC
This sequence comes from Methylophilus sp., assembly GCF_035460085.1. Classification (GTDB taxonomy): domain Bacteria; phylum Pseudomonadota; class Gammaproteobacteria; order Burkholderiales; family Methylophilaceae; genus Methylophilus. The sequence continues at coordinate 44,132 of NZ_DATHWZ010000025.1, forward strand.
TGGCATATTGCTGCAGAAACTGCTCGACAAACTGCTGCCATCTGGCCTGTACTTGCGCATCCAGCATATGTCTGGCGATTGCGAACGGCTGCACCAAATGTACATCCACAATCAAGCTGGCATCCAGCAAACGTTGCAATAAACGTGTCTGATGCACATACATATCATCGTCACCGATATCCAGCCGTACGCGGCCTAGCCCGAGCGCAGCCAGTTGCGCCAGTACATAATCATCGGTTTCAGGGTGGGTATTGGTCGCCACGCAAATGCCGATAAAGTGTGCAGGCACCGCATGATTTTTCTGCGGCAGGTGGCTGTTTTTGAGCCACAACCCTCCTTTGAAAATATAAGACAACCCATCCAGCAGCACCTGGCTGGTTAACATTGTTGGCAATGGGGAACGTTTCAAACCAACCTCTTACTCTGGCAAGCGATACCGCTGCTCTTTATACAATAAGGCCGGCAACAAGGCATTGGCCAACGCCTGCTCGGATAAAGCCTGCGCATCGGCGGGTGCAGCAGTGTTCACCAGCTTTTTGCTGTTCGGTTCGTAATGCCCGAAAGCCGGCGCCTTGCCCTCACGCAACACCACTACTTCATTCTGCGCTATGCTGGCACCCGTTTGCTGCATCCAGCCATAGTTATAGTTGTATTGCATCATGGCGCGGCCGTGATAATCGGCATTGATATTGGATAAATCATGCCCAGTCATCGGGTGCTGGGCAGCTATGCCCATTAATGACAATACCGTCACCGGCAAATCGATCTGGCTGGCGATGGCGTTAACCGTTTTTGCCTGTACCGCTCCACCTAGAATCAGCGCCGGGATATGGAAATGCTCGATCGGCACCAGCGAATCGCCGCGCACGCGAATGTCGTGATCAGCCACAATCAGGAACACCGTATCATTCCAGTATGGGCTGGCCTTGGCTTTCTTGAAAAATTCGCCTATCGCATAATCCGCATATTTCACCGCATTGTTATCAGTGGCTTTCGGCTGTTCAAAGAGCTCGATACGGCCATCGGGGAATTCAAACGGCGCGTGGTTGGATGAGCTGAATGCCAACGTGAAAAATGGTTTGCCGCTGGCATGGTGCGCCAGCAATTGCTCATGGGTTTTATTGAGTAAATCTTCATCCGAAGCGCCCCAGCTGGCCACAAACACCGGGTTTTTGAAGTCAGGCTGGTCAGTAATCTGCTGGAAACCATTACCCATAAAAAAGCTGCGCATATTGTCAAAATGCGACTCGCCGCCATAAATGAATTCGGTGTGGTAACCCTGCTTGCCTAATAAGGAAGCCAGTGTAAAGAAGTTACCCTGGCTTAAGCCCAGTTTGACTGTACTGTCTGCAGGTGTAGGCTGAAAGCCCGTCACCACCGCTTCAATGCCGCGCACAGAACGCGTGCCGGTGGCATACAAATGCGTAAACCAGATACCTTCGGATTTGAGTTGTTCCAGGTTAGGGGTGACCGGCTTACCGCCCAGTGATTCGACAAACCCGGCACCCAGGCTTTCCTGCAACAGAATCACCAGGTTTAATGGTTTTTCGCGTTTCACCGATGGCACCAACGTGGTCAAAGTTGGGATATCGCCTTCTTTTGCACCGGTGATTGCAAATATTTTTTCACGCGGCAATTTGCCGTACATCTCACTCGATTTAGCCTCATGCTGCAAGCTGTAAGCGGCGTAAAAAACCGAATAGGTAGAATTCAGGATCAGGCTGTTAACCATACTGTCTTGGGTAATGGCAAACAGGGCCGGGTTAGCCGGCCGGTGTGTAAGCGTAGAGCGAACCCCAAATGCTGTCAGCACTAATATCACCGGCCATACCAGCCATAACTGTGGATTTGACCAGGTTGATTCAGCTTCACGCCAAGGCTTGAGCAGTTGATATACCAGTACAAATGCCAGCACTGCCATGCCTAGGCCAAAAAACAATTCTATTTTGAAGCCCTGCCACAGCATGCCGAACACTTCGTGCGGATATTTGAGGTATTCGACAAAAATACGGTTGGGCCGTACGTCATATTCGAGGATAAATCCTGGGGTTGCCGCTTCCAGGAAGACCAGCAAGACCAGTGACAGCAACACCCACCAGAAGGTAAAAGCGCGCCAGACATGGAACAGTTTGCGGGTGGCGAGTATGGGCGAAAGTAATACCGGAATAATGGCCAGCAAGCCAAGCTGAATCAAGTCAACGCGCACGCCTTGCAGCAAAATCTGGCTAAGTTCGCCAGTCGCCAGTACACGCTCCCATTTCCAGCCGACCAGACCTAAGCGGGTCAGGGAAAGAAAGACCAGGCCGGTCAAAAACATTACAATCAGTGGTGCGTAAGGCCCGAACCAATGACCAAACGCCCATAACTTTGAACGTGGACGCGGGGTACCGAAATAACTTGATGGCATGTTGTGCTTAATCAGGATTGATTTAAGCGTGTAATTATAACGGGTTATTGTGCAATGTTATTGCAAAGCGCCAGATACCTGGTTCAGCAGGTATCTGGCAGCTTGGCTAAATGCCATTTTTAAGAGATTTTTTACGCAAGTCCAGATAGACCATGGATAGCAAGATCACCGGAATCACGAAGCCCACCAGCAACGGAGTTAAATCCAGCAACATATCGGCAATGCCGGTCTGGCTGGTGAATGCGCTCCACAATTTCGCCAGCAGCGGAATCACCGTAAATAATAAAGTCGGCACCAGAAACCAGATAGTGCTGGTCGCGCCGCGTTTGGCGAGCCTTGCCGACACATAAGAAACTACCGCCACGACCACTGCAGCCGAAGCCCCCCACATTGCCCCGGCAATCACCGTAATCCAGGTACCTACCTGGTATAACAACAAGCAAATAATGGCAGTTAAAACAAGTTTTCGATTGATTGATTCTGACATAAGAGGCCTTTTTATTATGTGGAAAATTATAGGACGACATGTAAACAGATAGTTAACGAATGAATAAGTTGCGTCCAAATCAGCTTGTTTTAATTAGCTGGTTACAAATAATGGGCCACTGCTACCATCTATAGTCTGCAATAGATTTTTTGCTTGAAATACCGTGCCTGACTGGTCAGCTGACTATCATTCCGTAATTTTGGACCAGACAGCCAAAGCTTGCAGGTCCTGATAAACAGGTACTTCGGGATTCACGTCCAGTATGCCTTTATCAATCAGCATCACCGCCCGCTGGCAGCCTTCCCTTTTATTGCCTTTTCCTATCCAGTCAACAATGGTCGCTTCGCCTTCTTTACGCACGATAGTCGAATATTCTTTGAGTACCGCATCCCTGGCAACACTGCCGCCAATGGCATCCGCAGCTTCCATCTTTTTCGCGATGTATCTGGTCGATGCGGTGTAGTATTTGGCATTGCGTTCCTGCCAGATATTCACATACTCCCTGGGCGTTTCCAGCCGGCCCAGCATAGGCAGGCATTCAATGCCTATACGGCCTACGACAAAATTAGCCGCGCCCATAAATGCGGATGCGACATTTCTGGATTCGGTCTCCAACCCGTCATCCTGAGCACGCGCAGAAGTTACTAAGAGAATGATTAAAAGTCCTGCTGAAACTGATACATAGCTTTTCATAACTTATGCTCAAAAGTATCCAAATTCCTCTTTATCTTGGACCTACTGACCCCGTAGCAGGCATACGTGGACCACACTCACCACCTTCACATTTCAGTGTATTGAAATCGTAAATTGCTGAATGACCAGGGTTACCTATTGGCCTGGGCACCCCTTTAGGAATCATGAAGGTAACCGATTGCGCCCCATAGAGACCTGCAGGATATGTAAATGCTTTAAGAACGACATAAGCATTATAAATTCTTGGACTAGGCGGTTTGAGAAGCGTCCTGTTGGCTATAGGAGGAATGTCCTGCTGCACCGAATTTTGTATTATTGAATCAACCCATAAGTCAGCATCTTCTTGAGTCGCCTTTCTTAATATACCTTTGCGAACAGCATCCTCTAAGCCGACAGCGCCTGCCATGGGTGCATCCTTGACATAAAATGCGGCTGGTGAAATTTGGGCAGAGGTAACAAGCTTTGTGTCTTTTTGTAATGCATCACCAATAATTACTCGTCCATTCTCCGCAGGGAAAATCATATTGACTGCTTTGCCGAAAACTCGCCTTGCCATTGGATTAAGCTTTTGCAGACTGCTGTCAGTGACATAGAAATATCCACAAGGACCATGATTATCAGCTGAGCTAATTAATTGAGGAGTGTTTTTTTCTAAACCGGCAACCGCCTGTCTATGATAACCACTGATAAGTACCGCCAAAATTTGGGTATTTTTTGACCATCCTATATTCCAGACAGTTGGCTCATAAGCTCCCAGCATAAGCACCACAGGCTTATTAGGACTGTTAACAGCCACATCTATCTGTGTTGCCTCGTGCCCACTCTGGTCTATTTGGAAAGATAACTTGCGGCCAGCATATGCACCCGCTGCAAATACAGCAAAATCTGATGATGTTTCCAATGCCGGAAATCCACATGCGACATTCTGAGTAACGTTACTTGGTTGATTTGACTCTATCTGGAAGTCAAAAGGCTTTAAGTCAGAACTCGCACTCCATGTATTAGTTGAAACAAAGAGAAAAACGTAAAAGATAATTCCTAATCGCATTTGTATAGAGTCTCACTGGAAAATGACAAAGATTTTAATGACCACGCTTATTACAAAACTTTAAGTCTTGACGATAATACTTTATTTCTTAATATTTTTGCGCGGCCACTTGATTGCGTTCCAAGATACTCTGATTAACAAATAGAAGACTCCGAGGACGCTCATTAAAAACAAAATAGCGGGCAAAGGTATCAGCATTGGCATTTGTGGTTTAAGCGCCAAACCATCCTTTAAGTTTTGCGGTAAAGGATTAGGCGTGACCGGAATAATCTTCCACTGGCTTCTATCGGCAGGTACCTGTCGCAAATATTGCTCGAAGCTATATACCGGCGACAGGCCTGCAACCCGGCTGGAAGGAATCTGCGGGATGCGAACAAAATAAATCGCTTCAATTTGATTTGCTATGCTTTGCATCTCGGGTGAAGACAAGGTTTGTGTGCTGCCGGTTTGGGCGATATTGAGCAAGTCATTGCCAATCGCATCAAACGCGACAGCGGGAAACAGGCGCGTCATTTCAGTGTTGAGGTAATCGTAAATCTCGCGGCCTTTGGTCAGGCTGCGTTCAGTCGCGGCTATGTACCAATAAGCAGCGCTTGCTTTGAGCACGCTTTCACCGCCACTTTCCGGTACCTTCCAACCCAGGTTGTGCAAGACATCGACACTGGTGCCTGCGCAGTTGTCAGTGGCATGATCATACACAAAATCATTGCGGTAAAAATGCTGGTAGACACGGTTGCTAGCCGCCTGAATATTGGCCGGTACAGACGGTTGCGAAAACACTGCCACCAGCATATATGACGGACGGTAAAATGCCTGCCCGCTATTGAGATCAGCCATGTATTTATCAAACGGCGTCACCCCGGCAATAATGCCTTTTTCGCTATTGGTCGCCAGATTGTAATAATTATTCACCAGCCAGTGGTGATAACTGCCATCGTCACCGACGACACCGGTAGCCAACGCAAAATGTCCTCCGTGTGCCTCATCGTCGTCACCTTGTGCCCCATTTAACAACACACCCAGGACGGCTTTACCGGCCAGTGCCGGCTGAATACTTGGCATTTTCTGCCATAACAACCGACTTTCGTGCGGACTATGTGCGCCGCCTTGATCGAATTGCACCAGTTGTTTGAGTGATTCATTCGTTTGCAATGGTTGCGGCTGTGCTTGCAGATTAAGACGAAAATCTTCCGGCCAGAGGGTGCGCGCTATGATACTTTGCCCGACTTGCTCGCCGCGGATGCTGAGGGCTCGTTGTGCGTAAAACGCCTGTGTATCCTGATTCCAATAAGACAGATTGGTCGGGATTTTTGGCACGATTTCAAACGACATTTCTTTGCCGTCAGCTAACTGCAATCGCTTTCCATCGCCTGATAAATGCGTATGAGTCCATTGTTGGGTCGAGCCAGTCCATACGACATCTGGCAATGCATGCAAATCCAGAGAAGCTACATCATCAGCACCGCGTTTATCCAGTGAAAAGCAGGTCAATGATTGACCTGCTCCCGGCACTGCCACGATTTCATTTTTGAAATACCATTGCGCCTGCGGCAAACTCTGGCAATGCGCGCAAGGCATGCTCAGGGTTATAAACTGCTCGCTGTCGTACTGCCCAAGGGGATGTTTCACAATCTCACCTGCTGCCATTACCGTCTGGGAGCATCCCAGTACAAACCATGCCAATTTGCGCATGTGAGTCTACTCCGATGCGAACAAGCGTCTTACATACGCAACGCTAGTTAGCCAGTATTCAGGCTGGCGCAGGCATAAATAACCCGCCACCAGCAGGTTCAAGACTGCCGTCACTGAAAACAGTTGCGGAATGCTTAAACCCTGGCTAAATAACAATAGAGAAAATCCGGCCGAAAGCACCATGAATAAGGCATTCATAATGTTGTTAGCGGCAATCACACGCGATTGATAGCGCGCCTCAACCCTTGATTGAAGCAAAACATACAAGGGCACAATATAAAGGCCACCACTCACACCGAGTAAGGCCACATCTAACAGCATGCGCCAGTAGTCCAGCTGGCTGATCGATTGCAGCGACCAGCCAGGGTTAGCCAAAAACTGTTGCTGGATGCTGCCCGCAGTAGAGGCAAAATCCCAGGCGAACAGCGACATGCCAACGGCTCCCAGCATCACCAAGCCAAGCTCCTGCTTACCTTTAGAGAGTTTTTCGCACCAGAGGGATCCTATCCCCACGCCCACCGAAAAGATGGATAACAAGGCAATAAAATCGCGCTCGCTGCCATGCAGGCCATCTTTTGCCAGGTTGGGAAACTGCGCCAGTAGGGTGGCGCCGAAAAACCAGAACCAGGAAATGGCGACGATACCCACCCACAAAGTCTGCTGCGCCCAAAAGATGCGCACGTTATTCATGGTTTCGGTGATGGGATTCCAGTTGATTTTCATCTCCGGCACCGGCGCGGGTGACAGCGGAATACTGCGGCTGATGTGGTAGCCGGAGATAGCGATCAGCAAAATACTCAGGCTGGTGAAGAATTCATGTTGCGGCAGGCTACCCAGCCACGCTCCAAGTACCTGTCCCAGCAAAATTGAGACGAAGCTGCCCATTTCCACCAAGCCGTTACCAGCAGTCAATTCACCTGGTTGCAAATGTTGCGGGAGGTATGAATACTTCACCGGGCCAAACACGGTGGAATGCACACCCATCAGAAACAATGCCAAGGCCAGCATGGCGAGGCTATGTATCATAAAGCCGATGCTGGCAAACAGCATGATGGCGATCTCAAGCAGTTTGACCAGCCGGATAATCTTCGACTTTTCATACTTATCCGCCAGTTGACCGGCAGATGCGGAGAACAGGAAAAACGGCAGGATGAACAGGCCAGGCAGCAACGTGACCAGCATACTGCCATCCAGCGTGGTCAGGCTGGCAGTGTTAAAGGCCACCTGCGTGATCAATGCTGTTTTAAATACATTATCGTTAAAGGCGCCCAGTCCCTGGGTCCAGAAAAAAGGGCGGAAACGGTTTTGAGTAAGTAAGCTGAATTGGTTATTCATGATGGATTCTTCAAAGTCGCTCAAATAATGACCTGGTTTCGAAAACGTGCGGGGAAAACGCTTGCCCGTTGATCTTAAGCAGGCGTTTCAGTGCAAAGTCGTATAGCAGAGGGTTGGTTCGTTTCAAACCCAATAAAAAGGGTTTGTGTTCATCGGCTAGCCAGCCGTCAGCAATCAGGGTATTGATATTGGTCAGTGGCATGATGCCGGGTAGAGGGTAATCCGAGCCATTCACCAGTCGCGGGTGCCAGTCCTGGCGTGCAATTAAAGTAGGCAATACCCAGGCATGATTGATCAGGGTAGTCGCAGAAATATCGCCAAAAACTAATGACTTGTAATCGGGCGTATCCATCATTCGGGTGAATAAATCGAAGCTTTTGATGATGCGGCCGCCATGATCAAGGTCTTCATCACTACCATCGCTGGCGCAATGCGCAAGCACCACTTTTACACCCTGGTCCAGTGCCTGGCGCATGCGTAGCGGATTACCATAGGTTTGTTCACCTCCGGCAACGGCGCTTTCCTTGCCTGTATGGCTGATGATAGGCAAATTCAGGCTAGCCAGCTTTCTATAAAAAGCTGCACACTTTTTAGAGGCAGGGTCTATGCCCATGCCTGAAGGCAGCCACTTGATAGCACGCGCGCCATGCTCGTAGACTTTATCCAGTTCATCCAGCGCATCGGGGCGATAAGGATGAATACTCGCCACCCACTCAAACCGTTCCGGGAACTGGTTGGCAATGTGTGCTGCATAAGTATTGGATACATGGAAAATGGAAGCGGCTTCGAGAATCTGCCCGGTCTGGTCCCTGTACCAGTCAAAAGCATACAACATGAGTTTGACGCCCACGGGCATGGCAGTTACCAATTGCGTCATTTTCTCAACAGTGGATTCATCGATACGCGCCGGGTCTGCACAGGTGCCATTCATATAAAACGCTTTTTGCAGCTTTAACGATGGATGCATCCAGCTATCCATCTCCGGATTAAACCAGGTTTCATTGCTGGCATCGCCCACGCCTACCAGGTGCACATGCATATCCCACACCTGGTCTGGCCGGACTCCCTGCCAGATGTGTTGATAGGTCGGGTGTTGCAGCAGACTGTCTGGCATGTTTGCCAGGCAAGGATTGCTTAAGCCAGCATCTGGCCAATAGCGCCAGGCGGCGTGGCTGATGCCAGCGAAGGCCAGGCCTCCTGCTGCCAGCAAGAACTGCCTGCGGTTCATTACTGCTCTTCTGCCATTTGTTTAAGCGTCACATAATCTGTTTTGCCGGTGCCTAGTAGCGGAATATTTTCCACGACGATGATTTTCCTGGCGATGGCGATTTCCGGTGCGCCCAGATTTTTGGCTACCACCTGCAGGTCTTCCCGTTTCAATGCAGCATCTGTAGTAAACAGTACAATATTTTCGCCCCTGTTGGCGTTTGCTTGCGTGGTCGCGGCATGTTTGTGGTCAGGCGCAGCCGTATTAGCGATTTTTTCTACCGTTTCCAGCGATACCATCTCGCCAGCCACTTTGGCAAAGCGCTTGACGCGGCCTTTGATATGAATAAAGCCTTCCTGATCCACCTCCACGACATCGCCAGTGTCATACCAGCCATTGGGCGGCGGAATCAATTTGCCTGGCTGGTCATACAGGTAATAGCCCTGCATGATGTTGTCACCTTTGACATACAATAAGCCACCGTTTTCTATGCCAGCCACAGGCTCAAGTTTGTGTGCAATCCCCGGAAAAAACTGGCCGACAGTACCCTGTTTATTCGCCATTGGCGTATTGGCCGACACCACAGGCGCACATTCGGTGGTGCCATAACCTTCCAGTATGCGAATGCCGAATTTTTCGTGATAAACCTTTCGTACTTCTTCATTCAGTTTCTCCGCGCCTGCCACCACAATGCGCAATTTGTAAAAATCGTATGGGTGTGCGAACTTGGCATAATTGGCCAGGAAAGTACTGGTCGAGATAAACACCGTACAATTTTTCTCGTATATCACTTCCGGAATCACCCTGTATTGCAAAGGCGAGGGAAACAGCATGATACGGATACCGCTAAGCAGCGGCAGCAAAGTGCCGGTAAAGCCAAATGCGTGAAACATCGGCAACGACATCATGAACTTGTCAGTCGGGTTGAAATCCAGCGTCGCCATGATCTGGTGGATATTAGCCAGGATACTCTTGTGGCTGTGGACAACACCTTTGGGCTTGCCTTCCGACCCCGAAGTGAAGAGGATCACGGCAGTATCTTCTGCGTGGATCTTTTCCATGGCAGCACGCGGGAAATGCAGCGCGTAGCCGATCAGCCAGGCACGGTCCAGCAGGCCAAATTGCGGGCGCAAATCTTCCAGGTAAACAATCTTGATGTCTTTCAGTTGCGCAACCACTTCCTGCAGTTTGGCCGTTTCAAGGAACTGGCGCGAAGTCATGATGGTGTTGATTTTGGCCGCGATACAGGCATTCTGGATACCCGCCGTGCCTGATGTGTAATTCAACATAGCAGGAATGCGCTTGAACGCCATCATCCCCAGGATCAGGCCAGCAGTGTTGGTGATATTCGGCATCAACACGCCGACGGCCTGGTTTGGCTTGCTGACCTTGCAGGCGAGTCGTCCCAGTGCCAGGCTTTTCTTCAGCAAGTCCCGGTAAGTTTCCTCCTGCAGGTTCAAGTCTTCAATAATCCGCATGCTGCTGCCAGATTTATCGATGGCATCCAGGAAGGTTTCAAACAACGTTTTATTTGGCTGTGTCTGGAACAGCATGTTTTGCATGATGTTGCGCATAGCAGCACCAGCAATGCGCCGTCGTTGCTTGCTGGTAAGCGGTGTTTTATCTTGAGATTCGGTACGAATTTCAGTCGGCGGCATGATGGTCAGCATCACTTTAGGAAATAATTTACGCGGATGAGCGGCAGATAAGCGGCCAAAATAAGATTGGGCGGCCCCTTCTACCCGGATCGGCAAGATCCTGACGCCGGTTTTTGCTGCGACAAATCCAGGGCCGTCATATACCTTCATCAGCGCACCGGTAGAAGTAATGCGCCCTTCCGGGAAAATCACCACATTTTCCCCGGCATTCAACCGCTGAATCACTTTTTTCATCGCTAACGGGCTGGTGGGATTTACTGCCAGATGTGGCGTCAGACTCAGAATCCATCTGAAAACGGGATTCTTCAATACATCGCTATGCACAACAAATGTCGCACGTTTAGGTAAAAACAGGCCGATCAGCATGCCATCGAGCAACGATTCATGATTAGCGATAATCAACAAGCGGTCTTCTGAAGGTATGTGCTCCAGCCCTGCTACGCGAACACGAAACACCAAACGGCATAACACTCTTAAAATGCTGACAAGCATTTAAATTCCCCTTAAATATCTTCTTTTAAATAGGTCATGACGTTTTGCAAGGCCTGCTGCATCCGCGCTTTGTTGACCCAGAAATACACCTCGCGGCCAATTTTCTCGCTTTGCAAGGCACCCCCCCGTTCAAGTACTTTCAGGTGATGTGTAACTGCCGTGCGGCTGAGATTTGAACTGTCTACGATTTGCAAAATGGTCAGGCGTTCGTTTTTTTCAAACGATAGCAAAATTCGTTGCCGATGTGCATCTCCTAAGGCAACAAACAGGTCAGAAATATCCGACCAGGCTTCAGGGATGTGGGTGATTAATCTCATATAACTAAATAATTAGATATATAGTGATTTATGTCAAGCCTGTTTATGCTTATGAAAAGAATTTAATTAATGGGGTTGAAAATGCCGGATAAGCAATTGCAGCATGGCGTCATCGCCGGGTTGCCCGGCACTGAACACTGTCAAATGATGTAATTGTGCTTGTTCGGCGATGCGGTCATGATTGACGAATAAAGGAATTGTTTTCAGCCATTCGGAGTCGCCTGCCAGATCGAGCAAAAACCGTAATGCTTCCGAACTGGTAATAATAATGGCCTGCAATTGGTGGCTGGCATGAGCCTGCGCCAATACGTCAGCATTTTCCTGCGGATTGACGCGCCGATAACACTCCCCGAACACGACTTGGGCACCGCGTTGTTTCAGGGTATCCGCCAACACTTCGCGGCCGCCGACGCCTCGCACAATCAATACGCGCTGGCCCTGCATCTGCTGCAATTGAGGTAAGGCTAGCAAAGATTCACTATCGAAACGGTCGCTTGGTTTTAATACCTCAGTGACACCAAAACCCTGCAGTGCACTGGCAGTGGTTGGCCCAATCGCAGCGAATTTTAAACTGGCAGGTAGTGGATTTTGTTGCAAGAGTGGCATGCCGTATTGCACAGCATTGCTACTGATAAAAATCGCCCAGTCAAACTGGTTGAGCGGTGAGATGGCAGCATAAAATGCCGAGAGATCAGGCAGGCTGGCAATATCCAGTAGCGGAAATGAAATCACCGAACCACCCGCTTGTGCAATCGCAGCATTCAGTTTGGTCGCCTGTTCCGGAGGGCGCGTCACTGCAATATGCACTCCCGCCAGCGGCTGCGTCACTTTACGCCGTCCAGCGCTGCCAGGATTTTGTCCGCCCCACGGGCAACCAGCTGCTGCGCCAGTTGCTGGCCGAGCTTTTCTGCCAACACGGCATCACCAGTGACGGATTCTTTGAGCATTTGCTGACCATCGACGCTGGCGACAAAACCTTGCATGGAAATAGTATTACCCTCTTTAGTCGCATAAGCACCCAGCGGCACGGTACAACTGCCGGCCAAAGCACGGCTGAAACCGCGTTCCGCTTCTACACATAATTGGGTATCTACATGATTGAGTGGCGCCAGAATCTCGATCAGATCGGTGCGGCTGGCGTTAATCTCGATGCCTAAAGCGCCCTGGCCTACCGCCGGAATACAGTGTGCCGCATCAATAAAACCTTTAATACGCTCACCCAAGCCCAGGCGGATCAAACCGGCAGCCGCCAGGATAATGGCGGCATACTGGTTTTCATCCAGCTTACGCAAACGCGTTTGCACATTACCGCGCAAGGATTCAATTTTCAGGTGCGGAAAACGCGCCTGGATCTGGCTTTGACGACGCAGGCTAGAAGTGCCAACGATGCTGCCATCCGGCAAAGCTTCCAGGCTGGTGTAAGCATTGGAGACAAACGCATCACGCGGATCTTCACGCTCGCCGGTAGCCACTAATACAAAGCCTTCCGGCAAATGCATGGGTACATCTTTCATACTGTGCACGGCGAGGTCAGCACTGCCATCTGCCAGTGCGTTTTCCAGCTCTTTCACAAACAAGCCTTTGCCGCCTATGCGCGATAAAGGCGAATCCAGAATCTGGTCACCAGTGGTGGTCATGCCTAAAATGCTGACATCACATTGTGGGTAAAGCGCTTGTAAACGCGCTTGAATATGCCTGGCTTGCCACATCGCCAGTGCGCTTTCGCGCGAGGCAATCACCAGTGATTTTGGAGGGTTAACGGTAGTCATGCCGCCATTTTAACATAGGGGATTGGCCGTCTGCGTAGCTTCACTAGCAGTTGCTTTTTCACGAACCTTTTACGCCACAGTCCGGTCGGATTGAGTTATGCTAACAAACCTTATCATCAGAAACACTGCTTAAAATTAAAGTATTAACGATAAAAACGGAGGGCTGCCATGCAGTATCAAATCGATATTTTTCTTTCTTCACTCAATCAATTCTGGATTGAGCTAGTCAACTTTGTCCCCAAATTGCTGGCAGTCATTGTCATCCTGTTTTTTGGGTGGCTGGTTGCCAAGCTGGTACGTATCGGCGTGAAACGCCTGCTGGAAATCACCCAGTTTGATGCTTTTGCCAAGCGTTCCGGTCTGGAATCTTTTATGCGCAGCGCCAATCTCAATGTCACGCTGAGTGGCATTATCAGCCAGGTGGTTTACTGGCTGGTCATTTTACTGTTCGTGATCACCTGTGCCAACTCATTGGGCATGACAGAAGTGGCGATGTTGCTGCGTGAGCTGGCTAGCTACCTGCCACATATTATCGTCGCTATCCTGGTGGTGATTTTTGGTACCTTGTTCGCGCGTTTTATCAACCGCCTGGTATTTGCCTGGTTGCATAGCATTAAGTTTGAACAAGCCCTGATCATCAGTACATCGGCTGAATACTGCATCCAGATCCTGGCGATTTTCATCGGCCTGGAACAACTGGGCATAGGCATGCAACTGATTCACGCCTTGTTTGTGATTGTATTTGGGGCCGTATTCCTGGCACTGGCAATTGCATTTGGCCTGGGCGGTAAAGACTGGGCGGCCAAAGTGATCGAACAAGCCGAACAGAAGAAAAATCTTAAATAACTTTAAACCTCAAAATGCATTAGCGATTCAGGGCCGTTTCATACGGCCCTGATCATATGTTGGTGGCGACGACTGACCACCAATGTCTCCGGAATGCCCTTGATCAATACCACCCAACTTGATTCACCAGCGTCTTCGGTGTCTGCATTCTGAATGCGTTGCTTTTCAAAACCGGCGATCGCGTCCCTGGCTACCAGTGCATTCCTGTGTATACGCACAAAGCGGTCAGCATAAGTCTGTTCCAGCTGGTTTAAAGACATTTCCAGCAAATAACTTTTGTTCGTTGTCCGTACCGTCACATATTTCAACTCAGCGCGGAAATACAACACCTCATCCACTGAAATCAGCAACACTTTTCCCCGCTCATGTATGCTCAAATGCTGACGGGTATCTTGCAATGATTGCAGGCTTTGCGACTGCTTCAGCTGCAACGGGCGCGCCTTATTCAGCGCGTCCGATAAGCGCTCGGCACGAATCGGCTTCAAAAGATAATCGATGGCATTCAGGTCAAACGCCTGCAAGGCATGATGATCGTAGGCAGTGGTAAAAATAAGGTTAGGAGGGCTGGGTAGCTGGCGGATATGTTGGGCCAGTTCGATGCCATCCATGACCGGCATGCGGATATCCACCAGGGCGATATCCACCTGCCGGGTTTGCAATACCGCCATTGCCTCCACGCCATTCGCAGCTTCGCCGACCACGGTGTAGCCGCCGATATCGCCAACCAGATCGCGCAAGCGCTGTCTTGCCAGCGGCTCGTCATCGACAATCAGCAACTGCTGTTTAGCCATGCGGCACCTCGGACAATGGCCGGGTCGGAATTGTGATTTCCACTACATAGTGCCCCTGCTCTTCATACTGCCTGAGCCTGGCCTCCAGGTCGTAATGCAAACGTAACCGTTCACCGATATTTTTAAGCGCCATTTTATTGCCACCCGATTTTTCCGGACGCTGCGATAGTGGATTGCTGATACGCAACACCAAGCTTTGCGCACTGGTACTGATATTGATCACAATCGTGCCACCCTGTGCCAATGTTTCTATGCCGTGATATACCGCATTCTCCACCAGCGGTTGCAGGATCAGCGGCGGAATCATCAATGTGGAAGGGATCTTCGCAATGTGCCATTCGACCTGCAAACGCTCATCCAAACGTAGTTTTTCTATACTTAAATACTGCTGGCAAAGCGTGATTTCCTGCGCCAAAGGCACCAGCGCACGGTTATCTGCCATCAGCACGCGGAAGAGTTCCGCCATATCTTCCAGCGCAGTCTCCGCACGTTGCGGCTGGCTACGTATCAGTGACAACACCGCATTGAGGCTGTTAAACAGAAAATGCGGGCGGATACGCGCTTGCAACGCTTGCAAACGTGCTTCGGCAATAGCTGGGGAATAAGCCCGTTGCAATAAATCCAGGTAATACAGGCTTAGCGCCACATCCCCCACACATAGCAGCAATATTTGCAGACTTTGAGAGGCAGTCAGCGGCGAAATCCCGATATGGTAAATATAGGCAGATAAAGAAGTAAGTACTAACGCCAACGCCATGATTGCAGCCAGGCCAATCACATATGGCAGTCTGGTAATCAAGGCATAAAGCAAAGTCAAAGCCCCCATGGTCAGCAGCAAAGGCGGTAGCCATTGCCCGGCTAATTGCGTCAGGTCCCCGGCCCAGAGAGCAATATTCCATGCTGGCTGGCCATCATAGATCGTCAACAATCCCAGCAAGCCTGCATGCATTAATAGCAGACGTAAGTGTATGCCTAGATTGCGAAAATTGGGAATGCGGTTGCTTTTACGCACGGCGTGATGTTCGTTTATAATGTCGTGCCTGCATCATAAGTATTAAGCGCCAGTGGCGCAAGCATGCGCTAGACGCCCAATTTCTGGCAGAAAGAATTTTTGCTTTGACAACTTCGCAATCCACACCACACTCTTCGCTGCATCAAAAAGACCAGGCTTGGTCCGGCCGCTTCAATGAGCCGGTGGCTGAACTGGTGAAACGATACACCGCTTCGGTCGACTTTGATAAGCGCCTGGCTGCATTCGATATACAGGGTTCGATTGCCCACGCCACCATGCTGGGTGCACAAGGCATTATTTCGGCGCAGGATGTTGAAGATATCAAACGTGGTCTGGGCGAAATTTTAAGCGAGATTGAAGCCGGTCAATTTGAATGGCTGCTGGACCTGGAAGATGTGCACCTGAACATCGAGAGACGCCTGACCGAGAAAATCGGCGATGCCGGCAAACGCCTGCACACCGGCCGTTCACGCAATGACCAGGTCGCCACCGATGTGCGCTTATGGTTGCGTAGCGTGGTCGATGACACCATTGCCGGTATCCGCGCCCTGCAAACTTCATTGCTGGATCTGGCGGAGCAAAACGCTGCCACCATCATGCCTGGTTTCACCCACCTGCAAGTGGCGCAACCGGTCACCTTCGGCCACCACCTGATGGCCTATTTTGAAATGCTGAACCGCGATGCCGAACGCTTTGCCGATGCGCGTAAACGTATCAATCGTTTGCCTTTAGGCGCAGCGGCTTTAGCGGGCACCAGCTACCCGATTAACCGTGAGCTGGTCGCCGAATTATTAGGTTTTGATAGCGTCTGCCAGAACTCACTGGATGCCGTGTCTGACCGCGACTTTGCCATTGAATTTAACGCGGGAGCGTCATTGCTGATGATGCACTTATCCCGTTTTTCAGAAGAACTGATTTTATGGATGAGCCCGCGTTTCGGCTTTATCGATATTGCTGACCGCTTCTGTACCGGCTCTTCCATCATGCCGCAAAAGAAAAACCCGGATGTGCCGGAACTGGTGCGTGGTAAAACCGGCCGTGTTTATGGGCATTTGGTTGGTCTGCTGACCCTGATGAAAGGCCAGCCACTGGCCTACAACAAAGACAATCAGGAAGACAAAGAGCCACTGTTCGATGTGGCGGATACCTTGCTGGTAACCTTGCAGATTTACGCCGACATGCTGCGCGGTATCACAGTCAAAGCCGACAATATGCGCCAGGCCGCGCTGGAGGGTTTTGCGACTGCAACAGACCTGGCCGATTACCTGGTGAAAAAAGGCATGCCTTTCCGTGATGCGCATGAGGTGGTCGCGCATGCCGTCAAGGCAGGCGTGGAAACCGGACGTGACCTGGCCGAATTCAGCCTGGCTGAATTGCAGGCCTTTAGCGCAACCATAGGCGATGATGTATTTGAAGTCCTGACACTGGAAGGCTCAGTCGCCAGCCGCAACCACACCGGTGGCACCGCGCCTGAACAAGT
>NZ_DATHWZ010000026.1:0-72424 GCF_035460085.1 Methylophilus sp.
AACTGAAAAGCACAGGGGGCTGTTATCCTGAGCATAAATCGGGCAAAATCCCCCTACATGAATAAGGCTGTAAAAAGTGGATAAACGCGCACAGATTTTACTTAAAACCCTGGTCGAGCATTATATAAGTGGTGGTCAGCCGATAGGCTCACGCACATTGCTGCAACACTCCGGCCTGGATGTGAGTCCGGCGACTATTCGCAACGTGATGAGTGACCTCGAACAACTGGGGTTTATCGCAAGTCCGCACACTTCAGCAGGCAGAATTCCGACCAAAAAGGGTTACCGCCTGTTCGTCGATTCGCTAATGACAGTGCAACCACTGGATAACCAGGCTGTAGCGCAACTTAAAACCGGGCTGTCTTCGCCTAACCAGCAGGAGCTGATCAATAGTGCAGCAGACATGCTGTCGCAGCTGACACAATTTGCCGGCCTAGTGATGACTCCCAAGCGTACGCGCAATGCGCTCAAGCATATGGAGTTCCTGCACCTGAGTGAAAAGAAAATTCTGGTCATTCTGGTGACAGAAGACGGCCAGGTACAAAACCGCATCCTCATGGCAGAGAAAGCTTTCAGCAGCAGTGAGTTGATTGCAGCCAGTAATTACGTCAATAGCCATTGCCAAGGGTTAACACTGGATGAACTGCAACATAAGCTAAAGCAGGAATTACAGCAGGTGCAGGCGGATATTAATCGACTGATGTCAGCCGCGCTGGATGCGGCTGGCCAGCCCGAGCAATCTGCCAAGGAAACGGTCGTGATTTCCGGTGAACGCAATCTGCTGCAAGTCGATGAGCTTTCCACCAACGTCACCAGCCTGCGTAAACTGTTTGAAATTTTCGAGCGTCGCACGGCGCTCATGCAACTGCTGGATCATAGCCAACGGGCAGATGGCATACAAATTTTCATCGGTGGCGAAAGCGGTTACCTGCCTCTGGATGAATGTAGCCTGATCACTGCCCCTTATGAAGCGGATGGACAGGTAGTAGGAACACTTGGTGTGATCGGTCCTACACGGATGGCTTACGAACGAATTATTCCTATTGTCGACATCACGGCAAAACTTCTTTCAAACGCGTTATCCAATCAATAGTTTTTATAACTTTACAAATTTTTCTCAAATGTCTGAATCTTCCGACATGACAATCAGTTTCATACCTCTTCGCGTCCGCTAAGTAAGTTTTCATAATTGACCCACGTTCAATTTATACGCAATGGGTAGTCAAATGAAAAAACCATTAGTTTGGTCCTTATTTTTGGTGATTGCACTCAGTACTTCCGGCTGTGGTTCTATGAGTTCACGTGGCAAAAGTACCGCAATTGGTGCAGGCATAGGCGCAGTAGGCGGCGCAGTGCTTACTGGCGGTAGTGCAATTGGTACTGTAGGTGGCGCGGCAGTTGGTGGTGTAGTTGGCAATCAAATTAATAAAAAGTAAACGAAACTTACCCATGGGACTCAGTCTTGGATTGTGTCCTGCCACCCAGTAAACCATCCATCAATTTGCAGACAGTTGGCCTTCCCTTTCGCAAGGTCACCCGATTGCTTACATAAATTTAGTATTGATCCGTTTTTTTAATCGTTGTTAGGAGTTCTAGTATGAAAAAATCTTTATTAATGCTTGCATTAGGGCTAAGCACAGTCTTGAACACTGCATACGCCGCCACTTATGATGCGACGCTTTCAGGTGATGGTTATCAATTCAGCAGTGCATTTTCTGGTAACACCAGTTTTGATGACTACATTAGATTCAGTACTGAAGGATTACAAAATATCGTAGCCAGTATTTCAGGTTCTAGTAGCAATACATTCACCTTTGAAACATTTAATCTTCTTGATTCCAATAAGAACCTTGTCGCGACCGGATCTGTTTTAAATGGCACGCCAAAAGTGTCCTTTGGCTACCTTGAAAGCGCACAATATGGGAATTTCTTCCTGCATGTTGTAGGCACGAGTGTTGGTGCAACTACCGGTTATAATGGCACTATCACCACATTCACTGCTGCTGCAGTACCAGAACCAGAAACATACGCTTTATTGCTGGCTGGCCTCGGTTTGGTGGGCATAATGGGTCGCAAAAAAAAGCTTTAATATCTAAACTGGCACACTGTTTTTGACTTCACATTAATCCCCGCTTCTGCGGGGATTTTTATTATCGTTGAATAATCAAATGCATTAATTCGAAGCCATTTTATTTATACTTCCGTTTGAATATAAATAGAGCCTACTTGCTAACTCTCCCTCACCTTCGTCAGCCTGAATCGCATAGAATAAGCATATGACCTATTATCAGCCAGAACCTGCCTACACCCACGGCAGCCAACCAAAAGTGGGTATCCTGCTAGCTAATCTGGGTACGCCAGAAGCACCGACAGCCAAAGC
Source organism: Methylophilus sp. (assembly GCF_035460085.1). Lineage (GTDB taxonomy): Bacteria > Pseudomonadota > Gammaproteobacteria > Burkholderiales > Methylophilaceae > Methylophilus. Next base: position 2,381 of record NZ_DATHWZ010000026.1, read on the forward strand.
CCTCAGGCCTTACTTACAGCAATTCCTGATGGACAGGCGTGTGGTAGAAATCCCGCGCTTTATATGGTGCTGGATTTTGCACTGCATCATTCTGGTGATTCGTCCAAAAAAATCGGCAGAAAAATATGCCAGTGTCTGGACAGACCAAGGCTCACCGCTGATGGTGTATGCGCAACAACAGAAAAAGCTGCTGCAAGGCTACCTGACCCAAAAAATCAACTCGCCTTTTGCCGTCGAACTGGGCATGACCTACGGCAACCCCAGCATGAAAAGCGCCATTGAATCCCTCAAGGCACAAGGCTGTGACCGCATCCTGGTGTTCCCGCTCTACCCCCAATACGCCGCCAGCAGTACCGCTGCAGCAATGGATGCGGTCTGGCGCGTACTGCTTAAAATGCGCAATGTGCCTGCTATCCGCACCATCAAGCACTACCACGATCATCCGCTCTATATTCAAGCACTCGCCAGCCATATCCAAGCGTACTGGCAACAACACGGCCAGCCTGAAAAACTGGTGATGAGCTTTCATGGTGTGCCTAAATTTCACCTGCTCAAAGGCGACCCTTACCACTGCGAATGCCACAAAACGGCTCGTTTACTAGCTGAGGCCTTAGGCTTAAGCAAAGAGCAATACCAAGTCGCCTTCCAGTCCCGCTTTGGCCGTCAGGAATGGCTGCAGCCCTACCTCGCCAATACGCTGGACGCACTTGGCAAAAAGCAGATCAAGCGCATAGATGTCGTCTGCCCAGGCTTTAGCAGCGATTGCCTGGAGACATTGGAAGAAATCGCCATGGAAGGCAAACATCTGTTTCAGTCTGTCGGCGGTGGGGATTATCACTACATTCCGGCGCTCAATAGTGAGGCGGTTTGGATTGAAGCGATGCGCGATATTGCGCTGGAGCATTTGCAGGGTTGGGTAAGTGATGAGTTTGACTCAGTAAAGGCAGAAGCTGAGGCACAAGCAAATAAAGAGCGGGCTTTGGCGTTAGGCGCTGAAAAATAAACTTCAGTTTGCGCGCAGGCTCTCCATACCTAATGATTTTCCTGGATTGGCGTGATGCGCTAACACGCCATTCACTGCCAGCCCTCCCCGATTACGCGTTATAATCGCGTTTTAACGTTTTAATTGCTCGCCTATGATCATTATCACCGGTGGTGCAGGCATGATTGGTTCTATCATGGCCTGGCATTTGAACAACAAACTTGGTCGGCAAGACCTCGTGATTGTTGACCGTATCACACATGAAAACCAATGGCAAAATCTGGTACACAGGCACTATGCCGAATACCTGGACAAAGACCAGTTGTTCGATTTTCTGGAAGACAATGACGAGATCACTGCGGTGATTCACATGGGCGCAATCAGCGCGACCACCGAGCGTGACTTTAACAAGCTGGTCGCGGACAACATGCATTATTCACAGGACCTGTGGTCCTGGTGTGCCGAATATAAAGTACCGTTCTTTTATGCGAGTTCTGCAGCAACCTACGGTGGTGGTGAGCAAGGTTACGACGATGCCAGTATAGAGAATCTGCGCCCCTTGAATGGCTATGGTTACTCCAAACACTTTTTTGACCAGTGGGTGTTACAGCAAGTCGCTGACAAACAGGTCACCCCGCCTGCCTGGGCCGGATTCAAGTTCTTTAATGTGTATGGCCCAAACGAATATCACAAAGAACGCATGGCCAGCGTGGCTTACCATACCTTTAACCAGTTCAGGGAAACCGGCACCATGCGCCTGTTCAAAGGTACAAAAGAAGGCATTGAAGATGGCATGCAGTTGCGTGATTTTGTCTATGTGAAAGACGTGGCGGATGTGATGGGATTTTTCCTGGAAGCTGCCCTGAAACAAAAACCGGCCACCAGCGCCATTTATAATATAGGCACTGGCCAGGCCCGCAGTTTCAAAGATCTGGCAACCAATGTCATGACCAGCATGGCGCGAGAACCGGACATCACCTATATTGATATGCCACAGGACCTGCAGGGTAAATACCAGTATTTCACCCAGGCCGAGATGCAGAAGTTGCGTAATGCCGGCTACAAAAAACCTTTTACCAGCCTGGAAGAAGGTGTGAAAGATTATGTGCAAAACTATTTAATGCAAGAAGATGCTTATTGCTAACCATGCAGCATTTAGGCGCTACTTGCAATTTGATTCCATTGCCCGCATTTGATGCGTACACAACTACCGATTTAAAGGCGTCGTCATGAGCTATATTGAGTATTTAGAAGGCGAACATACAGCACATATGGCCATGTTTGAGGCCTTAAAAGTCACTTTCCCGCTGATCAGTGAAGTGGGCCTGGCAATGCGCCACTGCATTCAGCAAGGTGGGAAAATACTGTTATGTGGGAATGGCGGCAGTGCGGCTGATAGCCAGCATATCGCTGCCGAAATTGTTGGGCGCTTTAAAAAAGAGCGTAAAGGTTTGCCATCCATCGCACTGACAACAGATACCTCTATCCTGACGTCGGTAGGCAATGATTATGGCTACGATTACATTTTTGCGCGCCAGGTGGAAGCCCTATGTCGCCCGGAAGATATATTGATCGGCCTGACCACTAGCGGCAATAGTGCGAATGTGGTGCGGGCGATTGAAGCAGCGAATGAGATTGGCGCCACCACCATAGGGTTGACCGGTGGTAGTGGCGGCAAACTGAATACGCTCTGCAAATACAATATCGTAGTGCCTTCAAATGTGACTGCTCGCATCCAGGAAGCCCACATTTTCATCGGCCATAGCCTGTGCGAGATTCTGGAATCCTGATGGCTGACACGCTCACGACTGCAAGCCTGGCAACACTGGTCCAGCACTTTGGTGAAAATAATCAGCAAGTACTGGTGATTGGCGATGTCATGCTGGATCGCTATCTGATCGGTGAAGTGAACCGCATCTCACCAGAAGCGCCGGTGCCGGTATTACTGATCAAATCCGAACAGCATTGTGCAGGTGGTGCCGCTAACGTAGCCGCTAACCTGGCCTTGTTGGGTATACACACAAGGATGATCGGGCTGATAGGCGAAGACAATGAAGCATCCCTCTTAGTAAACGCCATGCACAGCCATGGCATTGATACGCAGGCGATGATCAAAACTTCAATGCGGCCGACTATTGCAAAAACCCGTATTCTGGGTGGCCATCAACAAATGATGCGGCTGGACCAGGAATTGACTAGTGAGTTGTCCGCCAGTGAAGCAAGCCATGTCACCGAAGCCATTCAAGCAGCACTTGAACAACAACCTGCACTCGTCATTCTGTCTGACTATGCCAAAGGCTTGCTGACGGAAGACATTTGCCAGCTTGTCATTCACCATTGCCGCACGCACAAGATTCCTGTGCTGGTAGACCCGAAAGGTCGCAATTATCATAAATATCGCGGCGCGACTGCCCTCACACCAAATAAAAAAGAAACGGCTGAGGCATGTGATACGCAGGTAAACGATGCTGCGTTGATTGAGAAAGCCAGCGCATTGAAGTCCAGCTTATCGCTGGATTTTCTGGCAGTGACCCGTGGTGAAGAAGGCATCAGCCTGATCACAGAGCGTGTTGAACATCTGGGCGCGACCGCCAAACAGGTATTTGATGTTTCCGGGGCCGGAGATACCGTGATCGCCACACTGGCCGCTGGCCTGATTCATGGCTTATCAGCGTTGGAAAGTTTATCGCTGGCCAATATTGCTGCAGGCGTAGTTGTAGGCAAAGTAGGCACTGTGCCAATTACCAAAGCTGACCTGGCTTATGCGATTGCCAGTGCACAAGGGAGCGCCCAGGCGCATAAAGTAAGCGAGTTGCCTGACTTACTGCAAAAGGTTTCCGCCTGGAAGCAGCAAGGTCAAAAAATCGTGTTTACCAACGGTTGTTTTGATTTACTGCATGCAGGCCATGTGACCTATCTCGAAGGTGCTAAAAAACGGGGCGGCAAACTGGTGCTTGGCCTCAATACCGATCGTTCGGTGTCTGCGCTCAAGGGGCCGACACGCCCGGTGGTGAATGAAAATGACCGTGCGCGTGTATTGGCGGCGCTGGAGTCTGTCGATGCGGTAATCTTATTCGATGAAGACACCCCTTTGAACCTGATCAATGCTATCCGGCCTGATGTAATCGCCAAAGGTAGTGACTACACAGCTGACCAGGTGGTTGGTGGGCAGGAAGTATTAGCCTGGGGCGGTGAAATTGCACTGATTGACCTGGTGGAAGGCCGCAGCACCAGCAACCTGATCAAAAAAATGCACGCATGAACAAGATTCTGGTGATGGGCCCCTCATGGGTGGGTGACATGGTGCTGGCCCAGAGCCTGTTCAAGCAACTCAAGATCGACCAGCCGGATTGCCAGATCGATGTCGCCGCGCCGACGTGGACATTACCATTGCTGGAAAGAATGCCGGAAGTGTCTCGCGCGATTGCGCTGCCCTTTAAGCATGGTGATCTAGCCATAGGCGAGCGCTACCGATTTGGTAAACAATTAGCCACTGATGGATATACACAGGCTATTTTGCTGACCAACAGCCTGAAATCCGCCATACTGCCTTGGGCAGCCAATATCCCAATCCGCACCGGCTTTAAAGGTGAAATGCGTTATGGCCTGATCAACGACATGCGGCCATTGGACAAAGCTTTCCTCAAAAAAACAGTGGAGCGTTTTGTGGCACTTGGTCGTGCAAAAGACGCTCCCCTGCCCCATTCATTGTCGCTACCAGCGCTGCAAGCCGACCGCACAAACCTTAGTGGTTTGATGCAACAACACAGCATAGCGCTATCCGATAGCCCAGTGCTTGGTTTGTGCCCAGGCGCTGAGTATGGCGAAGCCAAACGTTGGCCAGTGGAATATTATGCCGAAGTCGCTAATGCCGCTTTAAATAATGGCTGGCAAGTGTGGCTGTTTGGTTCGGATAAAGACCGGCCGGTGACCTCACAGATTCAGCAACACACGCAACAGCGATGCGTAGACCTGGCTGGCAAAACCAGACTGGGTGAAGCCATTGACTTGATGTCGGCCTGCCACACCATCATCAGTAATGATTCCGGGTTGATGCATGTAGCGGCAGCCCTCGATAAACAGCTGATCGCTATTTATGGCTCCTCTGACCCCGGCCACACGCCGCCCATGCATCCGCAAGCAGTGATTGAATATTTAGGATTGTCATGCAGCCCCTGCTTCGAGCGGGTGTGTCCGCTTGGCCACCTTAACTGTTTAAAACATATTCCGCCAAGCAGGGTGATAGCGCACCTTTCTTTAAGCACGCAGATACCTCAGGTATGACTTATCCGTTGCTGACAGCAAAACATCTCACCGATGCGCGTGTCATTGAGCGCGACCCGCGCGGGATCAAAGTATTGCAATTGCCGAATGGCGATTACCTGAAAGTGTTTCGCCTGCGCCATCGCTTCAGTTGGGCACGCTTTCAGGGCTACGCACAACGCTTTTGCCAGCACGCGAGCAAACTTAAGGCATTAGAAATTCCCACGATTCATGTGATGCACTGCTATGAAGTAAAAAATCCACGCTTGCTTGAATATCCACTCTCGAACAACCTGCATTCAGGGACGGAAGAGTCTGCGTCTTTAAGCCACACCTTTGTCGTGCATTACGCCCCTTTAGCGGGCAACACGCTAAAAGACCTGCTTGATAAACAGCAATTACAGACTGAACATGTGATTCAGCTAGGCGCTTTTATCGCCGAACTACATAAAAAAGGCATTCACTTCCGCTCATTACACCTGGGAAATATTGTATTAACGCCAGAAGGCAGGATAGGTTTGATTGATATTGCAGATATGAAGATTTACCCCTGGTCACTCTGGTTTGGTACGCGTTTGCGCAGTTTCAGGCATTTGACGCGCTATGCCAGGATGAATGCACCATTTGGCGAGTCGAACTGGGCGATCCTGGTAGACAGTTACATTGAATATGCAAAACTAGGGTTCTCTCAAGCCAGTGTGCTTAAAAAGAAAATGCAGCAATATTTGCTGCATCCTCCTCATTAACCAACACGTTTGAAGACAAGTAGCTGTTTTTTTTGCTTATGGCCGTAAAACGTCTTATCCAGCTGGAAACCAACGAGTTGCTGCTGAAACGCTTTTAACTTGGTATGCTCTTCCGGTGTGTCGTCAAATTTAACTACAATATAACTGTATTGCTGCATGCGCCCATCAGCGATCCGTTCGGCTAGGTCATCCCAGGCATAATCCTCTCTGCTATCATAAGGCACATCCGCATAAAACCTTTGTTTTGCTGAACTGTAAAGTGCCTGCTGGCCTGCTGGCAACCTGGATTTCACATAAGCGACGGCATCAATTTCATAATAAAAACCAGCATCTTTGGCTTTAATATTGCTGATAAACCCCGCCAGCAGAATCAGGGCAATCACCACAATCAATAACTTTTTGAGCAGCGGCATGGTCGCTTTTTGATGATGCATTAACTTATGTAACGCGAAACTGGCAAATACAATCAGCACAAAGCCGAACAGCGCCACATAACGGGCCGACAATAAGTTGACCTTGAAAGTAATCAAACAGCCAATTACCCACGACACAAATAACCAGAACAACAACACCTGGTATGCCGCGGGTTGCATACTTTTTTTGATGCTGTGTTTTTCAGCATACGCTAGCAAGATCGGCCCCCAGCCAGCCACACTCAAGCACTTTAGCGTGGTAATGGCAAAGTAGACCAGCAGGAAGCTAAACCAGGCATATTCTTGAAATGGTTCACCAATGACTGTATCGCGCATGTTATCGACGCGATGTGTAATATCTCGGGTAAAATTCATCTCGATATCTCTAAACCCGGTAAAAAGCTCCTTGACGCGTCCCAGATCCTCCAGCGTCATATGCATCGCCAATGAAACAACAGGGGCAATCAGGCTGCCAACAAACAGCAGTGAATAAGGGGCGACTAATCTTTTTAACCTGCTGGAGGCAGGGTGTGAAATAAAGAACCCGGCAAGCGGCAACACCAGCCACTGAATCGCACCTTCAATCCTGAACAATGTGGCCAATAGTGCAAACATTTGCCAGTAAAGTGCCTGCTGCCAGCGCCCCTGCTGATAGAACAGAATAAGTTGGTTGACCGCGTGTACCATCATTGCCCAGTACCCTAGGTCACGGCTGGCCATGGGCAAAATATCGCCAACGATGTAACCGGAGCTTAGCAGCAGCACTACAGCATAAAATTGCGTCCAGTCATTGCCGCCAGCAATGCTGACCATACGCATTAGCCCCCAAACCAGCAGCATAAAAAATACGACGATCAACAAGTTGGCAGAGGCTTGCAAGCCAAGCCCACTGATTGTATGCAGGCAAGCAATCAGTGCCGGATAAAACCCCCAGCTATACCCTTCAAATGGATGAGGATCACCCATGGCAAAATGTCGGGCCATCTCAAAGTAAAGGATAGAGTCATTCGTAATCCAGCCATGCTGTATCCACAACACTCGACAGCAAGTGATAAATGCCAGGAAAAGTGCGAGATAGATAGGGGTGTGTTTATGATGATTGATCATGTTTAATCGCTTGCAACTCCCATAAAACATGGGTTTGCGGTTTTAATTTTAGTTTTCTGAAAATCGATTTAAGTGTGGTGGCGAAATCATTATTGGCACGGTAATGTAGTCTTGGATAAACCCACATGACGCGCTTTGCCTTGAACATGCCGGTAAAGCCATAGTTCTTTCCATAACAACGGCCCTCACAGAAATAGCTATGTGTACCGTCAGTAATGAAGTTCACATGTGTCGGATCGATAAAAGCCTCTTTGCTGGGATAGCCTGGCGTCAATGCATAAAATACCCCGTCATGCTTTAGCACGCGCCATACTTCATTCATTAGCTCGATAAACGGGAAACGTGTACCAAACTCGCCCCCATTGAGTATCCGCGGAATGTGCTCTATGAAATCGAATGCCGAGACAGCATCAAAGGTGTTATCTGGGTAAGGAATACGATCTATAGACAGATTGGCGGTTTTAATCTCAATGCCGGGCTCTTTGATCGGATGCGCAATCAGGTCAATGCCACACACCACTTCATATGAAAAAGGATTTCTGGGCTTGCCTCCACAGCCCAGGTCAAGATGATGTCTAGCAATTTGCATGTATCTAAACCTTTATCAATTGATCGACTAATCCGCGCAGACCAGCCAGTTCCTTTATCGGGGAGTATTTGTTCTGCAAAATGGTGATATTTTCTTTAATCTTATTAAAATTAAAATTACCGTCATCAATCTTTGTGATTTTGTCCAATATCACTTCTGAGAATTTGCGGATATCTCCACAATTCACCTCATGAAACTGTTCTTCAAGCCAGTACTCTTTACCAGCTTGTCCTGTATACCCGATGACAATATTACCTGCCAAAGCGGCTTCGATCGGCGGCAAGCCTAAACCTTCCAGCTCACTGAATGATAAGAAGATTTTGGATTTGGATAACGTCTCAGCCACAGCCTCCTGGCTCATGTTTTCTATCGGGACAATCTTCCAGGTAGAAGGGAGTTTTCTGGCAATATAATTCAGGACAAGTGTTGAATGCTTCTCCAGCTTGCGCGGCATGTAAGTGATCAGGTTCTCTTTATGCGTCGCTGGCTTGAACAAGTCATCTTCAACAGATAAATGCAGCCGGTAAATCTTCTGCTCAAATTCCGGAAACAGGAAAACCAGGCATGCGTAAATATCATCCGATACGCAGGTAATCAGTTCTGCATGTTGATAAGCGGTATATACGGAATCAACATCTGCTTTACGAAAAACATCATAGCCACCCTGGACTTGTATGATGTATCTGATGCCTTTCGCGCGTGCGATCTTGGCTTCTCGCGCCGCCCACATCTCGTGGATGACAAACACTTCATGCTTTTTATTAAAGATAAAGTTTTTTTTGAAGTTCAGATTGGTGAATGGCACTTCACAACGGAAATCCACATCTTTAGGATGGAATATCTGTGCTCTGACACCAGGTATCTGCATATCATTGATCAGGGAAACATGCCGGTAAATCACTTTAACGCCACCTGATGCTTTCTTGGCGTTCGGGCAAAGGTAAGTCAGCATTAATCTATGTTCAGACTGCGTATTCCTGGCCTGATACCTGAATCTTCGACATTTGAAGATGAGATTATTGATAGCTTTCGGCCAAGAAAAACGCGTCATTTTTTTAACTTTTTAGTGAACAGTAAAAATTGGTGCAATAACGCATCATGCCACACTTGATCCGGCTCAATCACATTGCCCTCGGCCCACTCGTTCCATGATTTGATCACAATCACCTGGGTTGGCAAATGCTGTTTACGCTGCCGCAATTGCTGATAGATCTTTTCCAAATGCAAAGCAAAAGACTGCGGATCAAAGCCACGTAAAATGGTACCGCGCCGCAGATGACGCGGCGTGGTATCCCAACCGGTGAATACAATAGGTATCTGATGCGGGTCTTCAGATAATGGATCATTATCGACGACCAGCCCCTGATAACTGTATACAAATGGTCCGAGATGCTTGAAATGAAAAGTCCTCGCCAGCTTTTCGCGGATATATGACAACCCGTTATCACGCTTGCGCCACTTAAAAATGCTACCGGATTTGTTGTAGCCATCAAAGTATTCTTTCCAGGGCTGGTGCGGCTCGGTATTATCCGCCAACCAGTAAATGCCTGGAAAACCATGTTGTGTGGCGCATTGGTTAAAAGTCTGTATAAACACGCCAAGATCCGGGATATCCTTGGGACTGAAAATAGAAAATACGGGTTTTCCCTCTATCTTGATATAGTTGGCAGACAGAAAGTGCGGCAAGAGTTGCTCAAAGTAAGCCGTATAATCTTCAGCGCCGAGATATTGCTGCAACTGCAGTGTGATGTTGTCACGTTTGTTAAACCAGGTATGGTTGGCCCAACAAAAAGCATATTTGAAATCAAGCTGCTGATCGAGCACCATCTGCATGGGCTTTTCCAGCAATTTTTTACCTTCGCCAAACCAGTAATCAAACACCAGGAAACCATCAATACCATGTGTTTGTGCCACTGATTGCTGCCATTCAAACACTGCGGGATTAAGTAAATTGTAGTCACCAAACGGTGTTTCAGGCGTGTGAATCTGCTGCCAGTCAAAATAAATTCTAGCTGAATTCAGCTGTTGCCACTCAGTAAAACCTTGCCCCCACCAACGATTATTTTCTTCGATCTCGTGGAATTGCGGCAGATAATAAGCCAGGCTGAGCAGACGGTTTGGGAGCATGATGTTGTTATTGGTCCAGGCTGCTATCTGCAAGAATGGACTCGCCATCAATACCCCGTAATTTGGCATTGATGCGTTTGGCGCCTTCGCGCATATTTTTTTCGCTAGTCCCCAGTTGCGGATTGAAGATCAGCGTGGCATGGTTCAGATGATCGACATACTGACCTAACTGAACCGAGTCAAGAAACCGCATTTCATAGCCCGCTGCAACCATTTTGCGATGCATCACCATGCCAGCGGTCTGGTTTTCATCAGAAAAACAGGTGTCCAGCGCACGGATGATATCGGTTCGGTACATGGCACAATGGCTGCGTAAATAGTATTTACTTTCATCCAGGCGGTTCGGGTTATAACCACGATAACCAAACCATTTGTTTAAAGCCTTTTTCCAGGATTGTTCAAACTGGATTCCCCAGCGTTGCAAGGTTGTTTTGGATTCCAGTTTCCATGAGCCAACGCCTGCTAGCTTGGGATCGTCATTAAATGGCTCTAATAATATCTGCAACCAGTCTGCACGTTTGACGAAGGTATCCGAATGGATAGAAAGCACATATGGTGTGTTGACTTCCCCCAGTGCCATATCAAGCGCACGTGAGTGAGAAAGCGGCACGGTATCATCTGGCGCAGGCTGGCGCTCAATTAACTTCACCCAAGGTAAAGAACGCAGGTATTCCACTGAGGCATCCTGCGAATTATTATCGATAGCGATGACTTCAACCTGGTTAAAGTCAGTGAATTTACGCAACAATCGCAGGCAAATTTTGGTAATTTCCAGCGTTTTATAATTGGGTACCAGAATGGTGACTTGTTTTTTGTCTGTCGTCATGACCGGGCATTATAGGCTAGTGGATGGTTCTCTCAAAAAGGCAAGGCACACGTTAAAAATCAGTGTAAGGCTGTAGTTCAAGATGATGGCTGACTGTCACCTGATGCTGTTTGCAATAGCTTTGCCAGTCTGGCATGTCGGTCCAGTCGGAGACAAAGACAAAGTCCAGCCCCGCGCCTGTCGAGGCCTGGTGATCAAAGCGGCTATCGCCGATAAATAGCGCGGGGAACTGTATCGTGCCATCCGCGATCATGGTTGCCAGATGTTCATTCTTTTTTGTCGGACCGCCATAAATCCCCAATTCAAACAAATGGTCGAGGCCGCGACGTGGAAAGATCTTGCGTAACTCTTCCTGATCACCGCCGGACATCAGCATCCATTTGGCTTGCGAGGTTCTTTGCTTCAGATTATCCAGTTCAGGCGCGACCTCGCATTGCATGAGGGTTTCATCCAGAATCTCGGTAAAAGTATCCATCAATGTCTGAAAAAATTCTTCAGTGAATGGCTGTTTTAGAATGTCGCTAATGTAGTAACGGATTTTGTCGTTACGCGGAATACTACCCAGCTTGATGTGATAATCAACAAAAGCCTGCGCCTGCGCATCCGTTCCGCCAGTACGTTTCGAAGTGTTGTAATAAGCATCCACCTTGGTTTGGTTACTATTGAGCACCACACCATCACAATCCAGCACGATGGTTTTGTATTGTTCGAGATTCAATGAGTTAGACATATAAGCGTGCGGCAATAAAAAAGGCCTGTAAGACTACAAGCCTTTAATAATAGCTGATTTTCCTTATTGAATGATTAGGCTGCGACGATGGCTGAAGCTTCTTTCGCAAGCTTGGTGATATGCGCCCAGTCTTTGCGTTCTACTGCATCAGCAGGGGTTAACCAGGTGCCGCCACAGACGACTACGTTAGGAAGCGCCAGGAATTGAGGCGCGCTTTCAACACTCACGCCACCGGTAGGGCAGAATTTTACATCAGCAAACGGGCCGGCAAAGCCTTTCAGCAAATTGATACCGCCTACTGCGACAGCTGGAAACAGCTTCAGGAAGTAATAGTCATCAGCATTCGCCATCATGATTTCTGAACCGGTAGATACGCCTGGCAGTAATGGCAAGCCGATTTTACGGGCAAATTGACCCAACTCACTGGTATAGCCAGGGCTAACCGCAAACTGACAGCCAACATCTTTGGAAGCTTGTGCATCTTTCAGGTTGCGCACAGTGCCTGAACCCAAAATCGCATCAGGCACGTGTTTGGCAATCTGCTCCATCGCTTGCAAGGCCACTGGTGAACGCAAAGTCACTTCCAGCACTTTAACACCACCTGCCAGCAGCGCTTCTGCCATGGGCACCGCGTCTTCCACTTTGTTGATAACAATTACCGGGATTACCGGGCCATGGTTTGCTAAATCTAATGTGCTCATGTATGAATTATTTACCTAATAAAAATAAAAAAGAAATCTATTCAAAAACGGCTACCAGTAAATTCAAATGGCTAAGCAAGACAAGGCGAAGGAGCGCAGACAGTACATTTAGTACGGCAAGCGAACTGCAACGCAGTATTGCGACGCCATTTTAATTTACAACCAAGTGATAGCGCCTTCTTCGGCTGAGAGTACATTCCTGCGCATCCCGCCAAACAACTCACGGCCCAGGCCATGCGCATTATGGTGGCGTTTGGCATCGCTCAACTCTTCCGTTTCACGCTCTGCCCAGGTATCTTCATCAACCAGCACGTTCAACTGGCCAACCGTGCCATTCAAACGAATAATGTCACCAGTGCGTATCTTGGAAATCGGACCGCCGGCACTGGCTTCAGGACTCAGGTGAATCGCTGCCGGAATCTTGCCGGAAGCGCCACTCATACGGCCATCAGTGACAATCGCCACACGGAAACCCTTGTTCTGCAACACAGCCAGTGGCGGCGTCAGTTTATGTAGCTCAGGCATACCATTGGCTTTCGGGCCCTGGAATCGTACGACGGCAATAAAATCTTTTTCGAGTTCTCCACGGTCAAAAGCGGCTAACAATTCTTCCTGCGCGTCGAACACAATGGCAGGCGCTTCGATAATATGGCGGTCTTCAGGTACAGCTGAAATTTTGATCACGCTGCGGCCTAAATTGCCTTTCAGTAAACGCAAACCACCAGACTCATTGAAAGGATGTGCTGCAGTACGCACGATTGTTTCATCGCCACTTTCTGCAGGATAATCTTTCCATACCAGCTTATCGCCTTCTTTCTCAGGCTTCTTGCCGTAGTCACGCATACCACCGCCACTCACGGTGTATACATCAGGGTACATGTAACCACCCTCGATCAACTCGCGAATCACAAACCCCGGACCGCCGGCTTCCTGGAATTCATTCACATCAGCCTTGCCATTAGGATAAACACTAGCCAGCAACGGCGTGCCTCTCGCGAGATAATGGAAATCAGTCCAGTCAATAACGATACCTGCAGCGCGCGCTACCGCAACCCAGTGGATCAGGTGATTGGTTGAACCACCGGTGGCCAGCAAAGCCACCATGGCATTCACGATCACATGCTCATCAACCAGGCGGCCAATCGGCACAAACCTGTTTTTCTGGGTATTTTGTATCACCATGCGCACCGCTTCGCGGGTAAAGTCTTCACGCATGCCGTCATGCGGGTGAATGAATGCAGCACCAGGCACATGCAGACCCATGGCCTCCAGCAACATCTGGTTACTGTTGGCAGTCCCATAAAACGTACAGGTACCGGCACCGTGATAGGCGGCAGACTCACTGGCCAATAACTCTTCACGGTCACACAGGCCTTGTGCATATTTTTCACGCACTTTGGACTTGGAAGTGTTATCAATCCCGGTGCTCATAGGGCCAGCTGGTACGAATACACAAGGCAAATGACCAAAGTGCAAGGCACCGATCAACAAGCCTGGCACAATCTTGTCACATACGCCCAGCAACAGAGAAGCATCGAATACATCGTGAGACAAAGCCACAGCGGTACTCATGGCAATCGTATCGCGGCTGAACAGGCTCAATTCCATGCCAGGTTCACCCTGTGTGATGCCATCACACATCGCTGGCACGCCGCCGGCGACCTGTACGGTGGCGCCATGCTTACGCGCTTCGTCACGGATGATGTCCGGATAATTCACATAAGGCTGGTGGGCAGACAACATTTCGTTGTAAGCCGTCACAATCCCGATGTGGGTTGGTTTTTCTGCATAGATTTTGAACTTGTCATTTTGTGGCATCGCCGCAAAGGCGTGTGCAACGTTGGCACAGCCCAGGCGATCCGGGCCTTTTTCACGGTTGAGATAATCATCAATGCGCTGCAAATAAGCCTTGCGGGTCGGTCGACTACGCTCGATGATGCGTTCTGTTACTTCAATGTGAGATTGTTTCATTGACTATCGCTCAACTGTGTTTTAACTACTGAACTATCCTGATGAACTGCTTTCACTTACTTTTAATCACAGTTTAGGGATTTATTGTATTTGAGTCCAAACCGGACTCGATTCCCGATTATCGCTAAACAACTGGAATCAGTCAAACCAAAAAGAGGCTTAACATAGAATTTTTTGAATGATTCCAATCACTTAAATCGGTATTTTGTATTGATGGATGTTAGCTCTTCGTCACCAGGACATCTTCCAGCATCAGGTATTCCAGGTCGCAGCCATAAAACATATTCAATGCATCGGTGGGACTACAGATCATAGGCTCACCACGACGATTTAAGGAAGTATTCAACACCACCCCATTACCGCGCAGGCTTTCCAGATGCTCAATCAGCGCATAGTAACGCGGATTTGTTTCTTTGGTGACCACTTGCGCACGTGCGGTGCCATCTTCGTGCACCACTTCAGGAATACGCGATTTCCAGGCGGGGTTTACGTCAAACGTAAACGTCATGTAGGGTGCCGGATGGTCCGTTTGCAGGATATCTTGTGCGACGCGATCCAGCATACTTGGGCAAAATGGCCGCCAGCGCTCACGGTATTTGATTTGTGCATTGATACGGTCAGCCACGCCAGGAAAGCTTGGATCACCCAGAATACTGCGGCAACCCAATGAACGCGGACCGAACTCCATCCGCCCCTGGAACCAGGCCAGCGGATTACCGGCGGCCAGTAACTCGGCTGCTTTTTGCGGTCCATTTTCCACACGGGTGAATATGGGTTTCTCAGGGTGCGCCTCACAGGCAGCGATACATTCTTCATTGCTGAAAGCAGGCCCCAGGTAAGCATGTTCCATTTTATGTATGGTTTCACCAGCTTGGTGGGCTGCATAAGTTGCGGCGCCCAGACTGGTGCCGTTGTCACCGGCTGCCGGTTGCACGAATAATTCTTTCACATGCGGCAGGGAGATGATGCGCTGGTTAAGTTTCACATTCAGCGCTACCCCGCCAGCCATCACAATCTTGCCAGTCTCACGGATGATGTCGCCCAGATAATACTCAATCATTTGCAGCGCCAGGTCTTCCAGCAATTGCTGTACGCTGGCGGCATAATGAATATAGGGGTCATCGATTTCATCGCCAGAGCGTTTCGGCCCTAACCATTCGATCAGTTTTGGCGTGAAGTAGAAGCCTTTGCCATTTTCTTTATAACGGCGCAAACCCACCACGTTGACATACTCGGTGTTGATCACCAGCTCGCCATTCTCAAATTTGGCCAGGCGACTTAAATCATATTTCTTTGCATCGCCATACGGCGCCATGCCCATGACCTTGAATTCGCCGTCCAGCATTTCAAAGCCCAGGTATTCGGTGATGGCGCCATACAAGCCACCCAGCGAATCAGGATCATAGAATTCTTTAATCTTATGGATCTTGCCATTTTCACCATAGCCAAAAAATGTAGTGGCATATTCACCCTTGCCATCAATGCCGACAATCGCTGTTTTTTCTTTAAAACCACTTAAATGATAAGCGCTGGAAGCATGTGCCAAATGGTGTTCCACCGGCACGAATTCGGCATTTTTCAAGCCCAAATCCTGCATTAATTTAAGCGATTTATCGCGGTTGCGCCTGAAACGGCGATTACCGTTAAAAATCGCATCCAGTGCACGGTCTGGCGCATACCAATAGCGCTTGGCGTAATGCCAGCGCGCAGGTGAAGCCAGTGAAATTTCAGCATATGGAAAAGCGACGATATCCACTTGGTCAGCCGTAATACCTGCCTGTTTCAGGCAAAACTTGGCTGCCTCATACGGCCAATGATTTTTGGCGTGCTTGTCGCGTATAAAACGTTCTTCTTCGGCGGCGGCAATGATTTTGCCATCCACCAGAATAGCCGCAGAAGCATCGTGACCCAATGCGCCAGATAACCCTAATACAATCATTCAGTGACTCGTCAATTGATTTAAATAGAAATGCCTGCCAGCTTCAGCGGCATGTGATCCACATATACTGCATGAAAACTTTGCAACAGCGCATTATACAGCGAAGTATCGTCTTTCCAATTTTGCAGCAATCGGCGGATGTCTTTGACATGCGCACGCAACGCACGTTTAGCACAACGGTGCTGCTGCATGCTGTCTAAATCCATGACAACAATCTGGCCTTGAGCATTAATCTGTAAATTGGTGGCTTTCATATCGCCATGCGAAATCTGCAGCAGGTAAAACTGGTAGCAGGTCAATGCAAGCTGCCTGAGTGCTTCAGACCGCAATGCTTCATCGCTGATGGTATTGAAGAAAGTGAATGCATCAGGCAATGCACTCACGGCAGAGACGAAATAAGCCTGGCCACGCAATCCGAAAAGGCGTTTTTCAAGCATGGCTAATGGTTGCGGCGTCAGGATTTCATGGTATTGCAAACGATGTGCGTTAGACCACGAAACAGCTGCCCGACTGGGCCGCCAGCTACGCCCAATTGCATGCAACATATTCTTGATGTTATACCGTTTGATCACTGCATCGAGCTGCGCGAGACGGGTACGCACCACAGTACTGGTATTACCCTCTTTAAGCATGCTCCCCGCTCGCATGGCCAATTCAAGCGCATCGGGAGTCAATTCAGGCAAGGCTACATGTGCGTTGTGCGCCATGACAAATGTTGCTGTCTGCTGCCAGATGACATCGGTACAGTTACGGAATATTTTTCGCTCGACATATTCACGTACTTCCTGCGCTTTATAGTGCTTCGCCCAAGCCAGAATCTGGTTCTGGCTAATCTGCCCTGACCACTTACGTTGCTGTTGGTAAGCACCCAGCAAATCCGGAACCCATGCCTGCTGATCCAAGATGGAAAGCTTGGCTATTAATGCAGCAAGTTGCTGATAACAAGCCCGCCGGGACAAGGTTTTTTTGCGTATGCCGTCGCCATCAATCGACCATACGCTGCCATTGGCCAGCATGAAATTTTTCAAATGCAAGTCAGTTTGCAACAGGCCTGCTGCATGTTGCTGAGCGAGAACTTGCACCACTTTTTCAAGCAACATGAGTCTTTGCGGCACTTCAGTCTGTGCATATACCTGGTGGACATTTTCGGCCTGCGGAATAGCAGCATAGATCAGCACATGCGCCTGCCCATTTTTTGCATGCCCCTGCCATAACAAAGCAGGCGTCTTCAGTGCGGCTTCCGCCATCCATATGGCACCTTGCGCATCGCGCTTGGCATATTTTTCGGCCTGCCTGCCAATAAACACCTTGGCGAACACGGCCTGATTTTGCCAGGCTGCACTAAACACCCAGCGACGACCTGGCAACATGCGATGCACCTGCAATTGCGTTAACGCGCTGCCATCAGGCAATGCTAATTGTTCGCCAGTCACGACTGGACAAGCAATTGGCATTGAAATACTGGCGTTATGGGTTTGTATGATGGGTTCCAGATCAGGCATGCAATGTCGGGGTTGAGGAATTCCGGCTATTTTACTGCAAACCTGCCTGCATCATAAAAACTTGACTGCCTTGTACTAGTAGCGCACAAGAGTTTGTTAAGATACTCATCACTTTTTTTAATTTACGCCCAATCTTCATGCTGCTTTACTTTTGCAAATTTATAGCCCGCCTGCCGTTGCGCTGGGTACATTGCCTCGGTGCGGGATTGGGGAGGCTGTCATACTGGCTGGATCGCAAAAGTAACCAGGTGGCCTTGAATAATATCTTGCAAAGCGGGTTGACTGACAACCACGCGCAGGCGCAAGAATTAATGAAACGCAGCCGGCTCGAAGCCGGCAAGGCCATACTGGAAACATTTTTTATCTGGGGCCAATCCGCTGAACGCCTGCTACCGTTGATCCAGCACGTCCATGGTTGGGAAGCTGTCACCCAAGCACAACAGAATGGTAAAGGCCTTATTTTCCTGACGCCACACCTGGGGTCTTTTGAAATTACTTCCGTTTATTATGGCGCGCAATGCCCGATCACCGTACTTTACCGCCCCCCCAAAATGCAATCACTCAGTAACCTGGTGGTAAGCGGCAGGCAAAAAGGCAAAGTGGAGATGGCGCCAGCCAATGCAAGCGGTGTCAGGAAATTATTGCAGGCACTCAAAAACGGGCAAGCGGTGGGCATATTGCCCGACCAGATCCCCCGTAGCGGTGAAGGTGAATGGGCAGATTTTTTTGGAAAACCGGCTTACACCATGGGACTCGCGAGTAAACTGGCCAACAAAACCGGCGCGGTTGTGGTCATGGCCTTTGGTCGGAGACTGCCTGAAGGAAAAGGCTTTGATATTCACCTGACGCGGGTGGAAGACATCAGCACACCCTCCCTGCTTAACCAGGCAATAGAGCGACAGATTGCGCAATGCCCGCAACAATATTTATGGCAGTACAACCGTTTTAAGCAGCGTCGTTATGCAATGCATAAGCTTGAGAAGCAATCTGCCACCACACAAGTGGATACCCCGGAACAATAATGTTTCAGGCAGATTTAGATTAATTGTGTACTAATCCCTGGATCCAGCGGCTATAAACCTTGTCGGCTACAGTGTGCAAGGTTTCGCAACCCGTTTCCACTTCCGCCAACATGACTTCTGCAGATTGTACGGCAGGACTTGACGATGCTTCTGCAATATCCGCTTTCCATTTATCAGTCCAGACCCTGACCATTTCCGGCATCATTTCAATGTGGCATTGAAAGCCGATGTGTTTACCAAAAGCATACGCCTGGTTCTCGCAGTATGGGCTGGTCAGTAGATGGGTAGCGCCCTCGGGCACCGTAAATGTTTCGCCATGCCAGTGAAAACTGTTGAAACCCGGCAGATCACCAAACCATTCTTTGGCTAACGAATTATCCAGCACAGAAACCTGTCCCCAGCCGATTTCCTTGACCGGGTTTTTACTGACGGTGCCGCCCAGCGCTTTGCTGATCAGTTGTCCACCCAGGCAATGGCCCAGCAAAGGCACATCCTTATCAACTGCATTGCGGATCAGGCTCAACAACGGCGGAATCCATGGCAAATCGTCGTTGACGCTCATGGGCCCGCCCATCAGCACAATGCCGCTATAGGCTTCAAGGGAGCCAGGCACCTCTTCTCCTTTATCGATGCGCACTTCGCACCAAGGGATGGCATGTTGCGCTAAAAAAGTGCCTAGATAGCCTGCACCTTCACAGCAGGCGTGCCTGAAAACAACCACCGGTTTCATACTTAACCTTTTCACTTCCTTTACTTGGGACTCTGATTGCTTAAATTAAATCGCTTTATATTTCCCAAGCAAGATTCCGTCCAGATTGTACGGCCCGATCGCATAACGTATCAGCCGTAAGGTCGGGAAGCCAATATGGGCGGTCATTCTGCGCACCTGGCGGTTCTTGCCTTCGCTTATTTTCAGCTCCAGCCAGGTAGTGGGGATCGCTTTGCGTTCACGGATGGGCGGGTGACGCTGCCACAAATGGGCAGGTTGATCGATAATTCGCACTTGTGCGGGCTGCGTCACAAAGTCACCCAAATCAACACCCTGCTGCAATGGCATCAAATCTGCTTGTACAGGAGCACCTTCGACTTGTACCCAGTAGGTTTTAACTTCTTTGTGTTTGGGATGACTCAAACGATGTTGCAAAGCACCGTCATCGGTTAAAATGAGCAATCCTTCAGAATCGGTATCCAGCCGCCCGGCCGCATAAACGTTGGGAATCGGAATATAGTCTTTGAGCGTCGCGTGTTTCTCATGAGGAGTGAACTGGCAGACGACGTTAAAAGGTTTGTTAAACAGTAATAACATGGAAAGCGCTATGTCAAAAATCAAGGTGCCAGCCACTGGCAGCAAAATCATCGTGAATGCCGATAATACCCTAAATGTCCCAGACCAGCCTATTATCCCCTTCATTGAAGGCGATGGTATTGGGGTAGACATTACGCCCCCGATGATCAAAGTAGTCGATGCTGCTGTAGAAAAAGCCTACGGCGGCAAGCGCAAGATTTCATGGATGGAAGTGTATGCCGGTGAAAAATCGACGACAGTGTATGGCAAAGACACCTGGTTATCTGATGAAACCATGGCTGTGCTGAAAGACTATGTCATTTCGATTAAAGGCCCATTAACTACACCAGTCGGCGGCGGTATTCGCTCGCTAAACGTCACCCTGCGTCAGGAACTGGATTTATACGTTTGCCTGCGCCCGATTCAATATTTTGACGGTGTACCAAGCCCGGTGAAACATCCGGAAAAAACCGACATGGTGATTTTCCGTGAAAATACCGAAGATATTTATGCCGGTATCGAATGGGCGGCCGGGTCTGAAGAAGTAAAAAAAGTGATTAATTTCTTGAGCGATATGGGTGTGCGCAAGAAAATCCGCTTCCCTGAAGCTTCTGCGATTGGCATTAAACCTGTCTCAATTGATGGTAGTAAGCGTCTGATTCGCAAAGCGATTCAATATGCGATTGATAACAACCGCAAATCGGTGACCATTACCCACAAAGGCAATATCATGAAGTTCACCGAAGGTGGCTTCCGTGATTGGGGTTATCAGTTAGCCAAAGAAGAGTTTGGTGCGGAACTGATTGATGGCGGACCATGGTGCACACTGCCCAACGGCATTGTGATCAAGGACTGTATTGCTGATGCATTCTTGCAAGAAATCCTGCTGCATCCGGAAGATCACGATGTCGTCGCAGCACTCAACCTGAATGGTGATTACATCAGTGACGCATTGGCTGCTCAAGTCGGTGGCATCGGCATTGCCCCAGGCGCGAATTTAAGCGATACCATTGCCATGTTTGAAGCCACACATGGCACGGCGCCCAAAATTGCCGGTAAAAACCTGGCTAACCCAAGCTCATTAATTCTGTCGGCAGAAATGATGCTGCGTCACATCGGTTGGATAGAGGCCGCAGACCTAGTGCTCAACGGCGTTGGTAAAGCAATCGCCAGCAAGCGAGTGACGGGAGACTTCTCCAGCCAGATGGAAAGCGCAACCCAGGTGAGCACTGCCGAATTTGGTGATGAAATCATCAAAAATATGTAGGCTGGATTAAAGGCTTACTTTAAAGTAAAACCATAAAAAACGGCTCACCAATGTGTGAGCCGTTTGCATTTGGTGCCCCTAAACAATCTTATGCTTTTTGGATATTGCTTGCTTGCTTGCCTTTAGGGCCTTCTGTCAAATCAAAACTGACACGCTGGCCTTCTTTTAAGCTTTTGTAACCAGACTCAACGATTGCGGAAAAGTGCGCGAACAAATCGTCACCGCCATCATCAGGAGTAATGAAACCAAAACCCTTAGAATCGTTAAACCACTTTACGGTACCTGTTGCCATTTTACTTCCTTACTTTTTTACTTATACAGGGAGGCGCCCCAAAAGTTTGTCTCAAGTACTTAAGTCGCAATAAACAAGCTTTGCTTTACTTAAAGACGGCTACTAAAAACCTGAACGCAAACGCCTTAAGGGCTTTATACATTCAGCTTTATTTAAATGTCAAGCGTAATTTTTCATCTTTTAACGAATTGACGTAAATCTGGTTAAAATTTGTATAAATGCTGCACGAGAGTGCGTCTTTTCGTTGATTTGAAAGCAAGCCATTTCCCTTATACTCACGTAAAAAGTATTGTTGTATCAATACATTAACTGGATTAACTCGGGCTCTGGTATTACTTTATGGCAACGCTTGGCAGTACACAAAAACTTGGTGGAATGGCGCGTACTCTAGTGCAATCCGCCCTTATTAGTGAAGATGAGGCTGGTGAGTTGCAGGAAAAAGCGCATCTTCAGAAAATCAGTTTTGTTGCAGCCATCATCGCCCAGAAAAAAATTTCTTCCCGTCACATTGCACAAGCGGCTTCTGATGCCTTTGGTTTTCCATTCTTTGATTTGGATGCACTAGACCAGGATTCATTACCAGCCAAATCCATAGATATCAAGCTGATGCAATCGCAACGGGTGTTGTTATTGCAGCAAAAAAGTAATATTGCCTATATTGCAGTGTCTGACCCGACCAATCTGCATTCATTGGACACTATCCAGTTTCAGATGGGCGCCACCTTATCACCTTTGGTGGTGGAGGATGATAAGCTGGGAAAATGGATAGACAAGATTGTAGAGTCCAAAGACACCAGCATGGCTTCACTGAGTGCCGGTGGTGATGACTTTGATCTGGGTCTCGAAGATACCGCAACAGAACAGGAAACTGAACTCGCGCAGGAAGTGGACGATGCGCCTGTCGTTAAATTCCTGCAAAAAATATTGATGGATGCCATCAATATGGGCGCCTCCGACCTGCATTTCGAGCCCTATGAAAAGTTTTACCGCATCCGTTTCCGTATTGACGGCGTGCTCAGGGATATGGCACAGCCGCCCCTGGCGATCAAGGACAAACTGGCTTCGCGGATTAAAGTCATATCCAACCTGGATATTTCTGAAAAAAGGATTCCGCAAGATGGCCGCATGAAGTTGCTGCTATCAAAAACGCGCTCTATCGATTTCCGCGTCAGCACTTTACCCCTTATTTATGGCGAAAAAATTGTGATGCGGATTCTGGACCCGACCAGCGCTACACTAGGTATTGAAGCATTGGGATACGAGCCTGAACAAAAAGAAGCCTTGCTAAAGGCTGTTCAAAGGCCTTACGGCCTGGTACTAGTGACAGGCCCGACCGGCTCGGGTAAAACCGTATCGCTGTATACCTGTTTGAACCTGCTCAATGATCCTGGTGTAAATATTTCAACTGCTGAAGATCCGGCAGAAATCCCGCTGGCAGGCATTAACCAGGTCAATGTGAATGATAAACAAGGCCTGACGTTTGCGGCGGCACTGAAATCTTTTCTACGCCAAGACCCGGACATCATCATGATTGGTGAGATTCGTGACCTGGAAACCGCCGACATGGCGATGAAAGCGGCTTCCACCGGGCATATGGTGTTATCTACTTTGCACACTAACGATGCACCGACAACACTATCTCGCTTGGTCAATATGGGTGTTGCCCCCTTCAATATTGCCTCGGCGGTGACGTTAATTACAGCACAGCGCCTGGCAAGACGCTTGTGCAAGCATTGCAAGGTACCCACCAAAATACCGAATGAAGCGCTGGTGAGTGTAGGTTTTAAGGAAGCAGACCTGGATGGCAGCTGGCAATTGTATGATGCCAAAGAAGGCGGCTGCGAGCATTGCAACAATGGTTACAAAGGCCGCGTCGGCATTTACCAGGTCATGCCGGTCAGTGAAGAAATGGCGCGGATTATCATGTCTAACGGCAATGCCATGGATATTGCCGTACAAGCCAAACGCGAAGGTGTTAAGGACTTGCGGGATTCAGGCTTGCTTAAAGTAAAGCAGGGCCTGACTTCTATTGAAGAAGTTGAAGCCGTTACCAATGAATAACGCACAATTATTGAGTCACTCAGATAGAAAATTATGGCAACTGCAAATGTAAAGCAATCTGTTTTCCTGTGGGAAGGCAAAGACCGCAAAGGCAAGGTAGTCAAAGGCGAAATGCGCGCCAACGGTGAAGCAGTGGTCAATGCAACACTGCGCCGCCAGGGCATTGCCGTCACCAAGGTGAAAAAACAAAGTTCTTTACGGATGAAAGGCAAGGTCTCGGATAAAGACATAACCTTATTCACACGCCAACTGGCGACCATGATGAAAGCTGGGGTGCCGTTATTGCAGGCATTTGATATTGTAGGCAAAGGCCACCATAACCCGGCGGTTGCCAAATTGCTGGCTGATATCAAAGCCGATGTTGAAACCGGCAGCAGCCTGAGTGCTGGCTTCCGT
Source organism: Methylophilus sp. (assembly GCF_035460085.1). Classification (GTDB taxonomy): domain Bacteria; phylum Pseudomonadota; class Gammaproteobacteria; order Burkholderiales; family Methylophilaceae; genus Methylophilus. Next base: position 26,600 of record NZ_DATHWZ010000026.1, read on the forward strand.
AAATATCCGCTGTATTTTGACAACCTGTTTTGTAACCTGGTTGCTGCCGGTGAACAGGCCGGTATTCTGGATGCCTTGCTGGACCGCCTGGCGACTTATAAAGAAAAGATCCAGGCGATCAAAAGCAAAATCAAATCCGCACTGGTTTACCCGGTGTCAATCATCGTGGTGGCGTTTGTCATCACTGCCGTGATCATGATTTTTGTGGTGCCGGCCTTTAAAGACCTATTCAGCAGTTTTGGTGCTGACCTGCCTGGGCCAACCAAAGTAGTGATCAATATTTCCGACTTTTTTGTGAAATGGTGGTGGGCAATATTTGGCACCGTCGGATTTGGATTATGGTATTTCCTTTATACCTGGAAACGCTCGGAGAAACTGCAATCCACCATGGACAGGCTTATGTTGCGCCTGCCCATCTTTGGTGAGCTGATCCGTAAAGCCACCATCGCCCGCTTTGCCCGTACGCTTTCCACCATGTTTGCCGCCGGTGTCCCGCTGGTAGAAGCATTGGATTCCGTGGCAGGCGCGTCTGGCAATAAAGTCTATTATGACGCCTCTAAAAAAATCCAGAGCGAAGTCAGCACCGGCACCAGCCTGACGGTGTCCATGCAGAATGCCAATGTGTTCCCGAATATGGTGATCCAGATGACTGCGATCGGGGAAGAATCAGGCTCGCTGGATGGGATGCTGACTAAAGTGGCAGACTTTTATGAAGGCGAAGTTGATGACGCAGTGGCAGCTATTTCCAGTTTGATGGAACCGGTAATTATGGTGGTATTGGGCGTACTGATTGGCGGCCTGGTCGTCGCCATGTACATGCCTATTTTCAAAATGGGCAAAGTGGTCAGTGGCGGTGGTTAGATATAAAGTTTAATCGACCATCATCGGTTATTGACCGAACTGACGCTGAGACTAGATAGCAAAACAAAAGGCCGGAAATTCCGGCCTTTTGCATTTTTAAATCACGTCATTATTTTTTTGCTGTCTGCAGAGATTTTTCAATCTCGTCAGAAGGTTGCGCGCCCAGCATACGCTTGCCGTTTTCAAAGAACATGGTCGGCGTACTGTTGACGCCTATCTTACGCGCCAGCTCACCGACTTTTTCCAGCGGCACTTCACACTTGGCGGTAGAAGATGGCAATTTGTTATTGAAAATCCAGTCTTGCCAGGCTTTTACACGGTTGCTTGCGCACCAGATGCTGCGGGATTTATTGGCTGCGTCCGGGTGTAATTGCTCAATCGGATACAGGAAAGTATAGATGGTCACATCATTGATTTTGGTCAACTCATTTTGCTCTAGGCGTTTGCAGAACGGGCAATCCACGTCCGAAAACACTACCAGCTTGCGGCTGCCATTTCCCTTGACTACTTTGATTGCCTGATCCAGCGGCAGGCTATTGAAGTCAATCTTAGTCAGCTCATCCAGGCGCTCACCGGTGATATCTTTTTTAGTTTTAGGGTCAACCAGGCGGCCTTCCGCAATCAGGAAGCTGAATTTTTCGTCGGTATAGATGATCTGCCCGCCCATAAAAATCTCATACAAGCCGGCATAACTGGTTTTAGTCACGCTATCGACCTTGATTTTCGGGTAGGCCGCTTCAAGCGCTTTTTTGACGGAAGCCTCATCTGCCACACTGGTCACACTACCCAATAAACCGATGCTTAATAAAACCGCACTTAATGCACCAGATAAACGCATCCAGTGAGTTGCGGAACTCCAAATACTTTTTTTCATTAATCACTCTTTCTCAAGCATGCACAACACTAACTTTGTGTGGCTGTGCGAATTAAAAAACGTTTTAGCATAGCACTGTTTTCAACCCCGCGTAAGCCCAGGATAGCCGCATGTGTCCATGCCGGTTCAGGCCGGGAAAACAGTTTATCCAAACCGCGCGTAAGCGTATGCATCTTCAAGATATCCAGTTGCCTGGCTCGCATCACGTGCCGCAAAAAACCTGCGTCCCCTATCGGGCGTAACGCTGGCAGCTTGCCTAGCTCACGACTCAGTGCCTGTACATCCTGAAAACCCAGATTCACGCCTTGCCCGGCCATAGGATGTACCTGGTGCGCGGCATCGCCTAACAGTAAGACACCCGGCAATGCTATCTGATCAGCTGTTTTCTGTACCAACGGGAATCCTAAAATAGCGCCATGCGGTGTCAACTCACCTAAAGCATATCCGCAACGATGCCCAACTTCAGCAGCCAACACTTCTGGCGACAGTGTCTGCTTTGCACTGGCTTGGTCTTTTGGTAATGCCCACACCAGCGAAACCTGCTGTTGTGGCATAGGCAGTAACGCCAATGTTTCATGCGCACCAAACCATTGACGGGCGATATTGCCATGAGGCTTTCCGGCCTGGTAATTAGTCACCAAAGCTGTCTGCGCGAAATCCACCGTACTGGCATTGACGCCGCATTGCGCCCGCACCCAGGAATGGGCGCCATCAGCGCCAAGCAGCAACTTTGCTTCAATATCATGCTGCGGCAATGTTAACTGCACTTGATGACCGGAATATTGCAGTGCTTGCGCCGGGGCGTCAGTGATTACAGTCACTTCTGTATCCGCCAGGGCTTGCCAGCAGGCATACACCAATGCCTGGCTTTCAACGATACAACCCATTTGCTGCAAATACGCATCTGCGGCATCCAGCGTGAGGCTGGGAGTCGCATGTACATCTGTCGGTGACCACAAATGCATCGCAGTGAGGGGGGTTATGCGGCCGGCTGGCATATGTGACCACACCCCAATCTCAGTCAACCAGTGCACCGTTTCATTGGTTAAGGCATAAATGCGGGCATCCCATTGCGCGATATTATCAATCCAGCCTTGCGGAAATTCGGGTAACGCCTGGGCATCGCTCAACACCACATGTTTACCCAGCCTGGATAAAGCAATAGCCGCAGTCAGGCCCACCAGGCCAGCGCCCACAATCACCACATCGGTTATGAGCTTAGATTTACTCACTGCCATAACTCATTTTATTCACCAGAAAGCGACGCGCGAAAGGCAGCATACTGAGCGCACCTAACCCTGCACCGCGCAATAGCCCGACGCCGATCAGGTCATTGGAAAACACATTGACCAGAAAGTCGGTGAACAGCAATCCGCGTCCGGTATCGCGTGCACGCGACTGGTGATATTCGGTGAGTCTGTGCGTCGCTCCCCACTCTGACGCAGAGCTGGCCGCGATATTTTCAGCCAGCGCCATCGCATCGCGAATGCCGACATTAAAGCCCTGACCGGCGACCGGATGCATGGTTTGCGCCGCGTTGCCGATGACGACACAATGCGCCTGGAAGGTCTGTTCCAGCTTACTTAATTTGAGTGGAAACCTGCCGCGTTTACCGATATGCAAAAATTTGCCGACGCGATCGCCAAAAGCCTGGTGCAGCGCCTGTAAGAAAGCAGCATCATCCAGTGCACAGATCTGATCTATGTAAGCCTGCTCACCGGTCCAGACCAGAGAAAACTGCTCACCATTCGGCAGCAGCGCAATGGGCCCATAAGGAGTGAATCGTTCGTAAGCAATATTATGGTGCGGCAGTTCGGTTTCGACCATACCGACCAAAGCGTCGTGCCCGTAGTGTTTGGTCTCCCTGACCAGGCCGGGAATCGCTTCAAGGCTTCTTCCACCATCGGCAATGATGGCGAGTGGCGTTGTGAATACGTCATGACTCTGCGAAGCTTCAGTGGTATTTTGAAAAGTGATTTCGGCAGCGGCGGCGTTAACATGAAGTTGTTGTACCGGTACCTGATATTGAACCTCAAGGCTTGTAGAAGATTCAGACAGTCGTGCATCCAGCGCCTGCATCAAGGCACCGTAAGAAACGACATAACCCAGTGCTGGTAACTGGTGTTCCTTAGCGCTGAGCAAAGCGCGTCCAAACCCTTTTTTCTGCGACACATGGATGGTTTCAATGGCAGTCACTTTTGACGCCAATGCATTCCAGACACCCAGGCGTTCGAGCACTTGCCGGGTCCCGTATGACAATGCCAGTGCGCGGCCATCACCATACATGGCGCCCTGCTGTTGCGCCTCCAGCACCGTGACCGGTACACCAGATTGCTGCAGCGATAAAGCCAGCACCAGCCCTACCGGCCCGCCACCTATCACCACCGGATGATTAACAGTGTGCTTCAAACCAGTTGCTTTCTTGTCATCTTATCACTGTCATGCATCAGGTTTTCGATGTCGCTGATTGATTTGACCGCCGCGGACGTGAGGACTTCATAACTGTTTTCCGTGACTAATACATCATCCTCAATGCGGATACCGATATTCCAGAAATGGGCAGGCACATTGTCTGCCGGACGCACATAGCATCCGGGTTCCACTGTCAGCACATTGCCAGGCTGCAGCATTACCCAGTCTCCACCGGGTGTTTTATATTCACCGGCATCATGGACATCCAGTCCCAGCCAGTGACCGGTTCTGTGCATATAAAACTGGCGATAACTGCCATTTTCCAGCACTTCATCATGGCTTCCATGGCAGAGTCCATAATGGATGAAGCCATCTACCAGCACATCCAGCGCAGCTTCATGCGGCGCATTCCAGTGATGTTGCGGACTGACACTCGCGATTGCAGCTGCCTGCGCTGCCAGCACCAGTTCGTACAAATCCTTTTGCGGCCCGCTGAAGCGACCGTTTACAGGGAAAGTCCTTGTGATATCCGAAGCATAGCCTTCGAGCTCACAACCGGCATCTATCAATAGTAAATCATTGCCTTTCAGTTCGGCATTATTGGCGTTGTAATGCAGGGTACAAGCGTTGGCACCGCCTGCAACAATGCTGGTATACGCAGGCGCTTGGGCACCCTGCCGGTAAAACTCGTGCAGGAATTCCGCTTCAACTTCATATTCCCACTTACCCGGCTTTACCATTTGCATGGCACGATTGTGCGCGCTGGCGGCAATCTCTGCTGAACGCCGCATCAGATCGATTTCCCAGGGAGATTTAACCAGCCTCAAGGCATCGATATATTGGCGCACATCAACAACTTTTGCGGGTGCCTGTATGCCAGTGCGGGTTTGTGCGCGCACTGCATTCAACCAGCCAGTGACCTTAGTATCCCAACCGGCATCTGTACCCAGTCTGTAAAAAAGCGCCGGTTGATTAGCCAGCAGTGTTGGTAATACTTCATCCAACTGAGTGATTGAATAAGCTTCATCAAAACCAAATTCAGTTTTGGCGGCCTCGGGACCATGCCGGAAACCATCCCAGATTTCGCGCTCAATATCCTTGTCGCGGCAAAACAGAATGCTTTTGTTTTCTGCTCCTGCGATGAGCACCAAAACGGCCTCGGGCTCTTTAAATCCGGTCAGGTAATAAAAATAGCTGTCAAAACGAAAAGGATAATGACTGTCACGATTACGTGTCACCTCCGGCGCAGTTGGGATCACTGCTATACCCGCCTGCATAGTAGACATCAATTGCTGTCGGCGACGGGTAAACTCTTGCAGGGAAAATTCGCGCATGGAAAAACTCAAAGGAAATCCTGAATGGTTAGGTATTTTAGCTTATTTGGTGCGCAAATTGCAGGAATGGTTCAAGGTTGAACTGGCTTTAGAAACCCATCATTTCATACAGCTCGGATTGCCTGACATTTTTCTCGGCCTCCAGAATTGTGCCATCGGCCTGCCATTTGTGCAGGATGTTAGCCAGTATTGGCTTGACTTGAGCAGCACGCATGCCTGGCTTGATGCTAGGCTGGTATAGTATTTTCAGCAATAAGGCATCGAGGCCGGTCAATAACGATTCCGGAGTATGGTCGTTGAATATCGAGGGAAAGACTTTGTCTGAATCGCTAGGCAGGCCCATTGCCTGCGTTGTCTCCTCAACAATGCAAGATAGCAGCTGTCGGTGTTCTTGCGCATAATCGACGGGGATCACCACCCATGCTCTGGTAATGGCTTTTTTTGGGTCCAGGCCCAAACCAAATACACAAACGGCATCCTCCGGTGGTTTGGTGAACAGGTCGCCACTGACCAGGGCGATATCATTACGCCACAATTGCAGATGCGAAAACACCACGATAAAGTTGGCATCCTGGCGCGAACTGGCAAAACTGATGGGATGTCCGGTGATCTTAGCGAGGTGCTTGAAGTGATATTTGGCGAGAAGCGCATGTTGTTCTGACTGGTCGCTATGATGTTCGAGCCACACCTTGATTGGCTGCTGCCATTTGCGCACCGGTTGTTCGCCTGGTGTGTATTCATTATGCAAAGCGATCTCGGTAAACGCCTGTTGCAAATACTCAGCAGACTGCCAAGGTTCTTCAGCGTTCGTGAGCGTGGAAATCACCATGAAACCTAGCCCCATCCAAAGTCGCCTGATCATCGCTTTGCACCTGCCTGCTGACGCAAAGGCAGCAATAAGTCTTTCAGGCCATTGTGATCAATTTCCTGCATCAACTGTAACAAACGCCCTAGTTCGCCCTTAGGAAAACCCTCTCGTGCAAACCAGTTGAGGTAATGCCCAGGTAAATCGGCAATCAATCTATCCTTGTATTTTCCATACGGCATTTTAAGCGTGACCAGTTGCATCAAATCATTTTTATCCATAGACACTATTTCGGCAAGAAAAAACATTAGCGGGAATAAATAATTATTCATAAAAATAATTTATAAAAATTATCATTTCCCACCCTCAAAAAATACTGCACACAACCGTTATGACCATTAGGTTGTTAATAAATAGTCATCACAAAAATAATCTGCGATAAATTTTAACATCGCACATGAGGCACGATGCAATACGAAATCACTAAAGAAAAAAGTGCAGAATACCTGCGGCAAGCGATCCAGCATATGTCTATGCAGGATGCTGCTTTTCATCCGGTCAGCTATGCAGTCTGGTACGAATATTCTTCAGGCGAACACGCGCACCTGATAGATGAGGTTAACTCGCTGATTGAAAAAGAAAAAAAACTCAACGAGAAAAGCACTGCTCAGCTGTTCAACAAACATATCGCCAGCCTGGATGCAGATAGCGCACAGGATATTGTTGACCGTTTTAATCATGTGGTCTCAGATATCAGTGCTTCTACCGAAAAAGCCGGGCAGGACACTTCACACTTTAGCAAAACCCTGGACGCATGGTCTGGAGAGCTTCAGCAACTGGATGGTGAAGTCTCCCGTCACATGGTGGGCCTGCTTTCAGAAACTGCCAACATCCAGCAATCGATGCAGACATTGCAGCATCAGCTCACTACCAGCCTGCACGAAATCACTGATTTAAAAAATGAAATTATAAAAGCCAAGCAGGAGGCCATTTCAGACGGGCTCACCGGATTGATGAATCGCAGGGGCTTTGATGTGACATTGAAGCATAGCCTGGAATCGGCATCTGATTTTGAAGATACCTGCCTGATTATCGGTGACATTGATTTTTTCAAACGTGTGAACGACAGCTATGGGCATTTATTTGGCGACAAGGTTATTCAAGCGGTCGCCAGGATCATGAAAACTGTTTCAGGAGATCTTTACACCGCGGCGCGCTACGGCGGTGAAGAGTTTGTGCTGCTATTACCACACACACCACTGGAAACCGCCAGGGAAGTGGCAGAAACTATCCGCCGGCATGTGGCGAATATCAGCATTAAAAACAATGTCACCAGCAAACTGATTTCAAATATCACTATTTCATTAGGGGTGACTGCCTATCAGGCAGGGGAAACCGCGGAAAGCTTTTTGAATCGTGCTGACCAGGCTTTATATACCTCCAAAGCCAAAGGCCGCAACCAGGTCACGTTGATTGCAGATGAGCTGGCCGCAGCATAAGCCGCAGCATCTTTTATAACAGGTCGCGCTTTTGCTCCGGGATATCATCATACGGGTAGCGCGAATGTCCGAATCGCATCACCAGTACTGAAATAGCCAGCACCAGGATTGCTGCAGACACCGCGAGCATGTGTGTCTCGGTCATTTCTTTCATATCCAGCAACAAGTAGCGCGCCAACGCTACCATGGCAATATAAATCGGGTAACGCATTGGCAGTTTGCCGGTACCAAAATAGCTGTTGATCATGGAAAAGACTTCCAGATATAAAAACAGCTGTAACAGATCCCCCAGCCCGACCATGCCCGCCTGCCACATCCGCGCCAACTCATGCGCCAGCGAGAAAAAAGTCGCGATGGTCACTAAACCCAGCCCCAGGCGTTCTATCCACATCAAGGCCTGGTGGGCTATTTTGTCTGTTTTATGTTCATAAGGCGGCTTCATTGTTTCCTCCCCTTTATCAAAGCCAATCTGTTTTAGCTTATTTTTTGTAGGTTATCTGGTTTTTAAGCATTGATCGAGTTGCTCTAATCGCTGCGGCGTGCCTATATCATGCCATATGCCAGTGTGGTGCTGCCCGCTGACCAACCCCTGCTGCATGGCAGAGATTAATAGTGGCGCTAATTTAGCGGCTTCACCGCTAAGAACAGGTTCGAACAAGTGTGGATGATAAACGCCGATACCAGAAAAGGTCAGCCGGTTACTCGTCGCTTGTTTAACCAACCCATCCTGTAATGCAAAATCGCCTTCAGCATGTTGCTCAGGGTTATCGACCATGACCAGGTGCGCCAGCTTACCGGCTGGCAAATGGGTACAAGCGTAGTCAATATCGGTAAACACATCGCCATTCACCACCAGAAAAGGCTGGTCGCCCAGCAACGGCAACGCTTTGGCAATGCCGCCTGCTGTCTCCAGCGCGGTTTGCTCGGCACTATACCGGATATGTACCTGCCACTGGCTACCATTACCAAGCGCCTGCTCGATTTGCTGGCCCAGGTAAGCATGATTAATCACCAGCTCGCTGATGCCAGCCTGTGCCAGGCGCTCAATATGCCAGACGATCAAAGGCTTGCCACCCACTTGCAGTAACGGTTTTGGCGTGTGATCGGTCAGCGGACGCATACGCGCCCCACGCCCTGCTGCCAGTATCATGGCCCGCATGCTTAGTCTGCCTTTTCCAGTGCCAGCAATAGTTTGAGAAACGGTCGCAACTCTACATAACGCTCACAGGCCGCCTGCAAATATTGCATCACCAAAGGCATATCTTTCAAGTAGCCGTTTTTGCCATCCCTGTGGTACAGACGCGCAAAAATGCCCAATACTTTAATATGGCGCTGGACACCCATCCACTCAAAATCTTTATAGAATTCGCCAAAGTCTTCATTAACAGGCAAGCCGGCTTTTTTGGCAGCCTGCCAGTAACGCACCACCCAATCCATGCGCTGGTCTTCATCCCAACCAATATAAGCATCTTTGAATAAAGAAGCCAGGTCGTAAGTGATCGCGCCTATCACAGCATCCTGAAAATCCAGCACGCCAGGATTATTCTCTGAGGTGATCATCAGATTGCGCGAGTGGTAGTCCCTATGCACCGTGACTTGCGGCTGTTGCAGAATATTGTCGATCAGTAACGCGAACGTCTTGTCTATCACCGCCTGTTGTTCTGCTGACAATGTTTTACCTAAATGTTTAGTGACGTACCATTCCTGGAACAGCTGCAACTCCCGCATCAGCAACGCGGCATCATAGGGTGGCAAAGCCTCTTTATCGGTCGCCAGTTGCATACGAATCAACGCCTGACAGGCATCGCCGTATAAAGCCTTGGCATTATCGGCAGTCAGTTTGGACAGGTAAGTATCATTTCCCAGGTCGCTTAACAGCAAAAAACCTTGCTCCAGCTCCTGGGCCACCACCCTGGGGACATTCAAACCGGCCGCAAGCAATATTCCGGCTATATTGACAAAAGGTTGGCAGTCTTCCTGCGGTGGGGGCGCATCCATCGCAATCAAGGTTTCATGCGGTAAATGGACGCGAAAATAGCGCCTGAAACTGGCATCTGCAGAAGCGGTTGTCAGCGTAAAAGGCTGGTCAATTACTTTTGCCAGCCATTGTTCAAGTTGTTGTGTTCTATCCACAAATTTTCCCGGATCATTAATAAGCGATTCAAGCTTGTGTGCTTGCTGGTAAAATGCGGCTCACATTTTAAGTGAAAAATGACTTTTTAAGCGTTTTCATGAATAATATAGCCCAATTGAATGGGGCAAATCGCAAGGTGGAAAAAATTGCATGCATACAACCACTCTGCGACATGCAGAGCCTACTGAAATTATCACTCTTTGACTAACTTGCAAGTTTATTCTTCCTCTTCGCGCGAACGCGGCATGCGTTTTATTTTGGCCTTGGTCGCCACCGGCTCACTTGCGGCCATGCATGCACGTGCCGATGAGGTGACCAAACCCCCTGTGGTTGTTGCCGAAAACACCACATTGCCTGGTGCAATCGAAATTGAAGGTGACACGCTAAAACTGCGTATGGAGCGCCAGATGTGGGCCAGTGGCAATGCCGTCATCCGCAAAGATGGCCAGCAAGTCAACGGTGACGAGATCCGTTATGACATACAAAATGATGAGCTGCAGGTTGATGGTAATGCAGTTATTTCAGCGGGAACAACCACCATCAAAGGTCCGATGTTACGCATGCGTCTGAGCGAAAACATCGGTGAAATGCGTGATGTCACAATCGAATTCAAAAGTGCTCCGCCTCGCCCTAGCAATCAGGACAGCAGCGAACTATTGAGTGATGATGCGATTTTAGTCAGCGATCCCAAGCGCTACCTGGAGGACAATCCGGCTTACAGTGATCAGCAAAATAAAACCTCATTTGACAATATCCGCGCGTCAGCTAAGCAGGTCTTTTTTGAAGGGCAAAACATCAAGCGGCTGAAGAATGCCAGCTACACTTCCTGTGCTGCTGATGTTGACGACTGGTATATCAAAACCACCAGCCTGGAATTGAACGACTACACCCGTACCGGTGAAGCGACAAATGCTTACGTTGAATTTAAAGGCGTGCCTATCCTGTATACACCATGGATGAGTTTTTCATATAACAACCAGCGTAAAACCGGCCTTCTGGCACCAATATGGGGCTCTACCTCCAGAAGTGGTTTCGAACTGCTGACGCCCTACTATATTAATATTAGTCCGGACATGGACGCGACGATTGCTACCCGCGTACTTAGCAAACGCGGCGTACAATTGCAGGGTGAGTTCCGTTATCTTGATGAGAGTTATTCCGGATCGAATAGCTTTGAATACCTGGATAACGACAGCATGACCGGGCAGAACCGCTTTTATGCAAAACTCTCGCATTTGCAAAAATTCAGTAGCCATTGGTCTGGCGGTTATAACCTTGAGAAGGTTTCGGACGATAAATACTTTTCAGAAATGGCAACCAGGATCCAGGTTACTTCACGGGTTAACCTGCCGCAAACCGCTTTTTTGAATTACAACAGCGAGCATTTGACATTCAATGGTACGGTGCAGCGCTACCAGAACCTGGACAACATCTCCTATGTCTATCAGCGCCTACCACAGCTGACCATGAGCTATAACGATGAGTGGAAAGGGTTCACCACGCAGACCGGCGCGCAGTATGTAAATTTCAGTAGCATGGATGAAATGGGCAAAGTGCCTGAGGGTAGCAGGTTAAATGTTTACCCCTCTATTTCCTACCCGATGAAAAACGCTTTTGGCTACGTCACTCCTAAAATAGGGGTTCAGAGTACGCAATACAGCTTGAGTAATAACCTGCCAGTCGGTTACTCGGAAGAATATAACCAGATAACCAGGACATTACCGATTGCCAGCCTGGATTCAGGGGTGTATTTTGACCGGCAGACCAGCCTGTTCGATACTTCCTACACCCACACGCTAGAGCCACGTGCTTACTACTTGTACATCCCTTATCATGATCAGAGCAAAATTCCGATTTTCGATACGGCTTTTACTACCTTGAACCAGAACTCTATTTTCTATGAAAACCAGTTTAGTGGTGTTGACCGCATCAACAATGCGAATCAGATTACCTTAGCTGTGACCAGTCGCTTGATCGATAGCGAAACCGGTATTGAACGTCTCAGCGGCACCGTTGGTCAACGATTCTACTTTGATGATTTACAGGTTTACTTACCGAATACCACGCCAAATTCGCGCAAGTCATCAGACATTTTGGCTGCGTTTACTGCCAGACTTTCCAGCCGCCTGAATCTGGATACGTACTGGCAATATGACCCTGACAGAGGCAATATGGAACGGAACAATTACTTGCTACGTTACAATCCAGAACCAGGTAAATCATTCAGTTTTGGCTATCGCTACACTGCAAACGTCCTTGAGCAATTTGATACGGCAGGCCAATGGCCATTGGGCGCCGGATGGTATGGTGTTGGCCGCCTGAACTACTCTATTCGTGACGGTAACGCCGTACAACTTCTGGCCGGTCTGGAGTATGATGCGGGTTGCTGGCAGGCCAGGGGCGTAATGCAGCGCGTACAAACAGCGACTGCTGACGCGAACTATGCGATGTTCTTTCAACTCGAACTCGGTGGACTGACTTCCATCGGCGCCAACCCATTAAACGTCATCAAGCGCAACATTCCAACTTACATGCGCACTAATGACATCCCGGGAATTTACAGAGACCAGAATACCCAATGATGAAATATTTATCACCATTTTTACACTCCGCAATGGGTGTTGCACTTTTGTTATGCACCTCAGCAAATATTCACGCGGCTGATAAACCATCCATCGAAAAGATGGACCGGATTATCGCCGTGGTCGACCAGTCAGTGATCACAGAACGCGAAATGCTGGACCGCATAGAGTCTGTTCGGACGCAAATGATCAAAAAAGGCGTGGAATTACCACCGGATGATGTGTTGCAAAAGCAAATTCTCGAACGCCTGATCGTCGACAATTTACAGTTGCAATTAGCTTCGCAAACCGGGATCAAAGTAGATGATGCGCAACTCGATAAAACCATAGAGCGCATTGCCGAGCAAAACCATTTAACCATGCCAGCCTTTAAAAAAGCGCTCGAGGAAGATGGCACCAAATTTTACAAATTTCGTGAAGATATCCGCAATGACATTATCCTCACCCGCCTGCGAGAGCGCGATGTCGACAATAAAATCAATATTAGCGAAGCGGAAATTGATAACTACCTGAGTTCACAGGAAAAAGAAGGCGATCTGGACGAGTTTAATATCTCCCAGATTCTGATCCGCCTGCCTGAGGACAGTTCTCCTGAAGATATCCAGAAAGCCAAGGCGCGTACCGAACAGGCGATCAAAGCGATGTCAGAAGGCATGAGTTTCGAGAAAGCGTCAGCTAACTTTTCCGACGCGCCTAATGCGCTTGAAGGTGGCGACCTCGGCTGGCGTAGTGGTCAGCAAATGCCTCCCCAGTTCGTAGAATTGATTAAAACATTGGACGTAGGCGGTATATCCCGGCCTATCCGCAGTGGTAGCGGCGTACACATTTTTAAATTGAAGGAAAGACGCGCAGGTGCCAGCAGCTTGATCGTTGAGCAAACCCATGTGCGGCATATTTTGCTTAAACCCAATGAAGTGCTCTCTGATAAAGAAGCGCAGCAAAAAATCGATTCCATTAAAGAACGTATCGATCACGGCACCCCTTTCCAGGACATGGCCCGTCAATATTCTGACGACGGCAGTGCATCTAATGGTGGTGATCTGGGCTGGATCAACCCTGGCGACACCGTCCCGGTATTCGAAAAAGCCATGGCCGAACTGGCACCGAACGAAGTAAGTGCGCCGGTGCGCAGCCAGTTTGGCTGGCATATTATCCAGGTGATCGAACGCCGCAAACAGGATATGTCGAAAGAATCCAAACGCTTGAAAGCGCGCCAGGAAATCCGCGCACGTAAAGCTGAAGAAGCGTACAGTGAGTGGATACACGAGTTGCGCGATAAAGCGTTCGTCGAATTGCGGCTAGAAGATAAATTCTAGCAAGCCAAGTTTTAAATACTAAACGATAAATCTTAACCGGATGACTAAGCTCCCCCGCATTGCGATTACCTCTGGTGAGCCTGCCGGGATAGGACTGGATATCTGTGTCAAACTTGCGCATAAAGCGTTACCGGCCGCGCTGGTGATATTGGCCGATCCACATGCTTTGCAAGCAAGGGCTGCCGAATTAAACCTTCCGTTGACTCTGCATGCCTATCGTGACACTCCGGCAGAACATGCGGGGGATGGCAGTTTGTGCGTTTTACCGGTTCCTGCAATTGCAGCGGTGACCGCAGGTAGCCTCGATGCCAGCAATAGCCAGTATGTATTAACCATGCTGGATCGTGCACGCGACGGCTGTATTGCCAATGAATTCGATGCCATGGTGACCGCACCGGTACACAAAGGTATTATAAATGATGCTGGCATCAAGTTTACCGGGCATACCGAGTACCTGGCAGAAACCTCCCATACTGCCCAGGTCGTGATGATGCTGGTCGGTGGCAATATGCGTGTGGCACTAGCCACTACGCACTTGCCACTTACGCAGGTGAGCAACGCGATCACCCAGGAGTCATTGATCACTACTTTGCGTATTTTGCATCAAGACCTGGTTCAAAAATTTGGCATTTCCAACCCGACCATTTATGTCGCGGGCCTCAATCCACATGCAGGTGAAAATGGTTATCTGGGGGACGAAGAAATCAACACCATCAACCCGGTGCTGGATGCTTTACGGACAGAAGGCATGCAATTGATAGGCGCATTGCCAGCCGACACCATGTTTTCACAGAAAAACCTGGCTAAAGCAGATGCGTTCCTGGCAATGTATCACGACCAGGGGCTGACTGTGCTCAAGCATGCCAGTTTCGGTGAGGGCGTGAATGTCACCCTAGGCTTGCCGATTATCCGCACTTCGGTAGACCATGGCACAGCGCTGGATATAGCCGGGACGGGGCAAGCTGACGTAGGCAGTATGCTTAGCGCTGTCAATCTGGCCATAGAAATTGCACACAAGCGTACTGCTACCAGCGCCTAAAACCCTGGGCATATAATCCAACTGGCATACAGCCATTTAAGAACATAGATGAAACACCTAGCAAAAAAACGCTTCGGCCAAAACTTCCTCACTGACCAAGGCATTATCGGTAGCCTGATCACCGCGATTCAGCCTGCACCTGATGACCTGATGGTTGAAATTGGCCCCGGCCTGGGTGCCATGACCCAACCTTTGCTCAAACGCCTTGATCATCTGCACGTGGTTGAAATCGACCGCGACATTATTCAATGGATGCAGTCTTTTTACCCTGCCGAAAAAATCAGCATTCATAATTCAGATGTGCTGAAATTTGACTTTGGTACGCTTGGCGAACGTATTCGCGTGGTAGGTAATTTGCCCTACAACATCTCCAGCCCTATCCTGTTCAAGCTGCTCGAAAACACGGCGCAAATTATCGACATGCACTTTATGCTGCAAAAAGAAGTGGTAGAGCGCATGGTGGCAGCGCCCTCCACTTCCGAGTACGGACGCCTTTCAGTGATGCTGCAATACCGTTTGCAAATGGAATACCTGATCACCGTGCCACCGGAAGCATTTGAGCCTGCCCCTAAAGTGGAGTCGGCGTTCGTACGCTGTGTGCCGTTTGCACAATTGCCCTATCCGGCGACTGATGAAGCATTATTTGCCAAAGTGGTGATGGCCGCTTTCGGGCAACGCCGCAAAACGTTGCGCAACACACTCAAAGGCTTGCTGGATGATGCCGGCTTTATTGCGTTGGATATCGACTCCCAGTTAAGGGCCGAAAACCTGAGCGTCGCCCAGTTTGTCACTATCAGCAATCATGTTGCTGATCATCCACTCGCTAATTAAGGCAATCCAATTAAGTTTAGGCCAATTGAGTATAGGTCAGCGTTTTTTAGCCTGATATAATCCTTATTTCCTCAAAAACAATCTTCTGGAGCATGACATGCGTTTGATTCTGCTGGGTGCACCCGGTGCCGGTAAAGGTACTCAGGCCACTTTCATCAAAGAAAAATACAACATCCCGCAAATTTCTACTGGTGATATGTTACGTGCAGCTGTCAAAGCAGGTACTCAGCTTGGCCTGGAAGCCAAAAAATTCATGGATGCAGGCGGCCTGGTGCCGGATGAAGTGATTATCGGCCTGGTGAAAGAACGCATTAAAGATGCAGATTGCGCCAATGGTTTCCTGTTTGATGGTTTCCCACGTACGATCCCGCAAGCGGAAGCAATGAAAAATGCTGGCGTTGCGATTGATTATGTCGTGGAAATCGATGTCCCTGATGAAGCGATTGTCGAACGTATGAGCGGTCGCCGCAGCCATCCTGCTTCAGGCCGTACCTATCATGTCAAATTCAACCCGCCAAAAGTCGCTGGCAAAGATGATGCTACCGGTGAGGAGCTGGTACAGCGTGAGGATGACAAAGAAGAAGTCGTGCTCAAACGTTTGCAGGTGTATCACGACCAGACAGAACAACTGATTGGTTACTACTCAGACTGGGCAAAATCCGGTGTCGCTGGCGCACCACAATACGTCAAGGTCAATGGCCTCGGTGAATTGAATGCGATTAAAGAAGAGATCTTTGCAGCATTGAAATAGTCATTTTTGTTTAATAAAAAGCCCGCTTGATGCGAGCTTTTTATTTGCTTCAGGAATTAGAGTGTTCTCTCTGTTCTAGAAATCATAACGAATACCAGCAAACACCTGGCGCTGTCGTCCTGCCACTTTACCGTCAACACGGCTGATCAGATACTCTTTATCGGCCAGGTTATGTCCACTCATAAAATAGGTTAGCTTTGAGCCAACTGGCCTAAAGTTAAGCGAAGCATTTAACAAGGTATAGGCTGGGATCCTGCCTTCCTGACCGTTCAGTACCTCAACTGTCGTATTGTCCGGATCGACATATTGCTGGCTGACATAATCCACACCGATACGTGCATTGAAACCAATCGGATGCTCATACCCAAAGTTGAGGGAAGCTATATCGCGTGGCGCATACGGCAAACGGTTGCCGCTGGTGGTCTGATCAGTGTTTTTGTCAAACTTGGCAGTAAACAGGTTTGTGTAATTACCAGCAATGTAGAAATTATGCGGACTGTCATAAATTCTGCCGAAATCTATACGCCCTGCCAGTTCCACACCGGTCATTTGCGATTTTCCGGCATTGACAAAATTACCCGCAGTTCTTTGGATCACAATTTCGTCAAAATCGACATTAAACAATGTGGCTTCAAAACCAACGCCTTTAAAATAGGAAGACCTCACACCGATTTCCGTGTTAGTGCTTTCTTCAGCTTTGGTGCTACTAATCGCATCTAGGCCAGCTAACATCTCAAAGTCAATATCTCGTGAAGGCCTTGGAGGTGCAAATCCTCTGTGTATCCCTGCAAATACTGTCGTATTCGCAATCCCATTCCAGGTGGTGCCTATGCCTGGCAACCACACTGTCTGGCTGTTGGTTTTAGCAAACCCTTGTGGATCGCCCTCGGCCTGCAGCACATTGATTTTCTTTTTATAATCTTCAACACGCAAACCCGGGGTTAATGTCCAGTCCCCCAGGTAAAAAGTGTTTTGCGCATAATAAGATTTAGCTTCAATATCAATACGGATATCTTCCCTGAAATCACCGAATGCCTTGGCATAAGACAAACTTTGCGCACGTGGATCACCATCCCTGAACTGCTGACGCTTGTTGCCTTCTTCATGGTAACGAAATCCGACCACTGCCGTGCTATCAATCCCAAATAGACTATGCTTGATATCCAGGCGTGGTTCAAAACCATAGTAATCATAGCTTCTAGGACGATGGCGACCGCCGCACTGCTCAGCATTAGCAACTGTCGCAGGCCCCAATCCAGTACACCTGTCCATGACAGAAACGCCGCCTAAGCTACCAGACTCGTTGATTTGCCTGAAAGAAGTGCGGAAAGCATCTACATAATAGGCATTGGTGGTTAAAGTAGCATTCGCATTGATATCGAATATATGCTGCAATTGCAATGACTTGCGCTGATATTCAAACCGGTCATTCTTGCCAGTTGGCGCCTGGTATTTATCTTGTG
This sequence comes from Methylophilus sp., assembly GCF_035460085.1. GTDB lineage: Bacteria > Pseudomonadota > Gammaproteobacteria > Burkholderiales > Methylophilaceae > Methylophilus. The sequence continues at coordinate 44,501 of NZ_DATHWZ010000026.1, forward strand.
CATATTCCACTGCACCCAAGCCGGTTTCAGAGACATGCGAATCCTCTTCGTAGTAACCCACTTTCGCAATGATTCTTTGGCTCTCAGTCAGGTTCAATTGGCCTTTTACCATCAACTCGCGCATTTCAAAGTCATGGTTCTTGCGGATGCCATCGCCTTTTTTCTGTATCGCATCAATCATAATGCCACCCTGCTCACCACCCACACCAAGGTTTGCGGCAAACCCGGTAAAGTCATTGTTACCCACCATACCAGTGACACTACCTTCAAACCCGTTTTTCGGTACCGGCTTGGTCACAAAGTTAATCATGCCACCCACCGTCTGTGGGCCATACAAAATCTGGCCTGAACCCTTGACCACTTCAATCCGTTGTACACGTTCGATAGGGGTCGTGTAATGTGCGGAAGGATCGCCATAGGGCCCCAAGAACAATGGCATGCCATCTTCCATCAATAATGTGCGCGATGTTCGTCTTGGATCCATCCCTCTTACCCCGATATTAACGCCCAGGCCAAAAGTGTTTTCACCCACAATATGCACGCCCGGCACATTATTAATCGCTTCCTGAATTGAAAACGGTCTACGCTCGTTCAGTGCCTTTTCATCCACAACTGAATAAGATCCTGGTACTGTTTCAAGCCGATCCGGCAAAATGCCTTTTACCATGACAGGGCCAACATCCAGGCTATTTGTCTGATCAGCCAGTGCATTTAAAACATTCACACTTATCGCCAAGCTTGTGGCCGCGACCATGATTTTTTTATTAGGTTTGTGCATTCCTTTTCATCCTCTCGTTGTAAAACTGTGCACGTTGTTTAGCAACATCCACACCAAAAATCTTCGACAATGATTATCTCGTTGATTAATTTACATAAATAATATATTTCCCTAATGCCGCCTGGCCTATGCCCGGCGGAGAGGTCGGTTGATAAAAACCGATACCGGTTTCAATTGGTTTATATCAACCAGCAAGTGTATTGGCCGTTGCCTGTCGTATCTCTCACCAACCACAAGCTGCAGGGTTCTCAGGTATAATTACTTTTTTGTAATCACGTCCCCAATCCACATGCAACAGCAGTATCCATTTAAAGAAGTTGAACAACAGGCACAGCAATTTTGGGGCGCCAAACAAAGCTTTCTAGCCAAGCCTGAAAGCACCAAACCTAAGTACTATTGCTTATCCATGTTTCCTTACCCAAGCGGTAAGTTGCATATGGGTCACGTACGTAACTACACCATTGGTGACGTGTTAAGCCGTTACCACCATATGAAGGGCTTCAATGTGTTGCAACCTATGGGTTGGGATGCGTTTGGCTTACCGGCGGAGAATGCTGCGATCCAGAATAAGGTTCCGCCAGCACAATGGACATATGACAACATTGCTTACATGCGCAAGCAGTTACAGTCACTCGGGTTTGCGATTGACTGGAGTCGCGAACTGGCGACCTGCCAGCCTGAATACTACAAGTGGAACCAGTGGCTGTTCCTGCGCATGCTGGAAAAAGGCATTGCCTACAAAAAAACCCAGGTAGTGAACTGGGATCCGGTCGATCAAACCGTACTCGCAAATGAACAAGTGATAGACGGCCGCGGTTGGCGCACAGGAGCACTGGTAGAAAAACGCGAAATTCCGGGCTATTACCTCAATATCACCGGTCACGCCCAGCAGCTGCTGGATGACCTGGATAAACTGCCAGGCTGGCCAGAGCGGGTGAAAACCATGCAGGCCAACTGGATAGGCAAGAGTGTAGGCGTGCGTTTCGCATTCACACATCTCATTCAGGACAATGACGGTTTGATTGATGACGGCAAACTGTGGGTGTTCACCACCCGCGCCGACACCATCATGGGCGTGACTTTCTGTGCGGTGGCTGCAGAACATCCACTGGCTACCCATGCCGCAAAGAATAATCCTGCATTGCAAGCCTTTATCGATAAATGCAAACAGGGTTCAGTCATGGAAGCCGACATGGCGACCATGGAAAAAGAAGGCATGGATACCGGCCTGACCGTTATGCATCCTTTAACTGGGGAACACGTGCCGGTGTGGGTTGGTAATTACGTGCTGATGACTTATGGCGAGGGTGCAGTGATGGCCGTGCCTGCGCATGATGAACGTGATTTTGGTTTTGCAAAAAAATATAGTCTGCCGATCAAGCAAGTCATCAGCCTGCCTGATCAAACGTTTGACCATGCTGCCTGGCAGGAATGGTATGGCGATAAAAGCAAAGGGGTGTGTATTTACTCCGGCAAATATAATGACCTCAGCTATGCGCAAGCAATCGATGCCGTGGCAGCCGACTTGGCAGAAAAAGACCTGGGCGGAAAACAGACCAACTGGCGCCTGCGTGACTGGGGTATTTCCCGCCAACGCTACTGGGGCTGCCCTATCCCTATCATCCATTGCGAAAGCTGTGGCAGTGTGCCGGTACCGGATGACCAGTTACCGGTCAGGCTGCCGGAAGACTGTGTCCCGGATGGTTCCGGCAATCCGCTCAACAAACGCGAAGACTTCCTGAATTGTGCTTGCCCAAGTTGTGGCAAACCGGCCAAGCGCGAAACCGATACCATGGATACCTTTGTTGATTCCAGCTGGTACTACGCACGCTATGCGTCTGGCTTCAGCGAAGACGCCATGGTCGATGCCCAGACCAATCACTGGATGCCGGTAGACCAATACATTGGCGGCATCGAGCATGCCATCCTGCATCTGCTCTACTCGCGCTTCTGGAGCAAGGTCATGCGTGACCTGGGCCTGGTGAATTATGATGAGCCGTTCGCCAATCTGCTGACACAAGGCATGGTGCTCAACCATATTTTCTCACGCCGTACGGCTAAAGGCGGCATTGAATATTTTGCGCCGGAAGAAGTCGAACTGATCCACGATGATAACGGCAAGATTACCGGCGCCAGGCTGGTCGCCGATGGCTCGGCAATCGATTACCAGGGCATAGGGACCATGTCCAAATCCAAACGCAATGGTGTCGACCCACAATCGTTGATAGAGCAATACGGTGCTGACACTGCACGCTTCTTCATGATGTTTGCTGCGCCGCCGGAACAGACACTGGAATGGTCTGACAGTGGTGTCGAAGGCTCGCATCGTTTCCTCAAACGCGTGTGGAATTTTGGCTTTTTGCTGTCTGGAACGCAGGCGGTGGAAATGCCGAACAAACTGACTGGCGAACTGGCTAATCATCGGCGCGAAATCCATACAATATTGAAACAGGCTAATGTAGACTTGGCCAAACTGCAATTCAATACGGTGGCTTCTGCCTGCATGAAAATGCTGAATACACTGGAAAAAGTACAGAAAGACGCAGAAAAGGACTGGCAGGCAGTGGCTTTTGAAGGTTATGCGATCTTGCTGCGTGTGTTGTCCCCCATCGCACCGCATATTTCACAAATGATGTGGCAAACCTTGAATCTGGGTGAAGATATCCTGGCGGCTAAATGGCCAGAACCGGCCAACTCGGCCTTGGTACAGGACGAGGTAGAATATGTGGTACAAGTGAATGGCAAGCTGCGCGGCAGTATCAATATCCCGAAAAGCATGGCTAAAGAACAGATTGAAGCCACGGCGGTGAATCAGGATTTCGTACAGAAATTCCTGAACGAAGGTAGCGTCAAAAAAATCATTGTCGTGCCTAATAAATTAATTAATATTGTGGTTGCCTAGCCCGCTGGCTAAGCATTGTTGAAAGGATGACCATGCTGTTTACCCGCCTGACACCCAGTTTGCTGACCCGGTTTTCACCGTCCTGGTTGCTGCAAAATTGTGCATGGCTGGTATTAATGGCAGCATTGACTTCATGCGGCTTTCAACTGCGCCAGCCATCGCCGATTGCGTTCAAGAGCGTTCATATCTCTGGCAGTGCCTCTATCACAAAAACGCTTGTCAAATCGCTGACCGAGCAAGGTATCAAAGTGGCGAGTAGCCCGGAGGATGCTGAATTACAAATCGATTTGCTCAAGGAAGAAAATGAGCAACGCATTCTGTCATTGAGCGGTACCGGTGTGGTGCGTGAATATGAATTATATTATCGCGTGCATTACCGCACTAAAGCGACCGGTGAGCCTACCTGGTCACTGCCCCTCATCATGGAAAGTCGTCGAGACTACACCTATAACGATGCCAACTTGCTGGCTAAACAGCAAGAACAAAAAATGCTGACCGAAAGCATGCAAACCGATGTGTTAAACGGCATTTTGCGTCGCTTGTCAGCATTGAAAAAAGCCGAGTAATCCTATGCGCATCCAGGCTGCGCAACTGGCACTGCACCTGCCACCCAAACAGCATTTGTTCATACTGGCCGGTGATGAGCCCCTCTCAATTACCGAGTCGATCGATCAAATCCGCGCAGCGGCACGTCAGCACGGTGCGCAGGAACGTGCCAGCTTTGTCGTAGAGCGCTACTTCAACTGGGGGCAAGTCAGCCAGTTTCTGCAAAGCTTCTCGCTGTTTGCCGAACAACGCATCCTTGAGATTAATATTCCGACCGGTAAACCCGGTGTTGAAGGTGGCAAAGCCTTGCAGCAATTAGCCGAACTCCCGGCAGCTGACACCACTATTATCATCACCCTGCCCGCGCCTGACCGCGACATGACTAACAGCGCATGGTATGAAGCTTTGTTACAACATGGCGTAGTGCTGATACATAACCAGGTGCCACTGGCCCAGTTACCTGACTGGATAGGCCAGCGTCTGGCCTTACAGAAACAGACGGCCGATGAAGCATCGCGCCGGTTTATTGCCGAGCAGGTAGAAGGTAATTTACTGGCAGCGCATCAGGAAATCCAGAAACTGGGCTTGTTATATCCTGCCGGACCATTATCTGAAGAAGCGATCCGCCAATGTGTGCTGAACGTCGCGCGTTTCGATGTCTCACAATTGGGGGAAGCTATGTTGCACGGTGACCAAAGCCGTATCCTGCGCATTATCGAAGGCCTGCGTGAAGAAGGTGAAACCGCTGTCACTGTCATGAACCCGCTGGTATGGTTATTCCGTCCGCTGCTGCAAGTCAGGTTGGCCATGCAAAGCGGGCTATCCATGCAAAATGCACTGACCCAGGCCAGGCTATTTGGTGACCGCCAGCAATTAGTTAAACGCGCATTGGAATTTTTACCGCAAAAACATATCGAAGCTGCACTGCAAAAACTGTCAGACATTGACCGCATTGCCAAAGGTGTAGGCGATGGCGATGCCTGGCTGGAATTATCCAGGCTGTGTACCGGTATCGCCAGGATGGCAGCAAGTAAATCGGCAAGAGCCGGCGCAACAAGAACACGCTAATTTTTGGGTGAAGTGGGTTTAGGATAAAATAACAGGTTATGGATATTAAACACTACATGAAAGAACTGGGAGAGCAGGCGCGTGCCGCCTCCCGTTTGATGGCGAAAGCGGATACCAATACCAAGAACCAGGCATTGCGCAATATCGCTGCACTGATCCGCCATCACGAAAAAGCCCTGCTCGCCGCTAACCAGCAAGACCTGGATGCTGCAAAAGCCAATGGCATGGAAGAAGCGATGCTGGACCGCCTGGCGCTGAGCGAAAAATCTGTCGCCACCATGGCAGAAGGCCTGGAACAAATCGCCAGCCTGGCTGACCCTATCGGCGAAATGAGCAATTTCAAATACCGTCCTTCCGGTATTCAGATCGGCCAGATGCGCGTCCCTTTGGGCGTTATAGGCATTATTTACGAAGCCCGCCCAAATGTGACGGTGGATGCGGCCGGTTTGTGTATCAAATCCGGCAATGCCTGTATTTTGCGTGGCGGTTCTGAAGCCATCCATTGCAACCAGGCGCTTGCTAAATTAGTTCATCAGGGCCTGGCGCAAGCCGGCCTGCCACAAGCGGCGGTACTGGTGGTCGAAACCACTGACCGCGCGGCGGTTGGCGAACTCATCACCATGAAACAATATGTGGATGTGATCGTGCCACGCGGCGGCAAAGGCCTGATCGAGCGTATCAGCAATGAAGCACGCATTCCAGTGATCAAACATCTGGATGGCAATTGTCACGTCTATGTGGATGACGATGCCGACCTGGATAAAGCCCTGCGTATTCTGGAGAATTCCAAAACCCAGCGCTTGGGTACCTGCAACACGGCCGAATCCCTATTGGTCGCGCGTAGCATTGCCAGTACCGCCTTGCCTAAATTAGCCGAGATGCTGATTGCCAAAGGCATTGAAATCCGCGGTTGCGAAGAAACACTCGCATTAGTGCCACAAGCCATTGCTGCGACTGAAGAAGACTACTTTACCGAATACCTGGATGCGATCATCTCGTGCAAGGTAGTCAGCGGTCTGGAACAAGCGATCACGCATATCAACCAGCACTCCAGCCAGCATACCGAAGCGATTGTGACCGAGAATTACACCAAAGCACGCCAGTTCCTGCGTGAAGTGGATTCCAGCAGTGTGATGGTCAATGCCTCCACCCGTTTTGCCGATGGTTTTGAGTATGGTTTTGGCGCAGAGATCGGGATTTCTACTGACAAACTGCATGCGCGCGGCCCGGTCGGTCTGGATGGACTGACGTCGCTGAAGTATATCGTCCTCGGTGACGGCCACGTTCGCGCTTAAAATTGCGTAAATCGAGCGCTTCACGGCGTTCCGCAGTGCTCGATATCCTCATGTACTATTTGTACATTGCGGTTTCTGCGCTGCGTGCGCCTTGTACTGGCACTCGATTGATGCAATTTTCAAATTTTCATTGATAGGCTGAAAAAACTACCCAGATGGAATTGATAGGCATTTTTGGCGGCACCTTTAACCCCATCCACAATGGGCATCTGGTGCTCGCAAAAACTGTGCTCGATACTTTGCACTGCAACCAGATACGTTTTATCCCATCGGCTATCCCGCCACACAAAGCCATTCCGGCAGTCACTGCACGGCATAGAGCCAATATGGTCCAGTTGGCGATTGCGGATCATCCTGAATTTATCCTGGATACCTGCGAACTTGATCGCCAGGGTCCATCCTATACGATAGAAACATTGCACTTATTGCGCAAGCGCCTGCCGGATCAATCACTGTGTTTGATCATGGGACAAGACAGTTACCTCAAACTGCCGACCTGGCACCGCTGGCTGGAGCTACTCGATTACTGCCATTTGCTGGTCGTGCATAGAGCAGATGCTGAACAAAAGTTACAGTTGCATACCGAACATCAAAACAGGCTGGTGAATATTGCTCATGCAGCAGAGCAATTTACCGAGAATGCGCATGGCTTTATCAGTTACTTGCCTGTGACACCACCGGATATTTCATCCACGCGCATTCGCGAAGCGTTAGGCCAGCGAGAGATTGCATCCGTCCCTGGAATACCCGATAAAGTGCTGTATTACATCAAAGCTAATCATTTGTACCAATCATAGGATTTCAGCGTTTACCAACACTAACCGCCATCTTTAATGCAAAGAAAAAGACCCGGGAAACAATCCCCGGGTCTTTTCTAAATAACTCTAAAATCAGGCGTTTGCCTACTCAAAAGCATTAGTGTTTTGCTGGCACGCCAACTAATGTTTTCAATTCTTGGGCGTTAATTTCACCGTTGTTGCCATTCAGTTTGCCCAGAATTTCTTCTTTACGGGCGGTAAAAGTCACGGCCAATGCACGCAAATCCAGTTCCTTGGATTTCCTTACCTCAGGAAACATTTCTTCCTCTTCTTCATCCACATGGTGATTAATGTACTCACCAAGCACGGTGACTTTTGCATCGTACATTTCATCTTCAGGGTCCATTTCCTGGATCTGTGCAATCAACTCTTTGGCGCTTTCATGCTCAACAATCCCTTCATTGATCAGTGCGTCATCTTCGGTAGCAGCACGAGCACCAGGATAGAAAATTTCTTCTTCCGCGATAGTATGTGCAATCAGTTCTAAACAGATTTTATTGGCAATGCTGACCTTGCCTTTGGTATCGCCTTTTTCAGCCAGCTTATCAAACTGCTTGAATAGTTTTTTGACTTCGTCGTGGTCGTTTTTCAGTAACACGATCACATCGTGTTTTACGGCAGTCGCTGGTGTAGCTTTCTTTGGTGTCACATTTGATGCTGTTCTCATGGTGATCTCCTGGTAAGTAGAGTTGAATCAATAAATTTAGCAATCCCTGGTTTGACTGCTTTGTTTTAGTAGGCTCAATCATGCGGAATTACCTTCAGAGGCACCATGCTGTTTCTTCTGAATGTGATGTAGGAAAAGTCGCACTCCTAGTGCTTCGTTCAACCAGGCAGGCTTCAAAGGCTGAGATGGTTGTAAAACAGAAATGAAAGTGTTGGCTCTTCCCTCTTAAATATAAATATAATGATCAATACATCATCAATCAGCTATCAGCTGATTCATTCCGGGGATTTCAGCCTGATTGACATCACCGTAATGCATAAACTTTAAGGAAGAAGATGGGATTAGCACGTTTAACCGCATCTCGTTTACGTATGTTGAATCTGCTGGTATTGGTCATTAGTGCATGTATTTCCATATGGGCGGTTGCTGAAGAAGCGGAACCCGGCCACTTTCCAGAGGCAAGCCTCGCACAATCCCTTCCATTGTCAGCACAGGAAAAAGCCTGGATAAAGCAACATCCTGAGGTCCGTGTTGCTGTCAAGAATGGCTGGATGCCGATTGAGTTTCAACTGGAGAATCAAAAACATGCCGGTATTTCGGTGGATTACCTGGAAGAGATCAGCTTGCTAACAGGTTTGAAGTTCACCATTGTTGAATACCACCCCAACATCAATACCTATCAAGTAGAGCTAATCACCGGCATCCGTAACAAGCATCTGCCTGAAGGTTTTCGCCTGGTTTCCACGCCGTACCTTGATATCACCAATGCTATTTATGTCGCTTCATCAGGAGGTTTAACCCCTGGCCGCACCAACCTTAACCAGCTTTCACAGAAGACGGTTGCTGTGTTCAGAAATGGTGAGGTTGCGCAGGAATTGAAAGCCGCGGTGCCGGATATCCAGCTCAAATTGTTCGATATCGCTGATGACGCATTTGACCAGCTGGACGCACACAAGGTAGATGCCTACATCGGCAACGAACTGGTGCTGGATTACCACATCGACTATCACAAGATTAAATCGATCAGGAAAAGCGGCACCACGCCCATCACCAGTAAAGTGTATATGGCCACCAGCGATGAACATCCCTTGTTGCAAAGCATAATGAACAAAGCCGTACTGCAAATCGGCACCAATCCGCCGGACTTGCTGGACACCTGGAAAATCGAACCTAAGAATCCGTTCATTCAGTATCTGATATTCACCATTTCGTTTTTTGCGGTAGTGTTGCTTTTTCAACTAATCAAACTATATAAATCCAGTAAAAAGCAGGCAATGGAAGCCGAACAGAAAATCTGGTTCCAGGCGAACCATGATTTCCTGACCCAGCTGCCTAACCGTTACTTCCTGAAATCCAAACTGTCGGAAGCCCTAAACCAGTCTGTCATCAGCCTGAATAAGATTGGTGTCATCATTATCGATCTCGATAATTTCAAGGAAATCAACGATACCGCCGGACATGCCATTGGCGATGTAGTGCTGATCAAAGTGGCTGACCGCTTCAAATCCATCATTCCCGAACCCAATATCATCGCCCGCTTTGGTGGCGATGAATTCCTGATCCTGGTGCTGGAAAACCCGGACCAGCAGGCCTTGCATGCTTTCTGCGCACGGCTGATCGAGGCCATGGAAGCACCATTCAGGATTCAGCAAAAGTCATTCCTGGTTTCCATCAGCATGGGTGCCTCACTGTTTCCGGATAACAGCCGCAACGTAGAAGAACTAATCATGTTTGCAGATGAGGCCATGTACCAGGCAAAAAGAACAGGCAAGAATAAATTCATCCTGTTCAATGAAAACATGCATGACGTATTTACCAAACGCACCCAGCTCGGCAACGAATTGCGCCATGCGGTGGAAAGGCATCAGCTCTACCTGCAATACCAGCCGATCTTCAACCTGCATAACCAGCGCTGCGAAAAGGTCGAAGCGCTGCTGCGCTGGTATCACCCCGAATTCGGTACCGTACCACCCAATGTATTTATCAGCATCGCCGAAGAAAACGGCAGTATTATCGAGCTTGGCGAATGGGTGTTCCAACAGGTGCTTAGTGATTTCACAACGCTAACTCAACACTTTGGCGACATTGAAATATGCATCAATCTGTCGCCGATTCAATTTGCACAGTCAGAATCTATTCATCAATTTATCGCCAATATCACCAGCCGCAATATCCCTGGCGCACATTTTTGTTTTGAAATTACCGAAGGCCTGTTACTCGAACCTTCCAGCCATGTTGTCGATAACCTGAGCAAGATCAATGAACACGGTATCCGGCTGGCGCTGGATGATTTTGGCACCGGCTACTCATCGCTGGCTTACCTGAACAAGTTCAAGATCGATTACGTCAAGATTGATAGATCATTTATCAGCAACATCACAGAAAACGCCAACGACCTGGCTTTGTGCAAAACCATTATTTATATGGGAAAACAACTCAATATCAGATTAATAGCAGAAGGGGTGGAAACGCTGGCGCAAGAGAGCTTACTGAAAGAAATGGCTTGTGACTACTCGCAAGGCTTTTACCGGGCCAGGCCTATCACCATCCGGGATATGTCACAGGTGGTTTAGATTAAGTTTAACGTGGCAGCCGCGCCAGAAACTGGTCCAGCTGTTTGGCGAACGCGTGGCGATCAGAAGATTGCATGGCACTCGGGCCTGAGGTTTCCACACCACTGGCGCGCAATGACTCCATAAAATCGCGCATGGATAAACATTCTTTGATGTTTTCGCGCGAATAAAACTCCCCGCGCGGGTTGAGTGCGTGACCGCCCTTTTCAATCACTTGCGCAGCAAAGGGGATGTCAGCGGTAATCACCAGATCCCCCGCTTCCAGCGCCTCGACAATGACGTTATCAGCGACATCAAAGCCTTTGGCGACTTGCATCGCCCGCAAATAAGGCGAAGGTGGCACCCGCAGCAATTTATTGGCAACAAAAATGGTGGATATTTTTGCGCGGTCGGCGGCGCGGAACAGGATTTCCTTAATCACCACCGGGCACGCGTCAGCATCCACCCAAATCTGCATTAACGCGCTTTCGGGTTTTGCCTGTTAGCGTTAGCACCTGGTTTAGGTGTAAACAACGCACCTTGTGGCTTATTGCCATTTTGAGACCTATTTGCACCTTGAGGTCTATTGCCTTGTGATTGACCAGCACCCTGGTTACCACCCTGAGCATTAGCGCCCTGGCGATGTTGTGCAGGCTTATTCGCCTGGTTGCCATTACGCTGACCTGCATTACCCTGCGCAGGTCTGTTGGCGTCACCTTGCGCCGCACGTTGACCATTTGGCTGTGACGGACGCTGTTGTGGAGATTTCTGGTTATTCGCATTACTGGCAGATTTCTGCGGCTGCCCTTGTTTCTGGCGACCATTACCTTGCCCGCGCGGATTCTGGCCGCGTGGCGGACGATCCGGCTCTTCACTGCCTTTTTCCGGTGGTTCAAAGCCTTCCACCGCCACACGTGGAATCTCACGCTTGATCAACTTCTCAATGTCTTTCAACATGCCTAGCTCTTCGCGATCGACCAGTGAAATCGCCGCGCCGCTACTGCCTGCACGCCCGGTACGGCCAATGCGGTGTACATAATCTTCCGGCACATTCGGTAACTCAAAGTTGACCACTTGCGGCAACTGGTCAATGTCCAGCCCGCGTGCAGCAATATCGGTCGCCACCAGTGCCGGAATCGTACCCGCTTTAAATTCGGCCAAAGCCGCCGTGCGCGCATTCTGGCTCTTGTTGCCGTGAATCGCCATGGCCGGGATGCCATCTTTCACCAATTTTTCTGCCAGGCGGTTTGCGCCATGTTTGGTGCGCGTAAAAATCAACACCTGCGTCCACTGGTTCTGTTTGATCAGGTGGCTGACCATTGCGCGTTTATGCGCTTGCGGCACCATGTGCACACTCTGTTCGATCAACGCGTTCGACGCATTGCGGCGTGCCACTTCCACCAGGTCAGGTGCATTCAGCAGGTTATCCGCCAGTTTCTTGATGTCGTCTGAGAAGGTGGCCGAGAACAGCAGGTTCTGGCGTTTTTTCGGCAGCAAAGCCAGTACTTTCTTGATGTCATGGATAAAGCCCATATCCAGCATACGGTCGGCTTCATCCAGCACGAGGATCTCGATACCGGACAAATCCAGCGCTTTCTGTTGCACCAGGTCCAGTAAACGCCCCGGTGTCGCCACCAGGATATCCACCGGTTTGCGCAAGCGGTTGATTTGTGGATTCACGCCCACACCGCCAAACACCACCATGCTTTTCAGTGGCAGATATTTACCGTAAGTAGTGACAGACTCACCAATTTGCGCAGCCAGCTCGCGCGTAGGCGAAAGAATCAGGCAACGTGGCTTACCGGCTGGTGTATTTAAAGGATGTTCAGACAGGCGATGCAAAATCGGCAAGGTAAAACCAGCCGTTTTTCCGGTACCGGTTTGTGCACCCGCCAGCAGGTCGCCGCCGCGCAACACATAAGGGATGGCCTGCGCCTGGATCGGCGTAGGAATGGTGTAGCCGGCATCGGCAATCGCGCGCTGCACAGGCTCGCATAAATTTAAATCAGCAAACGTCACGTTTGCAGGAGTATTGTTTTCTATGGACAAAGTAATTCACTTATAGAGCGTGCGTGGCACATATGAAAAAGGCCACACAACTAATTATTGGGCGCTGGTCTGTTGCGAGTCGCAACACCAATCTGGACAAACGAAGATTATATTTATAGAGGTTTGCTAGGCCGCTGTGATGATTGGAAGGTCACAGGGTGAGATTATTATACGCGGTTTGCCACGCTTCCAAAATAAACCTTGAATGAGTGTAACCTAAACTTCATTAATGATAGCATCTATGCTAGCATAAAGCATGTTAGCAACCATTGTTTTAGACACGAATATTCTAGTTGCTGCACTGCAAAACCAAGGTAGTGTTGCCAGAACCATTTTACGCTTATGTTTGAATCGTGAAATTCAGGCACTGATAGGCGCTGCGCTTTTCGCTGAATATGAAGATGTCTTAAGTCGTGACACCCTTTTCGAAAAGAGCAAACTAAACAAACAGGAACGGGACCAAGTGATCAATGGCTTTTTATCCGTGTGTAAATGGTCTGAAGTATTTTATGCATGGCGCCCAAATCTTCCGGATGAAGCGGACAATCATTTGATTGAATTAGCGATCGCTGGTCAGGCTAGTTTTATAGTGACACGAAACTTAAAAGACCTGACGAAAGGCGAGCTGATTTTTAACCAATTACAAATTGTCGGACCAGAACATTTTTTAGAGCTGATACAGAACTTTTAGGAGTCAACATGAGCATACTTACTATTCGCTTGCCAGATGACAAGCATGACCGATTAAAGTCGCTAGCCAAAGCCAATAAAGTCAGTGTAAACAAATTGGTTGATGAGTTGGCAACAGTGGCACTTGCGAACTTTGATGCCAAGACACGCTTTGAAGCAAGGGCAAAAAAAGGTGACACAAAAACTGCGCTACAGTTACTTGAGAAATTTGGAGATTAAATATCCCATCCATACATTTTTTTGCCAATGCCTAACTGATCACCTACATCTTGGCACGCGCCGTATGCAACTTCCGGTAGCTATCAATCAGGCGATGATGCCTGTCCAGGCCTTCCAGTTTCATGCTGGTAGGCGTCAAGCCGTAGAAACGCACGTTGCCATCCATTGAGCCGATCACCGCATCCATGCGCACATCGCCAAACATCTTGCGGAAGTTAACCTCGTAATCGGCTAACTCCAGCTCGTCATCCAGCATCACTTCCAGCACCACATTCACGGCCTGGTAAAACAAGCCACGTTCCAGCGTATTGTCGTTGTACTGCAAAAAGGCGCCCACCAGATCCTGTGCTTCTTCAAATTGCTGCAAGGCAAGGTTGATCAGTAGCTTTAATTCCAGCACGGTGAGCTGGCCCCAGGCGGTGTTCTCGTCAAACTGGATGCCGATCAGGGTGCCGATATCGCCGTAATCATCTAGCTCGTTATTCTCCAGGCGGTCCAGCAATGCTTGCAGGCTGGCGTCATCCAGTGTATGCAGGTTCAGGATATCTTCGCGGAACAATAGCGACTTGTTGGTGTTATCCCACACCAGGTCTTCAACGGGATACACTTCCGAATAGCTCGGCACCAATATACGGCAGGCAGTTGCGCCGAGCTGGTCATACACCGCCACGTATACTTCTTTGTCCATGTCGGCCAACATCCCAAACATCGTCGCGGCTTCTTCAGCGCTAGCACTATCTTTGTTTCCCTGGCCTTTGCCCGAAAAATCCCACTCGACAAACTCGTAATCCGCTTTGGCACTGAAAAAACGCCAAGAGACTATGCCGCTGGAATCAATAAAGTGTTCGACAAAGTTATTCGGTTCAGTCACCGCTTCGCTGGCGAAGGTAGGCTGCGGTAAATCGTTCAGGCCTTCAAAACTGCGGCCTTGCAGCAATTCAGTCAGGCTGCGTTCCAGCGCGACTTCCAGTGTCGGGTGTGCGCCGAACGAGGCAAACACGCCGCCGGTGCGTGGGTTCATCAAAGTGACGCACATGACCGGGTATTGCCCGCCGAGCGATGCATCTTTCACCAGCACAGGGAAACCCTGCTCTTCCAGGCCTTTGATACCAGCCACCACACCAGGGTATTTCGCCAGTACTTCCTGCGGCACATCCGGCAAGGCGATTTCGCCTTCGATGATTTCGCGTTTCACCGCACGCTCAAAAATCTCGGATAAACATTGCACCTGCGCTTCGACCAGCGTGTTACCCGCACTCATGCCATTGCTGGCATACAGGTTTTCCACCAGGTTAGAGGGAAAATACACCACTTCCCCATCCGACTGACGCACAAACGGCAGCGAACAGATACCGCGTTCGGCATTGCCGGAATTGGTATCTATCAGGTGTGAGCCACGCAGCTCGCCATCCGGGTTATAAATCTCCAGCGTGTATTCATCAAGAATCTCTTTCGGCAGCGCATCCTTACGGCCTGGCTTGAACCAGCGCTCGTTCGGGTAATGCACAAATTCGGCATTGGCAATCTCTTCGCCCCAGTACGAGCCGGCATAAAAATGGTTGTTACTCAGCCGCTCGATATACTCGCCCAGCGCCGACGCCAGCGCGCTTTCCTTGGTCGATCCTTTGCCGTTGGTGAAGCACATCGGCGAATGCGCATCGCGGATATGCAGAGACCACACGTTAGGCACAATATTGCGCCACGAAGCGATCTCGATTTTGATGCCCAGCCCGGCCAGCACACTGGTCATATTGGCGATGGTCTGCTCCAGCGGCAAGTCTTTGCCGGTGATATACGTCTGCGACTCTGCCGCGGTGTTGACGGTCAGCAAGGCCTGCGCATCGGCATCCAGGTTAGCTACTTCTTCAATGATGAAATCCGGGCTCGCCTGCACCACTTTTTTCACCGTGCAGCGGTCAATCGAACGCAAAATACCAACGCGGTCTTTTTCAGAGATATCGGTCGGTAATTCAATCTGGATCTTGAAAATCTGCTTGTAGCGATTTTCCGGGTCCACAATATTGTTGTGCGACAGGCGGATGTTCTCGGTTGGGATATTGCGCGTGCTGCAATACAGCTTCACAAAATAAGCTGCACACAAGGCAGATGAAGCCAGAAAGTAATCGAACGGCCCAGGCGCCGAGCCATCGCCTTTATAGCGGATAGGCTGGTCGGCAATCACCGTGAAGTCATCAAACTTGGCCTCAAGACGAAACTTATCGAGAAAGTTGACTTTGACTTCCATGAGGTGACTCCAACTGCTGCAAAAAGATAAGGGCACTATTATCCCTCACAACGAGTAAGCCGCCTAAAGATTATTTGCAAGCTGCTGATTAAATGCGCTTTTTATATATTTAACCCACGAACTTAATCTTTCAATATAACATCACAGGTGATATCATAAAAAAATGAAAGTTGTGTTAGACACCGATGTCATTATTGCAGGCATGCGCAGTCCGTCAGGCGCCTCTGCAGAAATTATTCGCCTGGCCAGGCGCGGTGAACTTACACTCATGGCAAGTGTGTCACTGTTTATGGAATATGAATCCAAATGTACGTTACCAATCCATTACCAAGAGGCTGGCTTAACTGCGCAAGAAGCGGATATTTTTATCAACGCACTCGCAGGTATCATCAAACCGGTAAAAACACACTATTTATGGCGCCCACAATTACGAGACCCGGCAGATGAGATGGTGTTAGAAGCAGCAGTGAATGGTGGCGCTCAAGCACTGGTCAGTTTCAATCAAAAACATTTTGGCACAACACCACAAAGGTTTGGCATACAACTACTGCTGCCATCCCAGCTTTTAAGGAGTTTAAAATGAGTAACACATCCACATATCCTTTACGTTTACCAAAATCTCTTAAAGATGCAGTAGACGCTGCCAGCAAGCGTGATGGCACTAGTATTAATCAATTTGTTGCCATGGCCGTAGCAGAAAAAATCAGCGCATTAGAAACTGCCGAGTTTTTTAGTGTTCGCCAACAACAGGCAGACTATGAGAAATTTGATGCCATTATGAATAGAAAAGGTGGCCAAGCACCGATTAAAGGTGATGTGATAGGTGAAGAAGAATAGGCTTGAGCCTATCATCGTCTACAAGAAATTGGTTACTGGCTGATTAAATGCGCTTTTTAGATAAATCAGGCTGAAACGTCCACGCCACAAACCGGCTTTGTTTCTGCCCTTGTGCCATCTCCACCGTTTTCACCGTCACCGCCTGCACCTTCTTCAACTCACGATAAACCAGCGGCAAATTAGTCGCTTTAGAAACCAACGTGGTAAACCACACGCACTGCCTGGCAAACTGCCTGCTCTCGCTGATCATAGTGGTTAAAAACGCCGCCTCACCACCCGCACAAAACAGCTCATTAGACTGCCCGCCAAAATTCAGTGCCTGCGGCGGCTTTTTACCCAAGCCGCGCCATTTGCGCTGCGTACCCGCCAACGCTTCAGCGGCGGATGCATGAAAAGGCGGATTACATAAAGTGAGCGTAAACTGCTCGCCCGGCAAAATCACACCTTTGAATATAGACTCAGGCTTAGGCTGCAGTCGTACACTTATCTGCTGCTGCAACCCATTCGCCTCAATAATCTGCTGCGCATTACTCAAGGCTTTACTATCAATATCCACCCCCACACATTGCCAGCCATAAGCATGAGCAGCAATCAGCGGATAAACCAGATTCGCACCCGTACCAATATCCAGCAAGCGCACTTGTTCTGGGTTTAAATTGGGAATGCTCTCTGCCAGCAAATCTGCCAGATAATGCACATAATCAGCCCGCCCGGGGATAGGCGGACATAAGTAATTCTTTGGAATATCCCACACCGTCACGCCGTAATATTTCTTGAGCAAGGCCTGGTTTAAGGCTTTTACTGCTTGCGGGTTAGTAAAGTCTATTGAATCATCGCCGTAAGCATTTGGACGGACGTATTGTGAAAGTGGTGGGTGTGTTTGTACCAATACAGAAAAATCATAGCCTGCACGATGCAAGTTGTATTGATGCAGGATTGAGGAGCCTGAAATATACTTCGTGGCCATTTTAATCATTCATTTATGCTACGGTTAAAATTCTTTTAACTTTTATCCTATCAGAAAGTTAGATTTAGATTTATTCAAATATGCTACTCACCCTTTGCAACTGTGTTTGTTTGCATTCGAAATGCGCTATATTTAGCAAAATATTTAAAGAACTGATCGGACTCCTGTGAATAAACCGTTATTGATTGCTATAGCTACAAGGTGGGGAAGTCTTTTTGGCGGCATCAATAGCTTCAATACCGACTTCTTAAAAGCTCTAGCTATTTCATACAATGGGAAAATTGATGTTGTTTGTTTAGTGGACGAAATACATAGTGGTCAACTTGAAGAGGCAGAAAATGTTAATGTTAAATTATTAAGATTTCCAAGTTTTCTTACCCCTCCACTTAGCGAACAAATCAATTTTGAACTTACTACATGGTCAGCCAAAGAGAGCATAGATTTTAATAACAGGCCTGTTGTTTGGCTTGGACATGATCGTATTACTGGGCAAAAAGCTTTGAATGGTGCTCTACTCACTAAATCAAAATCAGCATTAATTCATCATATGAGTTATGTGGATTATGAGCCCTTTGCTGAAAGTTTTGCTTCTGCAAATCATAAAGCTTCTGAACAAAGAAACCTATTTATCCAAGCTGACTATTTATTCGCTATAGGTCCATTACTTAGAGATGCTTTGGACCATATACTGAGTGATGAAAATCGAAAATGCCAAATGCTCATACCAGGCTTGGCGGATATTCAGCCGCTTGATGATCCTCCAAAAAAATTTATTGCCTTCTTGAGTGGCAGGCTAAACCTAGAGGCTTCAAAAATAAAACAAGGTTATTTAGGTGTAGCTGGCTTTGCTTCAGCGCAGCGAGACGCAATGCTAGTTAGCTATCCAAAGACGCTATGTAAAGAACCAAGACTAATATTAAGAGGTGTTGACTTTGAACTTGATGCATTAAACAGTGATTCTGAACCTTTTCAGGTAGAGCAAGAGTTAAAACGTTTTGCTCAAAAATATGCTGATAGAGTAGTTAATATAGAAGCTCTACCATTTACACACAATCGGCAAGAAATTTATAGACAACTTAAAAGCGCTAGCGTGGCGTTAATGCCATCATGGCATGAAGGCTTCGGGCTTGTTGGATGGGAGGCTATTTCATGCGGAGTTCCTTTAATTCTTACAAAGAAAAGCGGTTTATTTCAATGGCTCGACGAGGAACATGTTGGTCTTGCAGGACTAGTTTGTAGTATAGATATCCGAGGACAAGTAGATGCTCCTTTTTTTCATGAAGAAGACTTAAAATCCGTGACTCAATTAATTAGCGAAATAGCTGATAGCCCGGATAAATATAAAAAACAAGCAGCAAAACTTAGAGCGGAGTTGAATAGTTATACTTGGACAAATTGTGCTCAAAAGTTTATCAACGCGATTAATTTGCAAACCACACTTAATGTGCTTGAGGATTCAATTGAAAATAGATCGTTTGAGTTGGTATCTATAAATAAATACCAGAACAATTTTAGTAAAGATCAATTTCTAACAATTCCTGAAAAACAATGGAAAAAAAACTTTCATACTGACAGTCAGTTATTGAAGGCTGAAGAAGCCATAGTCCCATTCGACGAAGGGCGACTATTAGAGTTAATTTCTTTAAAAAACTGGATGGATGAAGACTCAAATAGCTTAACTGTAAGAATACTTACAGGAGCCGGTGGATCTGGTAAGACCAGACTTGCTTTAGAGTTATGCTACTCATACCAAGAGCTTGGATGGGTTACCGGTTTTTTAAATAGTAACGTTGGCATAAATCATGTCCCTAGTATTATTCAATCAATACAGTCTTCTGCCACTCCTATTTTAATAATTATTGATTATGCCGAAACAAGGCAACCGCTTTTTACATCAATTCTTAAATCCATTCTAAAGGCAAATAAATTAATTCAAACCTTTCCAATTCGGATCTTATTGTTGGCTAGAGAAGCAGGAGAGTGGTGGGATAGGCTATTGTCAGCAGATGCTATTTGTGAAGCTTTTTTAAACAGTAAAGCAACGACTGGACCACAAAGTTTAGGGAATATCCACTTGGAGCATTTAGAAAGAGAACGTGCCTACTTAAATGCACAGTTAGCTTTTGCAAATAAACTTGGATTGCAGCCACCCAAAACAATTCCTCCACTAAATGGCGATCACTTGGGAAGACCCCTATATCTCCATATGGCTGCTTTAATGGCCTTATATGGCGAAAGACCTGAGAATGCATCAACTCTTACAGACTCCTTGCTAAATCACGAGTCCAGATATTGGCAAGCCTTACTTAAACAAAACGCATATCTACGAATATTACAAAGCTATGTTCCAGAAAGACTAGTTGCATTAACGACGTTAACTGGTGGCTTCCAAAATGAAAAAGAAGCTTTCACATATTGGAAAAAAGTTTCCGTAACTGATGCAAACAGCATTGAACCAATTACTTTCAGTGTTTTGTACAATTGTTTAAATTCGCTTCATCTTGGTCAATCAGGAATGCAACCCTTAAGACCCGATCTTTTGGGTGAGGCTCAAGTAGTTCGCTATTTATTAAAGGCCGATGTAAAAACTTTTCTAAATGCACTTTTAGATTCAAGTGCACCCAAAAAATATCAAAGACATTGTCTTACAGTATTTGCAAGACTATCTCATCACAGAAGCGCAATACATGACGCTTTAGTCCTCGCGATAGCATGCAATTTCAAACACATTATTTATGATGTTCTTGAAGTTGCCATCGAAACTCAAGGTTATCTTGGGGAGCTATTGGTTGAAGCCTTTAAGCGTATTGAGGAACCATTAAAAGGTCAAATAGCTGGAATTTTGGATTCACTGCTGCAAAATCAATCTTTACAACTTGCAAAATTAGATTATGTAGTTTGTAAGTATTTAGTAGAAAAAAAACTCATAAAATTTCGTGCTAGCAAAATGGGAATTTCAGATAAAGAAAATTTAGGGGATTTGTATGTAAACCTTTCCCTTGCTGAAAATCTTATTGGTTTAAGTGAGTCAGCTTTAGAGTCTAGCTCCGAGAGTGTGAAGATTTTTACTGAATTGAGTAACTCTCATCCAAATAGATTTGAAGCTTCATATGCAAGAAGTTTTCACAATCATGCTAACCGTTTATCTAGCTTTGGGTTAATTAAAGACACAATTGAATTTAGCAAAATTGCATTGAATGTATATAAAAGATTGTCAATAAGGGACAAAAAGCAATATGAATTGAAATATGTAAACTGTTTGGTAAATCACTCTAATTGGGTTGCTTTGGTTGGTTCACCACAGGAAGCTCACACATATTGTCAACAAGCCTTAAAAATATATAAGAATCTAGCAGAGAGTAATGAAAGATATCTTGAAAATTATGCAAATGGTTTAGTGAATATGGCTAGTCGACTAGAGAATCTTGGAAAATACTCCGAGGCGCTTGAATATTGCAGGCAAGCAGTTGATATTCGAAAGAAACTAGCAGAAATCAACCAAGATAGATTTGAGCCATTTTATGCTACTACTTTAGTGAATTACTCATTCTTCGTAGGTTTATCGGGTGACTATAAAGACGCATTGATTCCGATAACTGAGGCTTTAAATTTATTCAAAAAATTCGCATCTAAGCTCCCAGAGAAATATAGTTATTTAGTTGTGATATGTTCTTTTAGGATTGATACATTAAATTGGTTAGATGAGGTTAACTCTGCAATAAATTCCGAATTGATTACTCCTCCAAGCTCCTTGTTAGATATTGAGCTTAAAGAATTCTACTTCACGAAATACAGTGTATTAGCATTAAAAAGCAATCACTCTCTTGAAAAAGAAAAGATTTTTTTAGAAATGATTCATATTTGGAAAGAGTTAAGCGATGCAATAAAGAACCGGCAGATGATGTATGCCCTAATTGCTTATATATGGATTGAAACTTATGGGAGCGTAAAGACCAACTCGTCCGAATGGTATCTATACTGGGAAAAATTTATAACTAACAGAGGTAGGAAAATTCCGAAACTTATGGAGGAGATTGGCAAAAGGCTGAGAATTAAATGGCCAACTATAGCAAGTATTAAAGAAACATGAAGTTTTTAAATACATAACTTTATGTTAGTTAGCACTGAAATCGAAGTTAATTTATGCAAAACACCCCTTAAAGCATTGAATTGACTAGCAAAACAGTATCTTTACAGTGTATACATACACAAAATTGTCTGTTAATGTAGCAAACATCAGAAAAATTACGGTGTTTTACACCGATCAATACTCGGGGTGTTTATTGATGATGGACATATCAGGAAAGTATTTGTACACCATACGCAGCGCGAACGGCGTGCTGGTTGAGAATTTGCAGGTGTTTGGCAAATCTCGCACCGAAGCAGACGAGAAGATTCGCCAGATGTACTGGCGCTGTGAAATTATCAGTTGCGATATGGTTGTGAAGAAGGATTCGAAAGCACGTACACCACATATAAAAATGCAGTGGGTACGCCCCTAACATGGGGAGGACAGGCTGGCGTTAAGAAGCAGCCCTGATTGCCGACTCTAAAGGCGCTTGTTGATACAGGCGCCTTTTTTATTGGCTAACTGCACTTTAGAACAATGACAGGTTGTTTGCCCGCGTATTGTTTTTGGCTGCCCTTTTTCTCGCTGGCTTTTTCACTGGCGCATGTTTGGGGGTGAGCATAGGCTCATCAAACAGGGATTGTTGCGCAGGGAACATATCGTTTTGCATTTGGGCTTTTTGCACATCAAGCCTGAGCTCGCAATCCACACGGATATCTGACTTAGGTACGCAGCAACAAGGCAGGATTTCGTCGGCACCGATAAATGCCAGCGGTTGTTCAAGGTATTCCACTTCCCCCGCCAGTAAGCGTACGCGGCACCCGCCGCAATAACCGCTCCGGCACTGGTACTCTACTTCGTGCCCGGTGCGTTCAAGGCCTTCGAGCAGGGTTTCCTGCGGGATGAGGTTAAAGCGGATGTGCTGGCTTTGTACAACGCTCACGTGGGGTGGTGTTCACTTAAAAATAAGTGAGCAAGCGGGATAAAGTGCAAGGCGCACGGAACGCAACAACCCGAGACAGTACAAATAGTACGACGAGGTTGTGAAAACGGAGTTTCAGTGTAGGCTAACATTTATGTTATGCCGAAACTAAAAAACCGCGCAACGCCGCAATTTGCCCGTGCAGCCACTTATTAGAGTTCAAAGTCGTTGAGATCATCTGCCGACATCTCCGAATCAATCTGACCAATCAGGTAAGAACTTAATTCCACTTCTTGCGGGGCGACTTGCACGGTGTCTGACGCCAGCCAGGTGTTGATCCATGGAATCGGGTTGCTTTTGGCATTGGGGAAAGCTGGTGGCAGGCCGACCGACGCCATGCGGGTGTTGGTGATGTATTCGACATACTGGCAGAGAATGTCTTTGTTGAGGCCTATCATGGAGCCATCTTTAAACAGGTATTCTGCCCATTGTTTTTCCTGCTCGGCAGCGGTTTTGAACATCTCGAAACATTCCTGGTGCAACTCGGCGGCGATCTCGGCGAATTCGGCGTCATCCTGCCCGGAACGCATGATGTTGAGCATGTGCTGGGTGCCGGTGAGGTGCAGGGCTTCGTCACGCGCAATCAGGCGGATGATCTTGGCGTTGCCTTCCATCACCTTGCGCTCGGCAAAGGCGAATGAGCAGGCAAAGCTGACGTAGAAGCGGATCGCTTCCAGGATATTCACGTTCATCAGGCAGCGGTACAGCAGCTTTTTCAGCTCGCGGCGATTGACCACTTTTTTCTGGCCATTGATGACATGATCGCCCTCGCCCAGCTGCGAATACAGCATGGTCTGCTGGATCAGCTCATCGTAATAATGCGCGATATCCGACGCACGGGCGGTGATGTTGTCATTGCGCACGATGTCATCAAAAATGATGGAAGGATCATTGACGATGTTGCGGATGATATGGGTGTAAGAACGCGAGTGGATAGTCTCGGAAAACGCCCAGGTCTCAATCCAGGTTTCCAGCTCGGGCAGCGACACCAGTGGCAACAACGCCACGTTCGGGCTACGGCCCTGGATGGAATCAAGCAAGGTCTGGTACTTTAAATTGCTGAGGAAAATATGTTTTTCATGCTCGGGCAGGTTCTGGTAATCAGAACGGTCCTGCGACACATCCACCTCTTCCGGACGCCAGAAGAATGACAGTTGTTTCTCGATCAGCTTCTCGAACACCGGATATTTCTGCTGGTCGTAGCGCGCCACGTTGACGGGCTGACCGAAGAACATAGGTTCTTTGAGTTGATCGTTATCTGTTTTCGTGAAAATGCTGTAGGCCATCTTCTTCTCTAATATTTATCTAGTTGATTTTTAAACATGTGTTCAGCCTCCTAACCGACGCTGAACACATGAGTAATGACTACCTATCACACTGCCAAATAAGTGAGCGAGCGGGATGAAGTGCAAGGCGCCCGGAACGCAACAACCGAGACAGTACAAGTAGTACGGCGAGGTTGTGAGTACCGCGCAACGCCGCAATTCGCCCGCGCAGCCACTTATTTAGATTTTGCAGGCACCACCGGCACAACCATCATCTTCCGCCTCAGTACCGCCTTCGGTCGCTCCGTCACGCGTGTTATGGTAGTACAGCGTTTTGATGCCCAGCTTGTATACTTGCAGCAAGTCTTTCAGCAACTGCTTCATCGGCACACGGCCGCCTTCAAAACGGGTCGGATCATAGTTGGTGTTGGCAGAAATAGATTGGTCGACGAACTTCTGCATAATGCCCACCAGTTTGAGGTAACCCTCATTGTTTGGCATTTTCCATAACAACTGGTACTGGTCACGCAGGCGTTCGATTTCTGGCACAACCTGGCGCAAGATACCGTCTTTGGATTGCTTGACCGTGACCAGGCCGCGCGGCGGTTCAATACCGTTGGTCGCGTTGGCGATCTGGCTGGAAGTTTCTGAAGGCATCAGCGCGGTCAGGGTGGAATTACGCAAGCCATCCTTCTGGATTTCTTTGCGCAGGCTTTCCCAATCCAGCAGCAGGGGTTCAGTGGTGACGGTATCCAGATCCTTTTTATAGGTATCAATCGGCAAAATGCCTTTGGCGTAAGTGGTTTCGTTAAACGCCTGGCATGGGCCGAACTCACGCGATAACTGTACCGAGGCTTTCAGCAGGTAATACTGAATCGCCTCAAAGGTGCGGTGCGTCAGTCCCAGGGCCGTGTCGCTGGTATAGTTGGTGCCGTTTTTCGCCAGGTAATAAGCGTAGTTGATGACGCCCACGCCCAATGAACGGCGTTTGTTGGTCGCATTCAATGCGGCCTTGACCGGGTAATCCTGATACTCAAGCAAGGCATCCAGCGCACGCACAACCAGGTCAGCCAGGCTTTCCAGCTCATCCAGTGACTCCAGCGCACCCAGGTTGAAGGCAGACAAGGTACACAGGGCAATTTCACCCTCGGTATCATTGATATCATTCAGGGCGTTGGTCGGCAGCGCAATTTCCATGCACAGGTTGGACTGGCGCACTGGCGCAACAGACGGGTCAAACGGGCTGTGAGTGTTGCAATGGTCCACGTTCTGGATATAGATACGGCCAGTACCGGCACGTTCCTGCATCATCAGCGAGAACAACTCTACGGCAGGCAAGGTGCGCTTGCGGATGCTGTCATCGGCTTCGTATTGCGTGTACAGGCGCTCAAATTCATCCTGGTCGGCAAAGAAGGCGTCATACAAGCCAGGTGTGTCATGCGGAGAGAACAGGGTGATGTTCTGGCTCTTGATCAGGCGCTGGTACATCAGGCGGTTGATCTGCACACCGTAATCCAGGTGGCGCACACGGTTTTCTTCTACGCCACGGTTGTTTTTCAACACCAGCAGGGATTCGACTTCCAGGTGCCATAGTGGATAGAACAAGGTCGCCGCACCGCCACGCACGCCGCCCTGCGAACAGGATTTCACAGCAGACTGGAACAGTTTGTAGAAAGGCAGGCAGCCGGTATGTTGCGCTTCGCCGCCACGGATTTCACTGCCCAAGGCGCGGATACGGCCAGCGTTCACGCCGATACCGGCGCGTTGCGACACATATTTCACAATGGCGCTGGTGGTCGCGTTGATGCTATCTAGGCTATCGCCACACTCAATCAGCACGCAGGAGCTGAACTGGCGGGTAGGCGTACGCACGCCGGACATGATAGGCGTTGGCAGTGAAATCTTGAAGGTGGAAACAGCGTCGTAAAAACGCTTGATCAGGTCCAGGCGTGCCTGGCCTTTGTAATTGGCGAATAGGCACATGGCGACCAGGATGTACAAGAACTGCGGGCTCTCGTAGATTTTTTTGGTGACGCGGTTTTGCACCAGGTACTTGCCCTCAAGCTGTTTGACCGCCGCATAAGAGAAATTCAGGTCACGCCAGTGGTCGATATAGCCATTCAGCACATCAAACTCTTCACGCGTGTAATCGCGCAGCAAATGCTCATCGTATTTGCCTAGCTCGGTCAGGCCGGTCACATGGTCAAACAGGTGCGGTGGCTCAAACTGGCCATAGGCGATCTTGCGCAGGTGAAAAATAGACAGGCGTGCTGCCAGGTATTGGTAATCCGGCGTTTCTTCAGAAATCAGGTCAGCGGCTGACTTGATGATGGTCTCGTGAATGTCATCGGTGCGGATGCCGTCATAGAACTGGATATGGGAGCGCAATTCGACCTGGGAGACGGAGACATTATTCAGGCCCTGTGATGCCCAATCAATCACGCGGTGGATCTTGTCGAGATTGATGGGTTCCTTGCGACCATCTCTTTTTGTGGCCTGCATGGATTCGTATTGTGACATTGATGGCTCCCAATTCTGGCAGCGAGGGTCAGGAGCAAAGACGCAAACGCAAACATGTGGTGACCGGGAAAACCGGCATCATGATGAATGCACTGCCAATGCTGAGGACACCCCGCCTCAAACGTTAACAAGTAAAAAACTGACGGTCGGTCTCCTGGCTCTCAGGTCATGATCATTTGCTGTCGCCTTCCCGAATTTCTTCAGTGGCTTAAGTGTTAGCAAACAACTCGCTGATTACAGTTGCGGGGGCAGCCCTGGCTTGATGAATACTGTGCTGAATTTCACGCACCAGATTCCCTTTTAAATGCAGAAGAAGTTTCTCCTGCAAACCGTATGGATGCGACTATAAAACAATATCTATGGCTTTTCAATCAGACAAAACACAAGATATAGTTATAAAGTCACGCCAAAATAGTCAACTGGTTGTTTCTATTAAAGAATTATTTTTAAGAATTTTTTTAAGAAAATTTTGTGAAAATGCATTGCATTTTTAATCAAATTGCGCATTGTTTGTTACAAAGCTGAAACATTCAAATCAGGGTGTTAAACACAACCCTTGGCCGTAAAAAAGACACCCTGCCAGTGGTGACCTTTTCACCACATCCCTGAATAAGAGTACCGACAAAATCTGCTAAAAGAAGTCTTGAACATTTATTACTGGCTAAAATACCGTGTTTTAGCTGCTCTATTATCGCGATACCAATTTTCCGGATTATGTGAGAATGTCCGCAACAAAATAAGAATCACACTCGCCATGACTCACTTACACTTGTTCACCACCCGCCTGGTTACCGCCCTTGCTTTGACGATTGCCGCTTACCTGGTCGCTGATAGTGGTACCGCACATGCGACAAACGGTATCAACCTGATCGGCTTTGGTGCCGAATCGAGCCTGATGGCCGGTGCCGACGTAGCGGTGGCACGCGACACCAGCGCGCTGAACACCAATCCTGCCGGGCTGACGCAGATCAAGGCGCCGCTGCTGGACATGTTCGGCTCGATACTGCGCACCACCGACCTGGTGCATAAAGACCCCCGCAACGAAGAACATGCCTCAAACCGTTACACGCCTCTTGGCGGCGGCGGTTATGCGCGGCCACTGGAAGATACATCCTGCACGGCGGGCATCGGCTTCTTCGCCCAAGGCGGTGCAGGCGGTGTATTCGATAAAATCCGCACGCCGTTTGGCAATCGCGATGATTTATCATCACTGTTCGGCATCGCTAAAGTGATTCCCGGCATTGGCTGCGAAGTAAACGAGAAACTTTCAATCGGGGCTAGCATAAACTTTGTCTATGCAAGCATAGAGCAGGACTTTTTTGCCAATACCTCGGTAGGCACAGCCTTTGCTGGTTACAAGCTGGAAGACGCATCAGCTATACGCACCGGATTCAAGCTGGGGATGCAATATCGTGTCACGCCAACATTAACCCTGGCTGCCGCTTATAGCGAAAA
>NZ_DATHWZ010000027.1:0-10419 GCF_035460085.1 Methylophilus sp.
CCATAAGGCTATAGTCAGTGCCTGCCAGCAGCCTAAGCTGTACGGTGTCAGTCCCTGAGCCTGCGACAGCGGTCTCGGTGATGGTGTCCTGCAGCGCTACTTTGAAGTTAGCTGCGGTAGTCCCGCTACGGGTGAGGTCAATGATATAGGTATCGTCGCCATTACCGCCGATCAGCTTGTCTGCGCCATCCCCACCATCGAGAACATTGCTACCTGCATTGCCGGTGATGGTATTAGCAAGAGCATTGCCTGTACCATTGATTGCAGCAGTGCCACCATTCACAGAGCCATCAGTGAGTGTCAGGTTCTCTACGTTGGCAGATAGGGTGTAACTGACCCTGGCTTTGACCAGGTCAATGCCTTCGTTCTCTAATTCAGTGACGACATCACCGATGTTATCGATGATGTAAGTATCGTTGCCTTTACCACCGCGCATAAGGTCGGCAGCTAAGCCACCGTCTATAATGTCGTTGCCCGCTCCACTATATAAATTGTCGTCTTGATTTCCACCAAAAATATTATCATTGCCTGCCAGATTTGATTCTGAATTTATATAATTAAGCAAATCTGATAAAGAAGAATGCGCAACAGTCAACGATTGATACTGAGCCCAACTGATAGTAAAACCACTAGCTTTTAGAATATTTTCTGATGAATCGATTAGAGTAATCTCATTTAAAGTACCGCCAGTTATTATTCCATTCAAATCTGTAGTCAAACTACCTTTGAGAGTATAAGAATCGACTGTATTTGATGAGAAGCTAATGGAAGTAATAGTACCTGCTCGAAGTACAGAACCATCTGCACTGATGCCAAAGCTACCCAGGATGCTATATGAAACTCCTGTCGTAAAGTTGGTATATTCAAATTTATTAATACCGCCAGTGATTGCTCCAGTATTGTAATTTACTGTAACGCCTGGGCTGGAAATTAAAAAATTTTCATTGCTATATACTGACGTTAAGTCTATCGATTTAACCGTCAGTAACGGGGTGTCATCAATAAAGTGATTGCCCGTGAGAGTATATTGATAGCCGGTATTGTATTCATTACCGGAAGCGTATGTGTTCGTAGCATTCCAATCACTAAATGCCATATATTCAATATCAATTCTGGCAAATAATGAGTAGTGAGACTGAGCATTAGTTGATAAGGCACTGCTAAAATTGCTTAGAGCAATTGAATCCACCCCTGAGTATTGTAAATTCATTTCTTATTCTTCCCTGATTGTTTTTTTTCAAAGACAATACAGGGATTTACAATTTATCACAATAGTCCGTTTGTCTTGTTTTATTAAACTGTTATATTGCGCTTGAAAGCTGTTATTAGGGTCAATCTGAAATGTTAGAAAAATTATTAGCCGCTGTCGCCACCTGGATCATGGGGGTGATATCCACCATGGGCTACGGCGGCATTGTGTTGTTGATGGCGATTGAATCTGCCTGTATCCCGTTGCCTTCAGAAATCATCATGCCATTTGCAGGTTTTCTGGTCACTAAAGGCGAAATGACCTTGTGGGGGATTGCGCTGGCGGGTGCGATTGGCTGCGTGCTCGGGTCGATTCCTGCCTATTACCTCGGGATGTATGGTGGCCGTCCGCTGGTAGAGAAGTACGGTAAATATGTGCTGATCAGCAAACGGGACCTGGATATGGCGGACCGCTGGTTTGCCAATCATGGCGAGATCATTATCTTTATTGCACGCCTGTTGCCAGCGGTGCGTACCTTCATTGCTTTTCCCGCAGGTGTAGCGCGCATGAACATGACGCGTTTTGTTGCCTATACCTTTGTCGGTTCACTGATCTGGTGCTGGGTACTGGGGTATATCGGCATGAAGGCGGGCCAACATTGGGAAGACCTGAAAGTTTATTTCCATGAATCCCATTACGTGATTGCCGCGCTGGGCGTGATATTTATCATCTGGTATGTACGCAGGCATTTTAAAAACGAACACGAAGCCTAATGAAAAAGCTGCCAACCGGCAGCTTTTTTTATGGCTTTATTTCCAGGTGACTATTTCCATGACACTAGCTGATTCATATCCCGACGCGTTTTCGGCCGCGGTTCATTTTTACGGTAACCAAAAGCGACCATATAGGCCAGGCCGTATTCTTCCAGGTTTACGCCAAACTGTTCGGCCAACAGCGCATCTGTTTCTTTCTGTTTAAAACCCTCAATCGGGCACGAATCGATACCGCGCATCGCTGCCACCGTCATCATGTTTGCCAGCGGGATATAACATTGCTTGCTGGACCAATCAAACAGTTTGCGCTCATCGGTCAGGTCAAAGTCTGATTGCTGAAACTGGCTGTAAAAACCCAGGCGCATATCAGCGATTTCTTGCGGATGGTGCTGCACTTCGCGCATGAATTTTGGCAGGTAAGGGCCTTTAGGATCCAGGAATGGCGATTTCATAGCCAGGCACAGTACAAAGTGGCTGGCGGTATCCAGTTTCAGTGGAGCGCCCCAGGCGTGTTGCTTCAAGCGCTCACGCAAGGTTTTATCCTGCACCACAATAAAGTGCCACGGCTCAAAGCCGAATGAGCTGGGCGAAAGGCGGGCGGATTCAAGAATTAACTCAAATTCTTCAGCGGGGATTTGTTTGCTGGCATCAAACTCTTTGCAGGCATGGCGAAACTGGAAGGCATCCAGGATAGCTTGTTGTTCAATCATATTTAACCCTTATTTAACGCTTATTTAGATGACGACTAGTTTACCGACACTTAAAAATAAAATGGCTGTTTTGACCGGTAGACCATCCTGCTGGAATAACTGTGCATAGGACGATAATTGCTGCGTGAATAGCCCAGCCAGCGTGTTCAAGTCTTGCTGCTCAGTGACCGGCATGGATTTATAATCCACGATCCAGCGCACACCATCGGCCACAAAAGTGCGGTCTATGACTTTCTTGCCATCCACCAGTTGTTCAATCGCCAGCTCGGAAGCGGCTTGAGGGTGTGCTTGTAACACCCATTGCCCGTCGCCAGATTGCAAAGTAGTGGTTAATAATTTGGCGGCTTTGGCTGTCGCAGTCGTCGTATCATTCTCTGTGTAACCACGCTGTTTAAACCAGCGCTGCATGGCGGCCGTATGCATCAGGAATTGATTATTCACACTGTCACCCCATCGGGTAAGGCCTTGTTCGGCAATCAGTTGCAAGTAGAGGTGGGCGAGGGTGCCGGTATCGGCTTCCAGTGCCGCCACCGCCGTAGCTTCATTACTTTGTCTGTAAGCTGGCGTCGTCATAGCATCGGCAACTTGCAGCACAGCCGGGGTTTGCGCTTGCCTTACGCGGACGAGTTTAGGTATGAATTGCTGAATATTGGCATCGGTTTGTGTATATGTCGCGCGCGCCACAATATCGTGTTCAGGAGTGAACTGTGCATGCACTGCTGGCCATAGCAGATGCAGGAAAGTATTTTTGCGTGGCTGCGGATTGCCATTTTTATCCGGTTTCGCGGCGCCTAACAAGTGTAGTTGCCGTTCAGCACGCGTGGCAGCCACGTACAGTACCCGTGCATCTTCATAAGCGGCGCGGGTTTTGTCCAGGTCATTTAAATAATCATAAGCGGTGACTACAGAAGCATTAGCCTGCTGGCTTTTGCGAGCCGCTGGTACATAAGGCGCAGCCACCAGCTCGGTGGAGCCGTTATTCAGCGTCACTTCTTCCCATATCACCAGCTTGGCATCATCAGCCGGGTTGCCACCATCCAGGCCGGGCAGAATGACGGTATCAAATTCCAGGCCTTTGGATTTATGAATAGTCATGAATTGCAGAGTGGCATCGGCTTTTGCATCGGGCGCGGCGTAGAGTTTTTTCACATCTTCAGCCAGCGCTTGCGGGCTGAACTGGTTGTGCTGCTCCAGCGCTGCAATACGGGCAAAAAATGCCTGCACGTCCTGCACATCGTTTTCATTCCACAGGCACTGTGCACCGCCTAACCTTAACCAGGTGTTGTGCACCCAGCGGCTGACGCTAGACCGGCCACGAAAATCCAGCGCAGATTGCATGACTTCGCACACATGGCGCGCACGCTGTTGACCATCGTGACTCAGCCTGGCGAGCACAGTTTCATCGGTGAGCAAGTGCATCACACTGCGATGACTATCCTGGCCGATCAGCGCGTGCAGGTCCGCCAGGGTCAAGCCACACCAGGGCGCGCGCAACAAAGCCAGCCAGTGCACGCGGTCAGCGCGCTGATGCAAGGCATAAGTGAGGGTCAGTAAATCCTGCACAATCTGGCGGTTGGCGAGTTCTTCAATCTCAACCGCCTGGAAACTCAGTTCACTGTGGTTACGGCGCATTTCGCTCACCAGGGCGTGCAGATGCCTGCGTGCGCGCACCAGCACGGCGATGGTCGCATCCGGTCTATGCACACGTGTGTCCTGGATGATGCGGATGATCTGTTCGGCTTCCAGATGGCGGATATCGGCAGGTTCTTCATCTGCTTCAGTCACTGGTATTAATAGCGGATGCACAAACACACCTGCACCTTCTGTATCAGCACGGGTAGCAACAAACGGCCTATAGGCAATCGCGCCCTGTTGCGGAGCATCCCTGACTGGCAGCATGTCCTTGAAAGTCTGGTTGATCCAGTCGACCACCGGCGGTCGGGAACGGTTGTTGCGCCGGAGTTTTAGTGGTGTCAGCTGGATGTCACCAATGCCATAAACAGCGGCATTGAGGAACAAACCTACATTGGCTTTGCGGAAGCGGTAAATCGATTGCATAGGGTCGCCTACCGCAAATAATGTGCGGCCATCGCCGGGCAGCCAACCGCGCGTGAGTGCTTTGAGCAGGTCGATCTGCATCGGGCTGGTATCCTGGAACTCATCCACCAGCAAATGCTGGACGCGGTAATCCAGGCGCATGGCTAGTTCGGTAGACACGCCGCCTTCAACCAATGCTGCCAGTGCGCGCTGCGCAATCTCGACAAAATCCACTTCATTCTGTGCCTGGAAACATAACCATAGTTGTGCTGCTGCGATATTTAACAGCTGGCTAAGCGCATGGATAATCGCATCCTCTTCGCTGTCGGGATCTGGCAGCATGCGGATGCGGGCGATGCTGGCTTCGCTATCACTGTGTTGCGCCAGGCCATCCAGTATTTCAGTCAATGCTTCTTTATAGGGTTTGGCTTCATCGGTGGCGGGCAAGCCCATGTTTTTGTCCAGCCGTTTGCGTACCCCCCCACTCGCGGTCAGTAACAGTTCTGTCAGTGCGCGCCAGCCGGGTAAATCTTCAATAGTAGGTGTGAGCGGCACTTGCCAATCGAGTAAGCAAGACATTGCATGATCTGGTGGAAGCTGGCTGGCGGCATAACGCGCAATCGGCATCAATGCAGATTGCAAGCGCGATGGTAAAGCTTGTGCAGCTTGCTGCAGCTCACTTTCAATCAGGTGTAACAATGCCAGCCTGGCGACTTCACTTTTTATTTCATTCTGATCACCCTCATTAGAGCCACCTGTCTGGCTTAAATGCAGCCATTGCTCACGTTTTGAGAGCATCGCCATCAACAGGCCTTCAAGGCGCGCCTGGTCGTTATCCATATAGCGCAGCACTAGTCGGACCGGCGCACCCAGTTGCGGATCATCCATGGTTTGCAGCGCTTGCCCGGCCGCTTCACGATAATACGCCCAGGCATCTTCAGTGACCGCCGGCTGCGTGCCAAAACGGCTTAACAAAGGCATTTGCCGCGCCAGGTTTGCGCACAGTGAATCGATGGTGTAAATACGTAATCTTGCAGGGGTTTCCAGCAAATGCCAGTTAAGTTGAGCTGAACGTTGCAAGGCCTGTTGGCCTAGTGCAAAAGTGATTTGTTTATGCGGGGCTTCCGGCACCACACCAGCCGCCGCCAGTTGCAGGCTATCAAGAATACGCGCGCGCATTTCTGATGCTGCTTTATTGGTGAAAGTGATGGCAATGATTTCTTCGGGCGCCTGCACGGTTTGCAGTAGCTTGAGCACACGTTGCGTCAGCAGTTCGGTTTTGCCCGCACCAGCAGGCGCTTCGACAATAAAGGATTTTATTTCCAGTGCGCGCTGGCGGTTAGCGGTGTCGTTAGCCAGCGCTTGTTGCAAGTCGAATTCAGAGATCGTCATGACTGCTCACCCAGGTGCCGGTGCTCAAACTGTAATTGCCGCTCAGGCAACCTTAATAATGGCAACACATCGCAATAATCCAGATCTTTTTCGGATTCAAATACCACAGCGGCATCGCCTGCTTTTAAGGCCTGGGCGGTATTGGTAATCTGCCGGCGCCAGTGCTGCAATACCGAATGCCAGTCCGGGAAGACAACCGGATCAAACAATTTGTTTTTTTCGTGGTTAAACGCCCTGATGCCCGGGACGATGTCATCTTCAGCCGCCACGCCGGTGAACCCGCCATCTGTCAGCCGCAGCTTGCCAAAACAGACTGCGGCAATGTCTTCATCCTGCAAAATAAAGGCTGCATAAATCGGCAGTTGAGGTTCGGTAATTTTGTCGCTGGCCCAGTTTTTATAATCCGGCGCGCTGCCGGTTTTGTAGTCAATCACCATCAGGCGGCCGTCTTCTAAAGTATCCACACGGTCTATCACCAGCTTGACCTGTATACCTTCAATGAAAGGATTGAATTTTTTTTCTATCATGCTGACGCTGAAAGCTTGCGGGCGTTCGCGTTCGACTTCCCATAACCAGGTCAACGCCAGCTTACTTAAGCGTTCACTTTCCAGCTGGCAGAACACTTCAGAAAACGGTTGCGAGAATTCCTGGTTAAATTCGCTGATGACTTGAGTGGCTATTTGGTCCAACTGGCTTTTCAGTGCCGATGGCTGCACAGACAGCCAATCCAGTGAAGGTGTGTGCGACCAGAATGCTGCCATTACCCGATGGATTAAATCACCGCGCTGCATGGCATCAAGGCCATTGTGCGGGGTTTCCAGTTTGCGGGCTTTTAACCGGTATTGATAAAACGCCCACGCCGGACAAAGTGCTTGCGCACGCAACAAACCGGTGCCACCACTGATATGCTCACCATCTTCAACCGGTGGTGCCTGGTGGTCGTCCAGCCATTGCCAGTCTTGCGCGCTGTTGTGTGCCAGCTTTTCGGCCAAGGTGGCTGTGCCTGGCGTAGCGGCCGTTTCCGGTATCGCGTAAATCAGCGGGCTCAGGCGTAATAGCCGATCACCCTCTTTATTCGCATAGGAAAAAATAACCTGTTTGGCGGAACGCAACAGACGTTGATGAATCTGGTTGGCAAAATCAATTTGCACTTCGCTACTGGCGTTGGGCGTTGCTGCCTGGCGTTGCAGTTCGGCGGGAATTAGCGCGTTGGTGCGCGACAATGGCGGCCACACATGGTCATTCATGCCCATCACCCATACACCGTCCAGCGTTTGTGCCGAGGCCTCCAGCATACCCATCAGCGTGATATTGGGTGCGCGTACCGTTTGCGGTTGGAAAATCTGCGCCTGACACAATTGCGATAAACGATGCAGGGCAGACATGGCGTCTATAGCGCCTAACCATGGGTCCAGTGCAGACAGTTGGCCAAGTACGCGTTGAAACGATTGCTGACACTGGTACTCGTGGCTGGATAAGCTACGTTCGCCTGGCCAGTGAGTAGCTTCCAGCAATTGGTTAAAACGCGTCACCCATACTGAAGGCGTTTGTTTGCGCGGTGTCTGTTTTGCCAGTGTGAGCAGGGCACTTAAATCGGCTGTGAGCGCCGGGCAGGTAATCGGGTGGATATCTTGCTGTTTGCGTTCCACAAACCGCAGAAAAGTAGAAGCTTTCACCTGCAAAGGCAACTGCCTGCGCATCTCGGCATCCAGCGCTGCGCGCGAGTCTGCTTCGTGTTGAGCTTGTGACCAGTAGACGTTGCCAAGCAAAGCTGACAGCTCGGTTTGTGTGAAAGGCGACTGCTGAAAAGCTAACCTTAGCAAGCTGAGTGCAGTGTCGACCAGCGGCCAGCGGCTGAGCGGCAAGCCCAGTGAGAATTCGTAGCAACGCGGTGTTTCAGCATGCGCAGGGTGCAGTGCTTCCGGGTGAAATACATCGTCTAACAAATTTGCCAGCGTGTCACGCAAGTTGTCGAGTTCCGGCACTACTATCGCCAGCCTGGCCAGAGGGTTGGCGGCTAAGTGCTGTTGTGCCCAGTGTACCGCGGCCCGGCATTCGTCCATCGCTTCCGCAAATGCCATCCGCTGGACATCATCAGCGGCAATGCCCGTGTCATATATCGTTACGCTGACACCTTGTTTCTGGAATTCATTTATAAATGCCTGCAAATGCGGGTTGATACGGTCAAACCCGGCTAATTGTATGTCGGCTGGCAATGAACAAGGGTGTAGCTGCAATTGCCGCAGCTGCCATGCTTGGTAACGCACACTTTCGAGGTAACCGCTTTGTTTAGACAACGACTGGAATTGCTGGCGCCATTGCATAAACTGGCGTGTCTCCTCAGTTGCCGTCGACATGTCCAGGCTGACACTCCATTCGATCAGGTAGCGGTTGGCTTCCATTGCAGCACTGGCCAGGCCATTGGTATTAAACAGCGTAGCAGCTTCGTGTCGGCTCAGGCTGGATTGAATGGCTTGTTCCCACAACATAGCCTCTTGCGTAGCGGAAAGCATGCCCAGTGGCGCATCGGCTACTTCAATCTGCCCGCTTAAAATCGCGTGTTCGGTCAGCTGGTCAAGCCAGTCTTGCAAAGGAAAAACCTCGGGTGCCTGCCATTGTGACAAGGCTTGTTGCTGGAATTGTGTGTGCAGGCTTTGGCGGATTCCTTGCGCCAGGCGCGCGGAGGCGCATAGAATAATGCGCTTGTTTTCAATGGGCTGGAGATGCATCCGATGGAATTAAGTTTATGAGAATGAGTGGGTTAGCATTATTGCAAGCGCTATTCAATATTCATCAGCTTGCATGTCATATTCTCGCGCTTAAATATGATTCAAGGCAAATGTGAAGCGTAGGCGGTGTGGGATTAATCTACATTATTTATCGATAAAATATGCATGAGAAACTTAATTACCATGACTGGAATATAAAACCGGTTCCATTGCTTCGCCCGATGATTTTCTCATGTAATATCAATCTTTACCGCTGGCTGATTTTAACAACTTTAACTAGGTGAATATCAAAAATGGGAAAATTTATAAAAATAATCTTTTGGCTGATCCTGTTCCCAGTGGTCTTTTTAACGCTCTACACTTGGGCGTCATTGAACTGGGTGTATTCCTATGGTGAGCGTATCGGTTACGTGCAAAAATTATCCAATAAAGGCTGGGTGTGCAAAACCTGGGAAGGGGAGTTAGTCCTGGTGACAGTGCCGGGTACACAGGCTGAAAAGTTTTATTTCACGGTGCGTGATCCGGCCGTGGTCTTGAAGGTGAATCAACTGGCGGGTGAACGCGCGAGACTACTATACGAAGAGCACAAAGGCGTGCCCTCCAACTGCTTTGGCGAGACCAGCTACTATGTATATGACGCGGAAGAAATCAAAGACTGATGGCTGAATTCAAGAATTACATTACGCCAGAAGGCTATGCTGCAATGGAGAAAGAGTTTCAATACCTGATTAAGGTTGATCGACCAGAAGTGGTGCGTGTAGTGAGTTGGGCAGCGGGTAATGGTGACCGTAGTGAAAACGGTGACTATATTTACGGGAAGAAACGCCTGCGCCAGATTGACTCGCGCATACGCTTTCTGACCAAGCGTATGGATGCGGCCGAGATCGTATATAGTCGCACGCAAACCAACACCGAGAAAGTATTTTTTGGTGCCTGGGTGACATTGTTCAACCTGGAAGATGAGAGTGAGCTCATCATCCGCATTGTCGGGCAGGATGAGCTGGACCCTGCACAAGGTTATATTTCATGGGTAGCGCCTATGGCGAAAGCTTTGTTAGGTAAAAATCTGGGCGATGCTATACGGGTAGTCACACCTGCCGCAGAAACAGAATACGAAATTATTGATATTCGCTATGAATAACGTCACACTGATTAGCGTTTTTTGAACTAAAATTGCCGGGTTGCGCTCTTAAATTCACCATGAAAAAACGTCTTTGTATCTTCCTGATCTGCTGGTTGCCATGCTTTGTCATGGCCGCTAACGTCATGGCGATGCAAATGTTGATTGCACAAACAAATCCTGTTTCACAAGAGGCGCATGACACCCATACCAGCCACCAGATGGAAGCAATGAGTGAAATGCCTTGCCATGAGCACCAGGCACCCCATGAATCTGATTCAACAGCATCCAGCAAAGCGCATCATTGCGATGTATGCGGATTTTGCGCTATCAGCGGCGGCGTTGCGCATTTTCACACCGCTCCCGATTTAGCCTTCACTACTTCACGTTCAGTCGCGCCATTATTTATGGCCGCGCCTGTTCACTCCCAAACCTATCCCCCCGCTATCAAACCACCCATATTCAGCTA
>NZ_DATHWZ010000028.1:0-20124 GCF_035460085.1 Methylophilus sp.
CTGGATGACTGGCGCCAAAAATGCCTGCAAGACGCCAGGCTACGCCCTACCCGTGCCATCCAAGCGTTTGAGCATTACCAGCACCAGTGGTTTAACCAACCCGACTGCTAGAGCAAAAGTCAGGCTGCAGCTGTTGCCTTAACAGCTAGCGGCTATGCTTTAAATAACAGGCTGACTTGAATCTATTGGTGCTGGCTCCATCTAACGAATACACATCCGCCACCCAACAAAAATAATACATGCCGCCTCTACGCTTCCTGCTCACATTCACCACCATGGTCAGTGTTTTGCATTACTACATCGGTTCACGCCTTCTGAACTCAGTCGCCTGGGCAGATTGGGTATTATGGGCCGGCTGGATCTTCCTGGTTATTTCAACCCTGTTGCAACCAGTCGCTTTCCTGGCACGCGGGCTGCGTAACCATGCTTTACGTGATACCACCAGCTGGGTCGCAATGACATTGATGGGCGTGTTTTCATCGCTGTTAGTGCTGACGCTATTACGCGATATTTTCTTGCTGATAGTTGCCGGTATGGATGCTTCCCACTTTTTCCAGGCTGACTTTTTATCGCTGGAAAAGAACACTGCTTTACTGGCAATCACAGGTGCATTGGCAATCAGCGTTATCGGTTTCTTTAATGCGCGTCGATTAGCCAAGGTGATTAAAATCAAAGTGCCTTTACGCAATCTGCCTGCCATGCTGGATGGCTTCCGCATTGTTCAAATCAGCGATATCCACGTCGGGCCTACCATTAAAAAAGGCTATCTTTCGCGCATCGTTAACCGTGTCAACACGCTGAATGCTGACCTGATTGCCATTACCGGCGACCTGGTGGATGGCCGCGTCAGCGAACTCGCCACCCATACCCAGCCGTTAGCCAACCTGACTGCGCGCCATGGCAGTTTTTTTGTTACCGGGAATCATGAATATTACTCAGGCGCACTAGACTGGATTCAGGAAATCAAGCGCTTAGGGATACAGGTATTATTGAATGAGCACGTGCAGCTTACGCATGACGGCGCAACGCTGGTACTGGCAGGGGTGACGGACTATACCGCAGGCGCATTTTATGACACACACCTGAGCGATCCTCACGCCGCGATTGCCGGCGCGCCACAGCATGCGCCAAAAATCCTGCTCGCGCACCAGCCGCTGAGTGCCAAAGCTGCCGAATCAGCAGGCTTTGATTTACAGTTATCCGGGCATACGCATGGCGGACAATTCTGGCCGTGGAAATATCTGGTGCCGCTGCAACAGCCTTACGTGGCCGGCCTGCACCGCTTGAAGAATTTATGGGTATATGTGAATCGGGGAACCGGCTACTGGGGGCCGCCAAATCGCTTTGGCTCCCCTTCCGAGATTACCTGCCTGACGCTAGTACCGGCAAATGATTAATGCAATGCTTCCATTAAGCGTCAATGCGCCTGCGGTAAAGTACATCTGGTAAATAACTGGCTAATACTAAAAATA
Organism: Methylophilus sp.; assembly: GCF_035460085.1. Classification (GTDB taxonomy): domain Bacteria; phylum Pseudomonadota; class Gammaproteobacteria; order Burkholderiales; family Methylophilaceae; genus Methylophilus. The sequence goes on from NZ_DATHWZ010000028.1 coordinate 1,473, forward strand.
TCGCCAGTACTAAATACACTGTACGTAACGGGTAGTCTGTGACAAAACTGGCAGTCGCTTTTTTCGCCGCGATGGACTGATAAAAAGCTTCCTGATCCTGCCCTTTGACGTAACTGCCTTTAAATTCTGCAGACAGTCCCTTCAGGTACTCTTCTTCCAGCTGTGACAACATGCGGTCATATTCTGCATAAGCCACAGGCGGGTCCGGTTCATCGCTGCTTGGGTCGGCGTAGGTCACCCCGACAGCACCCGCATTATTATTTTCGCTGACCGGCCAGTATCCAACCGGTTTATTGGCAGTGTTGTAGCGGGTAATCGCCACTTTTTCTGGACCGCCTACCCCGACAAACGTGAAAAACTCGCCTATCTGTACCCCGCTCAAATCCTGCTTGATGGTCACGTTTACGCGTGGCGCTTCATCGCCATCGGTGAAAAACAACATTTGTGCCGGTTGATTCAGCGCATCATAAATATGTGTCGCTGCATGCACTGCAAAGCTCAAGCGACTATTGCCTTTCCAGGCCATACGCCATTCCAGGTGATCAATACCATCGGTAATCACATCCAGGTTTTTGCATACTTCAAGTGGTGTTTGCAACATAGCCACATTGTCAGAAGCAAAAATGCCCAAGCTGAAATAAGTGCCGCAGGGCGCTTTATGCACGATCTGTTTCATCAGATATTGTGCATAAGCAATGCGGCTGACTTTTTTCTGGTTCAGCATTTCATCTTCCGCATTCATACTTTGGGATACATCCGTGATCAGCAAATAATGCTGCACCTGCTGTCTGAGTTGTATGCTGGGCTTGACCAATGCCAATACCAGCAAACTCAAAGCAAGCACATACAGTACCGGCTCATAATATTGCTTCAGCCATGCTATCGCTTTCATTATGGCAACCCGATCGGCAGATTACTGAGTTCCATATGCGACTGGTCTTTGGCGCCCGCCTGCATGCCGCGTGCCATCACTGAGTGCAATAAACTCAGATTGAACTTGGCCGCTTTATCGGCTGGCTGCAAGCGCAATGACTGCTCATAAGCGATTTTGGCCTGGGTAAATGCGTAGCGTGCTTCATCCTGGAACGAACCATCTTCATTGACGGTACGGACTAATCCGGACAAAAACAGGTTATTGCCGATATTGAAATGAATATGCGACAATTCGGCTTCTGGCGGCGAGACTTCCAGCAACTGGGCATAGGTCTGTACGGCATGTTTGTAGTCAGCATGTTTACCTTGGTCATAGGCCGCAGTAAACCGTTGCAAATACGGATATTCTTTCTCTTTAATCAACGTGCCATTCTGGATTTTTTGATTCAGCGCCTGCAATGACTGCAACTGCCAGCCGAAATACAGCGCGCCGATGATCCCTGCCACGGTGATGCCACCCCACAGCCAATTGGCCCTTTTCGTATGTATTGTCATTAGTACATCCTTATATGTTTAACCAGCACCAATCCCAGCCCCAGTAACAATGCGAGCAAGATCAGATCTTTAGCATAGTCGTGTCCGGGAATCATGATGGCGTATTGAATGACGTTCTTTTCCTTGGCATCGATTTCGCGCAGGGCAGATTCCAGCGCCGTGGCGTTATCAGCCTCAAATGCCTTGTATTTGATCTTTAGTGAGCGGAAAAATCTATCCAGTGCAATGGCTTCAGGTACACGCTCTTCTTCATAGACGTTGTCACTGAAAATACTGATGTCATCCGGTTCACGCAACACAATCCAGTAAAGATTGATTTTTTTACCTGTCAGCTGCTTCTGGATCTGGTATTTCACGCGTGGGCTTAATTTACCGGCCCCATCCGACAGCAAAACGATAGCGCGCGAGCCGGTGCTGGCAATGTTTTCAAACAATGTCACCGCATTAGTGATGCCGGCACCAATATTGGTCTGGTTTAATGCCGGGCCAGTCGCTGCCTGAATTGCCGAGTGAATGCCATCGCGATTGGTGGTGATTTTCATGCCATATAGTGCCGAATTGGTGAAGCCAACTACGCCCATCATGTCATCCGGTCGGGAATCAATAAATGCAGTAATAAGACGTCTGGCAGCTGCGGATTTGATTTCTGCCGCATGCCCGCCGGTGCTTTGTCCGGCAAACGGGTGATCCATACTGACACTGCGGTCAATCACAAATACACTTTGCGCACCTTTACCGATTTTTTGCTCCTGGTGGCTATCACCCTGTGGACCTGCCAAAGCTAACACCAGGCAAAGCAGCATCAGTGAGGTAGCGGCTTTAACCAACCGGTTGGCGGTCTCTGAAAATGGGTCTGCGGGCACCATTTGCAACCATGAATAAGTTTGCGCATGCCGGCTTTTCAATAGAAAAGGGACAGCGACTACTGGCAACAGCAGCAAGAACCAGGGATGTAACCAATGCATCAGATGCCCCGTTCGCAGTCGCGCAACTGGCGCGTGAATGTTTTACATTGCTGCAGATAATCGGCAGCGTTGATCGTTTGTCCGCCATACAACACCGCATTGGCCTGTGCGAAGAAAGCGTGAAGCTCCTGCTCAAGCGATTTGAAGCCCGGTTGCTGCGTAATAAACTGTGGCACATGTGTGCCCAGCATTTGCTGGCCAAAGCGCTGATTCAATGCATCTTGCACAATCAGGGCCGCCTGCTTCTGACCTTCCGCATTTGCTGGCAGTTTTTTCAGTTTGCGATACGCACGGGCAAAATGCCCGTTCAACATCGGCAATAAAGTCCAGTCAGAATGCCGATAGAGCAATACCAGGCCACCGACAAAGGCTAACAACAGGCTCAATGCCAGTCCTCGTTGCGGAGTCTGAATATCCAAGAAAGCCGGGCGGTATTGCGCAATCACGCTTTGCCTGGCTTTTTGTAGCTGGTCCGGTAATTGCGCCATTAGCCAGAAACGCCAGGAAGGTAATTCAACCTTGGCACCGCTTTTAAATGTCAATTGCTCGACCGGTAATAGCAATTGCACAGGTTTTCCACTGCTGGCAAATATCTGGTAATCAAATCTCAGCGTGTAGACTTGTTGATTACCCTGCTTGTTGCTATCGACTTGCAACTGTCGGAGTTCAACACCGTTACGTTGCAAGCCTTTAAGCGGGAGGTTTTTGTCATTCAGTTGATCATTCGCAGCCACCGAAACCTGGATAGTGCGTTGCAATACGTCACCGATCTGTATCCCGGCATAAGAATCCGGGTTTTGCACGCTGAGTACTTGTACGTTAGCCGTTTGCATTTCGGCAAAGGCAAGTCCGGGGCATACAGTAGCAATAAACCACCATAAAAAAATCTGTTTCATCAGCACACTCTAATGGATAAGTTGTTCAAAATAATCCGACAGCAATGCCGAATCGAAGCGTCCATCAACATACAGCGGACGAATATCAAAGCGCGCAAACAGCTGGTCCAGTGCCTGTTTACGTTGCTCGAACATCTCGACAAACTGCGCACGGATGGCCTGGCGGAAGAAAATGGTTTTTTGCTGGCCGGTTTCCGGATCTTGCAGGTTACCAAAACCAAAGCGCGGTAAACGCTGATACTCCAGCGGATCCCATAATACGATGGGAATCATTTGGTGATTGGCCATCAGGTTCAAGCCATGCTCAATCAGTGACAATGGCAAATGGAAATCCGAAATCCAGAACACCAGGCCTTTCTGCTGGCCCAGTAAACCGGCCGCCTCAACGATGCCACTGCCATCGCGGCGCGTACTACGAAAATCACCCATTTCGGCGATGGTGGCAAACGACTGGTGCGCATGGTGCCCGGCTGGCAGACTCAAATGCGGAATCACGCTATGGTCATAAGAAACCATACCAAACAGGTCACTGTTCTCGTGTGCGGAGCAGGCAATGGATGCTGCAATCGCTTTCACAGTATCCAGCTTGCGCACTTGTCCCTGAAACTGCATGGAACTGGATAGATCACACACAGCATATAGCGGAGAAGATGCTTCCTGCTTGAATACGCGCACCTGGATCTGCTCGTAAGGATCACGCAGCGTTTGGCGTAAATCCACGCGCCTGGCATCCGGGTAATCGACCAGCGAAACATGCTTGCTGAACTCATCGCCCGGACCACGCTGAATGCCCAGGTGTTCACCGGTATGCACGCTGGCAGACCGCCAGGGCACCTGGTAGAAAAAGGGCTGGGCGTAGTCGGGAATCATGCCGCTTTCGCCTTGGAAGGCACGCTGACCGATGCAAGAATCTGGTTGGTTAATTCGCGTGATAACTCGGTACGACGGCTCTCGAACATCGGGTTAAGCACCAGTCTGTGCGCAATAATTTCATGGAATACCGCATGAATATCTTCGGGGAATAAACTGTCACGATTCATTAGCCAGGCGTGCACGCGTGCCGCTTTCAGCAACATACCCATGCCCCTAGGGCTGGCGCCGCTATGAATCAGGCGGTTGACATCAACGCTATCGAGCTGAATACCGAAAGCGGATGGTTTTTGAGTAGATTCCCATAAGTCCAGCGCATAATCTTCAAGCACATCACTGGCGCGGATATGGCTCTGCAATTTATCAGAGAATGCATTGAGCTGGTCATAGGCCAATACACCACTATCTACTTGCTGGGTCAGGCGTTCAGCATGCTGGAACTTCACATCAAACATCAAAGCTTTACGTAGCGCGCGGTCCTCAGGAATTTCAATCGGGATTTCCATCATAAAACGGTCACGAGCTGCCGATGGAATCTCAAAGGTTTCATTTTTTTCCACCTGATTACGGTCGGCGAAAACCAGCATATGCGGCAAGCGATATTCCTTTTTGAACGCGCCGATGTGTCGTTCAGCCATCACGCGCAACATCAGTGCGTGCACCTGCGGCCTGGCACGATTGATCTCGTTAAAAAAGAATACTGACAACTGTTCGCCTGCCCGTAACAAGGGGCCCTCTTCCACTTTTGGGCGGCCATCTTCACCGAGGAATGTGTGGTAAATCAGGTCGTTCGGCATTAAATCGACAGTGCCTTCAATACGCTCGTATGCGCCGCCTAACCCCCGGGCAATCGATTGCAGCAATGTGGTTTTACCAACGCCTACACCGCCTTCGAGTAACACATGGCCACGGGCAAAAATCGCGATATTAATAGCGCGTATTGCCTTGTCCTGGCCGACCACTACTTTTTTCACTTCGTTTTCGAGCTTAAGCGCATGCTCGCGCCACTCGGTCAATTGTGTTTCGATTGATACGGATGTCATGGTTATCCCTTGTTTACAAATTCAGCCGGGGCTATGATGCCAAAGTAGCTTATGGAAAAGGTGCGTAAGAACTGGTTGCAATTTGTGGTTTGCCACGCTAATATGCAGACAGGTCTGTTCACTTATTTCTAGTCTACTGCAGCCATCGAAAAAAAAGCAAGAAGATTTTTAGGGGTTACCGGCGTGAATGTACTAGCGATAATGAAGAAAACAGGACAGCGTGGCGCGCGCAGTGTAAAAACTTACACGCTCTATGGCCTTTGGAAGTTGGGATTAAAGCATTGGTGTCGACATGCGCCGTTGTACATGTTGCGCCAACAGCTGGTAGCCTGGAATTCGCAACGCATGCATGTGCATGGTGCCAATGCTGCATTAAATACGCAGGACATCCTGCATATACGGCAGTTGATAGAGCAGGCTCAACATACAGCGAATGCGGAATTATCACCTACCTTGATGGATCAATGGTTTTTCCAGGCAGTAGGCGCCATCCGTGTGCAATCGCAAACAAATGTCGATACCGCCTGGCATTTGTTTGATCAGTCCGTGCATGAACAAATAGGCGGCCAGCCATTTAGCCGCTCATTGTCCTTTGGCTTGATGGTGACGCTATGTGTCGTGTGGATGACCATGGTAACGCCCATGCATCAACCGGCGCAAACTGAATGGTCACCATTAGAAGAAACACCATTTGAATCTGGCGCAATCGCTGATCCAGTCACGCTAAGCTTATTAAACCTGGCTTACCAGAAGATGCAAAACGGTAGCTGCCAACTGCCACAGGCAGCGATGTTGCCGGATGCACAGCGACAGGCATTTATTATGTTTGTCACCAAAGGCAAGGTAGATGTTGATCATGTCGAACAGTTGCGGCAAGCACTTGGATACGTGAGTTGCCTGTATCCGCAAGAACTCATGCGTCCGCAAGGACGTGAACATTTTTAAACAGCAACAGCAGAAAAATCGGGATCTCCCATGAAATGGGAAAAGGATAAATGATGAACATGCGAGAGAAAATACTAACCATCGCCAGTAGCCTGTTTGATACCAGAGGCATACAAGCTTCCGGTGTTGATACCATTATCATGGAGGCAGGCGTAGCTAAAGCAACGCTGTACAAGCACTTCCCGAGTAAGAACCAGTTGATCACGGCTTATTTGCGTGAAAAATCGGACAAATTTTATGGCTGGCTGAATGATCAGCTTGCTTCAAGAAAAAATGAATCTATCGAGCTGCTCATACAGTTGTGTGAATTGCTCGAGCAGTGGATTACCCAGCCAGAATTCCATGGCCTGCCATTCCATATAGCTGCTGTAGAGTTTCCTGATCCCGAACATCCGATCAACCAGTATTCAGCAGTGCTTTCGGTAGAGCTACAAACATACTTATGTAAGATTGCACGCAACGCTGGCGCTAAAGATCCGGAAGCCTTGGGTCAGCAATTGACCATTCTGTTCGAAGGTGCGGCATTGGTAGAACGCCTCGCGCCCAATACCGGTGCTGCCACACGCGCGAAATTAGCCGCGATCACCTTGGTACATCACGCTACCTGATCACGTGAAAACACCCATGTGCTTACCTGGTGGCACATGGGTGTTGTTACAGCAATTTATCGACATTTTTAGCATAAAGGCGATGATTTAAAAACGCGCCCTTAACATATCTCCTGCCTCACTTACTGTAGAAAATACCTTTTAAAGCAGTGAAGTCTGCGTCGACTGTACATTCAAAGCGTCTGCCGGGAGGCATTCGATCGCCTTTAATAAACACTCCATGAGTGTTGTAGGTTATACCGTATTCAGAAAAATCCATTGGCAATCAACCGGCCTGTGATTCCAAGTGAAAAATGTAGTGGAAGACAATATATTTACCGATTGGTAATAAATATATTGACAAGCATAACCGACTTCATTATTATTTATTTACCGAATGGTATTTAAATAAACGCTATCAAAATTAATAAGGAATTCAACATGAGCAACTCACAGCAACGCATTGCATTTATTACTGGCGCCAATCGAGGGATCGGCTTTGAAACTGCCAAGCATTTAGGTGAACAAGGCATCAAAGTCATTATTGGCGCACGTGATGAAAGCAAAGGTTTAGAATCAGTAGCGGAGTTGAAGGCTGCTGGGTTTGATGCGGAATATTTGCATTATGATGCTGCATTAACCGACGCGCCTCAAACGGTGGCTGAGGCATTGCAATCCCGCTTTGGTAAATTGGATATCCTGATTAATAATGCCGGGATATTAAAAGAACAGTTGATAGGCCAGAACAATACGTTGACCGTTGACCAAAATACACTCAAAGAGACTTTTGATGCCAATTTTTTTGCAGTGGTGGCACTGACTCAAGCCTTGCTGCCTCTGTTACAACAATCGCAGGCGGGCAGAATTGTTAACCTGTCCAGCATTCTGGCTTCACAAACATTACACAGCACACCGGACTCCCCTATCGAGGTTGCTAAAGGGTTAGCCTATAACGCTTCTAAAACAGCATTAAATATGTTCACCATTCACCTGGCGCACGCACTCAAGGATAGTCATATCAAAGTCAACTCTGCGCATCCCGGCTGGGTGAAAACCGAACTGGGCGGGGCGAATGCTCCGATGGAGATCAGTGACAGTTGGAAGACTTCCGTCAGGTTAGCTACTTTAGACGATAACGGCCCTACAGGCGGTTACTTTCATGAGGATCAGGCGTTGCCATGGTAAACAGCGCAAACAAGCGGGTGGCTTTCAAACGCAAATTGTTATTTGCGGGGCTGATGTCACTGGTAACCGTAAATGTGGTGAGTATTTCCATCCTGCTTATTCACCACGTGCCAACGGCACTGTTGTTTGAAACATGGCTAACCAGCATCACGGTGGCCTGGCCGATCGTGTTTGTCAGTATTTTGATTGTGGCACCGTGGTTGTTAAAGCTGACCGAATGGCTGGTAAAAGACCATACGTGAACATGACGCCTGTGAAAGGTCCGGCAATATGGAGAGCGAGGCTGGCTGCCAGAAGTGGCAGGCCTGCGCACTAACACTGGGGGCAGGTTAGAAGGATTTACGCGGTTCGAGGTGGCGGAAAATGATACGGCCTTTATCCATATCATAAGGTGACATCTCGATAGTGATCTTGTCGCCTGCCAGAATACGAATTTTATGTTTACGCATTTTGCCGCCTGTGTAAGCAATCAACTCATGACCGTTATCCAGTTTCACACGATAGCGCGCATCCGGCAAAATCTCGGTGACTGCGCCCTGCATTTCAATTAATTCTTCTTTTGCCATTCAGCATCCTTTAAAAATAAAAAAGCCCGGAGATTCCGGGCCCTTTTCCGGTAGGCCGGTTAACCAGCCTTGCGGACGTGCAATGAATTACTCAATGATTTGAATATTTGCAGCTTGTTTGCCTTTAGGGCCAGTAGCTACTTCAAAGCTAACGCGTTGGTTTTCTTTCAAAGTTTTGAAACCTGCAGATTGAATTGCAGAAAAGTGTGCGAATAAATCTTCGCCGCCGTTGTCAGGAGTGATGAAACCAAAACCTTTTGAATCGTTAAACCATTTAACTGAACCTGTTACCATAATAAATCCTTGAATGAAAATTAAAAATTTGGGCTAATGCCCATAACGAGGATCAAGATGGCGGGAAGTAACGATACACCAAAAGATAGAACCATAGAACAACGACACTACTTGAACTTCGTGAGGGCACACTATGCACGTAATATTGCATATTGGCAACTAGTATTTGATAAACCGCTAAAAAATCAAAAAAATCATTAGATATCACGCTCTACAGGCGCATAAAACAACTATTCTGACTACAAGAAAGAGTAGAAATTGATGATCTCAAATGCGGCTTTCCTATTTAAATGTGCTTAATATGTCAAAGATCCTTTCATCCTCACAATGCGCTACATTAAAACGCAACCATGACGATGGTGCCTGGTGGGGACTAAACAGATTTCCGGGGGCCAACATGATATTTTGTTTTGATGCGATGGTCGCAACTTCAGTGGCATTACCTTCGTTTGCAAGTTGTGTCCAGACGAACATGCCGCCAGCCGGTTCTGCGTGAACACTTAAACCACAGCTCTCCAACTCCCTGATCACCCGCCCTCTTTCCACTTCCAGCCGGGTGCGGATCTTTTCCATATGCTTGCGGTAACGCCCTTCAACCAAAATCTGGTACATCACACGCTGGTTAATTTCAGAGGTGGTAAGCCCGGTGAGTAATTTCAGGTCCAGTAATCGCATTGCCAGTTCACTATGACACGCCACAAAACCCACTCGCATGCTGGCCGAAATGGTTTTGGAGTAACTACTGACGTAAATGACGCGATTCAACTGATCCAGCGCTGCTAATCGTGGCGCATGATGCGAGTGGAAATCGCCATAGATATCATCTTCAACGATATACAAGCCAAACTTTTCAGCCATTTGCAATATCTGGTGGGCAATCGCCATGCTGGTGCTGGTACCGGTTGGATTATGCAATACAGTATTAGTGAAAAAAAGTTTGGGGCGATAGGTTTCAAGGTGCTGTTGAAGCACGGTGACATCAGGCCCGTTCATCAGGCGCGGCACACCGATAAGTTTCGCACCCAACGACTTCAGGTAACCAAACAAGGTGTAATAACCGGGATCATCTACCAGCACCACATCCCCAGGCTGGATAAAGAGCCTGGCGACTAAATCAAGCCCATGCGAGGCACCATTGGTCATGATGATCTGCTGCGCTTCAAGACTGATACCAATATCCGCAAGGTTCTTCTGTGCCAGCTGTTGCCGCAAAGGCAAATAACCACGGATATCGCCATATCCTGTTAAATATGCACCAGGCTTACGCGAAAGCTCATGCAAACTCTTTTGAATGACTTTTTCATCCAGCCAATCACTAGGCAACCAGCCACATCCCGGACGGACGATATCTGGAACATCACGGAATGTGTTATGCAACAACCACAGCACATCGTCTGCACGCTCTAAAAAAGTCGTCTGCGGAATCACTTCTTCTGATTGGGCGAGAGAAACCACATAGAATCCTGATCCGCGGCGTGATAACAAATAGCCCAGCGCTACCAACCGATCATAAGCATCTACCACCGTAAATCGACTAATCCCATGCTGTATTGCGAATTCCCGGATGGACGGCAATCGTGTACCGGTACGTAGAGCGCGTTGTTCAACCAAATTCTTGATACCGTTAACGACCTGCTCAACCAAAGGAACAGAATCTGAAGCATTCACGGTAATTAAGGGTGTCACTGGCATGGCAATCTGACCTATACAGCTCTACGAATTGAAATGTAAATTGTACATGTAGTGTACATGCTATTAACTATATGATGCTTTTAAAATTTATCAAAGAAAATATATGGAATCGTTAATAGCATTCTTGATGATTGCAGTCACGACTTTGCCATGGTGTCACAGAATAGAGAATCCAAAAGTCACTTTAATGACTCAAACGGTTACGTCCCAGCAGAAGAATCATCAGCAACCACCTTGCATTGTGAATTTCAACACCGCAGCTGAGTGCAATCGTTTATCCCCGCCAGCACAAAAGTTCGTACTGGTGAGAGGCCAGCTATTGCCTATTTAAAAACATTATGTACATCCCTGAACATTTCTCCGAGTCGAATACTGATGCATTGCATGGGCTGATCCGCGCTTATCCGCTGGCTACCCTCGTTTCAATATCAGAAGAGGGTTTCAATGCAAATCACATACCGCTACATCTCGACGTTGCTAACGGTGCGCATGGTACGCTCAGTGGACATATCGCCAGGTCTAATCCACTATGGAAAGACATTGCCGCTAACAACCAAGTACTTGTCATCTTTCACGGCCCGCATGCTTATGTCACCCCCTCCTGGTATGCGAGCAAAGCGCAAACAGGCATGGTGGTACCGACCTGGAATTATGTTGCAGTCCATGCGCATGGCAGAGTAAAGGTGATTGAAGATAAGGAATGGTTGCGCGCGCATCTCTCATTGCTGACGGCTGATCAGGAAACCAAATTCAAACAGCCATGGCAGCTTGAGGATGCACCTGCAGACTTTATCGATAAATTGATGCGTGCAGTAGTAGGCATTGAAATGGAGATCGCTCACATGGCTGGCAAGTTGAAAGCCAGCCAGAACCAATCAGTGGAAAATCAGCTGGGTGTGGTATTCGGGCTACGAGAAAGCAATATGCATGAACAATGCAGAATGGCTGCAATGATGGAGAGGATCAATCACTTATAATTGAATGAGAATGGCCGCAACAGCTGCGGTATTCTTTCATATTTTTAAAACAATGGTGAATAAGCCGCTACCAGCAAATACCCTACTGCTGCACCTGCAAGTACATCACTTGGATAATGTAAACCAAGTACGACACGTGACATCCCCACCAGCACGACAAAAGGGTAAACAATGGGAAATAGCTGCGGGTAATGCTGCACTGCCACCATGCCAAAGGCCACTGCGTGCAAGGTATGTCCGGACGGGAAGCTAAAATAATCCAGTGGCGTGCCGCTTAATAATACGTCTTGGCGAACCTGAAACGGTCTTGGCCGGCTAGTGCGGTGCTTCAACCATTTATACACCAGAGTGCCACTAAGACCCACTGTGAGCATTTGCAGGCAAACATATAAGCCGGTATGGCCTTGCGTGATTGCAATTAACAGCATCAGCAGGTACCAGAACATGCCATCGCCCATACGCGAGATAGCGCGAAAGAAGTGGCGGATAAGTCTGTATTGCCCGGTATGGCTGACTTTTACACACAATCGGCTATCCACCGATTGCACCCATCCCAGAGTTTGTTGTAGTTTAAGCATCTCAGGTCCTTTCCGGGGTTTTGCCCCGTCTATGCCTTTTGGGTAAGCATAGTGTGCCTTTGATGCTTGAAACTATCGTGAAAGATTCGTGAAATTAATGTGACGCACCGTCAATAGTTACTTCCAGAGCACGCGGTAGACAAATCCGGGAAAAGAGAACACCAGGAACAGGCAGAGGGTGATACTGTAAAACTCCCAGCCTTGTGGCCAGACCTGGCCCATGACCAGTTGCTCAATAAAATAGGCAATCACCAGCGTGATCAGATAAGCGGGCAGCAAGGCAACAAAGCGTTGCCATAACTTATTGACGCTCCCCGCGATACCAAACCACTTGTCTGAAATCCAGCTGAGGTTGGCCATAAAAAGCATTAGTAACAAGTACAACAGTTTAGTTAGCATAGTGTGATCACTGCAGACTCATTAACAGGCTGCGGCCACAGACGCTGAGCAGGATTTCAGGGAACAAGCCCAGGCCTAACAATGCCAGTGAATGCACGCTTAATACAAACCGCATATCGACCGGCGCAGTCAGCGGAGCATGATCAACCGGTGCGTCAAAGTACATTTTGCGTACGATATTCAGGTAGTAGAAAGCACCAATCACTGCCATTAAGACTGCCAATACGACTTGCCAGGTAAAACCAGCCTGCCACGCAGCTTGTAATACGGTGAATTTGGCATAGAAACCGATAGTAGGCGGAATGCCTGCCATGCTGAACATAATGATCAACATCATGAAAGCAAACCATGGATGGCGTTGGTTCAAGCCTTTAAGATCGTCGATTTCTTCAGCTTCAAAACCTTGGCGACTCAACAGTAAAATAATGCCGAAGCCGGCGATTGAGGTCAGTACATAAGTGCTGATATAGAAGAAGCTCGAGGCGAACCCGTTGGCATTCGCGCTCATCATGCCAAACATGATAAAACCGACATGCGATATCGTGGAATACGCCAGCATACGCTTGAGGTTGGTTTGCACGATGGCACTGAAGTTACCAATAATGATAGACAGGATTGCCATCAGCATCAGCATATCCTGCCAGTCTTGCGCCAGTGGGTGCAAACCTTGTACCAATAAACGTACCGTCATGGCAAAAGCTGCCAGTTTCGGCACAGAGCCGATTAGCAGTGTCATCGGCGTTGGCGAACCTTGATAGACATCCGGCACCCACATCTGGAACGGGACCGCACCAAACTTGAAAGCAATCCCGGACACGAGGAACACCAAGCCCATGATCAACACCGGGCTCTTGTCTTGCTGCATGATGCTGTTGGCGATAGCGCTTACATCCAGGCTGCCGGTCATACCGTAAATCATGCTCATGCCATACAACAACATGCCTGAGGCTAACGCGCCCAGTACAAAGTACTTCATGGCCGCTTCCGAGGCTCTTGGGTTATCACGGTCAAACGCAACTAATGAATACAGGCACAGTGACAATAGTTCAAGACCGATATAGATAGTCAGCAGGTTATGGCCAGACACCATGATCATCATACCCAGCAAGCCAAACAGCACCATGGCATAAAACTCACCGCGGTATAAATTGCGGTCCTGCAGGTATTTGCGGCTATAGACAAAAATCAGCGAAGTACCGAGGTACATCATCATTTTGATAACGTCGGACAGAGTATCGTCTATAAACATGTGTGAGAAAGCAAAACCAACCGCAGGCGTATGGGTTTTGAAAGTAAAGAAGGCCGCTGCAAATAGCGTGAACTGGCTTAGTCCGTAAATGATGGAGCGATTTTGCGGCAGGATAAATAAATCCAGCAACAAAATAAACATGGCCATACCCAATAACACCAGTTCCGGCAACAGGGTGAGCAAATCGAATTGCATATTATCCATTTTCTAACATCCTGCCTTAATAGCCAGTGACCGGCAATTTGGAAATCGCCATGTGTTTCAGGAACTCACCAGTGGTAGCTTGCATCACTTCAGTAATCGGCTGTGGATAGACCCCAAAACCAATGACCAGGATAGCCAGAATCCCCAGAATCAGGAATTCGCGTTTATTCAAATCTGTCAGCTCAGCGACATGGTGGTTAGCAACATCGCCAAAAAATACGCGCTTAGTCATCCACAAGGTATAAGCAGCACCAAAAATTAAAGTGGTGGCAGCAAAGAAACCGACCCAGAAATTGAATTTCACCGCAGCCAGAATTACCATGAATTCGCCTACAAAACCCGAAGTTCCTGGCAAGCCACTGTTGGCCATCGCAAACAGCACTGCAAACCCGGCAAACACCGGCATTTTATTAGCGACACCACCGTAAGCTGAAATCTCGCGGCTGTGTACGCGGTCATAGAGCACGCCTACACTGAGGAACATGGCGGAAGAAATAAAGCCATGCGAGATCATCTGCACGACTGCACCTTCCAGCGCCAGTTGGCCGAACATAAAGAAACCCAACGTTACAAAGCCCATGTGCGAGATTGATGAATACGCAATCAGCTTTTTCATATCGGTTTGCACCAAGGCAACCAGGGCGATATAGACCACTGCAATCAGCGATAACACGATCATGGCGGTACTAAAGTAATGCGAGGCATCAGGTGCAATCGGCATCGCAAAACGCAGGAAGCTATAGCCACCTAATTTCAACGCAATTGCCGCCAGTACCACAGAACCACCAGTTGGCGCTTCTACGTGGGCATCCGGCAACCATGTGTGCACCGGCCACATCGGTATTTTTACGGCAAAGGCCATGAAGAAAGCGATAAAAATATAAATCTGCGCCTTCATACTTAAAGGCAGCAAGTAGTAATCTGCCAGTTCAAAGCTACCTGTCTGGTGATACAGATAGATAAATGCCACCAGCATCAATAAGGAGCCGAGCAAGGTATACAGGAAGAATTTGACGGTGGCATATACACGGTTAGGGCCGCCCCAGACACCGATCACCAGGAACATCGGGATCAGCATCGCTTCCCAGAATACATAGTAGAGCATCGCATCAAGCGCAGTGAAAACGCCGATCATAATGCCGCTCATAATCAGGAACGCCGCCATATATTGCGCAACGTGTTTGGTAATCACTTCCCATGCGGCCAGCACTACAATCACGGTGGTAAAGCTGGTCAGCAGTACCAGCGGCATGGAGAAGCCATCGATACCCAGGTGATAGTGAATATTAAATGCCGGGATCCAAGGAAATAACTCCTCAAACTGGAAGAAACCATCCTGCACATCAAATAATGTGTATAACGGCACAGTCACCAGAAAACTGACCAGGCTGCCAGCCAATGCCAGCCAGCGGGTTAAAGTCGCTTTTTGGTCACCGCCCAGCAGCAATACCAGCACACCAGACAATATTGGCAGCCAGATGGCCAGACTTAACCATGAAATACTTGTGAGATCGGCTTGCATCATCAATTAATTTTTACAAAGAAAGTCATAAGAAGAAACACGCCAATAATCATGGCAAAAGCGTAGTGATAAATAAGCCCGGATTGCACATTGCGTAACCTGGCAGCAATCTTACCCATGGTCTTGGCGGTGCCGTTGACCATCGCGCCATCGATCAAGGTAATATCGCCAAACTTCCACAGCAAACGACCCAGATAACGAGACCCGCCGGCAAAGAATTTCTCGTTAAAACTATCGAAACCATATTTGTTATCCAGTATGCGGTAAATCAGGTCAAAACGCTGTTTGATCGCCGCAGGAATATCAGGACGCTTCATATAGAAGAACCAGGACAGCAAGACGCCAGAAGCAGCTAGGATAAACGGCAAGCTGGCAAAGCCATGTATCGCCATCCCGGCCGGACTATGCATAAACTCATGGTAGTGATGCGCCAGATGCTCCATTGCCGGATGCACTTCAGGATTCACAAAAATCACGTTCTTGAAGAAATCGCCGAAGACCATTGGCTCAAGGGCGAAATAACCGATGACAAGTGATGGTATCGCCAGCAATATCAATGGCAAGGTTACAACCCAGCCTGGCTCATGCGGATTGTCATTCGGGCCCAGTCCATGATGATGCGCATCCTTATGTGTGTGGTCGTCGTGATGGTCATCTGCATGCGATTCGAGCGTGCCATGGTCATCCTTAACATGCGCAACATGCTTATGGTCTGCGTGTTCGGCATGCGCTGCATGGCGCCATTTTTCTTCACCATGAAACACTAAGAAATAGAGGCGGAAAGAGTAGAAAGCAGTCACAAATACACCAACAATAACCGCAAAGTAGGCAAAGCCGCTACCGGGGATGTGCGATAACTCAACCGCTTCGATGATACTGTCTTTAGAGTAGAAGCCAGAAAAGAATGGTGTGCCAATCAAGGCCAGTGAACCAATCAGCGAAGTGATCCAGGTAATCGGCAGGTATTTTTTAAGGTTACCCATGTTGCGGATATCCTGGTCATGGTGCATGCCCATGATAACCGAACCGGCACCCAGGAATAACAGTGCTTTGAAAAATGCGTGTGTCATCAGGTGGAAAATCGCTACTGAATACGCAGAAGCACCGAGCGCGACAGTCATGTAGCCTAACTGAGACAGCGTGGAATATGCCACCACGCGCTTGATGTCGTTCTGGATAATGCCCAGGAAACCCATGAACAAAGCTGTAATCGCCCCGATCACCATCACGGTGGATAACGCAGTCGTAGACAATTCATATAGTGGTGACATGCGTGCCACCATGAAAATACCAGCCGTCACCATGGTTGCGGCGTGAATCAGTGCAGAGATCGGTGTTGGGCCTTCCATAGAGTCAGGCAGCCAGACGTGTAACGGCACTTGTGCCGATTTACCCATGGCACCGACAAACAATAACAGACAGGTAACGGTCATCAACGACCAGGAACTGCTACCAAGGATGTTGACTTGCGTATCCGCCAAAGATGGCGCACGCTCAAACACCGTGGCGTAATCGACACTGCCAAAATAATACAACACCATGCCGATACCAAGCAGGAAACCGAAATCCCCTACCCGGTTAACCAGGAAAGCTTTCAAGTTGGCATATATTGCGGTCGGGCGCGTAAACCAGAAGCCGATCAGCAGGTAAGAAACCAGACCTACCGCTTCCCAGCCGAAAAACAGCTGCATGAAATTATTACTCATCACCAGCATCAACATGGAGAAAGTAAATAGTGAGATATAACTGAAAAAACGGCTATAGCCCGGATCTTCGTGCATGTAGCCTATGGTATACACGTGCACCATCAGGGAAACGAAAGTGACGACTACCATCATCATGGCGCTCAGGTTATCGATCAGGAAACCCACTTCAAAATGGATGTCGCCTGAATTCAGCCAGGTATATACCGACTCATTCAGGGTAAAGCCATCTAGCGTCTGGTTGAGTATGGTCACAGATAGAACGAAAGCAGCACCAACACCGACGATGGTGATGGCATGCGCAGTCCAGCGTGGGAGATGATTGCGGAATAAACCGACAATGGCTGCTGAAAACAATGGCAGCAACGGGATCAATATCAGGATTTGTTTGATTGTCATTCCATTAACCTTTTAACTGATCCAGATCATCGACATTGATCGTATGCAGATTGCGGAATAGCACCACTAGGATCGCAAGGCCAATCGCGGACTCAGCGGCGGCGACGGTCAGGATAAAAAATACGAATACCTGGCCGGCAATATCGTTGAGGTAATGGGAAAAGGCGATAAAGTTCAGATTCACCGCTAACAGCATTAACTCAATCGCCATCAGTAAAATAATGACATTTTTACGATTGAGGAAAATACCGACCACACTGATGGCAAACATCAATGCGCCCAGGATCAGGTAATGAGACAAGCCGACCATGATTATTTCTTCTCCTCTGCAACTGGTGCGGGTGCCTGTTCGGGCGGTTCTACTTCGGCAGGCATGGAAACAATCCTGAGTCTGTCATTACGTTTCACCTTGACCTGCTCGGACGGGTTCATGGATTTGTTATCCTGACGCTCGCGCAGTGTCAGCACAATGGCAGCGATCATCGCCACCAGCAGTACGACAGCTGCCAGTTCAAAAGGTAACAAATAGTCGGTATAAAGCACTTTTCCTAGAGCAGCCGTATTACTGTAATTTGCAGGCAACTCTACCGCCTGGCTTGGCTGCAGATTCTTATCCGCCAGTACCAGCGTCATTTCAACTACCATCAGTACGCCAATGAAGCCAGCCATCGGCAGGTACTCCCAAAAGCCTTCGCGCAATTTATCCAGGTTGATATCCAGCATCATGACCACAAACAGGAACAACACCATCACCGCACCTACATAAACCAGGATCAGTGCAATGGCGAGAAACTCTGCTTCCAGCAACAACCAGATGCCGGCAGCGGTAAAAAAAGACAATACCAGGAACAATGCCGCATGCACCGGGTTACGGGTCGTAATCACGCGGATGCCGGAAAACAGCAGAATAGCTGCCAGTACGTAAAAAACAATATCAGTAAATACCATAATCTTCCTGTCCGCGCTTAGCGATAAGCCTTGTCCTGGGTGCGATCGGCAGCAATTTGCGCCTCATATTTATCCCCCACTTCCAGCAACATTTCTTTGGTATAAATCAGGTCACCGCGCTGTTCGCCGTGATAGTCAAAAATACGGGTTTCAACAATACTGTCTACCGGGCAGGACTCTTCACAAAAGCCACAGAAAATAC
>NZ_DATHWZ010000029.1:0-51867 GCF_035460085.1 Methylophilus sp.
ATCTCCAGAATAGCCAGTGACAAGCCCCCAATGTTGGAAGGTGTGCTTGCATGCGGCTTCGCGCAGCCACGGATACGATGCAATGTCAGGAACAGGCCACGCAATGCCACGAATGACACAGGCAATGGAATGGCAAAGTCCCATTCCAGGTCAAAGAAATGCCCTTCTCCTTTTGCATCGACTACAAAATTAGTGGGGGTTGCGTCAAAGTATTTTGATGGCAGCAGATCTGTCGCACCGGCAAGCTCCGGCAGAGTATGTCCACCCTGTGTTGCATTGGCAGCAAGGGCATTTACCCAGACCTCTGCCCAGGCAGAAAGATGTTCCACACGCCATCCGGGACGGTTTACCAGTTGGGTCAGTTTATCCATCCATAAAGTACCGCCATGGTAGGCAGACTGTTCCCAGTCTGCTGCCAGCAGTTTGGCAGTCTCGCCGGTGTTACGTGTGCGGGTAGCCAAGCCCTGGCCAGCCTGAACGAATTGGGTTTCCTTGCTGAAAACTGCCTGGCGCTGGCAACCATAATGCGCAGCCAGTACGTCAGGATGCTGTTTGTCGGCTTGCTGTGCTGGATAAGCAACGAACATGAACGAGTTAGCCATATCCTCTACCAGGTTATTTCTGGCAATCACTTGCCAGGCGTTTTCCAGTGAGAAAGTCGGGTGACGCGGCGATTGCCTGTCATGCACCACAGAACCCGCTGCAAGTGCACCTACATCCCAGCCTGCAGCTTTATGCGCAGGGTTAAAACCTTCAGGATAAATCACAGTGACCGGTGTTTTATAATCCGGCAGTGGTACATACAGCTCGGTTGTTTCAAAACCGGCACTACGGATCAATGCATCCAGTTCTACGCGACCGAAAGTGATCGGGCTGGTGGTGCTGTAGGAATCATTGATACCGTACATGGCTTGGCCCATATGGTCTTCAGGCGCGCCGTTAAAATATTTCAGGCCGAGCTGGTTTTCAATCGCCACAATCAGCATGCCGTCTTCTTTCAGGAAAGATTTGGCTTTTTGCAATAGAACCAGCAACGGGTTTGGTTCCTTGACATATACCTGGGCATATTCAAGAACGCCGATTAACGTAACGACATCGAACTTCTCATCGGTCTCATAGGACTGGATCAAATCACAAAATACGCTGACATTCTGTAATTCTGCGCAACGCTGGCCAATGATGCGGGCACGGTTAGGGCTGCCTTCTACGACGACGACTTCGCCGCCCAGTTCGCCGAGGAAACGCGTGATCGCACCGCAACCGGCACCCAGTTCCAGCACCTTACCATTGGCAATTTTTTCGGCAAACGGACGTAACAGGTTGGCACGTTGTGAAGTCAGGTGATAGTAGCTTGCCCAATCAGTGGACTTAGAAGCTAACTCATCAGAAAACACGCTTTTGTCACGCGCCTGGCGGATGATGTCATACAGACGCTGTTCGGCATTACCCGCATCCTGGTAGCCAAATGCTTCGGCCTGGGCACGTTGATAGAAGTTATCCTGTGCGCGGTAAATATAACCACCAACACTGGCTGGTTTCTGGCTACCAGCGGCTACTGCCACTGGCGCCGCCTGCGCATAAAATTCCTGGCAAATCTGGTCCAGCTGTTGTATCGCCGCTTCACTCAGTCCATGCTGTCTTGCAAAGGCAATCACTTCCGTGACTTCTTTCTGATCGGTCGTTTGCATCAAGGCATGCACATAAGCAGTCCAGTAATCCTGCGTTTGCGGTGCCAGGATCACCGCCTGTTCGAGCAAAGGCAATGCCGTTTTGGCGGATGCCTGCAATGCGATCAAGCCCAGACCGTAATAAGCCACATCGTGTTTAGGCACAATTCCTAGGATTTCCTGGTATAGCGCAGTCGCCTGCTCCAGCTCACCTTTTTCCTGGTGTTGTATCGCCAGTTGCAGCACCTCCTCAACCGACTGTTCCAGCGTTGACTGGCCAGGGTTTTGTGAGGTGATCGCTTCCGCAGCGGCTGGTTGCATTGCTAAAGTTTCCATGGTGGTTCCTTTTACGGTCATTTGAGTATTTCCGTTAGTTTGATTTGCAGGCGACGCCAATGGCACGCCCTCTCCTGCATGTGAGTTCATGTTGAAAGCATGGGCTGGCTGGTGCTGGCACCAGGTTTGCCACATGACGCGTAATGCATCAGCCAAAGAGGCTGACAATGTGTCAGGCTGTGATAGCAATGATTGTTGCAAACGGACACGCAGGCCATTACGTAATTCTGCCAGCGCTGCAAGATCAGCACATAAAGTAACCCCCTGCTCCACCCAGCCTTGCTCGTCTGCCGCTATCCATCCGGACAAACCGGCATGCTGCATTAAGGCCATGGCACCGCGACTGGACAAACGGTCACCCGCGATGCACAGCGTAGGCACGCCCATCCATAGTGCATGCGCCGTGGTGGTCACACCATTTGACGGAAAGGTATCCAGGCACATATCGACGTGCTTATATTGCTGTAAATACTCAGCCATTTCAGTACGTGCAACAAATATCAACCTGTCGGATGTGATGCCAGCCGCATTAAACCAGGCAGACAAATGTACATGGTTCTGGGCGTCAGCCATGCCACCCACGACCATACGGCTATCGGGCGCGGCTTGCATCAGTTGTGCCCACAATTGCACTGTTGCCAGCGTAATCTTGTTCGGTCGGTTAAAGCAGCCAAACGTGATATAGCCATTGCCAAGTGCCGGCAAAGGCTGCACATCAGGTAGATTTGCAGCGGGTGTAAAAGGTGCATTCACTGGCAATTGCACCAGTTTTTCCGTGAACTGGTGATCCAGTGCACCGGCAGGCAACAAGGCCGCATCTGCAAGGTAATAATCCATGCAAGACAAACCGGTCGTGTTCAGGTAACCCAGCCAGCTCAGTTGTACCGGTGCCGGCTTCATGGCGAACGTCGGCAGACGGTTGCCAGCCGTGTGGCCGGATAAGTCAATCAGGATATCGATGCCATCTTCACGGATAGCGGCCGCCAAAGCTTCATCGGTATATGCAGATATCTCTTTCCAGCCAATGAAATGCTTGCGTATTTCTGCAGTCACGTTGTCACCGACCGGATGGTTGTAATAACCATACAAGGCTAATCGTGGGTGCTTTGC
Source organism: Methylophilus sp. (assembly GCF_035460085.1). Classification (GTDB taxonomy): domain Bacteria; phylum Pseudomonadota; class Gammaproteobacteria; order Burkholderiales; family Methylophilaceae; genus Methylophilus. Next base: position 3,114 of record NZ_DATHWZ010000029.1, read on the forward strand.
CAGGCCAGGCAGCAGCGGCTGCAAAAAGTGCGCAACCGAATGCGCCCTGAAGTCTGCGGAAACCATGCCTACCCTAAGCGGACGTTCAGGGTTACGATCATTATCATGGGCTTGCCAGCGCGACTGCAAAGGCGTTTCATACAGACGGGCATAGCTCAGATGCGCCTGCCACAAGGCTTCGCTATCAACCTCTTGCGCATGGGTCATGCAAAACAGCAGGTTGCTGAAACAACCGGCATCGCCTGGTTGCAAAGTCAGCGCCTGTTTGAAATGCTTGATGGCAGTGTCTACTTCACCCAGGTCTTTGAGTACGATGCCCAGGTTGTTATAGGCAGCAGCATAATCAGGTTTTAGAGAAATTGCCTGTTCGAATGCCTGCGCGGCGGCGCTTAAATCACCCTGCGCTTTCAGCACCAGACCATAATAACAATGCTCTTCCGGGTCGTTGGGGTTTAACGCCAGCGCGCGTGCAGCAGATTCACGCGCGTCCTCTTTCAGCATCATGCGCACATCGCTCAGCATCTTCCAGCCGTTTAACCATTCCGGGTTTTGCTGCAATACTACACTCAACCGTTGTTGCATCTCTGTGTATTTGGCCTGCTCAAACCAGGCCAGCAAAGCCGTTTCTTCAGCCTGCAATGACTGTTCGTCTGGCTGGAGGGAATTCAGCTCGCCTAATCCCCATGATGCCAGCAAAGCTTGAATCGCTGGCGTATGTTGCCCATGTTGTAATGCCTGCGCCAGAACTGGCAGGAATTGCGGATGTTGTGAAGTATGCAAGGCATTCAGGTAATTCTTCAGCAACTGCCACTGCTCAGGTGCCAGTGCGTAAGCTTGCGCAAACAATACAATCGCTTGTGCATGCTGTTGTTCCTGCCAGGCAATCAAGCCGAGGTTATGCAAAGACAAGGCATGCTGCGGATAGATCTGCAATATCTCCTGGTATAGTGCATAAGCCGACTCAGTCTGACCCTGCTGTTGCAGCGCGGCTGCAGAATCAAATACATCAGTGATTGAGGCAAGCAAGTCTGCGGATGGTAGCTGTTGGCCAGACTCCCATTTTTGCGCATATTGCTGGTATTTTTCACGCCAGCGCCGGGTGCCAAACGCCCCACCGCTTTGATGGGTCATCGCCACCGGCCAAACACCTAGTTGCAAACCAGCATTGGTAGCCGTGCGGCAGAAATCCAGGTCATAGAAATGGAAGTCAAACTGCGGGTCAAATGTGACATTGGATTGCAGCAGTCGCTGTTTATAAGCGGCCAGGAACACACCATCCATTAATTGCGTAGCGCCTGCAGGCTTGCCATAGGCTGAAGCCGGGCCGAAAGCATGCTTGCCATGACTGACTGCGCCTCGCAGGTAGGCAGTGTCATCCCAGGTGAACTGGGTATCGACAAAGCACCAGCCAGGCTGATATGGCTGGATGCGAGCGTTGCCGGCCACACCGATGACGTCATACTGCTGCAAACCTGCAGAGATTGTCTGCACGAACGTATTTTCATCTATCCAGACATCATCATGGATAAACACCAGCAAAGCATCCTCAGGTGCAGACGCAATCGCCTCATTGAATATCTCTGACAAACCACGCGTGTTGTCACAAACGATTTTTGCAACCAGGCGTGCATCCTGGCACATATGGCGTTTCAGGGAACGCCCCAGTGCAGCATCACGCCAGAATGTTTCTTCATCCATACGGGTGGCGCTGACTATCCATACTGGTTGCACACCGCTGAATGCAGCCTGGATGGGCTGTTGAGCCAGCAACTGCTTTGAAGCCAGGCCTGGTTTCGCCTGCTGCCAGAGCCTGAATAATAGGTTTTCAAAATCCTGTGCGAATTGTGACGCATCCATCAGTGGTGACTGCGTTACTTGCGTGCGCAAGCCCTGCCGTAGTGCTGCCAGACGTTGCAGGTCAGAAGCAAAATCTAACGCTTTTTGTACATATTGTTCAGCCGTTTCTGCAACCCAGTCAGTCAGGCCGGCACAGGTCAGCATACTAGCGCCCTGCCGACCAATCAGGGTATCACCTGACAAAGTCAAAGTCGGTACGCCCATCCACAAGGCTTCGCAAGTAGTAGTGCCGCCACTGAACGGAAAGGTATCCAGGATCATATCCACGTCATGATGGCTGTTCAGGTAAGCCTCGCGGGTGACCATACCCAGCAGCTCGCAGCGTTCGGCAACAATGCCTGCCTGCAGCAGTTTGTGTACGGTCTCTGCTCTGGCAGCCTCATCATTAAAGGCCTTGCATTGCCAGCGTAAGGTTGCAGTTGGCAACTGCTGGAACACCTGCCCCCAGAGTGCCAGCACTGCATCGGTCACCTTGGTGTAGTTCTGGTAGCAGCCAAACGTGATGTGGCCAGCCTTTTCGGCTGGCAACGCGTTGACTGCAATATCATACGGTGGTGCCGTAAAGCACATCCTGGTATGTGGCATGCTAGCCACTTGTTCGGTGAACTGTTGGGCAACCTGAGCATTGATACTGATGGGGTCGGCAATCACGTAATCCATCACCGGCAAACCGGTTGTGCCCCAATAGCCGAGCCAGGTGGCTTGCACCGGTGCGGGTTTCCAGGCAAATACCGGTAACCGTGTACCACCGGTCAGGCCGGATAAATCCAGCAGGATATGAATGCCGTCATCGTGAATCAACTTTGCTGCTTGCTGATCAGTCAAGCCAGCCAGCGAGCGCCACTGGTTGCAATAGCTTTTGAGCTCGTGGGTTAAGACATCTTCGCGGCCATCGGTCGAATACCCAACCACTTCCAGATTGCCGGGATGAAAATGCTTTAACCAGTTTTCGATAAAATAACCGACCGGATGACGCCTGAGGTCGGCCGAGACCAGTCCTATGCGCAAGCGCTGGTCATCTTCATGTACCAGCCATTCCTGAAACGGCGCAATATCCCGCATCATCAGTTGCCCCAGTTTTTCAACATAGGCAGCATATTTCTGTTCGTTGAGGAGATTAACGTAACTATCTGAAAACAGCAGATTTCTCAAGGCCATCACGTGGTCAGGGTCCTGCGCCAGCACTTTTTCCAATAGGTCGATCGCCAGCTCAGCTTTACCTAAATCCAGGTAAATACTGCTGAGGTTGATATAGGCAGACAGATGGTCAGGCTTGATGGCGATAGATTTTTCCAGGCTGGCAATAGCCTCGGCATAGCGCCCTAGCATACGCAAACTGATGCTGTAATTACTCAGGATCACTTCTGAATCCGGTAATAGCGCCAGTGCTTTCTCAAAGTTAAGGCAAGCCTTATCAAATGCGGACCGTGCATTCTCAATCAGTCCCAGGTTGCCATAAATATAAGGGTTGTCTGGATCCTGCTCCAATGCCTTCTGGCAGTAGCGCTCGGCTTCTGCATACAGGTTCTGGTCCAGCAGTTCGGCAGCCACATTGTTCAGTTGCTCCGGGCTGAAGTCCTGCAAATGCATCACCTGGTCAACGTACTGCTGATATTCGCGGGTACGCTGTGTCACACGATATAACTTGGCCAGGTTTTTCAGGATGGATAACTCCTGGGCATTCACTGCATAACCGGCGAGCAACCATTGCTCCGCTTCGTCAAAATTCGCCTGTTTCAGGTACAAGGCGCCCAGATGGCTATAAGCTTCTACATAACCAGGCTGGTGGGCAATAGCGGTTTCAAAGGCCTGGATCGCTTCACTTTCGTTACCCAACAATTCAAGCGCCACTGCCATATTGAAAAATATGATCGGGTTTTGCGGCTCGATGGATGCGGCTTCGCGGTAATACTGGATCGCTTCCAGCGGCTTATCCGCTTCATGTAGCAAAGTGCCCAATTCAAAATTGACGCGCGCATCCTGCTGGTGAAGATTCAGGCCGCGACGTAATAATTTCTCCGCTTCTTTGAGTTGCCCTGTTTGCTTCAGCACACTCGCCCAGTTGGCATAAGCGCGGCTGAAGGCGGGATTTAATTTGAGTGTGTGCCGGTAATGCTTGACCGCTAATGCATGCTCCTGCAGTTGTGCATGTGCATTGGCGAGGTTGTAAAACACTTCGGCATCTTTTTTCAGCAACTTGCCTGCCTGCGAAAAGGCTTGCACGGCCATCGTCAGATCATTCTGCTGTTGATAAAGGCTACCCAGTAACTTCCAGGCCAGGCCTTCCTCGGGAAAGTCTGTAGTGATTTTCTGTGCCAATGACAGGCATTCCGACCATTCGCCCTGTTTCCAGGCTTCAACGAGCTGTTGCATCCAATAGCTACAATCCCTTTTCAGGGAGTGTGCGGATGGCAAAACACCGGAAGACGGACGCATAAAAGAAATTCCAAAAAATTTCTCTTATTATCGAAAGTTTCAGCGAAGATAGATTGCTGAAAAAAAGCGGGAAAAACCAGTCAACTTATCTATTTCAAAGCACTGCCCGAGATTGAAACGGGTTTGTAGGCCGCATCAATGCTGTAAACACTGGAAAAATCATTGTGAACCGGTTTTGATTGAGAAACGGGGATTGATTAAAGTTTAACCAATGGCCACCGTAAACAATGACCTTTGTGTGATTGCGGGGATGAGATCAGGCTACATGCTCCTGGAGTACAGGAATGTCAGACTCCCACCGGATAAGCGCATATAAGTCGCATTGCAAATAAGCGCAGAGTTTATTCAGGTGATCGGTGCTTGCATTGTAAGTCTGGTCTTTCAGCATGCGGTGCAATGTCATGCGGCTGATCCCGCTCGCATCTGCAATCTCAGTGATCGTGATTGTCCTGCCCCATGCCAATTGTTTTTTTAGAATAACTGATTTCAATTCTACGTAAATCACACAACTTCCCACATTTGATGAATGTTTATTCGGTCCAAAGAACTTGAGTCTTCGAGCGCATCATTATACAATTTTATATAATATTAGAATTGATAATGTAAAAATTAAATCGTCATCAAAGACGGACCGATGTAACGGTGGAGCGATGTGAGGAAGAAACCAGACTTATTTGAGACGCGGCTTACGTTTTTTTGTACGCACGGTTTGTGCAATCTTGCTGTCAGGCTCTAAGGTTTTCGCGCCGTTCTCAGCTAATGCACTTGCGAGATCCTCTGGAGTATCCTTGCCTTTGCGTGAGCCAAAAATATGCGAATAAGCCCAGGTAAATTCAGCGCCGATCAGGAATATCTGTGCCGAGTAATAAATCCAGATCAACAAGGCCAGGATGGAACCAGCAGCACCATAACCGCTTGAGATCGCACTCCTGCCTATGTAAATGCCGATCAGCCACTTACCTATAGTGAATAAAACGGCCGTAAGTGTTGCCCCTATCCACACTTCACTCCAGCGGATGCGTGCGCGCGGCATGATTTTATAAATCATGGCAAACATACCGGTGGTTAGTAAAAAGCTGAATATAAAATTAAAAATGCCAGCGACCAATACCCAGCTTGAAAATACCGGTGACCACCACTTGCTCATGGCAGATAAGCCTGCGCTGAATACCAGGGATACCATCAGCAAAAACCCAATACCCATGATCATGCCAAATGATAATAATCGCGCACGAATCAGTTTCCACAGGCCGTTATTCACTCTTGCCGGCGCTTTCCAGATACGGTCAAGAGAATCTTGCAACTCACCAAACACACTGGTAGCACCGACCAGTAACAGAATGATACCGATCGTGGTTGCAGTGATTCCCTCAGCCGGCTGACTGGTGCTTTGCAGCAACGTTTGTACGGCTGCTGCACCCTGCTCACCCATCAGGTTATTCAACTGCCCGATAATTTCACCACGGGCAGCCTCTTGCCCAAAAATAAGCCCGGAGATAGAAATCACGATCAGCAATAATGGGGCAATCGAAAACATGGTGTAGTAGGCCAAAGCCGCTCCCATACTTTGCGCATAATCATCACTCCATGAAGTGAACGCACTCTTGATCAGTACCCAGGTTTCTTTCATTGTCATCTCAGTCTATTCACTTTTCTTATTAATTTTTTGATAAGTGCGGCAAAAATCAGCCTGATAGTATGCATGATTGTGCGTGCACAAAACACTATCCTCAAATGCAAACGGCGCCATACGGGCACCGTTTGATGCCGTTTTAAAGAGACAAGCTCATTAAATTCAGCACATTAAGGATAACTATTTCAATATATCGCATGCATAAGACAATGCCGCATTCTGCTGTCAGAAATAACTGACGTGTCAACTTTGAGCGATGTTTTTCTTACCTGACAATGAATTTCACTATGACTATGATCGTTGGATGTGGGCTTGAATCTATTGCTTATCCTTAGCCACTTTCAGACCGGTTTCTACTTCAGCCCTGCGTCCAGCATCAGCGTCTTCTCTACCAGCCCTTGGTGCGGCGGCCAAGGCTTTCTCATAATAGGGGATGGCTTGCTTGTACTGATCTTGCTCACTTAAAAAGTCAGCGTAGAAAAAATTGGGGTCTATGCCGTTAGGGTTGGCTTGCAATGCTTTTTCAAGATATACCTTGGCTTTTTTCTTGTCGCCAAAGCCAATCGGCCAGCCAGGTACTTTGTAATACAGTGAACCCAGGCTGGTGTAAGCAGAGCCTTGCAAGGCATTAGGGTTGGACTTTTCTGCAGCAAGTAATAAATCACGTGCTTTCTCGGCTAATTTCAGCGCGCCCAGGCCACCTTTGGCTTTTGCATAGCCCGCATTCGCAATGCCTTCCCAAATCAGTGTCTCTGGTGCTTTTGCATGCTTTTCAGATAATTGATGCGCCTGTTCTGTGAGATTCTTAAATGCGATTTCCTGTGCATCTTTTGAGGTTGCATAATTCGCCTTCGCCCACTCATGTTGCAAGCTGGCGATATCACTATCCAGCTTTTCATCGGCCAGCAACACACTGGAACATAAACTCAACAATAAGATTGAGATGCCTAAACAATATTTTTTCATGCCTGGAGCTCCTGTCGTTATAAAAATTCGCGTGCGATTCGAGTGTCTTTTTTCAGGCCGGCGGTGACCAGCCTTGGGAAGAGACCATTCAACCAGGCAAAGAATGATTGCGGTTCGCCTATGAACACTTCCTGCTGCTCTTTCTCCAAGGCTTTCACAATGCGGCTGGCAACGACTTCAGCAGCATCCATCCGGCTGCCTGTTTTCGCCCACATGGCAACGGTATTGGCATCATTCATTGGCGTTTTGATGCCACGCGGTGCTATGTAGGAGACGCCAATCTTAGTGCCCATCAACTCTCTGCGCAGTGATTGCGAAAACCCGTGGATAGCAAATTTGCTGGCGCAGTAAGTCGCAAAATAAGGGAATCCCAAAGAACCAAATATCGAACCGACAAAGACCACCTGCCCTTCATCCCGGGCAATGAAATCGGGGATGATTTCACGCGTGAACTGGATAGGAATCGTCACATTAGTTTCTATCATCTGTGCGATACGTCCCTGGTGTTGATCTTCAAATTTAATGAAGTCCATCACGCCGGCGTTATTGATCAGGATATCGATGCCACCCATCTGTCGCCTGGCATGCTTACTGACAAAGGCAATCGCATCCATTTCACTCAAATCTGCCGTGATGGTGTGCGCGCTACTCCCCTGCTTTTCCAATACATGTTTAAGATGCGCTAATTTTGCATCATCCCTGCCCACCAGGCTTAATATCGCGCCTTTATCAGCTAATGCAGTTGCCAGCGATTGCCCCAAACCGCCTGTAGCGCCGGTAAGCAGAATGCGTTTTCCTTTTAGATTCATTTCAAGCCATTTCCAAGGTATTTTTCGCCTAACTCTCGAAAGATATCGGCATAAAGTTTATAAAATACTTTCGCCGCATGTATCAGCAGTGCCTGATCTTGCCCGGCAGGGATGTTGTTTACGAGCCCTTCGTAGAATCTTGTGTGCTCTACATCCAGTGCCCCATGCGAAGACAAATAACTAAAGCAACTGGCTGGCAGTTTCAGGCTGGTCGAAATAGCTTTGGCCGCATGGCTTGCCACCGCAGTACTGGTGCCTTCCAGAACCAGTACCATGCCAAAGAAACCAATGGGATTGACGCGCTGGATCATGTCATACGCGTAAGCCACCATTAATTCAGTGGCCAATCCAGGCTGGCCATGCCGAACTTGCTCTTTATCAAATCCGCAGGCCTGAATGTCATTGAGTATCCATTCCTGATGTCCCATTTCCTCTTCAATATATTCGCCTAGTGCAACGCGTAGCCATTCATATCGCTCCGGCAAGCGACCACCGGTAGACATCAGCAATGGAATCGTATGTTTCACGTGATGGTAAGCCTGGCCAAGAAATGCCACATAGGCATCCAGGCTGAGCTCTCCGGCAGCGCCATGCACGATAAAAGGCACACTCAGTAGCGCATTGCGTTCAGCCTGTGTGGCCTGTAAAAGTTGTTCATAAAATGTCATGCTGATTCCTTATACAGATGCTCGATAGCCTGTTGATAAGCCTGGTAAATGGCCTGGCGTCTCAATCTTCCGTTAGATGTTAGTTGCTGGTTGGTATTGCTAAAGGGGCTAACAGCCATCCATTTGGTGATACGCGCATAATCCGGCAACTGTTGATTAACCTCTGCAATTGACTGGGTAATCAACTGGTCAGTCACACCAGACTTGGCAACGATGAGTGCAATGTTCCAGGGTTTAGCTTCTCCAAACACGCAAACCTGGATGAGATAGGGAGAATTGAGGAGTGCAGCTTCAACCCATTCCGGAGATACATTGCGGCCAAACGAAGTGATGAACACATTCTTTTTACGCCCTTCTATACGCAGGAATCCTTGCGCATCCATCGCGCCGATATCCCCGGTGGCGAACCATTCGTGATCGCTGTCCGCAGCATTTCCTGTATATCCCAGGAAATGCTGGCCTTGGACTAAAATCTCACCATCCTCAGCCAGCTTGATATCTACATGCTGTAAGGCTTTGCCCACACTGCCAACCTGATTGGCCTGACTTGTATTCAAGGCGACCACTGAAGCGCATTCAGACAGACCATAGCCTTGGTATACCGGCAAGCCCAAACGCTTTGCGGTATCCAGCAATACACGGGACACTGCAGCACCACCGACTGCGAGGAAACGTAAAGCGGGCAAAGATGTCGCACCTGCTTCAATGAAATGCACAAGGGCATGGAGCAGTTCAGGGATGAAAATGGCGGTATTAGCCTGCGTGACAGACAGCGCATCATGCAATTGCCGGATATTTAACTGGCTGCCATCGAGGCCGGTTTTGTCGCCAGGTAGCAGGCACACTGTGGCGCCAGCAATCAATGCCGCATACACCCCTGCTACATTTTCTAATAGCGTTGAGAGCGGAAGTACACATAAGTGCTTTGCATCGCTGGCAATACCAGTAGCGTTAACGACAGATTCAGCGACGGTTAGCATGTGTTCTGCACTCAGGCAGACACCTTTGGGATTGCCAGTGGTGCCTGAGGTGTAAGTGATTTTGGCAGTACCTTTTGGAAGCACGATTTCAGGTACGCGTAAATCCAGCTGCATCAACCGTTTTCCAGCCACAATGAGGGTGGTTTTACGCGCTATTCTGCCATCAAAAATCGGGCAAAAGCGTTCAGGTTCATCAGTGATCAGCGTACCAGCCCCGGCATCCAGCACCGCATGCAAGATTTGCGCATCGGTAAAAAAGAAAGGAATAGGTAAAGACGGGATTTCATAACCTAGCGCGGCGATGTCCAGCAACACCCAGGCAGGATGGTTAGCAACCGCCACTGCGATTGGCTGGTGATCATTTTCAAATACCAGGTCTTGCCTTAATCGATCGACTTCCTGCTGCAAGACTGCATAAGTCAATGTCATTGCCTGACCTTGCAAGGCAACGGCATTTGGGTTCAGCAACACATGCCGGGCAAGTAATTGCTCGAACGCTGCGTAGTCCATGTTAATTACCCGCCATTCTGGACACAGCAATGATCTGAGGCGTTTGCTCATAATAGCTACCCCAGTGAACACGTTCATCCGCAGGTAAGCGTTCCGGATTGACCGCATGCAAGGGCCTGACATCAACCCCACCTTTAATCAGGCCATTTTGCAAAGTGTGATGCGCGGTTGCCACGCACCATTGTACGTTGGCAGCCAGACTGTGCTCAATCACATGCGAGATCAAAATACCTGAGTTGCGTGGGTTTGCCACTGCCAGATTACCGATCTCAGTGATCTCAGAGCGCAAGATGGTTTGACCAAAACGCTTTGAAATGATCGCCTCAATAGGCTCGTCCAGATATTGTTCCAGAAATAAGACAGAGTCGCTGGCTTCACGCATACCGAAAGCCGCCATTAAATGATGCTCTTCGTCGCGTAAAGCAATCAGTCTGGGCATGAAGTGCTTAATCCTTGCTCGATAAGCCCGATAAAACACTTCCGCAATAAAGGCCTCTACTTCAGCACGATCTGCATGTGTGGCATTGATCTCATGCGCCTTGATTTCTTGTAGCGTATACCGCTTAGGCTTTGCAAAAATACGTAAGTCATATGCGGCTTCTGCAAAAAAAGCCTGCATGGACACTGGGATTGCCTGGTTTAACATATCCACTTTCCTTATGAAGACATGTGTGATTTAGCAAATCATGTGCCATTAAAAAAACCTATAATAATCAGATATTTAAATTAAAAGCAAAGATAAAAAGTGCAAATAGTGCAGAGTATCGGGAGAGTAAATGAGAGAAAGCATGCAAAATTTGCAGGCATTGCATTGATCATCACCAATGGCTTTTAAATCCGGCCAATCAGAGGTTTGCAAAATAGGTTTAAAAATAGACGCCATAAAAGCCATCAACCGACAGCATTTTTAGACTCCTCGTCTCAGACTATTCAATGCATCGCTATTGGATGCGTGTTTGGATGACTAATTGAACAAAAGCGAGTGGGCGTCACCAGGCATAAGATCTCAACAGGGAGACGACTAAGCCAAGTTTAAAGATGTTTTTTCAGGAGATGCGGCAGCTTCTTTCATTTGAGTCTTTAATTCTTCCTGCATTTGCTGCACTAGTTTCTGTTTGTATTCACCGCTCATGGCATCAAACTCTTCTTGCGAGATGCCATGCTTCTCAACCAGAGATATTGCATTTTCTGCGCATCAGACATTTTCATAAAATCACTTAACTCCTGGTAAGGATCCTTGACCCCGACTTTTTGGGAGGAAGATTCACTTAGGAAAGTTTTGCTAGCAGGAGAGCTTTGCTCTACAGAGTCTTCAGTATCTTTCTTATTAAATTTAAGCGCTGTAGACGTTTGCCCGATTTTGTTGATAGCACCAATATCATTGAAACTCATGATAGCCCCCTTTAAGTTTTTTATTAGTTAACCCTATTCGATTGAGATTAATTCTTTGATTAAAAATAGAAAAACCATTTATATAGCTCATAAATACAAAGTGGGCATTGAATTAATCAATGCCCACTTTCGGTAGCTATGTAAGTATTTCAGCGCTCAGTATTAATGTAAGGGGAAGTTCTACAACCTACTAGAATGTGAGCGTTACCGTCTGTTCATTGCCGACGAAGACAGTGCAGTGTACATCCGTCCATCGATCCGTCACCGCATAGCCTATGCATGAAGCGCTTACTTTTTTGTCACGATAAGTATTGCCGCCAACTTCCCCTGAAAAATTGTATCTATCGACAGGCTTTCTCACGATCACTTCTTCGTTACCAATTTTAACCGTCAGAAATGCACCGTGATAGGCCCAGTCATTGCCATACTTTTCCAGCAAGCCGGTAATTTTGGTGGATTCGTCATCGCCTGCGAACTGGTAATTTTGCGCCGGTGCCACTTCGCTACTCTTCACTTGAGGCGTGGTTATGCATGCCGACAAATGAATGGCTATGAGCAGGATGAGAATGTATTTCATAAACACTCCTAATTGATATAGTACAAAAAAACCTGCGAAACCATGGCAAAGATTATTATTTATGTGAATAGATACAAGATAGACCTGGCAGTTCCTTTGCGGCTATATGGCGGACAAAGAATGAAGTCTCAACAAACATATTCAAGTATACGCTTGGACTGGGAATAAGGGCTGAGGAGGTGTTTTAATGCTAGACTTTATTTATCAGCAGAATAAATAAGTGTTGATTTCAAGCTGTGGTGCCCGTAGTCTGAATAGAGTGAAAATTCAAACATGTTAATTGCCGGTATCGTCATTTCGCTTATTGCCTACTACCTCGCTTTAAAGTGGGGCAGTCACTTGCTGGAAAACAACGATATCGTCTTACCAACCTTCACCCGCTGGTTAGTCCTCAATACTTTTGCGTTTATTGTTTCCAGCATTGTCGCGCTGCCCTTCCCTTCAATTTTGTAAATAACCATCTCAGGGTACTGTCAGCGATGACTGATTATTAAAGACTGGCCTCGCCAGCTGGCTGATAAAGGTATTTTTGAAAGCCGACAAAGAGTTGCCTGATTGCAGCTGCATTCCCTAATTCAGCAGTGGCATCGTGAATGGACTGATATCTCAGGCTGATTAAATCTTTTAGCTTTTCCTGATTAAGCTCTTCGACGCCTTGTTGTACATATTGCCCAAGTATAAATTCAATAAATGCGGATTGCTTATCCGCAAAGTGCTGATGTATGTTCTGTTTAGCCTGATCTGCACGCAGTGTGCGCGAAAGCGGTTGCAAAGCAAAAGCAACGTTGGCCAATACATCAAACAGGTCGCTGTTTTCTGCTTCAATAATCCGCTGCATTTCCATCAAGACCTCTTTGTGAAAGCCTCTATCTGCCAACCCGTCCAACAGTTTTTTGCGAGTTTCCGGATTGCTCCATAAGTCGCGTAGCACATCCTCATCTTTGAAAAACTCGGGCAATACGCCAAATAAGCTTTGCAGAAACTGTGCACTCGACATAGGCTTGCCATCTGCCCCCCAAAAACTGGTGGCCATCATGTGTTGAATCTGACGCGTTTTGCCATCAGAAAGCTTGATGAGGATTTTTTCCGGCTTGGGCTCACGCTCCTGATAAGGTTTGGGGGTTTGCTCTGCTGGCTTTGGTTTGATCATCTGACTGCCAGGCGTGATGTACTCCACCGGCTCAGGCTCGCCATCCCATTCCGGGTCGCTGAAGTGATGGTGCGCTTTGACAAAATCATAAATCGTAAAATAGTCTTTGCCGTCATATAGCCGAGTACCACGGCCAATAATCTGCTTGAACTCAATCATGCTGTTGACCTCGCGCATCAGCACAATATTACGCACGTTGCGCGCATCCACCCCGGTTGAAAGTTTTTGCGAGGTGGTCAAGATGGTGGGGATGGCATTTTCATTGTCTTGAAACGCTCTCAGATACTCATCGCCACGCGCACCATCAGCAGCCGTGACACGCACACAGTAATCAGGGTCTTTGCTGGTTTTTATTTGGTTAATATAGTCACGTACTTCCAGCGCATGTTCCTGATTGGCGCAAAACACCAGGGTTTTCTCACGTTGGTTAATCAAGTCCATAAACAACTTGACGCGATATCGCTCCCTCGCCGGTATTTTGATGATGCGGTTGAAGTCGCCCTCTTTATACAGTTTGCCTGGCTCCGCTTCACCTTGTACCACCACACCATCGCCAGGTGTATAAATATACTCATCCAGCGTGGTCGCAATCTGTTTCACCTTAAAGGGAGTTAAAAAACCATCATTAATCCCTTCTTTAAGTGAATACACATACACAGGCTCACCAAAATAAGCATAGGTGTCGGTATTGTCTTTACGCTTGGGAGTAGCCGTCAGGCCTAATTGCACAGCGGGAGAAAAGTATTCCAGAATCCCGCGCCAATTGCCTTCGTCATTCGCTCCGCCCCGGTGGCATTCATCGATGATAATAAAATCAAAAAAGTCTGGTGGGTACTCGCCAAAGTTAGGGGCCGGATTGCCTGCAGCATCCGTACCACTCATAAAGGTCTGAAAAATGGTAAAGAAGATATTGCCGTTTTTAGGCACCCTGCCCTTTTTGCTGATTTCATCCGGTGCAATCCGCACCAAAGCATCTTCAGGGAAAGCCGAAAAGGCGTTGTAGGCTTGGTCAGCTAAACCATTGCGGTCAGCCAGAAACAAAATGCGCGGCCTGCGTGATTTTTCACCATTGAGTTCGCGGCTTAAATTCCAGCGGCTATAAAACAACTTCCAGGCCAACTGAAACGCAATAAAGGTTTTGCCTGTGCCAGTCGCCAGCGTCAGCAATATGCGTTGCTCATTATTGGCAATCGCTTCAAGCACCGCCTCAACCGCATTATGTTGATAATAGCGGGCGCCCCAGGTGCCGCCTTTATCTTCAAAAGGAATCTCAGAAAACTTGTCACGCCAAGCGTTTGGCTCGGCAAAAGTGAGTTGCCACAACGCATCAGGGCTGGGATATTGTGCAACATCCGCTTCCTTGCCCGTTTGCATATCAATGCCATAAATACGTTGCCCATTCGTGGCATAAGCAAACCGGCTACCCAGTTTTTGGGCGTAAGTTTTGGCCTGTGCCACGCCCTCGGTATAAGGCTTATCCCATGCTTTGGCTTCAATCACCGCTAATTTATGGTTTTTATACACCAACACATAATCGGCAATCTCTTGTTTGCCACGTTTGCCACCACTCTGCAAACGGCCCAGCGTAATATGCTCACGCTTGATATAACTGCCATCCACCACACCCCAGCCAGCGGCCTTAAGGGCTGGGTCTATGTGTTCTGCACGGGTTTCAGCTTCGTTCATCGCTTTGCAATCTATCTCATCATCGTCCGCTTTGGCATTGCTATGCTAACCCAATCTGGCAATCGCCGCACTAGCCATATCGAGTCGGTTGTCTAGAGCTGCAATACACACTCCAAAACGTGGGCTGAATGCGTTTGAGGCGTGTACCCGATTCAGGAAATCGCGCGCCAGCAATTCTGCGCGTCGCCAAATATCGTTGGGCACCTCAGCCTGAATGGTAGGTGCGGCAATGCTATCCGGCAGGCCACCGCCGCTACGTGGCGCAAACCCCATCGTGGTCATGTCATACGCCGGCGCAATTGCATAGGGCCGTCCTTGGTCAGCAATAAAAGATAAATTGCCGTTGTGCATATCCGTATTGCCAATTAATGTACCAAACGCCCACAATACTGCGGCTTCTGCTACAGCCTGAGGCTCTATCTGGCCTGCATCCGCAAGGCGGCGGGTAATCAGCGGCCAGTTTCCAACGGCCAACCCCACAAACTCAGCGTCTAACGCAGTAAGCGAGTGCAGTGCACGTCTCCCCAAGCTGCCCACACGGTCAAATCGCTCCACCTCTAGAAATCGCTGCCCGTCGTGGTCAAACACATAGGTTTGCGCGGCGGGGATATCTGCAGCGCGCAGAGTTTCCAGTGCTAGATGCTCAGCCAACAGCAAATCGCGCCAACGTTCACTCACTGGGCTATCTTCTGCTTCGCTAAACTTCACCAGCAAATGACGCGGCCCTGCTGGTGTGTCTGCATACACCGCAAATTTAGGCTGCTCACCCCCAGCAGAAGAGCCTGCCATTTCACCACTCGCAGCATCCAGAGCAAGCTGACGATAAACCTCGGCTTTATCCTGTTGCGTAATAGGCACAGGCAGCGGCGCAGATAGAAAACGATCGCGCACCAAATCGCCCAGCAGCAAATTACCCACCACATCATGGCCGTGCGCCAGCAAAGCGCGCAAGGCATGTTCATCGCTCCAATCGCTCAACCTTGCTGGCAGCCCCAGCGCCGTAGCATGGCGTGCGGCGTATGCTCGGCCAAGAAACCCATGCGGACGCATATCAAACAACCACCATGGCAAGCTGTCACTGCGCAAGGTCACACCATCCGCCTGCCGCATTACAAACCCGTGTGGGCGTACAGCAATCAATGTACCCAAGTTGATGACTTGTCCCTCGGCATTTACCCTGTAAATGGGTATGTCTGTGACGCCGCGCCCTGTATCGCGCAAGGTATATTGAATAGATCTAGCTGCGCCTAAACGCACCACTTCATCGCCAAGGCGGTTGAGCGCGCGCGACAAGGTTGGCTGACTAATCCCTATCTTTTCAATCAGTTGCTGTGCTGATTGGGGGCCAGCTGCCAGTAACAAACGGATAGTATTAACATGCGCTGACATAGGGGTGAATAGAATGTTGAATAGATAAATGAATGGATATTGTGAGCTTGCGTAGCAATAAATGCAAGCACTAGAAACATGAGTGGATATTTTTAAGGAATGTCGATGGCAACGACATCATAAAAAGGTTGCAAGCTTGTAACCTTTTTATAGGTCCCCAGCAAACGCCTGTTGCAAGAGCGATTTTTTGAGTTCATCGAGGCAGGCGATTTTGCGTTGGTAGAGGGCTTCTAGGCGTTGGGTTTTTTTTTGGAATTCTCGAACGCTGTTAACAATTACCTGCTGTGTTGCCAAATTTGGTAGTGGAACCATCAGTTCTTTAACCTCTCCACATGTAAGATGCGGAACTGTGGAGCCAGATCTGATTTCCTGAAACTTCTGTTTCATTTCAGAAGAGTTAAAAAATAGCGAAAGGAAAGACCCAATAAATGTGTCTTTCACTGCTGAAATTACAATCATTGCATGACAGTTGTGCCCTTCATGCTCTTTAGTGACAACTGCTGAGTGCCCAATGTGTCCACTTTGAACTAAAAGCACATCATCTTCTTTCAATATTGACTTTTTGTTCTTACGATTGAACTCTTCGGTAATGAACGTTTTTCCATCGAAAAGCAATTGGTTATTCTTAACGTGACGTGCGAGAAGATATGGCACTCCTGAATCATTGTATATATTACGCGTCGGGCCAACATAGCCATTCGTAAGTCTAGTAACCACGTTGCCAAGCCGCTTTTTCTCCCATTCGTGATCGTGCTGAGTGAATATCGATTGCAGGTGGCTTTCAAACAAGGCGCGGGCGCTTTGCAGGTTTTGTTCTGCATTTGCGCGCGCTTTGGCAATGCCCTCAAACGCTTGGTCGAGTATGGCTACGATGCGTTGTTGTTCTGCGAACGGTGGGACTGGAATTGGAATTGAGTTTAATGCTTTTTGATTTAGCTTTGGCTGTGCGGCACCAGTCACATAGTCATCTAAAGGTATGCTTTCAAAATAGAGCTCAACATAACGTTGAGTTACAAAATTATCAAACTTAAGTATATGAGCATGATTATTTACCCAATACTTTCCTGTTGCTGGAAATGCAATGGGTGTTGAGCGTGCTAAAAGATTTGCCCCATCTTCGGATATAAGTAGGGTATCGCATTCAAAAATGTAGCTTCCAACATAGTCAACAATTCCTGAAGCTCCGTAATATGGATAATGCCCCTCAGTTCTATCAGTCTTTGTGATCGGTACGCGCTTACTGTCTAAATTCTCAGCAATCTGATTTAAGGTTTTCACTTCCCAACCAGCCTTCATAGCAACGCCTTAATCCCTGCTAATACTTCTGCACTTTCAACATCGAGTGTAGCGATTTCTTTCATAATGGCTTGCGGGCTACGGTGCGCGACTTCTTCATTGCCGTTGGGGTTTTTAACCGATAGGTCATACCCTTCGACTTCGCTCAGGGCGAACGTATTGACTGACCAGCTTTTGGGGGAGTCAGCAAAGTTTTTTTGCAGTGCTACAAATTCCGCCAAATCGGCATCATTCAGCGGGTTGGTTTTGCCCATATTGCGGCCTGGGTCTAGCTGATAAAACCAGGTGTTGCGGGTAGGCGCACCTTTTTCAAAAAACAGCACCACGGTTTTTACGCCTGCACCTTGAAACGTGCCGCTTGGGCAATCGAGCACGGTGTGCAGGTTGCAACTCTCCAGCAACAATTTACGCAGACTGACTGAGGCGTTATCCGTATTGCTTAAAAAGGTGTTTTTAATCACCACCGCGGCGCGGCCACCGGCTTTGAGGCTTTTAATAAAGTGCTGTAAAAATAAAAAGGCAGTTTCACCGGTTTTAATGGGGAAAGGTTGCTGAATTTGCTTGTCTTCACTGCCGCCAAACGGTGGGTTGGCGAGAATAATGTCGTAACGATCTTTTTCTTGAATGTCGTTAATGTTCTCGGACAGTGTGTTGGTGTGGATGAGGTTGGGCGCTTCGATGCCGTGCAGAATCATGTTCATGAGCGCAATCACATAGGCGAGGCTTTTTTTCTCTTTGCCGTAAAATGTGCTGGTTTGCAGTGTGTTCAAGTCATCGGCTTTGGTGGCTTGGGGGCGCAAATAATCAAATGCTTCACATAGAAAGCCCGCACTGCCCACCGCGCCGTCATAAATGCGCTCGCCTATTTTGGGTTGTATCACTTGTATCATGGCGCGAATAAGCGGGCGCGGGGTGTAATACTCGCCACCGTTGCGCCCTGCGTTGCCCATGTTTTTAATTTTGGCTTCGTACAGGTGTGAGAGCTCGTGCTTTTCTACTTGGGTGTTAAAGCGCAGCTCATCTACTAACTCTATGATTTCGCGTAGCTTATAGCCGCTTTTGATTTTGTTGGTGATTTCATCAAAAATCTCACCGATTTTGTATTCGATAGTGTTGCGGTCAGCGGCGCGTTGCTTAAAGCTTTTGAGATAGGGGAATAGCTTGGTATTCACAAACTGGGTGAGGTCATCACCAGTCATGGCGTTATTGTGGTCAAACTTACCATCGGTAGTTTTGGGCGCTGCCCATGTTGGCCAGCGGTAAGCTTCATCCATAATAAATTGGTAGGGCTTGCCATCTAAATCAGCCTCAAGCGCTTTAGTTTGCTCTAAAGCATCAAGATATTTTAAAAACAAAATCCAGGAGGTTTGCTCAGTGTAATCAAGCTCTGTCGCCACACCATCTATGCGCAGAATGTTGTCGATATTTTTAAAGGTTTGTTCAAACATGGTGATGTTTTCTTGTTAAAAATCTGATTAAAAATAATCGATTGCAACTGACATCACTTTAACGGCTGGCGCGCTCGAAAACCAGCACTTCAAGCAGACACAAAAAACTGCTACTTTTATTTAAATGATAGATGCAGTGCGGAGAGTTGCCACTGATGAATCAAAACGACTAAAAAGTGGTGTTCTCACTTTTTGCAGATTGAATTTGTGATCAAGAGATCAAAGTGGAATGTCTATGAGAAGTGTGGTGCCCGGAGCCGGAATCGAACCGGCACAGCCGTTAAGCCGAGGGATTTTAAGTCCCTTGTGTCTACCAGTTTCACCATCCGGGCGGTAGGTCTGTCAAGCTGCGTATTTTAACACTTTGAAGGGTTTTGCATACCCTCTCAGGTGATGTGCTTGAGAGAAATTTGGAGCGGGAAACGAGTCTCGAACTCGCGACCTCAACCTTGGCAAGGTTGCGCTCTACCAACTGAGCTATTCCCGCATATCTGGAGGCGCGAGCCGGAGTCGAACCGGCCTAAACGGCTTTGCAGGCCGCGGCATAACCGCTTTGCTATCGCGCCAGAACCAACAACATAAAAACCACTTATGTTAAAAAGGGAAAGCAGTGCTTTCCCCTGAATTTGGAGCGGGAAACGAGTCTCGAACTCGCGACCTCAACCTTGGCAAGGTTGCGCTCTACCAACTGAGCTATTCCCGCGTATTTCCTTGCGCCATGCGTCGTAAGGAAGCTGGCATTTTAATGATTTTTTCCCCTGTGTCAAGGAAGATTTATGAAAAAACCAGACTTTTAGCAGGAATGCTTTTTCAGATGGTTTCGCGGATGGCAGGCCATGCTGCGCGCAGGTAATAACCCATGGAAATCAGAGTCAATAATGCCGCGATCACAATCAGCCATTCTCCTAACCACTGGATATTCACCCCGAATAGAGGGTCGTACCAAAGCAGCAGGATAATGGCGATCATTTGAGCAGCCGTTTTCACTTTTCCGACCATGGCAACGGCGACATTGGCACTTTGACCTATGCTGGCCATCCATTCGCGCAAGGCGCTGATGGCAATTTCGCGGCCTATGATAATAAGCGCGACGACGGCCCCTACCCGATTCAACTCTACCAACACGATCAGCGCTGCGGCGACCATCAATTTATCGGCCACCGGGTCCAGGAATGCGCCGAACTTTGACATTTGATGGTATTTACGTGCCCAATAGCCATCCAGCCAGTCGGTAAACGCAGCCAGCATGAATACGGAGGAAGCCGCGAGGTTGACCCAATGCGCCGGTAAGCCTTGTGCAGAAACGGCATTGGCTGGCAGGTAGAACATGCCGACGAACACCGGAATCATGGCGATGCGCAGCAAGGTTAGCAGGTTGGGGATTGTCCACATAGATATCTGTTTCTTATTGATGTCGCTTGAAAGTGCTCAATGCAGGCGCTCGTAAATGCTTTGCGCCAATGCCTGGCTAATGCCTTCGACTTGGGCAATTTCATCTATGCTAGCACTTTTTATCCCATCCAGGCCACCAAAACGCATCAGCAAGGCTTTGCGCCGCTTGGCCCCTACGCCTTCGATGTCTTCCAGGCTGGAGGTTATACGTGCTTTAGCACGCTTGGCGCGATGCCCGGTGATAGCAAATCTATGCGCTTCGTCGCGGATTTGCTGGAGCAAATGCAGGCCAAGGTTATCGGTTGGCAGATTCAGCATTTCACCGGTATCCGAGAAGATCATAGTCTCCAGGCCAGCCTTGCGTTCTTCACCTTTGGCAATGCCAACCAGTAAAATATCGTCCAGGCCAACTTCCTGCATGACTTCGATAGCGACGCCTAGCTGCCCCTTACCGCCATCAATAAACACCAGGTCGGGCCGCTTGCCCTCGCCTGCCGCTACTTTGCGGTAACGCCTGGTTAATACATCACGCATCGCAGCGTAATCATCGCCGGGCGTGATGCCGGTGATGTTGTAACGCCGGTATTCGCTATTTTGCATATCGCCACGGTCAAATACTACACAACTGCCTACTGTGGCTTCGCCCATGGTGTGGCTGATATCGAAACACTCGATACGCTCTGTCCCTTCTGAGAGGTGCAGTGCTTCACGTAATGCGACCAGGCGGGCTTGCTGATTGGCTGAAGTTGCTAATCGTTGCTGCAGGGCAAGCTCAGCATTTGTTTGCGCCATTTTCAGCCATACTTTTTTATCACCTATGGCATTGGTTAACACTCTGATTTTGCGGCCAGATTGTTCGCTGAGTACTTCTTCAAATTCATCCCTCTCCACTTCGGCCCCGCACACCAGTAATGGCGGCGTGTTTTGCGAGATGTAATACTGGGTAAGAAACGCTTCTACGGTTTCAACCAGTTCAGCGTCTTGGCTGTTTTTGGGGAAAAAGCTTTTATCGCCGAGATGCCGTCCGCCACGGATCATCACCAGGTTGATACAATGCTGTCCTTGTGTCTCGGCACAGGCAATCACATCGGCGTCACTGACACTGAAGTCACTGACAAACTGCTTGGCCTGGACTTGGCGTAAGGCTTGCATACGGTCACGCAGGATCGCAGCATGCTCATACTCAAATTCTTCGGCGGCCTTGTTCATCTCGCTACCTAGCGCATCGATCACTTCATTGGTTTTGCCTAGCAAAAACATGGCCGCGTGCCGCACATCACTCGCGTAACTCTCTTCAGAAATAAGGTCCACACAAGGCGCGGTGCAACGTGCAATCTGGTATTGCAAACATGGCCTGGAGCGATTGGCAAATACGGTATTTTCGCAGGTGCGCAATTTAAATACCTTTTGCAACAACTGGATACTTTCACGCACTGCCAGAGCACTCGGGAAAGGCCCGAAATACTGGTGCCCTTTGCGCTGGGCGCCCCGATGAAACGCCAGCCTGGGAAACGCGTCGCCGGTGAGGCTGATGTAGGGATACGACTTATCATCGCGGAACAATACGTTGTAACGCGGCATCAAGCCTTTAATCAGGTTGTTTTCCAGCAGCAAGGCTTCCGCTTCAGAGCGGGTCACTGTGGTTTCAATAGCCGCAATCTGCGAGACCATCATTTTGGTCCGCGGGCTGTTGATATTTTTATTGAAGTAACTGGAAACCCGTTTTTTCAGGTCTTTGGCTTTGCCTACATAAATAGGCGTGTTTTCCGCATTGAGCATGCGATAGACACCCGGTAAATTCGGTAAATTCTTGAGTATGGGTTTGGGATCAAACATGCGTGTATTTTACACGCATGTGTCTGGGTTCAAGACGTTAACTTCGAAGGTGTCAACCTAGCAACTCGCCACCAATTGCCCAATCCTCGTATTCGACTTCCTCAAATACTATATAGGTATAGCTGGCAGGTTTTTGTGCATGCCTAGTCAGGGTTTCTGTGATTTCCTTGGCGATTTGCTTTTTCTGTTCTTTGGTCACTGAACCAGCCAGTTTGACATTCACGTAGGGCATGATTGTTCTCCTTCAGATTAATGTGCGAATTAATGATGGTGATGGATAGCACCGCGACGTATATCTCTAATTAAATTAAGCGTCACGGCAAACAGTAACACTGAAATCACAATAGACAATATCGGGTCTATCGTCACCCAGCCAGTGAAATAAATCACTACGCCCGCCACAATGGCGGTGACAGAACCTAACAGGTCACCCATAACGTGTAAAAAAGCGGCCCGATGATTAAGGCTGGCATCACCACCATGGTGTTGATGCTGGTGATGCATATGCTTCGCAACAAAGATATTCACCAGCAAACCCAAAACGGCAATGATACTGACGTAGCCCCCAGCCACCGGCACAGGATTTCTAAGCCTTTCAATCGCTTCGATAATGATCCAGACCGCGACCACCAGCATAGAGGCCGCATTCACCATGGAAACGCGTAACTCCAAGCGGCTGGATTCCGGACTTTTACGCGTCTGGTGCGCAGCCCACATGGCTAATCCGAGTGCCAGCACATCGAATAACATATGCCAGGCATCACTGAGTAATGCCAGCGATTGCGTCCAGAGTCCACCTGCAAACTCGACTATTGCAAAAACAGTGATCGCCAGAAAAGGGATCAAAAACGGGTTGGTGTGCTCGTGCTCACCATGCGCATGGTCATCGTGATGATGATCATCTTTTGCCTGGTGTTTTTGCTGACCTGAACCACAGCAGTCATTCGTTGCAGCGTGTTTTGTATGAGATTTGTCCATGTCTGCATGCTAAAACAATTTGGCGTGATTCCACAATAGGCCGCAACAAAAATGGACTTATAATATTGGATTGTTCAATAGCGGCTCATCAAGAGCTATGCCATGTTAAGTTACCGCCACGCCTTTCATGCCGGCAATCATGCCGATGTCCTCAAACATTGGGTTTACAGCCTGGTGCTGGAATACTTCAATCAAAAAGACAAACCTTACTGGGTCGTAGATACTCATGCCGGGGCGGGTATTTATCGCCTGGATACGGCAGTGGCTAATAAAACCGCTGAGTATCTTGGCGGTATTGCCAGATTGTACAAAACCAGCCCGCCAGATGCTTTTGGCAGTTACTTACAAGCAGTCGCAGACACGCACAACATCGCAGGCAAGGATTCTTATCCTGGTTCACCTTGTATCGCCGATCACTTTATAAGAGCAGAAGATAAGTTACGTTTGTTCGAACTGCATCCTGCAGATGCTGCCTTGCTTGAACAGCAATTTGCTCATCGCAAAAGACAGGTTTCTACTCAGGCCAAGGATGGATTTGAAGGAATCAAAGCCTGCTTACCACCGCCTAGCAAGCGCGGCCTGGTGCTTATCGACCCGCCGTATGAAGTCAAAGATGACTATGCGCGCGTGGTCAGCTGTATCAAAGAGGCGCTAAAGCGTTTTTCTACCGGTACTTACCTGATCTGGTATCCACGCCTGCAACGGCCTGAACCGCAGCAAATGCTGGATAAACTGCGTGAACTGAATACGGATTATTTACACATCTGCCTCGATGTGCAGCAGCCCAGCGCAGATGGTTTTGGCATGCATGGTAGCGGCATGTGGGTGATTAACCAGCCCTGGACACTACGTCAATCTGTAGAGCCGCAATTAGCATGGTTAGCGCAAACATTAGCGCAAGATGACCATGCGCGCGCCTGGTGTGAAGGCCAGCAGAAATAAGCGCTTAGTAGCGAATACGCACGCGGCTCTGCGAATCTGACTGCGTGCCGATACTCACATCAAAATTACTCACGGCAATCGTCTGCCGGGTAGCCGTTTGTATCTTGACCCGCCACTCACCAGCCGTGACATTGCTTTTATAGGTATAACCGCGGTAACCATTATCCCGCCCTCCAACCAGCGAAAATCCAGCAGTTGATACGCTAACCCAACGCCCCGCCACCTTTTTCTGCCAGTCATGTACTAATTTGGTATGCAAACCCTGTGGTGCAAATACCGACGAAAAACAGACCAGCCTCTGGCCTGGTGCCAGGCGTAAATGATCAGTATCCACCCGCCAGAAATTCCACCACGGCGATTTCTCCACGGTCATCCAGTAACCTTCAGGTGACTTCTCCAGGTCATAAGCGACCACGACTGCCTGCTTCACCAGCGGAACTGGTGGAATCATATCTGCACGATAAGCGACCATCAATAAAGCAGCAATCACCCATACCGGCCAGATGCGTCCGGCATGGCGCGGCGCACGGCTGTACAGCACATAGGTGAGGGTTGCGCCTAATAGCGTACTTAGATAAAACCAGGCAGCGTGCACGCTGCCAAACAGGAACGGAAAAGCAAAGTTACACCACAGGATGGAACACAGGCCAAACATGCTCCAGCATAAACTCAGTCGCCGGTATTCGCTTTCCATAAATTCGTTTGCAACCAGCAGTGCGCCCAACACCAAGGTCAGTACCCACGCCAGGCCATAGCTGGAGCTTTTGAAGTAGAGGATAAACAGTGCACTCAGTACGCTGCCAAACAGAAACTGCAATATCCAGTAAGGCCAGTCTTGAACCGGCCAGCTGGATACTTTATTTTGTACCCACTGCCAGCCTAATAAACGTTCACGCATGCGCTTGGCACTGGCAGTAGGTTCAGCCAATTGATACATCAGGATGGCAGCCATCAGCAGATACAGTGCAAAAATCGCCATATCGAGAATGGCGACTTTTTTGCCTATGGTGATGGCATCCCAAATAAATCCGCCAATAAAAAATGTGATCGGCAGCACAGCCCTGGTGCGCACAAGACAGCGGGCGATGAAAGAGAGTTTCTCTGGAACAGGCGCTGAAATGAGTGGGTCAGTCATAATGGAGGGTAAAGCTTAAAAAGCATTGACGTTTTTATCATATATGGCAGCAACTGTCACTGCTGGGCAGTTACAAAGGTAAACTTTCTTTGATTATCAAATCCGGCCTGTTAAACTTTAAGTTATCTTAAGAGTTGTCCGTTATATACCTAAGAAGGTGTCCTCCATGTAAGGGCATCTGTATCGATATGCAACAATTCTGGCCGTAATCAGGTATGCGCGATCTAATTAGAAAAATTAAATATAAGTTAACCGAAATCAAATCCGTCAGTAACGAAACTGAGCAGGCCTTGATTCGCGTGACTTTCGTTAGTTTCATCACGCTCTACCTGTTATTCAATGGCAGTAGCTATCAGCCGGTTGGCGTTTGCCTGGTTTATCTATGTTGTGGTTTCCTGATGCTATTGAATATTCTGCGCAATCCGCAGAAAAATGAAAGACGGCAATGGATTGCCATGGTGATGGATATCACTGCCACTTCTCTGGAGCAGATGATTTCCGGCGCAATGGCTGGTGTATTTATCGGCATTTATTTATGGTTGATCATTGGTTATGGCCTGCGCTATGGCACCAAGTTCTTCAAAGGCTGTTATGTATTGAGCCTGATCGGTTTTAGCATCACCCTATACCTGAACCCTTACTGGAACCAGCACCAGCACCTGGCTTACGGTTTCCTGCTGACTCTGTTACTGATTCCACCGCACACCTTGCGTTTACAGGTCAGCCTCGAAAAAGCCACCAAACAAGCTGGCGAGGCCAACGAGGCAAAAACCAATTTCCTATCGAATATCAGCCATGAAATGCGTACACCGCTCAATGGCATCATTGGCGCCAGTGAGTTATTGGCACAATCCAAACTGGATACCAAGCAATCCGAACTATTAAAAATGGTCGGGGCTTCCGCCAGCAGCCTGAAAAAGCTGATCAATGACGTGCTTGATATCAGCAAGATCGAAAAAGGCAAAATTGACCTGGAAGAGATTGCTTTCTACCTGCCTGACCTGATCCATCGCTTACAACTGATGTTTCAGATAGAAGTCGAACGTAAGCAGTTATGGCTACGCTTTAATCTTGACCCGGCTGTCGAGCGTCATTACGTGGGTAGCATGCATCATATCGAGCAGGTGTTAATGAACCTGGTTGCCAATGCAATCAAGTTCACACAGCACGGTGGTGTCGATGTAGTGGTCAGTGTGACAGAGCGCTACGCCAATATGAGCATGCTCAAATTCCATATCCGCGATACCGGTATAGGCATCAAACCCGATGCGCTCCCGCATATTTTTGACAGCTTCACGCAAGCCGATAGCAGTATTACCCGCCGTTATGGTGGCACTGGCCTCGGAACATCGATTGCCAAGCAACTGGTCGAATTGATGGCAGGTAAAATTCAAGTCACCAGTGATGAAACCAGCGGCACCACTTTTGAAGTAACGCTACCGCTGGCATATGCTGAACCTGATGTACAAATAGCTTCCAACGAGATTAATCTTGAGGTCAATTCGAATGTGGTGCCATTAAGCAGCCACACACGCTTCCGCAAGAAAATCCGCGTGCTGATTGCAGATGACAATGTGGTAAACCGCATGATTCTTAACGAAACCCTGCAACGCATGCACTGTGTAGTGAAAGCCGCCGACAATGGTGATGACGCATTGGATGCGCTGGAACACCAGGAGTTTGACCTGATGATACTGGATTACAACATGCCGGAAATGAATGGCCTGGAAGTATTCAATATCTATCACGCATTGCCTGGCAGCAAACCGCTACGCACAGTGATCCTGACCGCAGATGCGACCAAGGCTACCCAGGACCGGTGTTTGAATGCTGGCGTTTATCAGGTGCTGACCAAGCCGGTGATTTCCAAACAGATTCAGGCACTGATTGAAGCAGTTGCGCAAACATTGGACACAGGCAATACCAGCAAGCCTTCCACCAAACCCTCTACACGCATATCACGCACAGTCGCTGCACAGCAACCAGAGAAAACCAGCAATGCAACTATCGAGCAAGTAGCTGAAAAAGTAGCAAGCATGACGCCGCCTGCCGAGCCTCTGCTGGATATTTACCGTATGGAACATCTGTTGAAACTGGGTGGTAGTGAAGCCTTTCTGTACCGGTTGATTACCGAGTTTATCGATACTACCGATGACCTGATCCGTGTGCTTCGAACAGAATCCCTGGATCTTAAATTTGAACAAGTGCACAAACTGGCGCATACGCTGGCCGGGGAATCCGCCAATATGGGCCTGATTCCACTCAGCAAATCTAGCCGCCGCCTGTTAGGCTTGAGCATGGAGGATGCCCAGACCATTTCCGGCCTTTATCAAGCCGTGGTTGATGTGTATGAAGAAACGCGTGTGCAACTACTGCAATTCCGCAGCAAGCTTTCTTCCAAACGCTCAAACAAATAATCGGGCACCCTTTGCACTCAGCATGTTCGCGGATGTTGCATCATTGATTCACGACCTGTTGTTGCGCCGTTTCTAACGCCTGCTCTGCGCCTGCTGCTTGACTCACATTTTCATCCTGGGCAGGGAACAAGCGAGATTGGGCACGGCAAAACCGGTCCATCACTTTCAAATCGCGCTCAGTCAGCCGCAATGCATTTTCTACCCATACATTAACAATATCTTCCAGTTCACCATAGGTTAACGGGTTGATTCTGGCCTTGGCTTTCTGTGCAGATAAAAAGCCTTCAGCCTGCCTGCTGTTTTTCTGGATAAATGCCTGCACAGCCTGCTCGCCTTCCCCTTCATCCACCACCAGATCGATCAGTCCCATTTCCAGGCATTGCTCTGCGGTAAAGCGTTCGCACCCCAAGATCATTTTATCGGCCACGGCCATCCCGGCTTTGCGGGCAATAAAACTATAAGCTCCCATACCAGGAATCATGTTAAAAAATAATTCCGGGAAGCAGAATACAGATTGACGCTCGGCAATCAGCACATCGCTGGTCAATGCTGCCTCTATGCCAGCGCCTAGTACTTCGCCCTGCAACAACGATATTTTAGTGACATGATCAAGATTAAAACGGAAAGCGCGTTGTGCAACGACATCAATACTCAGCTTGGCATACGCCTGTAACTGGGTACGATCCTGGTTACGGATGGCCATGGCCATTTTTTGCAGGTCCCCACCCATATTGAAATAACCGGGTGTTGCCGAGGCTAAAACTGAGTAGCGGATGGGTAACACTTCTTCATTGTCGGTTTGTACATAGCCCCCGCTGCGCTGGATATCTTCATGATGCGTATGTAGATCCTGCAGCAAGTCGTGATTGATGCAAGGGATGCGCTGTGGTTGATGCAGATAACTCCACAAGGTCTGTTGCGCTGCATCAAAACGGCAAAATACCTGGCCGTAATCATGCGCCAGTAAACGATGTTGATAATTAACCAATCCTTGGTCAAACGGTTTCATGTGCTTCTCCTTGACAGTGAAAAAATGGTGAATGAACTCAACATAAGGTGACGCGTGCGCATCAGATAACTTACGCCGGTGAATACATCATAATCAAAAGTGAAGTCAGCAATTCATGTTTTACAGTTGCAAGGATGCGTTCGAATAAAACACAAAAGGGAGCCTAAGCTCCCTTTTGCAGGTAGACCGGAAACCGTTAGGCAGTTTCTTGTATCGGTATGATTTTTTTCACATTTTGCAGAGAGTCTGCATATTGTGTCATCTGGTCAAAATTGAGGTATTTATAAATCTCGGCGGTATTGCTGAGCTTGGAACCCAGAGTGTCCAGGTACTCCTGTACCGTCGGCATCCTGCCCAGTTTCGCACACACGGCTGCCAGCTCGGCAGAGCCAAGGTAGACACGCGCATCTTTACCCATGCGGTTATCAAAGTTACGGGTAGAGGTTGAGAATACCGTCGCTTTATCCGCCACACGCGCCTGATTACCCATACATAACGAGCAGCCAGGGATTTCGGTACGCGCACCTGCGACACCGAATGTGGAATACACGCCTTCGGCACGCAATTGCGCTTCATCCATACGCGTAGGTGGTGCAATCCACAAACGTGTCGGAATGCCACCAGCGCCTTCCAGCACTTTACCTGCTGCGCGATAATGACCAATGTTAGTCATGCAACTACCGATAAATACTTCATCAATCTTGTCACCCACTACAGCAGACAAAGGCTTAATGTCGTCTGGGTCGTTCGGGCAAGCCACCAATGGCTCTTTAATATCAGCCAGGTCAATTTCAATGATATGGGCATATTCAGCATCGCTATCCGGTTGCAGCAGTTCCGGCTTAGCCAGCCAGGCCTTCATGCTGGCAATACGGCGTTCCAGCGTACGGGCATCTTCATAACCGTTTTCGATCATGTTCTGCATCAATACGATATTTGAGCTCAGGAACTCAATTACTGGTGCTTTATTTAACAAAACGGTACACCCGTTAGCAGAACGTTCCGCTGAAGCATCGGCCAGTTCAAAAGCCTGCTCGACTTTCAGGTCCGGCAAACCTTCGATTTCCAGAACGCGGCCATTAAACACGTTTTTCTTACCTTGCTTGCCAACGGTCAAAGTGCCCTCTTTAATCGCGGCGTAGGGAATCGCATTCACTAGGTCACGCAAAGTGATACCTGGCTGCATTTCACCTTTAAAGCGCACCAGCACTGATTCAGGCATATCCAGTGGCATCGCGCCAGTGGCTGCGGCAAATGCCACCAGGCCGGAACCGGCCGGGAAGCTGATACCAATAGGAAAACGGGTATGCGAGTCACCCCCGGTGCCAACGGTATCCGGCAGGATCAAGCGGTTCAGCCAGGAGTGGATCACACCATCCCCGGCACGCAAGCTCACCCCACCGCGGCTGGACATAAACTCAGGTAACTCGTGTTGCAACTTGATATCGACCGGTTTCGGATAGGCAGCAGTATGGCAGAAGCTTTGCATCACAAGGTCGGCGCTAAAGCCCAGGCAAGCCAGCTCCTTCAACTCGTCGCGTGTCATGCCACCTGTTGTATCTTGTGAACCGACGGTGGTTGCCTTGGGTTCACAGTAAGTGCCAGGGCGCACGCCAACACCTTCAGGCAAGCCACAGGCACGGCCGACCATTTTCTGTGCCAGCGTATAACCCTTGCCGGTATCAATGCCTGGAATAGACTTAATGAATACCTCAGTGTCTGGCAAGTTCAATGCCTTACGGGCATTTGAGGTTAAGCCACGGCCAATAATCAGTGGAATACGGCCACCGGCACGTACTTCGTCTGGCAAGGTGATCGGGTTCATTTCAAAAGTAGACAATAACTCGCCCGCCTCTGACAACACTTTGCCTTCAAATGTCTTGATGACTATCACATCGCCGGTATTCAATTTGGACACATCACATTGAATCGGTAATGCACCGGAGTCTTCCGCGGTATTAAAGAAAATAGGCGCAATCTTGCTGCCGATCACCACGCCACCGGTACGTTTATTCGGGATATACGGAATGTCATCGCCCATCCACCATTGCACTGAGTTGATGGCGGACTTACGTGAAGAGCCAGTCCCGACGACATCGCCAACATAGGCTAATGGCAAGCCTTTTTGTTTCAGGTTTTCGATAACGCTCAAGCCATCTGGCACGCGGTTAATCAGCATGGCATTGGCATGTAACGGGATATCCGGACGACTCCAGGCATCTTGTGCCGGACTTAAGTCATCGGTATTGGTTTCACCATCCAGCTTGAATACGACCAGCTTGATTTCTTCAGCTAACGCAGGCTTGCCGGTAAACCACTCGGCGTTTGCCCAGGAGGTCATCAATGTCCTGGCGTGCGGATTACCTGCTTTCATTTTTTCATCAACATCGTGAAAGGCATCAAACATCAAGATGGTGGTAGAAAGCGCTTTCACTGCATGTGCCGCCATCGGCGTATCCAGCAACGCTACTAGCGCCTGCACGTTATAACCACCCAGCATCGTCCCGAGTAATTCGACTGCATGCTCAGGGCTCACCAGTGGCGAACTTGCTTTGCCATTGGCGATATCCGCCAAAAAAGCCGCTTTGACATAAGCTGCCTGGTCAACACCCGCAGGAATTCTGTTTTGCAGTAGATGTATGAGTAACCCTTCCTGACCGGCTGGTGGATTTTTCAACAACTCGATCAGGCTAGCTACTTGCTCGGCATTGAGCGGTAAAGGAGGTAAGTTTTGCGCGGTGCGCTCTTTCACGTGAATATCGTATGCTTGTAACATGTGTAGGCTCTATCAATAAACAATGTCGGTGATGATGCAATCAGGCCAGATTTGGCTGTGTGCGAGGTGTCTTTCAACTCGATTATAATGCAGTCCATTCAGCAGAATGTTAACTGGTTGTAACATTCGCCATTATCCTCAAAATGACCGTTTCCGGCAGCATGAATACAACACTAACGGTTGCTGTCGCTATACAACTCTTTTGCAAAAGGGGTGCTGCAACTTTTTCCAGCCGCAGACGACTCCCATTTATCCAGCAATTCTTTTTGGTAACCTTTGCCATGCTGCTTTTCCAGATAGGCACGAACTTCAAAGACATCGGCAAACCCGTTATGGTCGTGATCCATCAAAGCAACCTGGTCTTCCAGTGACGGCCCGTTATAATGACCATCCTTGTCTGTAAAATAATCCAGCGATGATTCGGCATACCCTGGCAAACTGAATGCAAGCATCAGCCCAATCCCTGCTGTTAAACGCTGTAAAACCCCATTGTTCGTTTTTATCATACTGGCCTCATTTTTACCCTTAGTAGTATGACGTATCTTTCACCTATTGGTGCACATTCACAGTGATATGACTCACACAGGCTGCGCAACCCATTACACGGCGTGCAAGGCAATTTTTTTCTTCCAGTGCGCCGGGCCGATAGTGTGCACAGATTCACCACTCGCACTCACGGCGACTGTGACCGGCATATCCACTACATCAAACTCATAGATGGCTTCCATCCCCAGATCTTCAAAGGCCAGCACGCGAGATTTCTTAATCGCCTTGCTAACCAGGTAAGCTGCACCACCGACCGCCATTAAATACACGGATTGATGTCTGGCAATCTCGACCAGTGCCTCTTCGCCACGCTCCGCCTTGCCTATCGAGCCCAACAGGCCGGTGCTAAGCATCATATCGGTATAACTATCCATGCGTGTCGCAGTTGTAGGTCCAGCCGGGCCAACGGCTTCGTCGCGGACAGCATCGACCGGGCCTACGTAATAAATAAAACGGTTACTGAAATCAACCGGCAATGACTCGCCTCTATCCAGCATGGTTTTGATGCGTTTATGCGCAGCATCACGCCCGGTCATAATTTTGCCAGTCAGGAGCAAGGTGTCACCGGTTTTCCAGTTGTGCGTTTCGGCACGTGTGACTGTTTCCAGGTTCACACGTTTGGCCTGCGGACTTGGCGCCCAATGTACATCCGGATAAATATCCGGGCTGGGGGGCGTCAGTTCCGCCACACCAGAGCCATCCAGCGTAAAGTGCACATGACGTGTCGCTGCACAATTCGGAATGATCGCCACCGGCAAACTGGCTGCATGCGTTGGATGATCCAGGATTTTCACATCCAGCACAGTCGTCAACCCGCCCAGGCCCTGTGCACCTATGCCTAACTGATTGACCTTTTCATACAACTCCAGGCGTAGTTCTTCAATTTTGTTCTGCGCGCCACGGGCTTGTAGTTCCTGAATATCAATCGATTGCATCAGGGATTCTTTGGCCAGTAACATGGCTTTTTCCGCGCTTCCGCCTATGCCTACGCCCAACATGCCTGGCGGGCACCAGCCGGCACCCATTTTCGGCACCACTTCCATCACCCAATCGACAATACTATCGTTGGGGTTGAGCATGGCCAGTTGGGATTTATTTTCAGACCCACCACCTTTGGCGGCAATCTGCACATCCACTTTATCGCCAGCCACCATTTCGACATGCGTAATCGCAGGTGTATTGTCTTTGGTATTTTTGCGAGCACCCGCGGGATCATTGACGATAGAGGCACGCAAGGTGTTGTCCGGATGCAGGTAAGCGCGCCGCACGCCTTCGTTCACCATCTCTTCCAGCGTCATGTCGCCTTCAAACCGAGCCTGCATGCCCACTTTCACAAATGCGACGACAATCCCGGTATCCTGGCACAAGGGTCGTTTGCCCTCGGCGCACATACGCGAATTGGTGAGGATCTGCGCAATGGCATCTTTGGCTGCGGGCGCCTCTTCTTTTTCGTAAGCTGCGGCCAAGGCCCGGATATAGTCTTCCGGGTGATAGTAAGAGATATATTGCAAGGCATCAGCAATACTCTCGATAAAATCTTGCGTTTTGATCAGGGCCATGGGGTCTTTGGTGATATCTAAATTTGCTTACCGGGCATTACTTTTACTGTAGGCGATGGCCGGTCCAACATCCTTACGCAGGATTTTACCATTTTTAGTACGCGGGAAATCTTTGGCCAGGTAGACCGTTTTCGGCGTTTTATAAGCGGCCAGGTGCTGTTTGCCAAACGCGATCAACTCATCCGCCTGTAATTCCACATCCGGTTTCGGAATCACGTAGATCACCACCAGCAATTTATCTTTTTCAATTTCCTCACCAATGGCCGCGCAATCCGCCACGGCAGGATGGCCTTTATAGACGCGTTCGATTTCATAAGGCGATACGCGGTAACCGAAGCTCTTGATAATGTCATCCTTGCGGCCCAGGAACCAGATATAACCATCAGCATCATATTTGGCATAATCACCGGTGAAGAAATATCCATCATGCTTATACTTCGCGGTTTCTTCCGGCAAGTTCCAATAGCTCAGGAACAGCCCTGGATCAGTCTCCGGCACGCAAATCATGCCTTCTTCGCCTTCAGCGACCGGTTCGCGCGTGTCTGGATTGAGCAATTCCAGGTCATGTCCGGGCTGCGGAAAGCCAGCCGACCCGGCACGGATAGGCCGGTAAATGCTTTGCGACAGGTAATAAGAAAACTCACTCATCCCTACCGCTTCATAAATATCCACGCCAAAGCGTTCACGCCATTGCGTCAGCACTTCATCGGACAAATGCTCACCAGCACTCATAAAATGGCGCACGCTTGGCACGTCGGCCTGGGTGGCAGTGGTTTTTTGTAACAACTGGCGATAAATCGTAGGCACGCCAATAAAGATGGTGGCTTTATGTTTGGCAATCAAGTCCAGCCATTTTTGCGCATCATTTTTCCCCTCATGCACAATCACAGTCTTGCCCAGGTATAGTGGGTCCATCAGGCCGGTGCCCAGCACATAGGTCCAGTTAAATTTACCGGAATGCATGATGCGATCTTGCAACTGCTCGCTGTAGTTAAACCAGTATTCCGCTGCTGGCTGACGCCCGAGTAAAGCGCGATGCGCATGGAGTACGCCTTTAGGATAGCCGGTGGTGCCTGAGGTATATACCAGGTAAGCGGGATCTTCAGCACGCGTCGGACAAGCAGCTTGTACATGGTTTACTGCCGCCAAGGCTGATGTGAGTGGCAAGATATTGAACGCCGCAGAGGCAGTCGTATCGCCAGTCTGCTGCGTGAGTAAAATATGTTTCAGGTTCGGCGTTTGTGCAATATTTGCCTGCATCTCGGCAGACATGTTTTCCCAGGCAGCCGCGTCGGTCACCAATACAACAGCGCCAGAATCCTTTGCCAAATAAGCCACTTCTTCAGCTGTCAGCAAGGTCGAAGTGGGTACCGAAATCGCCCCGGTTTTCATCGCGCCTAAAAATGCAATCGGGTAATCCAGGCTATTAGGTAAACGAATCAGGATGCGGTCCCCCGCCATCACACCCAGATCACGTAACACTTGCGCAAACCTGTCAGTCAGGTCAGCCAGCCCTGCAAAAGTAATCGTGCTGGTACCGAAAGTATCATCCTCCACGATCATGGCAATCTCGTCTGCTTTTGCAGTACCAAGATGACGATCGCTGCAAGCGACGCCGATATTGAACAATTCGGGAATATCCCATTGCCATTGTGGATAAGGCGCAAACTGTGTCATTTCAAAACCTTTCTTTCCTCAAGTCAGCAATCGGTAAACTGCTGATTTCACCATTTGCTCTTTTGAAACAAACGCATCAAAAATTTCAGATTTGCTTTTAAGACTAGGCGCCCGGAACACAGAAACCGCAATGTACTGTAGTACATGAGGATTTCGAGTACCGCGTAACAACGTATTAAAAGCAAAGATAAATTTTTATAAAAGAATGCCGTAGGGCCAGTTCTGGCGTACCACCTGCGCCGGCATCAACTGCAACACATGCAAAGCAAACTCCATGTCGCTGGTCTTCAATGCACTCAAGGCATGCGCCCGCAACAGGGTTTGCAATGCCTTACCAAACATGGGTGGATCCAGCATCTCGCCCTCAAACTTGATCGCCCCGCCCAACAAAGCATCCGCTTCAATCGCGGCTTTCAATATCGCGACTTTCTGGTTGATTTCAGTCGGGGACGGGGTATAAGCGGTTTTGCACAAATGAATATGGCCAGGGTGGATCACTTGTTTGCCAGTTAAACCCATGGCAGCTTCCTGGCAGGCATGCTTGTACACCACCCGAGATTCGTTATCGCCATGCAGATCCAGCCAGCGGCGGACATCGTGCGGCTCGACAAACTTGTCCGGCATGATATTGCTGCCGATGAGCGTCTCCACGCCGCCAATCACGCCTTTACCGGCAATCCTGGCTTCAAAAATCAGTTGATTGATGAAGTAAAACAACTCTTCGATCCAGTGTTCCGGCGTGATGTGTATTCCCAGCGCTTTGGAGAAGTCATGAATGCCAAATACCACATGCTTCACCGTGTCGTATTGCATCAAATCCGGCGCAATTTTGAGCGATTTCGGGTGTTCGATAATCGGCTGTATCGTGATATGCGGATTAATACTGATTAAAAAACTGGATAAATCCCGCACCTCCGCTGCGCCGTAAGACTCCCCGGCTTTCGCCAGCATGACCACATCAATATACTCACCCATGTCGCGCACCAGTTTCATATCTTCTTCGTACTCATCCGTACGGAAAGAGTTGGCACGGATGGCAATCGTTACGCGTTCATTGACCTTGCGCAGTTTTGGTAACTCCTGTCGTAGCAGGGTCCGGCTCATTTCTTTCTGCCGACAACCATCTTCCAGGTCAAAAATCAGGGTGTGCGCATTAGTAAAATGGGCATGCTTGACCATACGGTTGGCGGCCTGCTCCATATCTTCGTAAATGCCCAGGCTGGGCGCATATTTCACTGGCGGATAATAAAGTTGTATGCCTGGCCAGTAATCGCCTAGCGCGCTGGCATCCAGTGCAATCGGCTCTTCTCCCATATGCAGCATCATGCCGTTTCCTGTTCTGCCGAGGGTCGGCTAGCTCTTAATTTTCGCAACACTTCTTTGTACTGTGCCGCCAATGATTTTGTCCTTGAATCTTTAGTTTGAATATCCTGTATCAACTCCCAGAATACGTTATCCGGCAGCTCCAGCAAGGTATCCAGTTGCGCCATTTCTGCCATGGTCAGGCCATTAAAATGTGCGATGACAAATTGTTGTAACACGATATCCAGTTCCAGCATCCCGCGGCGGCAGCGCCAGGCCAGTCGCCGCTGTTCTGCTTCACGTAAAATTTCTGCATTCAACATGACGACTCCTTAAAGTACTTTGATCCCGAAAATTTTCTTGCCAGGCACATTCTGTTTGTGTGTTTTTGCATTCTCTATTTTCAAATCCTTGATGGCTGCAATCGCCGCATTCGGATTGAGTTTTTTCGGGCATACATCGGTACAGTTCATGATGTTATGGCAGCGGTATAAGCGATAAGGATCTTCCAGGTTTTCCAGCCGTGCTTCCTGCGCTTGATCGCGACTGTCCGCGATAAAGCGGTAGGCTTGCATCAAGCCGGCAGGGCCGACAAACTTGTCCGGGTTCCACCAGAAACTCGGGCATGAAGTGGTACAGGCACCGCACAAAATACATTCATACAAACCGTCGAGCTTGGCACGATCTTCCGGGCTTTGCAGGCGTTCGGTTTCCGGCGCGGGGTCATTGTTCTGCAGGTAAGGCATCACCGAATGATAGTGATCGAAGAACTGGGTCATATCGACCACCAGGTCACGGATCACCGGCAAGCCGGGCATGGGGCGCAACACCACAGGCTCTTCGAGCGTATCCAGCTTGGTGATACAGGCGAGGCCATTTTTACCATTGATATTCATGGCGTCACTGCCACAGACGCCCTCGCGGCAGGATTTGCGCATGCTCAAGGTGTCATCGACCACTTTCAGGCGCATCAGCGCGTCCAGCAGCATCTGGTCACTGTCTTCAAGCGCAATATCGTAGTCCTGCATATAGGGCTTTTTGTCTACATCCGGATTAAACCGGTAGATGGAGAAGCGCATATCAATACACCCTTTTCTTCAACGCAAATGTTTCAACGCTCAGTGGTTGCAAGCGCACCGGCTTGTAAACCAGCTTTTGTTCGCTGGCAAAAAATAGTGAATGCGTCAGCCATTTAGCATCATCGCGTTCCGGGTAATCTTCACGCGCATGCGCACCACGGCTCTCCTGGCGGGCATGCGCGGCGTGCATGGTGGCTACCGCCACTTGCATCAGGTTATCCAGTTCCAGCGCTTCCACCCTGGCAGTGTTGAATACTTTACTTTTGTCGTTGATACGCAAATCCTGCGCACGCCTGGTCACTTGATCAATGGCACTGACGCCCTCTTCCAGTAAATCCGGAAAGCGGAATACCCCGCAATGCTTTTGCATGGTCTGGCGCATGGCGTCACCGGTAGCCGCGACATTCTCACCGGCAATACTGCTTTCAAGCCGGTTCACGCGTACCAAAGTTGCATCAGCTACATTGGCAGGCAAAGGTTTGTGCGCTTTGGCACTGCTAATATCCACAGCCATTTTGTCACCCGCTGCTTTACCAAATACCACCAGATCCAGCAGCGAGTTAGACCCCAGGCGGTTGGCACCATGCACCGATACGCAGGCGCATTCGCCGACTGCGTACAAACCATGAATGACTTTTTCAGATTGTCCATCGTGTATCACTACCTGACCATCCAGATTGGTAGGAATACCGCCCATCATGTAATGCGCAGTCGGCACCACAGGAATCGGGGCATTGGTTGGATCGACCCCGGCAAAGGTTTTGGCAATTTCGCGGATCCCCGGCAGGCGCTTGTTGATAATGTCGTCACCCAGATGGTCTAATTTCAGGTAGACCGCATCTTTGTGTTTGCCTATACCGCGGCCCTCTTTGATCTCGGTCGCCATCGCTCTTGACACCACATCACGGCTCGCTAGGTCTTTGGCGCTAGGCGCATAGCGCTCCATAAAGCGCTCACCCTCGCTGTTAACCAGATAACCGCCTTCGCCACGTACGCCTTCGGTGATCAATACTCCCGCATTCAATACGCCGGTTGGATGAAACTGCCAGAATTCCATATCCTGCAATGGCAAACCGGCACGAGCGGCCATGCCCAACCCGTCACCGGTATTGATAAACGCATTGGTACTGGCCTGGAAAATACGGCCACCACCGCCAGTGGCTAACATGGTTGCCTTGGCGTGAATGACATGAATATCACCGGTTTCGATTTCCAGCGCAATCACACCCAACACATCGCCGTCACTATCGCGGATCAGATCCAGGGCAAACCACTCAATCAGGAACTGG
This sequence comes from Methylophilus sp., assembly GCF_035460085.1. GTDB lineage: Bacteria > Pseudomonadota > Gammaproteobacteria > Burkholderiales > Methylophilaceae > Methylophilus. Next base: position 41,848 of record NZ_DATHWZ010000029.1, read on the forward strand.
GTATTGGCTTTCACATTACGCTGATACAACGTGTGCAACATGGCGTGTCCGGTACGATCCGCCACCGCGCAAGTCCGTGAAATCGGCTGTTCGCCAAAATTACGCGTCATGCCGCCAAACGGGCGCTGGAAAATACGTCCATTCTCCAGCCGGTCAAACGGCATGCCAAAATGCTCCAGCTCAATAATCGCCTTGGCGGCATTGCGGCACATAAACTCAATCGCATCCTGGTCGCCCAGGTAGTCCGACCCTTTAATGGTGTCATACATGTGCCATAGCCAGTTGTCGTCCGAGACATTGCCCAACGCTGCAGCAATGCCGCCTTGTGCAGCGACGGTATGTGAGCGGGTAGGAAACACTTTAGACAGCACAGCCACATCGGCACCTGATTCTGCCAGTTGCAGCGCGGCACGCAGGCCAGCGCCACCACCACCTACGATGACGGCGTCTACCTTGTGATGTTGAATATTGGTTGCAGCTGTCATATTGTTTAAACTGGCCATGCCACTCACCTTAATAACTCATTCCAAACAGAATCCACACAACCGCCAGCGTATTTCCCAAAACGGCGAGATTAACCAGCCATTGCAACGCGAACTGGCAGCCCAGATGCGGTACATAGTCTCGTAACACATCACGTACCCCCAGCCAGGCATGCATCAGCATGCACGCAAAAAACCACAGGCAAATCAGGCGCCACCACAATGGTGAAAACACAGAGAGCCAACCGGCATAATCCTGTGGTGCCAGCCACCATACACGCAGCCAGAACAGTATTAACACCACCGCCATCGACAGCGCACACAAGCGTTGTGTCAGCCACAGCCGCATGCCTGGATACCTGGCGGTCAGTAATTCAAAAAGCATGACTGAAACTCATTTTTCAAACTTATCTACCAAATAGCGTACAGTACTAATAACATTGTCACCGCCACCAGGCTGAGCACAACCCGGCTGGAAAAACGCGCTTTTTGCAGGGTTGTCATCCAGTGTACATCCATGGCCAGATGCCGGATCCCGGCGTAGAAATGATGAAAAAATGCCCAGGCCAGCCCGGTCAATAACAGCTTTACCGGCCATTGCTGTAACTGTGCCGTGACGACTGAGTAACCTTGCGCATTACGTAACGACAAATACAGTGCCCATAGCAATAATGGCTGAACCAGAAAAAGCACTACGCCACTGGCGCGGTGCATAATCGACACAACGGCATTGACCGGCAACCGGATCGTGAACAGATTCAGGTTTTTGGGCCGTTGCTTTTTTTGCCTCTTTACAATCATGTGTTGCTTCCAGCCTGGCCTTTAACCTTGTTTTGCCGCACGGGAAACCGCACCGGACACATAAGCCATCAGGCGTGGATCAAACGGTTTCGGGATAATGTACTCCTTACCAAAACTGAGGGATTCCAGTTGGTAAGCGTCTAATACTTCCTGCGGCACGGGTTCACGCGCCAATGCACTCAGCGCCTTGGCGGCAGCCACTTTCATTTCCTCGGTAATCTGTTTCGCCTGTGCATCCAGTGCACCACGGAACAGGTAAGGGAAACACAAGGCATTGTTGACCTGGTTGGGAAAGTCGCTGCGACCGGTCGCCATAATCACATCATCGCGGACGGCAAACACCTGGCCAGGCAGAATTTCAGGGTCAGGGTTAGCCAATGCAAAAATGACAGGATTGGCAGCCATGCAGGACACCAGCTCCTGCGGCAAGCCATTCTTGGCAGACACGCCGATAAACACATCTGCACCAGACATGGCATCCGCCAGGGTGTTAATGTGCCCAGGCGCAATCGCTAACTCGCGGTTATTGTCATGTAAATCGTCACGCGTGGTGTCGAGCACACCTTTACGGTCAATCATGATGATATTCGTCGCGCCCATTAACTTGAGCAATTTGGCACAGGAGCAACCCGCTGCACCGGCACCTAAGAATACGATTCTGGCACTGGGCAATGTTTTACCTTGCAGTTCAAGGGCATTCAGCAATGCAGCCGCCACGATCACGGCGGTGCCGTGCTGGTCATCATGAAATACCGGAATATCCAGGCGTTTTTTCAATTCATTTTCGATATAAAAACAGTGCGGTGCAGCGATGTCTTCCAGGTTGATGCCGCCAAACGTGGGGGAAATATTCACCACCGTTTGTATAAACTCATCCGGCGTCGCCGCATTCACCTCAATATCAAACACATCAATATCGGCAAAGCGTTTGAACAACACCGCCTTGCCTTCCATGACCGGCTTGCCTGCGAGCGCACCGACATTGCCAAGACCCAGCACGGCAGTGCCATCGGTAATCACGGCGATCAAGTTACCTTTATTAGTGTATTTATAGGCATTGGCTGGATCCGCTTCAATTTCACGTACCGGCTCAGCGACGCCTGGCGTATAAGCCAGCGACAAATCCTGCTGCGTCGCACAGGGTTTGGACGATTCAACGCTCAGCTTGCCCGGCTTGGGAAACTGGTGGTAATCCAGTGCGCGTTTTTTTAAATCGTCCATCATTTAACCTCTTTCTTTTGTACCATCAATGACGGCAACAAGACTTATAAACATGCATTTTGGCTAAACTGACCAGCGAAGACATTACAACCAGTACGGTAGCGATGCCGAGCAACGAAAAATGCATTTTCAACAGCTTTCTATTTCGAATGATTTAAAAACTTCAGTAGCAAGGCGAACGAGCGCAGACAGTGCGAGTAGCACGGCAAGCGAAACTCAGCGTAGCTAATGAAAAATTATTCATCATTCAAGCTCGCTCATGTAGTGGTGATCGTCAGTCAAACACAAGCCAAAACGCCACTCCATGGGTTTATCGCCATAAGTGAATGACACGCGCTCAATACTTAATAGTGGATAACCTTCCTTAAGGCCCAGGGATTTAGCGACTTCAGCATCCGCCGCCACTGCCTTGATACGTTCTTCAGCACGTATCATGCGGATACCAAACTGAGACTCATACATGCTGTACATAGAGCCATTACTTTCTTCCACCTTGGCGCGGTTCAGGCCTTTAAATGGTGCTGCAGGTACCACAATATGGTCATAAATTAGAGGGCGGCCTGAAAAAGTTAACAGACGCTTCACTTCAATGGTAGTCGCACCGGCCTTGATTTCCAGCACTTTACCGATATGGGCATTGGCTTTACTTTTGATACAGGAAAGGAATTCGTTTTGCAGCAACTCCTTCTGGCCATTTTCTGCCGTCAGCCGCAGGAAACGTAATTTCACGTCATCCTGGTTATGCGTGGCGACAAAGGTGCCTTTGCCCTGCCGGCGAATCAGGATATTTTCAGTCGCCAGGCTATCAATCGCTTTACGCACAGTACCCTGGCTTACTTTATAGCGTTGCGCCAAGTCAATCTCACTGGGGATCATGTCACCCGGCCGCCACTCGCCGCCTATCAGGCTTTGCGTAATCAATACTTTGATCTGATCATATAAAGGTCTATAACTCGCCGATGCAAACTGCTTATCCATATAGGTAAACGCTCCAGATAAACGCCATGTTCAATATGCGAGAAACGCTCCCGCTATGCTTAATTAATTTATACCATAGACAAAACTCATATGTCCACTATTTTATATCTTATATAAGACATAAGATATTCATTGACAGACAAAATTTTATCATCAATAATTCAATGAAACCTCCCTAGCAAGGAAAAACAATGCCCAACCCACTCAGACCCAGGCGCTCAATGCTTTACGTGCCAGGTTGTAATACACATTACCTGGAACGCGCACGCACGCTGGCAGCGGATTCCGTCATTCTTGACCTGGGTGATCCCATATTGATAGATGCGAAATTGCAATCACGCGATAATGTAGTACAGGCTGTCAAACAAGGCGGTTATGGCAAGCGCGAAGTGGTTGTTCGCGTCAATGACCTTGATTCGCAATGGGGTCATGATGATATTCAGGCGGTGGCTGACGTGGGCGCAGATGCCATTCTGTTTCCCAACATTGAATCACGTGAAGATGTATTGCGTGCCCAGCAATTGCTGGATGATGCCGGTGGCAGCCATGTGCCCATGATGGTCATGATTGAAAGCCCGCTGGCAGTACTCAACGCCAAGGAGATTGCCGCGGCTTCGGAGCGTGTGATCTGCATGGTGATGGCGACCTCTGACTTGATCTCACAGCTGCATGCCCGTGTCACGCACGAGCGTTCAGCCATCCTCACCTCATTATCTCTGGTGATCCTGGCGGCGCGTGCCTACGGTAAAGGTGTGATTGACGGTATCACCAGTGATTTCAAGAATATGCATTCTTTTGAATATGCCTGTCGCATCGGCAGGGATATCGGTATGGATGGCAAGTCACTGGTTCACCCGGCACAGATTGCTTACTGTAATGATGCGTACACACCGCAACGTAATGAAGTCGAGCATGCGCGCCTGATTATCAAAGCGCTCAAAGAAGCCAATGAGGCAGGACGAGGCACGGTGGTGGTGAACGACAAACTGGTTGAACATCACCACATTAAGGCTGCTCAGCGGCTTATTCATTTGGCTGAAGCCATTAGCGAACTGGAAGAAGAGTTTATTTAATGACTACGCATATATTGATAGATACAAAAGGAGGACACCATGCAAAGTAAAATCCATGCAGGCCGTTTCTTCGAGGACTTCAAACTGCACGAAGTCATCCAGCATGCTACCCCACGCACGATAACGGCGGGTGATACTGCACTCTATGTCGCCTTGACTGGTGCGCGTAATCCGCTGCATTGCAGTGAGCCACTGGCGCAGGCCTTGGGTTACCCAAGTACGCCAATAGATGACCTGCTGGCATTTCATATCGCCTTTGGCAAAACGGTGCCGGATGTTTCCGTGAATGCCGTCGCCAACCTGGGCTACGCCGATGTACGTTTCTTACAGCCGGTCTATGTCGGCGACACCCTCACCACTTCTAGCGAAGTCATCGGCCTTAAACAGAATTCCAGTGGCAAAAATGGCGTGGTGTGGGTGCGCTCAACCACCCTTAACCAGCATCAGCAACCCGTGCTTAGCTGGGTACGCTGGGTGATGATCCAGAAAAAAAATCACGAAGTCCCTGCTCCGCAAACCTTCATTCCAGAACTGCCTGAATTTGTCGCCGCTGAGTCACTGACCGTGCCAGCCAACTTCAAGTTACAAAATGCGCTGGGCGTTGCCACCGGCGGGAAGTACTGGTGGGATGACTATGAAGTGGGCGAATGCATGCGCCACCCGGCTGGCCTGACCATCAATGAAAGTGACCATACCCTGGCCACGCATCTATACCAGAATAATGCCCGTCTGCACTTCGACGCGCACCTGATGAAAAGCACGCCACAAGGCAAACGCCTGGTCTATGGCGGCGTGGTGATTTCAGCCTGCCGTGCGCTCAGTTATGAAGGCCTTGAAAATGCGATCTCTATCCTGGCGATTAATGGCGGCACCCATGCCAACCCGAGTTATGCGGGTGACACGATTTATTGCCTGACCAAGGTGTTGGACAAATGGTCCCTGCCCCATCCTGAACTGGGCGCATTACGCCTGCGTATGGTGGGTGTCAAAAACATGCCACCAACCACGCTTGAAAATATCAAGACCACGCAGGGCTATCACCCGCATGTGGTGCTCGATCTTGACTACACGGTACTCATTCCACGTAAAGGAAACTAATCATGGCTGTTCATCCAAATCAGGCATTGTTTGGCGGTGAAAAACCGTTTCCAGTGATACCCGCCTGTGAACATTTCGCAGGCAGTGAAAAACTGATGTTAAAAGCATTGTCACTGCAAGATCCTGCAAACCCTAATGGGGTGGGGCCGGTATTTGATATTACCTGTGATTGCGAAGATGGCGCTGCCAGTGGCCAGGAGCAAGCACATGCAGAAATGATAGTGCGTATCCTGAATTCCGACGCCAACCAATACAAAATGGCCGGTGCACGCATTCATGATTACACGCATCCGCACTGGAAAAAAGACATCGACATCCTGGTCGGCGGTGCCGGTGAGGTACTGAGCTACCTGACCATTCCCAAATGTACGGATATTGCGCAAGCCCGCGAGATGATCAGCTACATCCAGCTGGTCGCCAAGCAACATGGCATCACACGCGAAATCCCGGTACACCTCCTGATCGAGACGCATGGTGCCCTGCGCCAGGTGCACGAAATTGCGCAATTGCCGTGGTTACAGGTACTGGATTTCGGCTTGATGGATTTTGTCAGTGCACATCACGGGGCGATTCCCGCCAGCGCCATGCGCAGCCCGGGGCAATTTGATCATCAGTTACTGGCGCGTGCCAAAAGCGAAGTCGTTTCCGCCGCACTAGCCAATGGCGTGGTGCCGGCGCATAACGTCACACTGGATTTGAAAAATGCAGAAGTGACTTACAGCGATGCATTCCGGGCGCGTAACGAATTCGGGTTTATGCGCATGTGGAGTATTTACCCCACACAGATTCAGGCGATTGTCGATGCCATGAAACCCAATTTCGATGAAGTGAGCGATGCAGCGAATATCCTGCTGACTGCACAAGCGGCCGACTGGGGCCCGATTCAATATGCCGGGGAATTACATGACCGCGCCACCTATCGTTATTTCTGGGAAGTGCTGCAAAAAGCCAAGCAAACCGGCGTCAACATGCCCGCCGAAGCCGAAGTGGCTTTTTTCTAACATAGACTGAATTTAGGAAACAGATCATGACTCAATCTCTTACGCCGGGCGCGCGCTTTCGGGCTGCGCTGGCGGCAGAACATCCGTTACAAATCATAGGTGCCATCAATGCCTATCACGCCATGCTGGCGAGCCAAAGCGGCTTCAAAGCCATCTACTTATCTGGCGGTGGCGTGGCGGCAGGTTCACTTGGATTGCCGGATTTAGGTATCTCTTCACTGGAAGATGTATTGATCGATGTGCGTCGCATCACTGACGCGGTGGAGACGCCGTTATTAGTCGATATCGATACTGGTTTTGGCGGGGCATTCAATATTGCCCGTACCATTAAAAGTGTGGCCAAAGCGGGTGCTGCTGCCGTGCATATTGAAGACCAGGTCAGTGCCAAACGCTGCGGCCATAGACCAAACAAAGCGATTGTGAGCCTGGATGAGATGGTAGACCGCGTAAAAGCCGCAGTGGATGCCAAACCGTATGATGACTTTGTGGTCATGGCACGTACCGATGCACTGGCAGTCGAAGGATTACAGTCTGCTATCGACCGCGCCTGCGCCTGTGTTGAGGCGGGTGCCGACATGATTTTTCCGGAGGCGATGACCGACCTGGATATGTACAATAATTTCGTCAAAGCCGTGAATGTGCCGGTGCTGGCCAACATTACCGAATTTGGCGCGACCCCTTTGTTTACCGTGGATGAACTTGCAGCGGCTGGCGTAGGCATGGTGCTATACCCCCTCTCCGCCTTCCGCGCGATGAACCAGGCTGCACTGACGGTGTATCAGGGCGTGCGCAAAGATGGCACCCAGAAAAATGTACTGGGCCTGATGCAAACGCGGGCCGATTTGTATACCCATCTCGGTTATCACGCCTTTGAAGAAAAACTCGACGCCCTGTTTAAACAATAAGGGCCTTCAGGAGATCACGATGAATACACCTACTGATTTACATCCTACAACTGAAGCACCCAAACGCAAAAAAGGCGTTGCATTGGCGGGTGTGGCTGCCGGCACCACCGCAATTTGTACGGTTGGTCACACTGGCAATGACTTGCATTACCGGGGTTACGATATTGTCGAGCTGGCAAAACATGCGACCTTTGAAGAAGTCGCTTACCTGCTGATTTACGGCGAGCTGCCCACCCAGGCACAACTCAACCAATATCATCAACAGCTCAAAAAGCTGCGCAGCCTGCCCACTGCACTGAAAGCGGTACTGGAACAAATTCCTGCCAATGCCCATCCCATGGATGTGATGCGCACGGGTTGCTCCATGCTGGGAACATTGGAACCAGAAGCATCAGATAGAGATACACCGGGTGCACAAGCGCTTGGCGACCGGCTGATTGCTTGTTTTGGCTCCATCCTGGTGTATTGGTATCACTTTAGCCAACGTGGTGTACGCACTGAGGTAGAAACCGACGACGATTCGATTGCTGCGCACTTCCTGCATATCCTGCATGGCAAAAAACCTTCTGCGTTGCATATCAAAGCCATGAATACTTCACTGGTTCTGTATGCAGAACATGAATTCAATGCCTCCACATTCACCGCCCGCGTGATTTCCGGTACTTTGTCAGACCTGTATTCCTGTATCACAGGTGCCATTGGCGCTTTGCGCGGCCCCAAACATGGCGGTGCCAATGAAGCCGCGATGGAAATTATCGAACGCTACAATAGTCCGGATGAGGCTGAAACTGACATCATGGCGCGTATGGCACGCAAGGAAATCATTATTGGTTTTGGCCACCCGGTGTATACCATTGCCGACCCAAGAAACGAATCCATCAAAGAAGTCAGCCGCACCCTGGCTGAAGATGCAGGCAATATGACCTTGTTTGATATTTCTGCGCGCATTGAAGCAACCATGTGGCGTGAGAAAAAGATGTTCCCTAATCTGGATTGGTACAGCGCTTCCAGCTATCACATGATGGGTATCCCGACAGGTATGTTTACGCCTATCTTTGTGATCTCGCGAACCACCGGCTGGGTCGCACACGCTATTGAACAGCGCATTGATAATAAGATTATTCGTCCGAACGCAGAATATAACGGCCCGGATAACAGACCGTTTGTGCCTATTGAAAAACGCTAAGTCCATCCTCTTTTACTCGCATCTTTAGCTATCACTATTGCTTTAAAACACGAAGCATCAAGAGCAAGGTGCATCGAAATTTACACATTTAACGAATCATAAGCAACGCAGTGATTCGCTTTTAAAACATTTGATAAGGTATAAAAAAATGTCAGCCCACATTTCTAACGTGCGCCCCGATCCAGATCAGGTGATTGTAGATATCGCCAATTACGTCGCAGATTTTGATATCAATTCTTTCGAGGCTTACGATACAGCGCGTAACTGTTTAATGGATACATTGGGTTGTGGCTTTGAAGCACTGGATTACCCTGCCTGTACCAAATTGCTGGGGCCTGTGATTGCCGGTACAGTGGTGCCTAACGGCGCAAAAGTACCAGGCACCTCCTACCAGTTAGATCCTATTCTAGCCGCCTTTAATATTGGCGCGATGATACGCTGGCTGGATTTTAACGATACATGGCTGGCTGCTGAGTGGGGTCATCCTTCTGATAACCTGGGCGGCATACTAGCCTCTGCGGATTATATTTCACGTAAAAATGTGGCTGAAGGCAAAGCACCGCTGACTATGAAAGACGTGCTGTCTGCCATGATCAAAGCACATGAGATTCAGGGTGTACTGGCGCTGGAAAATAGCTTTAACCGGGTAGGCCTTGATCACGTGATTCTGGTCAAAATCGCCTCGACTGCGGTGGTCACCAAACTGCTGGGTGGTAACAAGCAGGATATTATCAACGCGGTTTCCAATGCTTTTGTCGATGGCCAGAGCCTGCGTACTTATCGCCACAGCCCGAATACCGGCTCCCGCAAATCCTGGGCGGCCGGTGATGCTACCTCCAGGGCAGTCAGGTTGGCCTGGATGACCTTGCAAGGTGAAATGGGTTACCCAAGTGCTTTAACAGCTAAAACCTGGGGCTTTTATGATGTCTTGTTCAAAGGCAATGCTTTTAAATTTCAGCGTCCTTACGGCAGCTATGTCATGGAGCAAGTATTGTTCAAGATTTCTTTCCCGGCGGAGTTTCATGCACAAACCGCAGTTGAAAGCGCATTTCAACTAAATCAGGAAGTCGGTTATCGTTTGCAGTCGCTGGATGATATTGCAAAGATTGAGAAGATTGTGATTACCACACATGAATCAGCCATCCGGATTATTGATAAAACCGGCCCGATGAATAATCCGGCCGACCGTGATCATTGCATTCAGTATATGACGGCAATAGGTTTGCTGAAAGGCAGCTTGACTGCATTGGATTATGAGGATGAAGCCGCAGCGGA
>NZ_DATHWZ010000030.1:0-15209 GCF_035460085.1 Methylophilus sp.
CAGGACCCGGCGGTTGAGATCTACGCAGATGAGCATGCTGAATATGGCATTGTGGCCAAGGTGCTGGCAGCGATCCAGCGTGCCGGGATCAGCAAGTTCAGCTTTGTGATGTCGCCGGAATCGGCTAAATAGGCAGCACAGCGATGACCAGCCTGGTGTTTATTGATGATGACAGCCATGCCAAGGTATGGCGTGCGGTGATTATTTCACTGGCAATCCATGCCGTTGTCGTCGCCATCTATCCACAGCTGAATAAAGTGCGCTTGCCAGAAATCCCAGAACGGCTGGAAATCGAATTCTTTACCATGAAAGCGGCTGCGCCATCACAGAACCAGGCAGTCTCGCCTCCGGTTGAGGCTGTCAAGCCACCCGAGCCACAAGTCACCCCCAAGCCACCAACACCGGTGACACAAACGCCCAAACAAGTATTGGCAGCACCTACGAATAATGATGCCGAGTACCACGTACCGGAACCGGTCGCGCCGACTAAAGCGGAGCCAACGCCACCCGCACCTGCACAAACTTCACCGTCTACATCAGCTGCCAACAACGAAAGCCGCCAGTCTGAAGAGCAAACAACCAAAGAAGCAAAACCAGCTACGGCGACTAATACACCAGTCACCAGTGAATCAGACGAGCTCACTGCCAATGATAGTGATGCCTGGGGAGACTATGGCGAGCAATTACGTTCACTGGTGAATAAAAGCAAGCAGTATCCGACCATCGCGATCAGGCGGCATCTGGAAGGCGATGTGACCATTGTGGCTCAGTTCACCAGGGGTGAGCTGACGCAGGTTTCACTGGCCGAAACAAGCAAGCATGTGCCTCTGGATGAAGAAGCCATGCGAATGGTAAAAAAAGCGATTCAACAACTAGGCGTGAAAGAAAGTCTGAAAAAGAAAACCTTCAAGATCACAATCCCGGTGTCTTTTAGATTGGAATAACAATAATAAAAAGGGTATTGCAGCAAGGAGTAATCAGGAAAGCCTTTTCCCGAAAGCAACACTGATCATTCCTGCCTTCTAGCCCCTGCACTTGCCATTCTTTCCTCCGGCAAGGGCAGGGGAAATTTTTTATAGGCAACAAGGCTAGCAAGGGAAAAACGCTGTATTGAGCGTTAGACAAAATGGGTACGATGAATTGAATAACAAAGGGAGTGAAATGCAATGGTTTTAAAGAAAATAAAAACACTTGTTCTTTGCTTGGCTGTATTGATGAGCATCAATGCTGAAGCCAAGATTGAGCAGTTTCAGGAGCAGTATGAAGGCGTCTTGAATATGCAGAATACCTGGGACGGAGTTTACTATGTGGATCAATCAACTTTTGTAAACAAAAATTCGTCGCTTATCCTGAATTATGAGGCTATAAAGCTTTTGGAAGACCAGCTATATTTTGTCGCTGGTACCTATTCGAGAGGCGGGGTAATGACCTCCCAGCCTGGATTTTTCGATATCAGTTTGTCTTTCGATGATCCGTTGAATCCACCAGATTTATTCATAGAGCCGATTCCAATCTCTGGCACCTTTCAATACAACGATCTTATTATGCTGCCCGATGGTCAGATTGAGACTTTCTATAGTGAATATGGCTTGCTGAAAGGCTTTTTATACGCTCAGGATTACCTGACTTTTACCATTGACTGGACTGTGTATTCCCGTGATCGCCAGATGCTTGTACCTGAACCGCCTGATCACCTTTTATTTGCAGGTGGGTTGCTGCTCATAGGCTTAGTGAGTTTTAAGCGCAGGCAAACTATGAGTAAGATTGGTTGTATATAACCATGTTGGTGGTTGAAATGCGCCTATTATTGAACTGTATGATCTCTATAACAAGCTTGAAATTAAGTTAACAGTCATGGCACACATTTTGCGGCACAACTGCCATGGAAAAGACAATGATGTGGTGTGGCATTAATCTGCAATGGGCATATAGTGACCTGTTGAGCTATATCCGCTTCAAGGTTTCATGCCCGCATATTGCCAAAGATATTTTGCATGATGCCTTTATCCGTTACACGGTTTCGACCAGCACGAATAAGGGCCAAGAACCGCATGCCTATATGCGCAGCATCGCCAAGAACCTGATAGTGGATGCATACAATACCAGTCAGCGTTTTGTCTCGCTGGAAGCCGAAGTCGGGCTGAATCGTGAATGGCTGGAAACACCGACACTTTCAGTCGAGCATCTTAACGACATCAAGCAAAGGCTGGAGATGATCCAGCAGATACTTGAACAACTGCCGCCACGTTGCCGCCAGGTGTTCTGGATGTATCGCGTTGAAGGCTACACCCACACCGAGATTGCCGAAAAACTGGCGATCAGTAAAAACATGGTGGAGCGGCATGTGATGCGGGCCATTATCGATTTAAGCAGTGCGCGCGAATTGATCACCAATGACTAACCCTGAACAAACCGGCGATGAGTAAACAGGACGATACAATCAAACAGGCTGCTGCCCGCTGGTATATGCGTATGCGTGAAGCTGCGCCTGATGCGCTTGAACGCACGACCTTTGAAGTGTGGCTGATGTCAGACCGCAGGCATCAGGCAGCGTACCAATTGATTGAATCGACCATGGATGATTTTTCTTCGACTGAACGATTGAAAGACCTATCCAACGCCCTGACGCAAAAGTTGTATTTTGAGCAATCCACCCGCCGCAAAAAAATCTCCAAACTCGGTTCTGGCCTGGCGGTGATGTTGCTATGTGTCGGGCTGAGCTTTTTAGGCCACCAGCAATACCAAACCTGGCAAGCCGCACCATTATCCACACAAGTGCAAACCACGGCAGTCGCGCAAATCAGTAAACAGACGTTGGCAGATGGCTCAGTCATTACTGCAAATGCCAACAGCGCACTTGAAATCGTGTTCTACCGTCATCAACGCCTGGTCAAACTCACGCGTGGTGAAGCGATTTTTGAAGTAACCAAAAACCCGGAACGCCCATTTGTGGTTGAAACGCAGCAGGCCAAAGTCACCGTACTGGGCACACGCTTTGCGGTCAACCAATTAAGTAAAAAAGTGCGTATCAGTGTTGATCATGGTCGTGTACAAGTGGCGCGGGCGGACGGCACGCAAAAAGCCTTGATCCTGCGCGATGGTGAAGTGGCAGAAATGATGCAAGACGACGCACCGCACAAAGTGAACCGCTATGCGAGTGATAGCTTCAGTTTTGCCAACGGCCGTATCGTATTTGACCAGGCAGACATGTTTGAAGTCGCCGAAACCTTGTCACGCTATCGCCCGCAACCAGTCGGTGCCGTTTTCTTTGGTGACAACACCCCGAAAGTCAACGCAGTACTCAAAACAGTGGAGATTGAAGGCTTTATCCGCACATTGCCAAGGACAGTCCCTGTCGTATTAAAAACCAGGGAAAACACGCTGGTCATTGAGCCGGTCAGGTAATTCTTTACATTTCTTTTTAACTTCAGCATATCAGGCGTTTCGCCCTGCCGTCGGTTACACCCTTACAAGACCTGTAATCGACGGATGTTCCATGCAAAATAACACCCTTAAAAACGCCATCGTGGCTGCGCTGATCGGCCTGCTGATGCCAACCGCTATTTATGCCGAGCTCAATACCCAAGTGCCTAAAGAGCAGGATGATAGTTTTTCAATTCCTCTAAACCTGGACATGCCGGCACAGCCTCTGGCCGCTGCATTACGACAGTTTTCGATTCAATCAAACTTATCCCTCACGGTGGATAGTGCACTGGTCGTCGATAAAAAGTCTCCTGCAATCCGGGGCCGAATGACACGCAAAGAAGCAGTCAAGCGCATGCTTGAAGGCACTGGCCTGCAGGGCAAGATTGAAGACGACAAGATATTTATTCAGCGTGCGACTAAGGAAGATAAAAGCGTACAACTTGATAAAGTTGAGGTGCGTGCTAAACGGTTTTATGAAGTAGGTCCATTACCAGGTTTAGGTCTTACAAAAGAGCAGATTCCCGGCAATGTTCAAAGTATTTCTGCCAAAGAAATTAAAGAGGCGCATTCCCTCAGTTTGACGGATCTTATGAATCGCAAATTGCAATCTGTGACGGTGAATGATTATCAAGGCAACCCGTTTATGATGGATGTGCAATACCGTGGGTTCACTGCAGGCCCGCAAATCGGCACTCCTCAAGGACTAAGCGTCTTTTTGGATGGTATCCGAGTAAATGAGCCGTTTGGGGATGTAGTTAACTGGGACATGATCCCAATGAACGCGCTGGCTGGGGTTGATGTTTTTCCTGGTTCTAATCCCATTTTTGGATTGAATACTTTGGGTGGCGCTTTCGCTATGAAAACCAAAGATGGCTTCAATAATGCGGGCGCTGATGTAGATATTCTTACGGGCTCATTTGGCCGCAAACAGCTGCAAGTTGAAGGTGGTTGGAACAATGGGACAGTAGCGCTATTCGGCGCAGGTAATTTCTTTTTAGAGGACGGCTGGCGCGAGAATTCACCAAGTAGGGTGAATCAGCTCTTTACCAAAGCCAGTTACCGCGGAGACAAACTCGACCTCAATTTTAGCACTTTGCTTGTGCAAACCAACTTGGTGGGTAATGGGTTGTTACCTTCACAAATGTATCAACAAGACCGCAATAGTGTATTCACATCGCCAGATAAAACCAAGAATGAATTAGCTCAATTCCAGTTATCAGGTAGTTACTTTGTGGATGATAGTTTCACAATTACCGGTCAGATATACAGACGGAATAGCAAGCGTACTCAAAAGGGATCAGATGTTTTTACTGACTACAAAGATAATTTGTTATCACGGCGTAGGCCTAATCCTGGCGAGGAATACACTTGCTTATTTGCAAGTTCAAATGGACTCGGGATACCTGACTACTACTTGATTCCTATTAATGAGGCTGCTGGAGAGGATTTATCAAACGTGAACCCGTTGGGCGCGGCATCGCCTAACGGTGGTTTCACTAATGATTACGCAAGTAACGGTTTCGTTACTTCTGCATACGATGCATATAAAAATACACCAATAGATGCCGATTATGCAGCAGCTATTAAGTTGATGCATGATTTTAATAGGAATCAAAAAGAGAGCATCATTTATGTTCAGGGTGGAAAAGACCCATCACCAGGCGGCCCTGATATTACTACACCCTCGGGTGCAATCGCCCCATCGTTTACTACTGGAGCAGATGTATTTGCAAGCTCTAATATCAATCCTTTCTTTGGCAGCACTGACAATATTCTATATAGCGACCTGACATATTTTTATAAAACCGTAGGCAATGATTTAATCAAACATGTGGTTATTTTCACGGCACCCACAAATTTGGATGCTTGTCAGGCAGCTAGAGCAGACAATGTTGCCAATGGGGTTCCAGGTGAGCCATATAGCCAAAAGGATGCTGCAGGTAACCCAATATATGTAGATGGTGCCTCGGGTGGCGGTATTGATCCTATCACTGGCAGAAGTTTTCCTGGGGCCGTAGAAGGAGTTCCAACAGCGATTATTAATAACAATCAGATTGATCAGGTGGTAGATGGCGGTTCGCTGCAATTTAATTGGAATTTGGAAAAGCATAAGTTTATGGTGGGCATGTCAATCGACGTCGCTAGTGCCGATTACAGCAATACCAGCCAATTGGGTTTTCTAGATGCGAACCGCAATGCCTACCTTGACCCAGCTCAAGCATCCCCGCAGTTTATTGGTGCGATGCAGCCGATTTCAAATAATAACTTTGAGGGCACTCAGACCACGCAGAGCATTTACTTTAGCGAAACCTGGAGTCCAATAGAAACGTTGCATATCTCCACCTCTGCTCGCTACAACCAGACATATACCAAAAATAAAATAGCTGCTCGTTACGGAATCGGAGGCATTGCAATTGGAGATCTGGATGGTGTTCCTGATGAGTACAATGTTTGTGACGGAGATTGTTCTACAAATCGTCCGCCGGTAAATTACCGGGAGTCACGCTTCCTTTCTAACCAGCTCCGGCCTGCTGAAACCGAAAAATTCAGTTTCTATTCGTTTAACCCATCACTGGGGGCTAGCTGGCAAGCAACACAAAACCTGAATGCTTTTGTTAACTGGGCACAGGGCACTCGTGTGCCGAGTGTAGTCGAACTAGGCTGTGCCTTTGATGACACTCCTACTCCTAATAGTGAAGGGGCTATTTTACCAAGAAGTATTGCTGAGAACCGCCAGTGCACGCTACCTACCACATTGTCAGGAGACCCTTTCTTGCCACAAATCAAAGCAACGACCCACGACATCGGTCTGCGTGGTACGTTTGACGATACAGTCTATTTTGATCGACTGAATTGGAATGTGGGGGCCTATCAAACCGATTTAAAAGATGACATTTATTTCGTTGCCGTGGGTAATGGGGCTGGCTTCTTTCAAACCATAGGTAAAACCCGGCGCAGAGGTATAGAGGCGGGTTTCTCTGGACAAAAAGACCGCTGGAGCTTTGGTGCTAACTACTCGCTTACAGATGCAACCTTTGAAGACAATTTCTTGATGCTAAGCATGGATAACAGTAGCAGTGTAGCGAATACTTTTGGTAACGTCATCGAAGTTTCTAAAGGAAGTCGAATGCCAGGGGTCGCCTTGCAAAACCTGAATGCAAATGTAAGTTTTGACGTCACTCCTGAGTGGAGAGTGGGGTTAACGACCGTGATGCACAGCGAAAGTTTTTTGCGAGGCAATGAAAACAATGAGCACAAAGTAGGGGTTATTCAGGATAGAGGTCAGGGTGCTGCAGGTAATGCTTTACGCAGACCCACGAGCAACCCAGGCAAGGTCGACGGGTATGCCACCTTTAATTTCCAGACAAGTTACAAGCTTAGTAAAGAGTGGACAGCCACCATGCTGGTCAACAATATTTTTGATAAAGAATATTTCACTGCTGGACGACTAGGTCGCAATCCTTTCTCACCCAGTTTAGGTGGCGCGATTGGACCTGATGGATATAACCATAACTCGAATGATTGGCTAAGCACTAACTTTATTGCACCTGGCGCACCTCGCGGAGTGTGGTTTAGTTTGAACTGGCATTTTGTGCCTGATTAACTTCTAAAGTTGTTGTTTGATTATTTCACTCAGCCAATCCATAAAAATGCGCACACGTTTTGATAAATTCCTCCGATGCGGAAACAGGATGGAAACTGGCATGGGCGGGGCAGTGTACGCTGGCAAAATCTCCACCAAGCCACCGCTTTGAAGTAACTCATGCGCGCCGAACCTGGGGGCTTGCATAATGCCTAGCCCGGCGGCGCACGCTGCACGATAGGCATCGGTGTTATTCACGCAGATGCGGCTTTTCATTTTGTAATTTTGCAATTGGCCATTTGTGCTGTATTCAAATGCATCAAATCGGTTGTTACTGCTGGTCTGGTAGTGAATCAGGTAGTGGTTATGTAAAGCTTCAATGTTGTGCGGTTCACCATGTTCAGCAATATAGGCCGGGCTGGCAAAGTTGGTTTGTTGCATTTCGCCAATTTTGCGCATGATCATGCCGGATTCTTCAACTTCGCCAGTTCTCACCACGCAATCATAGCCTTCGCTGATCAGGTCAACTTTGCGATCTTCGCTGCTGATGTCGATCGAAAGGTTAGGGTAGCGTTGCAGGAATTCCGGTAAGGCGGGAATCACCAGATGCCGCGCCATGGGGTGCGACATATTGACACGGATAACGCCGGAAATTTGGCGGTCATCGCTAATAAAGAGGGTTTCCAGTTCTTCAATCTCGCTGAGTACGTCTTTGCTTTTTTCATAAAACAATTGCCCGTCTGGTGTGAGTTGTACTTTGCGTGTGGTGCGGTGAAACAGCTGGGTTTGCAGTTTGGTTTCAAGCTGTTGTATGGCTTGTGACACGCTGGCTTTGGGTAGGCTCAGGCTTTCTGCTGCCTTGGTAAAACTGCCTAGTTCTGCCACACGTACAAACCGCTTTAATGTCTCGTTGCTATCCATAGGTATGCCAATTGTTCATTTAATGTGAACAGTATAATCAAATTACGCGTATTTATCTTTGGTACTGATAACAATAAACTGGCGCTACTTTAAATCACTACAGGAGATTAAAAATGGCTACAAAGATTGGATTGATTACTGGTGCCAGCCGTGGATTGGGCAAAAACACGGCGTTGGCAATGGCGAGAAAAGGCATAGATGTGGTGCTGACTTACCAAAGCAATCAGGCATTGGCGCAAGACGTGGTGAGTGAAATTCAGGCATTGGGCCGCAAAGCGGTGGCTTTGCAGTTGGATGTCGCTCAGGTAAAAACATTTGATGTGTTTGCGGAAAATTTGAAACAGGCTTTAAACACACAGTGGCAAACCGATAAGTTTGATTTTTTGATAAACAATGCAGGGACGGGAATCACTGCGCCATTTGCGGAAACCACTGAGCAGATATTTGATGATATGGTCAATATCCATCTCAAATCGACCTTCTTCCTGACCCAGAAATTATTGCCACTATTGAATGACGGCGGGCGCATCATCAATATTTCCAGCGGGCTGGCGCGCTTCACATTACCAGGTTACAGCGCCTATGCTGCCATGAAAGGCGGCATCGAGGTATTGACGCGCTATATGGCGAAAGAGCTGGGAGCCAGGCAGATTGCGGTGAATACGGTTGCACCAGGTGCGATTGAAACCGATTTTGGCCAGGGGCTGGTACGCGACAACAAGGATGTGAATGCGTTTATTGCCTCACAAACAGCGCTTGGCCGCGTTGGGGTGCCGGATGATATCGGCCCCATGATCACCAGCCTGTTATCTGAGGATAACCGCTGGGTGAATGCGCAGCGGATTGAGGCGTCAGGCGGGATGTTGATTTAATAGTCGTATTAATAAAAAAACAGGCATTCTCTTGCCTGTTTTTTTACTGACCCTAAATATTCATCAAGATTATTTGCTTTGCAGAACGGTGAATTGCGTCTTGTAATCTTCTACCCACTGTTGGGCATGCAAGCGTTGTTGGGCATTTGTACTTGCATGCAGGCTGGCGATGGTTTCACACGTTTGCTGCGTTAGTTTATCGATGTAAACCTGGTAGGCAAGATTCGGGCTGTTTTGCGTACGCTCAAAACCTGCGCGTACCAGTTGCGTTTTTTCTTCGTTTGACAAAGCAGGATTCCGTAGTGCTTTTAGAATATTCAGCGCATCTTCGTCACGCCTTAGAATTTCAGAATAGATGATAGCCGGATCAATATTATTCTTGGCAATGCTTTGTTTTAAAAGGTTTATTTGTTTTTCGTTGATATCCCCATAGACTTTTTCAGCGAAGTCTCTGGATTTCTCCAACCGCACTTCACGCTGTTCTTCGGTCGTTTCCTGCCACCATTCCTCTTTCCATTCTTCGTTGCGTTTTTCCAGCTTTTGCTGGAGATGCTGTAATTGTTGATCACTCAGTGACTCGGCTATGTCAACAATGATAGGCGTGAATTTTGTTTGTAGCGTTTGCGCACTTGATTTGATGGATTCAATCCGCTGACAGGCCGTTTTTGCGCTCACATCATGACCCAGGTCGTTGGTTATTTCATCCAAAAACGCAACATAACGCGGTAACTCGTTTTTACGATGCCATGCGTGCAATTCCTGCAGCGCTGGTTTAAGTTTGGTTTTTTGCGCTTCGCTGAAATTAAAGTAACTATCCAACCGCCATGCGATAAGCGCAGGCGCATTGTTGTAAGCGGTTTTTACCAGGCTACAACTGAGGGTTGAAAAAGCGAGCGCTAAGATAAAAAGGGTTTTGATTGTTCGCATGACTCTACGACCACGACTGCAATGCTAAGTTTGCGACAGAGTCAATTTAATACTGCGCTTAATTAATACCGCTCTTAAGCTGGAGCCCCATGACCACTGGTAAGGCTGGCAGTCATCAATAGCGCATGATGACTGCCGGTCTGCTGTGCTTAACGCTGATAGCCAGGGGGTGGTGGTGGAGGGTAGTAAGTTGATCTCACCGGAGGCGTACCCGTCGTGCTTTGTGTCCTGGTTATTTGTGTTGAGCTTGTCGTCGTTGTTGAAGTGACGCCCTGCGAGTAGGTTTTTGCCATGCTGGCCGGTACCGGGATTTTATGCCCTGACGCATACATGCATTGGTAATAGGCATTGTCATATTTCACCTGCGCATTCTCGCCGCTGGCGGCTGCCGTATCGGCACCAATCGCGCCACCTGATATTGCGCCCACACCGGCACCTATGGCGGCACCTTCGCCACCACCGGCAGCCGCACCGATAGCGGCACCAATCACAGTCCCAATCGCAGTGGTGGCTGCCAGGCTTTGGTTATATTGCTGGTTAACCGATTTGGAGCCGATCTGCGCCATGGCAAAGTCACGGCAGGACATATCCGCACTCCTGAAGGCATTGAAATCTTTGCCGGTGCCGGGCAGGGCCATGTTGCTAGGTCCTGTAGGTGTCGTTGCGCAGGCAGCCAAGGCCAGCGATAAGCCAATAGCAACAATAGAGTTAAAGGGTCTCATCGCATTATCTCGCTGGGGTAGAGGGGGGTGTCGGGGTCACCTGTTTCCAGCCTGCCGGGCACTCTTTCACATAAGGGTAATAGCTGTCGGATTGCTCACAGTAATACCAGTAGCCCTGCGAGTTTTCCGCTGATGGTGCAGTCTGTGCCGGCGTTGACTGGCTCGGCTGGGCTACATTGCCATTACCTTGCTCGATATACACCTGCGGTTGCGGTGGTTGCGTCACAATCACCTGCGGAGGGCTATAGGCGTAAGGGTACGCGTACGGATAACCGTAGGAATAGGCAAATGCTGGTGGTGGGGCATAAAACGGATATGGCCCGCCAATATAGACGCCTACACCACCACCGCGCCAGCCACGGTGGCCAGGCGGGTGCGCTTGCGCAATATTGCTGATCAGCGCCAGGCTAACCAGTACGCCTGCTAACAGACTGAATTTCTTTTTCATGAGGTCTCTCCCAAAACATGACGCCTAGTGATATGACGTCTAGTGATTAAGACCAGAGAATAGTAAAATTGATTGCCTGACAGGCAGGTTGTTTTGTAACGGTTTGTATCGCTGGCCTGGCGGGATAAATCGTGGATATTGTGGTCTGATGAATAGTCTTTGCCTGAATGTGGAAGATTTTGATGAAAACGCCCTATTAAGCCTATCTTTTTCAGGTCGCTTTTAGTAACTTGTTATTGTGCAGGCGAATCGCCAGCGCCAGCTTCCGGGAATCCAAATATGCAAACTCAAACCCAACAGGTACAACAAATCAATCTGGCTTATGACAGCCAGCAAGACCGGCTTTTGCTGAAAGCCGCTGTCAGCAATGAGAAAGAAGTCCGGGTTTGGATTACTTACCGGGTCGCCAGGCAGCTATTTGCTGTATTCAATCGTGAAGCCCATCTTCCGGTCTCAGCGCAGGCCTCCGGATTGCTGGATAACCTGCAATCCCCGGTTGATGCTACCCGCCAGTTTGAGCAGGAAGCGGAAGCAGTACAAAACCTGGACGCACTGGATTTTGACACCGCTTACCAGCAACGTACCTCAACCGTCAGCGAACAGGAACTGCTGGCGATTGAAACGCGTTTTGTATCCATTAACGACCAATTAAACAGTATGCAACTGGTATGCGCCGGTGGCACAAACGTCAACATGAGCCTGAATAAAGAGCTGGTACTGGCAATCAGCCGTATGCTGATGGTGGCCGCTAAAGATGCCGGCTGGGTTTTGCCTGCAGAAAAGGAACCAGAAACCGTTTCCAGCATCGTAATGCAGGTGCCAAGAGAAAAGCAGGTGTTGCATTAATGGATCAGACGTATTTGGGGGATAGCGGGATACGCGTCTCTAAAATTGCGCTGGGAACCATGACGTATGGTGACCAGAACACACAACAGGATGCTGAAAATCAGCTGGATTTTGCCTTGGCGCAAGGCATCAATTTTATTGATACCGCCGAAATGTACCCTGTGCCGCCCAAAGCGGAAACCGTCACCCGTACCGAAACCATGTTAGGGCACTGGATCAAAAAACAGCCGCGCGACCGTGTTGTGCTGGCAAGCAAGATTGCCGGACCGCGTCGCGGCATGCACTGGATCCGCGGGGGTCCCAGTGGCCTGGACAGGGCCAATATCCGACAGGCGGTGCATGACAGCCTGCAACGGCTGCAAACAGATTACCTGGATGTGCTATACCTGCATTGGCCGGAACGTAATGTACCGATGTTTGGCCAGTACCAGTTTGATCCGGCTGCGGAATACGACAGTGCAGGGCAACCCATTTCATGGGTGCCTATCCAGACGCAACTCGAAGTACTGGATGCGTTGATCAGGGAAGGGAAAGTCCGTGCCATCGGGTTGAGTAATGAACAGCCCTGGGGCGTGATGGAGTTTTTGCGCATTGCGCGCGAGCAGGGTTTGCCACGTATTGCTGTGCTGCAAAACTGTTATAACCTGATGAACCGTGGTTTCGAATTTGGTATGGCAGAAATCCTCTATCGCGAACGTATCAGCCTCGCAGCTTATTCTCCACTGGCTTTCGGGCACCTGACCGGTAAATACGTCAAAAATCCTGAAGCATCCGGACGAGTTACCCTTTTTTTAGGTTACGCTCAACGGTATAAGAAGCCTGGCGTGGCTGCAGCGGTTAAGGCATATGTAGACCTCGCACAGGCACATGGGCTAACGCCTACACAGCTGGCGCTCAGTTTTGTTTACCACCGCTGGTTTATGGGCAGCACCATTATCGGCGCAACCAATATGACGCAGTTACAGGAAAATATCGCCGCGTATACCGTGCATTTAAGTGATGAAGTGCTCAAGGAAATAGAGCACCTGCACTTAACGATGATGAACCCCGCACCATGACGTATGGTGATTGCCGCAAGCAAAAACAAACTGGGACGGTCAGGTGCCAGGGAATGATCAAAAAAAGTCCCAGGGATAAATAATCGCGCAAGATATATCAGCGTGAAGGTAAATAAGCTTTAGAATCAACAACCGCATAGAGAAACAATCGTCACACAGAAAAATGTGACTTACAGCTAAACAGTGAGTAGCGAAACAATGAATAAGGGATATGTATGATGAAGATTGACGGGCGCAGCCTGCTGATGGCTGCCTTGATGCTGGCAGGGGTTGCACACGCGGCCACCGGTAATGAAATGCAGGCTGCATTGCACACATGCCAGACGGAATTTATTGATGATGCCAAACGCAGACTGCTTTGTTTTGACCAGGTGGCTCAAAAATATGCCTCCGCTCAGGCAGCGACGCCGGCTTTACTGGCCACCAAGCAACAGGAATTGGTAAAAACGGTGGATGCTAAAACCAATTATCTTGCACGTAAATGGCACCTGAACCCGCAAGATGAGCTACATTTTACCGACCTGGAAACGTATCAACTGAACTACGTGGTCGGTTCGATTTCTTCTAACCCGAACGATATACCTACCTCACCTTCCAGGCCTAATACCCAGGATAGGGATTTGAGTAACAGTGACCTGCATTTCCAGATCAGCCTGAAAACCCAGCTAATGAACCTGTCTGACTGGTTGCCTGAGAATAAATGGGTACATAGCGCCAGGCTTTGGGGGGCTTACACCCAGCAATCTTTCTGGCAAGTGACCGAAAAAGACCAATCGCGCCCCATGCGAGACCACAACTATTCCCCTGAACTGATTTTGTCATTAGGCCTCAATAAACCTGGTGAAACCAAACAGTGGGCAGTCATGCCAGATATGCTGAACCTGGGCATAGTGCATGAATCCAATGGGCGTTCACAGCCACTGTCACGCAGCTGGAACAGGATCTACCTGCAAGGTGGCTGGCAACTGAACGACCGCTACAGCCTGCTGTTCAAGCCATGGTGGCGCATTCCGGAAAGTAAGTCGGAAGATGATAACCCGAACATCAGCAAGTACATGGGTTATGGGGACGTCAGTTTACGCTGGGATAACGAAGCCAATGACACTGCTGCGAGCGTCACGCTGCGTAACAACCTGCGCAGTGATAACAAAGGCTACGTGAAGGTTGATGTGCAATACAAACCGCTCAAGAGCGAAAGCGTCAAGTTTTACGCCATGCTGGCAAGTGGCTATGGCGTATCTCTGCTGGATTACAACCAGGCACAGACGATGTTCGGGATTGGCTTTGCAATAGGCGAATAATGCCAAGCTTGTTTGGAAAAATGTATTGGCAAGTATGTATCAAGGTAACATGACGGCTTATGTGGCAATTTAATCAAATACTTCGCAGGCTTTTTGCGTCCGATCAATCCAGTAGTGTGCTGCTACTGCTGTTCACCATATTGGCGCTTGTCATTGCCAATAGTGGGTATGCCGGGCAATACCATGCGTTTTGGCATATCCACTGGCTGGACCTGAGTTTGGAAGAATGGGTGAATGATGGACTGATGGCCATCTTCTTTTTGCTGATTGGCCTGGAGTTGAAACGTGAACTCTATGTCGGCGAGCTATCCAATCTCAACGATGCCTTATTGCCGACCGTTGCCGCCATCGGCGGTATGTTAACCCCGGCCCTGATCTTCTGGTCATTCAATCATGGCACTGCGTACCAATCCGGCATAGGTATACCGATGGCGACGGATATCGCGTTTGCCATTGGCGTGTTGTCTGTATTGGGGTCGCGTGTACCTGTGGCTTTGAAAGTATTCCTGGTAGCGTTTGCGGTGATTGATGACCTTGGCGCCGCGATCGTGATCGCCGTGTTTTATACTTCTTCCATCTCGCTCGTTTACCTGGTCGCCGCACTGGCAGTCATTGCCTGCTTGCTGTTACTGAACAGGTGGCAGGTGCGCTACATGGTCCCTTACATATTGGGTGGCGTGATGGTGTGGTGGCTAACGCTGCAATCCGGTGTCCATCCTACAGTCGCAGGCGTCGCACTCGCGTTTACCATCCCTTTTTCCAGGGAAGACCAGAATTCACTATCGCACAAACTCGAACATACCCTGTATCTACCGGTGGCTTTCCTGATTTTGCCGATTTTCGCGTTTGCCAATACCGGGCTGGCGATTGATACGCGCAGTTTCCAGGACATGTTCTCTCACAGTAATAGCATAGGGATTATCGCAGGGTTACTGGTTGGCAAGCCGGTCGGCATCACCCTGGCAGCCTGGCTTGCCGTAAAAGCCGGCATATGCAAGCTGCCTGCTTCATTAAGCTGGGGGCATGTGATCGGCGCCGGCATTCTCGGCGGCATAGGCTTTACCATGTCTATTTTTATCACCAATCTGGCTTATGCTGGGCAAGA
>NZ_DATHWZ010000031.1:0-1726 GCF_035460085.1 Methylophilus sp.
CGGTTATGCGCTGTGCAAAAGTTTGCGTATCACTGGCCGCAACGGGAGATTTTTTTGGGACGCTCATTGAAGGTTAACCTGTTAAAACGCCTGACATTTTAACAAAACTCATTCGGCTTGCGGGATTATTCTCGGACGACTAAACAAGATCAGGCAGGTAATACGCGCAGCAGAAAGCTGCGGATATCGTTTATTTCCTGCTCACATACACTATGCGCCATAGCGTATTCATGCCATTCCAGCGAATAACCAGCAGCTTTCAATACCTCTTTGGAAGCTTCTGCGGTAGCAAGTGTGATCACCGTGTCAGCGCGACCATGTGCCATCCAGATAGGTGTTTGCCGATTAGATGGATGCTGCTCGCTGACCAGTTTATTTTTCAAAGGTAAGTAAGTGGAGAGACCCAATACGCCCGCCAGCGGCTGTGTGAATCGCGTTGCGGTATACAAAGCCATGGCGCCACCTTGGGAAAATCCGGCCAATACAATCCGGTTGGAAGGAATGCCTTTTGAGATTTCGCTTTCGATCATGGCGTTAATCGTGACCTGCATTTCCTGAATGCCAACTTCATCTTGTGGACTGTCTGGTTGCAGGCCAAAAATGTCATACCATGCGCGCATTTCATAGCCGTTATTCAAGGTGACGGGGCGGTAGGGTGCATGTGGAAGGATGAAGCGGATATGCGGCAGATTCAGCATCTGTACAACAGGCTCAAAATCGTGACCGTCGGCGCCCAGGCCGTGCATCCAGATTACGCAAGCATTAAGCGCCTGCGGATGTCTAATGATGCTCTCTAACAAACCATAATCCTTTTTAATCACTTTATGAAGTGTGCCAAAAAATGTTTATGAAGGTGTAAGTTTTGCCGCGATTAAATCTTTCTGCAAGATCATTGTATGTTAAATCGCAGGTGATCGCGATTCCAGCATTTGGTTTTGTTGGTGTGGCTTGTAAGTTAGTATCTTGTAGGCTTGGGGATAGTGATTTGTCTGCATGAGCCTGCTATATGGGTTGGCAATAAGTTTTTTTTGGTACTAATTTCTATGGAGACTTCACGTGCCTAAACTCCCGCTTCGCTCAGACATGAGTTACCAGCAGCTTTCTTAGTGTAATCAATGTTAGCAGGAACTGCGACAGAGGCAAGAATATTTATATTTGCCACCAAGATCATCAACTCGACCAATGAAAAGCCCTTATGATAATTCGTGCGTTTTGCATAAAATTAGGTTTAAAAATAAAAAAGCCCTGCGCTAATGCAGGGCTTTTTATTGAGTTAAATTAGCTGCAAGAACCAGCGCTAACCATTGAGCAAGTATAAGATTTGTTAGCGGTACCACCAACTGGCGCATATACAGAACTACCTGTCAGATCTGCTGCAGTTGAGGTAACAGTGCAGTTTGCGCCAGTGTATTGGGGAGCAGGGTTGTTCAATACGAGTTGTGAATATGTACGTTTTGCATGCGCGCTTGCTTCCTGAAGGCATGCGCCGTTATGAGCTTCTTGAATGTAATCTGTATATGCCGGAATCGCTACAGAAGCCAAAATACCAATAATGGCGACAACGATCATCAATTCAATCAGGGTAAAACCTTGTTGTACGTGTTTTTTCATCATATTTCCTTCAAGTCAAGTTTTAAAGTGAACATCTTCTAGTTCAGCCACTGCTTTTCCAACAGTGTTCGGGTATCTATAAGCAACAGCTGTGCCAGTCTGTATTTGATGCAAT